>JAPOTR010000052.1 GCA_026709085.1 Cyanobacteria bacterium MAG CAR3_bin_5 | reverse complement strand
GCCAACGAGGCCAAGTACCAGCAGGAGATGAAAGAGATTCGGGCTGACATGAAGGCCAACGAGGCCCGGCAGCGGCAGGAGATGAAGGAGTTCCGCGAAGAGATGAAGGAGATCCGGGGCGAACTCGCTGAAATCAAGGCGGACAACAGAGTGATCAACGAGAAGCTGGATCGCCTGACCGAGGCCGCCATGGCGGTCAGGTAGCCCCGAGCAGAACGCACGGGAGCTATGGCTCCTTACTCTCCCTGTCCCATGGGGAAGCCGGGTACCCCTTCAGCCCAGGCCCCGCCGCCTGCCGGGTGTTATGATTGTGGGCAAGAACAGTTGGTTGGCCATGCCCGCTTTCCCCTCGGAACTGGTTGCCTGGCTGCAACCCGGCGCCATAGGGGCGGGCCTTGCCGTTGTCTGGGCCGACGTAAGAGGCCAGAGCAGGCGCATTGACGACCTCCGCGAGGAAATCAAGGCCAACGAAGCACGGCAGCGGGACGAGATGAAGGCCAGCGAAGCTCGGCAGCAGCAGGCGATGAAGGCCAGCGAGGACAGGCGCCAACAAGAAATGAAGGAGTTCCGCGAGGCGATGAAGGCCAGCGAGGACAGACAACGAGAGGAGATGAAGGAGTTCCGCGAGGCGATGAAGGCCAGCGAGGACAGGCGCCAACAAGAAATGAAGGAGTTCCGCGAGGCGATGAAGGCCAGCGAGGACAGACAACGAGAGGAGATGAAGGAGTTCCGCGAGGCGATGAAGGCCAACGAGGCCAGGCATCAACAAGAAATGAAGGCCAACGAGGCCAAGTACCAGCAGGAGATGAAAGAGATTCGGGCTGACATGAAGGTCAACGAGGCCAAGCGCCAGCAGGAGATGAAAGAATTCCGGGGCGAACTCGCTGAAATCAAGGCGGACAACAGAGTGATCAACGAGAAGCTGGATCGCCTGACCGAGGCCGCCATGGCGGTCAGGTAGCCCCGAGCAGAACGCACGGGAGCTATGGCTCCTTACTCTCCACCTCCCATGGGGAAGCCGGGTACCCCTTCAGCCCAGGGCCCGCCGCCTGCCGGGTGTTGTGATTGTGGGAAAGAACAGTTGGTTGGTCATGCCCGCTTTCCCGGGAATGAGGAGCGGGCTGCTCCCATCCCCTTGCGCGCCACCCGGAACAGTGACTACCCCTTGATGGTTGTCCATGCTCGAATTTCCCTACCCTTCGAGTGTCCATTTCAGGGATAATCTGGCATGACTATGAGGCGCCGCAAGCCATCATAATCTGTGCGCTTGGCCTGTCAAGATCCCAGGCGGACAGCAACAAGCAGCCAGGGGGCGCGCCAGTCTCCCAACTACACTCTGACCTTACCCGGAATCGGGGTTGGCGTAGTCCTGAACGGCCGGGCAGGTGCAGATGAGGGTGCGATCCCCCCGGGCATTGTCGATGCGGGCAACGGCGGGCCAGAGCTTTTCTGCAGGATCCTGGTTGCCGGGGAGACCCCCCTGTCGGCGGCTATAGGGACGATCCCATGAATCGGCAGTGAGGGCCGCGATGGTGTGGGGCGCCCGTTTGAGGGGGTTGTCGTGGCGATCCATGGCGCCGGAGGCAATGGCGGCCACCTCCTGGCGCACAGCAACCATGGCATCGCAAAAGCGGTCCAGTTCGGCTTTGTGTTCGCTTTCCGTGGGCTCCACCATCATGGTCCCCGCCACCGGCCAGCTCACCGTGGGCGCATGGAAGCCGTAGTCCATCAACCGCTTGGCCACGTCTTCCACCCCCACCCCCGCTTCGGACCGCAGAGGGCGCAGATCCAGGATGCATTCATGGGCCACCCGCCCCTTCTCGCCACGGAAGAGCACGGGATAGAACTCCTCCAGGCGCCGGGCAATGTAGTTGGCGTTGAGAATGGCCACGGCGCTGGCTTGCCGCAGACCGGCCGCACCCATCATCCGCAGGTACATCCAACTGATGGTGAGGATGCTGGCGCTCCCGAAAGGCGCGGCCGAGACCGGCCCGATGGCCTGCTCTCCGCCACAGGCCAGCAGGGGATGGCCAGGCAGGAACGGCGCCAGATGGGCCGCGGCGGCAATGGGTCCCACCCCTGGTCCACCGCCCCCGTGGGGGATGCAGAAGCTCTTGTGGAGGTTCAGGTGGCAGACATCGGCGCCGTAATCCCCGGGGCGGCACAGTTCCAACTGGGCATTCAGGTTGGCCCCATCCAGGTAGACCTGTCCCCCATGGTCATGGACGACGGCGCAGATCTCCCGAATGGCCGCCTCGAAGACCCCGTGGGTGGAGGGGTAGGTGACCATCAACGCCGCCAGGTGGTTGCCGTGGGTCGAGGCTTTCCGGCGCAGGTCGGTCAGGTCGATGTTGCCTTGGGCATCACAGGCCACCGGCACCACCTGCAACCCCGCCATCACCGCGCTGGCGGGGTTGGTGCCGTGGGCGCTGGTGGGAATGAGGCAGACCCGGCGATGGGCCTGGCCGCGGCTGACCTGCCAGGCGCGAATCACCAGCAGCCCCGCCAACTCCCCCTGGGATCCCGCATTGGGCTGGAGGCTGACGCCGGCAAAGCCCGTCAACTCCGCCAGCCAGTCTTCCAGTTGGCGGATCATGGCCCCGTAGCCCTGGGCATCTTCAACCGGGGAGAAGGGATGCAGTTCCGCCACGCCGGGCCAACTCAGGGGCAACAACTCGGCGGCGGCATTGAGCTTCATGGTGCAGCTCCCCAGCGGGATCAT
Organism: Cyanobacteria bacterium MAG CAR3_bin_5; assembly: GCA_026709085.1. GTDB lineage: Bacteria > Cyanobacteriota > Cyanobacteriia > PCC-6307 > Cyanobiaceae > Synechococcus_B. The sequence goes on along the minus strand of JAPOTR010000052.1, from coordinate 15,658 downwards.
GCCGTGGATCAGGGAAAAATCCTTGGCGGCCAGGGTCTGGATATAGCGCAGTAGTGCGGTTTCACTGCGGTGCTTGTGGAAGGGCTCCTGCCGAAGCCAGGGGGTCTGGCGCTCCGGCACGGGCAATTCTCCTGTGCTGGCCGCAAACAACTCCGCCATGGGCTGATGGGACCGCCCCGGCGCCATCAGCGTCAGCAGGTGCTCCAACTCCTCCACGGTGGAGCGCTCATCCAGGCTGAGACCAAAGCCCTTGCCGTCCTCCAGCGCCCGCAGGGAAAAGCCCGCCCCTCGGCAACGCTCCAGGATGGCCGGCGCCGCCGGGGTCTCCACCACGATGGTGTCAAAGCCCGGCTCCAGGGCGGGAGTCAACCCCACCCGGGCCATGGCCATAGCCATGGCCCGGGTCAGGCGGCGCACCCGGCGGGCCATGGCGGTGAGACCGTCAGGGCCGTGGTAGACGGCGTAGAAACTCACCAGCACCGCCAGCAACACCTGAGCCGTGCAGATGTTGCTGGTGGCCTTATCCCGCCGGATGTGCTGCTCCCGGGTCTGAAGGGCCAGGCGCAGGGCGGAGCGCCCCTCGGCATCCACGGACAGCCCCACAATCCGGCCGGGCACCTGCCGCTTGTGGTGCTCACGGGTGGCGAAAAAGGCGGCATGGGGACCGCCGTAACCCAGGGGTAGCCCCAGTCGTTGGGCGGAACCCACCGCCACGTCAGCGCCAAGGACCCCCACAGGGGCCATGAGCACCTGGGCCAGGGGATCCACGGCAACGGTGACCAGCGCGCCGCAGGCGTGGGCAGCGTTGATGATGGATCCGGGATCCTGGAGCCGCCCCTGCCCGTCCGGGAGTTGCAGCAACACGCCAAACACCTCCTCGTCGAAGACAAAGGCGCCGGGGGCCTTCACGTCCAGTTGGATGCCCAGGGGGGCGGCCCGGGTGCGCAGCACCGCCATGGTTTGGGGATAGACGTTCCGATCCACCAGGAAGCGGCGCGCCCGGGACTGCTTACGGACCGCAAAACTCAGCCCCATGGCCTCCGCCGCCGCCGTGGCCTCATCCAGCAAAGAGGCATTGGCCACCGGCAGGCCCGTCAGTTCACAGACGAGGGTTTGGAAATTCAGCAGGGCTTCCAGGCGACCCTGGGCAATTTCCGCCTGATAGGGGGTATAGGCGGTGAGCCAAGCGGGATTCTCCAGCACATGGCGGCGCACTACAGCCGGCATCACCGCCCCGAAGTAGCCCAGGCCGACAAGGCTGCGGCTGATGCGATTCCGCCCCATGAGGGCTTCCAGTTCCGCCAGGGCCTGCTGCTCACTGACGGCTGGCGGCAGACTCCGGGCCGTGTGGCCCTGGGGAAGACGAATGCCGGCGGGAATGGCCTCCTCCAGTAACGCCTCCATGGAGGGGAGGTTCAACGCCTGGAGCATCTGCTGCTGTTCCGCGGCGCTGGGGCCCAGGTGGCGATGCAGAAACGACTGTTGGGGCGTTGAGGTTGGAGAGGAATTCAAAGGAGCGCAATCCGGGGCCACCTTGAGGAATCCTAAAACCACGGCTTGCCCACCGGATTCGCCCCAGGGGTAAATTCGATGCCTGGCTTCGTAAAACCTTCGTAAAAGCCCTTGACGAGACTTGAACTCGTGACCTCTCCCTTACCAAGGGAGTGCTCTACCGCTGAGCTACAAGGGCAGATGGGCCGGGTTGGATTTGAACCAACGTAGGCAGAGCCAGCGGATTTACAGTCCGCCCCCATTAACCACTCGGGCACCGACCCGTGCCACAGCTTCCCAATTTAGCAGACCGGCTGCCCCGGTCACCCAACCCTGGGCCCGATTCCCCGTCAACCATGGCGCCTCTCACCATTCTCGGGGTGGGACCGGGTGACCCGGACCTGATCACCGTGGCGGGCCTAAAGGCGCTGCGCCAAGCCCGCACCGTAGCCTATCCCGTTGCCGAGCCGGGGGGCGAGGGTATGGCGGCGCGGATTGCCGCCCCATGGCTTCAGCCTGAACAACGGCGTCTGCCCCTCCACTTCCCCATGACCACCGCCGCAGCGCCCTGCCGGCAGGCATGGCGGTGTGCCGCCGGGCAGTTGCTGCAGGCGGTGGCGGAGCATCCACCGGTGGCGATGCTGTGTGAAGGGGATGTCTCCCTCTATGCCTCCGCCAGTTACGTGGCGCTCCAACTGCAAACCATGGCCACCCCCCTGTTGAAGGTGTCCATGATTCCGGGGGTGACCGCCATGGCGGCCGCCGCCGCGGCCGCCCATTGGCCCCTGGCGCTCCAGAGCCAGCAATTGCTGGTTGCCCCGGCGCCGGAGACTCCCACAGCCCTGGATGCCCTGTTGGCGAAGGCGGAGGTGCTGGCGGTCCACAAAGTGGGTCGGCGCTGGCCCTGGCTGCGGGAGGCCCTGCAGCAGCGGGGCCTCCTCCCCCACGCCCTGGTGGCCGAACGGGTGGGTTGGCCGGATCAGCGCCTCATCCCTGCGGCGGAGCTTCCCCCCGGGGCATGTTCCTACTTCTCCCTGGTGCTGGTGCGTCAAGCCTGGCCCCCGGTGCTGCCATGGGATCCGGGGGATGCGGTTGCCGCCGTTTGAGGACGGCATCGGTTTTCATGGGGGCTTCCCCTGTGGCGCCTGTGCCGTCCTCAACACCCTTCCGCGGTGGCGCCCCATGGCTGCGGCGCTACCCTCCGCCCCTGGTGGGGGTTTGCCTGTTGCGGGGGCTGGCCCTGATGCCCCTCAGCGGCATCGGCTTCTATCTGGGCATTGTCTACGGGGATCGTCTCAGCGGCATTGCCCTGGGGGCCGGTTTTACGGTGGCTGGCGTCATGGGGGTTGCCAGCCGCTGGCTGGTGGGGCGTTCCCTGGATAGGGGCATCCACTGGCGCCTCCTGCTAGCCGGCAGTGGGCTGCTCATGGCGGCCGGCATGATGCAGTTGCGAAACGTGAGCGACTGGCCCGCCCTGCTGCTGGGCATGGCCCTGCAGGGACTGGGGCTGGGGCTGTTCTGGCCTGCGGTGGAGATCGCCGTGGCCCGGAACCATGGCCCTGTTCCCCTGGGGAAGGCGTTCACCCTGGCCCGTTTCTGCGAGGCTGTGGGGTCGGCCCTCGGTGTGCTGGGCACCGCGGCGTTCACGGCCCTGGATCGGCCCTCCTGGGCGTTTCTCACCGCCGCGGCCCTGCTGCTCGCTCTGGCGGTGGCGGCCATGGGGGGCGCCGGCATCCCCGGCGGCCGTCAGCCGGTCCCCGGGGATCCGGACCTGTCCCCACAAAGGCGCCAGGGCAGCTACAGGGACCTGGCCGGGGTGGCGGGCCTGCCTGCCGTGCTGCTCATCAGCGTCATGGCCACCACCATCATCATTCTGCAGCAAAGCGCCCTGCCCCTGGATCTGGTGCGAGGCAGCCTGAGACGCCCTCCTCTCGATCCTGTGATGGGCAATCTGGTGGTGGCGGCGCAGTTGGTGTTGTTGATGGTGATGCAACTCCCCGTAGGCCGTCTGGTGAGCCGTTGGCCCACCAGCACCGGTCTGCGCTGGTCGCTGTGGATCTTTGCCGCCGGGCAGGCCCTGATGACCCTGTCCTGTTTTCTGCCCATGGGGCCGGGGCTGGTGCTGGTGGTGGCGGCCCAGGTGCTCGTTGCCGTAGGCGCCGCCGCCTTCCTGCCCACCGCCAGCACAGCCTGTCTGGAGCGGACCCCCACCCCTCTGCAGGGCCGGGCCATGGCGGCCTATTCCGAGTGCTGGGGCATCAGCATCGTGGTGGCTCCGCCGACGGCCGGGTGGCTGCTGGAGATGCAGGGCCATGGGGTGGGCCTGTGGCTGCTGCTCACCCTCCTGTGCCTTGCCGCCAGCCGCCTGAACCCGGGTCAGCCGCCGCCCGTCCCGGCAACCCAGCCAATCCCGACCCCGGAGGCCACAACCAGACAACCGGCGCCCCGCCGTCAGAGCGCCTCATCCCACTGAATCATGGGCTAAGGGGTGGATTCCAGCCCCGCGTAACCTCGGCCCCCGCACCTTCGTCATTTTTCTCTGGATTTGTGCTCATGCTCCTATTGAGGATGATGCATTGCACCTTGTCTTACACCCACCTTGCACCTTATCTGTGGGCTGCTTCCATCCGCCAACCCGTCCAATGCCTACTCCTCCCCCTGGATTGAGTGAATGGCTGCCCGTTGGCGCCATCCTGGCTTTTGGCGCGTTCCTCTTCATGGTGCTGCGAGCAGACATGAAGGCCATACGGGAAGACATGCGGGCCAGCGAGACCCGACAGCGGGAAGATATGAGGGAGATGCGGGACGACCTGAAAGCCCTTGGCGAAAAAGTGGATCGCCTGATTGAGGGCCGCGTGGGAACCACCCGCTAACCACCCGCCATAGACCACCATGCCCCACAACAACAGCCGTCACCGGAGCGGCGGCATCCTGGCGCTGTTGACTTCTTCCCTGCTGCTGGCAGCAGGCGCCGCGCTTGCCCGCCCGGATTGTGACGACTGGAATACCAGGGAGTTCTTCGAGAAAGCACAGGCGACGGATGTTGCCCTTGGTCATTCCCGCGAAAGCGGGAATCCACGGCCGGTTAGGATAACTGGGAAAATCCAGGATCAGAATTGCACAACAATAAAGACCCAATTTCTCCCACCGCTGTTTCTGGAGATAGTCACAACAGGCTAGCCGCCGCCGCAACCGCCGCCGCAACCGCCGCCGCAGGAGGCGTGGAAGTTTCTCTTCTCCTGAGATCTTTCCTTTATATTATCTTCTATAGCATTTTCTATAGCATTATAGATAGCCTGATTTTGCTGGATCTCGGCAACCGTGAAACGATTACCATAGCGTTTGAGATGATCATCTTGAATAGATTCAATCCTGGCATAGATGGCGAAAAATTGATGAAGCTGGTGAAAATTGTACAAAGTAGGAAGAAATAAATGTCTCCTTGCAAGAACCACCGGATAGTAATTTCTTGAACTTATTCCTGTAAAAATCTTTTATGTAATCGTCTATAATATCATGGATAGCCTGATTTCGCTGGATCTCGGCAACCGTGAGACGATTACCATAATGCTTGAGATGATCATCTTGAATAGATTCAATCCTGGCATAGATGGCGAGAAAAAACCGGAATAAGAAATAATGAGAATCAAAATCAGGCCCTAACATACCAGGGAGAGAACAGACAATAAAGATAATAATGGGAACAATAACAATGAAAGGACTAAGGTCGTCGCTGGAAAGTATTATTGGTGATGCTACAGTATTACTGGTGCTACTGAGGGCACTGCTGATAACAGGAGTCAAAACAGCGGCAAAAGCAAAGATTAACGGGATTGGCAAGAGATGCAGTCTCTTCCATTTCCACTTGGGCAGCCTCATTTCAGCCGCCGCAAATCCATGGGACGTTTTCTTGAGAGGCTCCAGATCAGCCAGTCTTGGGCGTCTGCGATCAAATCGGGATCCTCCCTCCTCTCCACGCCTCGATAACGTCTGCCTAACTGTAGACCACCAGATCAAGGCGGTTTTGGAGTGGGGCCATATGTCGGCGGGCGCCGCCATGTCAAATGCGGACTGATACAGGACAAGCGTTTCATAGTATGTCTCCCGCAGACTGATCGCGTCCCCGTCTCCTCTCATCCCGAAATAAGGGAAGTGATGCAGGCTAAAGCCGAAGCAGTATTGGCAATCCTCCATATACTTCCGGGTATCCAGGATATGGAGATGCCAGAACTTGTCAACCGATTTGGAGGGCACGATGAGATGATGGGCATCCTGGTGTTCAAGGCAGAGAACGAGGAAACGGCGATACTCCTCCGCCACCCGCCGGGCAAAGTCCAGGGTCCAGCCGTGGCCTTCTCCCGCATCCATGGCCTTGACGAGAATCAGCTCCAGGTCCAGATTTTCTCTAATCCATTGCCTTGCTTCCGCTTTATTCCTGACTGTATGGGAGAGAGTTTCCTGGGAAGGACTGGCATCTTCCAGGTCATGATCAATGTCAAGGTATACCGATGGTAGATCTGCTGCTTGGCTCGGCAATGGCCATATGTCTCTTGCCGTAGGGGAATTTTCAAATACAAACCGATATAAGGCAAATGTATTCATATATTCCATCCGCAGCCCTTCTGCCTCCCGAAGGTAAGGGGAGCGATACAGGATGGAGCCGAAGCAGTGTTGGCAATCTTCAATGTACTTCTCGGTATCCAGGATGTGGAGATGCCAGAACTTGTCAACCGATTTGGAGGGCACGATGAGATGATGGGCATCCCGCCTGCGTTCAAGGCAGAGAACGAGGAAACGGCGGTACTCCTCTGCCACCCGACAGGCAAAATCCAGGGTCCAGCCGTAGCCTTCTTCGCCATCAATGGCCTTGACGAGAATCGGCTCCAGGTCCCACTCGCTCTCGAGTGTATGCAGGAGACTCAAACCGGTCTGGCTTACCATGGCCACAGGGCGCAGACGTTGCCGCCAGCTTACCCGCCTTGCAACTGGCTGAGTTCCAGGGTCACCAGCTTGTCCCAGTTGCCCCCTTCAAACAGCACCGCGGCGCGGCGGTCGCTGATGCGCTGCACAATGCCGGTGTAGCCCCGGTAGATGGAGCAGGGATCCTGGACCGTCACCGAAGAGCCCGGCAGAATGGGAGTCACGGGATCGGGGCTGGGGGAAGGGGAAGGCACGGCCGCTGGCGATGGGTGGGTGCTCCCATCATGGCGCAACCAACGACCCTGGGGGTGACGGGGAAGCGGGGGTGGAGATCTCCTGAATGCGGCCGTCGGCAAAGTGGAGGATCTTCTCGGCCCGGGCGGCCACGTCGTGCTCATGGGTCACCAGGATCACGGTCATTCCCTCCCGGTGCAACTCGCCGAACAGGTCCATCACCTCGTTGCTGGTGGCGGAATCCAGGGCGCCGGTGGGTTCGTCCGCCAGGAGCAGCACCGGGCGGTTGATGATGGCCCTGGCGATGGCCACCCGCTGCTGCTGCCCGCCACTCAGTTGATTGGGACGGTTGCGGAGCCGTTCCCCCAGGCCCACCCGCGCCAGGGCCGCTTCGGCCCGCTGCCGCTGCAGGCCCCGGGAAACACCGGCATAGGCCATGGGCAGCATCACGTTCTCCAGGGCGGTTAACTCCCGCAAGAGGTAGAACTGCTGGAACACGAAGCCCAGCTTCCGGTTGCGCAGGTCCGCCAACTGATCGTCACTCAGATCAGCGGTGAGGCACTTCTCCAGCCAATACTCCCCGCCACTGGGCTGATCCAGGCAGCCCAGGATGTTCATGGCGGTGGATTTGCCGCTGCCGCTGGCCCCCATCACCGCCAGGTACTCCCCCCGAGCCACCTTGAGGGAAAGCCGATCCAGGGCCAGCACCCGGTTGTTTCCCGCGCCGTAGCACTTGCTCACCTCCCTGAGTTCGGCTACGACGGGAACATCCCCACCTTGGGAACCGGCCATCAGGTTGCGGGGGCGGGTGTCGAGCGTCATCCCTCAGGTGACGGGGGTGTGGCGCAGGGCAACAGCCAGGAGCTGCTGCAGCATGGGGGTGCCGGCCACGGTCTGGTCAGCCAGGCTGAAAAGAGGCCGCGATAGAATGCCCCCCACCGCGGTCACGGCCACACAGAACACCAGGGCCAGGCGCAGGGGCGGCAGACCGGCCAGGTCCCAGCGAATGGCCGGGTAACTCTTGACCACGGCGGACGCATCCTGAGGTTCCTTCACCACCATGTTCTTGATCACGCCGATGTAGTAGTAGATGGAGATCACCGACGTGACCAGGCCCACAATCACCATGGCGTACTGGCCGCTGCCCCAGCCCGCCACAAACAGATAGATCTTCCCGAAAAACCCCAGCATGGGGGGAATCCCCCCCAGGGATAGTAGACAGAGGCTCAGCCCCAGGGTGATGAGGGGATCCCTCTGGTACAGGCCGGCGTAATCACTGATGCGGTCGCTGCCGGTGCGCAGGGAGAAGAGGATCACACAGGCAAAGGCCCCCAGATTCATGAACAGGTAGGTGGCCAGATAGAGCACCGCCGCCGCATAGCCCTCGGTGGTGCCGCATACCAGGCCGATCATCACGAAACCCGCCTGGGCAATGGAACTGTAGGCCAGCATCCGCTTCATGGAGGTCTGGGCCAGTGCCACCACGTTGCCCAGAATCATGCTCAGGATGGCCAGCACGGTGAACAGCAGTTCCCATTGGGCGCTCAGGCTGCCGAAGCAACTCACCAGCAACCGGAGCGCCAGGGCGAAACCGGCGGTTTTGGAGCCCACCGAGAGGAAGGCCACCACGGGGGTGGGGCTGCCCTCGTACACGTCCGGCGTCCACTGGTGGAACGGCACCGCCGCAATTTTGAATCCCACCGTGGCCAGCACGAAGATCAGCGCCAGCACCGCCACCGGCGTCTGGCTGGATTGCACCGCCAACCCCACCGCCTCCAGGCTGGTGTCGCCACCGGTGAGGCCGTAAAGCAGGGAGGCGCCATAGAGAAAGACCGCCGTCGCCGCCGAGCCCACCAGCAGATACTTGAGGGCCGCCTCCCCGGAGCGGGCATCCCGCTTCATGTAACCGGAAAGGATGTAGCTGGCGATGGAGAGGGTTTCCAGGGCAACGAAAATGCTCACCAGGTCCGTGGCGCCACAGAGGAGCATGGCGCCGATGGTGGCGGCCATGAGAATGGTGGCGTATTCCCCCACCGGGGCGCCGCTGCGCTCCACGTAGCGCCAGGACATCCACAGGGAGAGCATGGTGGAGCCCACCACAATGGCCCGGAGGGCGATGGAGAGGTTATCGGTGACAAAAGCGCCCAGAAAGGCCGGTTCCGCAGGGCCGTTCCACTGCAGGGCCAGCAATGCCAGAGCGGTGGCGAGGCCCACGCTGGTCAATGGCGGCGCCCAGCGGGCGGCAAGGCGCTCACCGGCAAGATCCACCAGAAGGCACAGCACCATGGTCAACAGCACTGCCCCTTCCGGCAACACCGCGGCGGCATGGAGATCAAGGCCGCTGGCGATTCCCTGCATGGAGTGACGGCTGGATGGATGATGGTCAGACTCTAATCCACTCAACATCCTCTTATTGGGCTTCCCACCAACCGCGTTCCTGCGCTAAATCCAAGGACGCTCCCTTTCCCCTGGTTCACTGCCGCCCCCTGCTGTGTCAAAGATTTCCGCGTCAAAGACCCTCGTCATCGTCGAGAGCCCCACCAAGGCCAAAACCATCAGAGGCTTTCTGCCCCGAGGCTTCCGGGTGAACGCCTCCATGGGCCACGTGCGTGATCTGCCCAACAGCGCCAGTGAGATCCCCGCCAGTCACAAGGGGGAGCCCTGGGCAAAGCTGGGGGTCAATACGGCAGACGGGTTCCAGCGTCTTTACGTGGTGCCCAGGGAGAAGAAGAAGGTGGTGCGGGAACTGAAGGACGCCCTCAAAACCGCCGACCAACTGCTTCTGGCCACCGATGAAGACCGGGAAGGGGAATCGATAAGCTGGCACCTGCTGGAATTGCTCAAGCCCAAGGTTCCGGTGAAGCGCCTGGTGTTCCACGAGATCACCCAGGAGGCCATCGACCGGGCCCTGGCCCAGCCCCGCGACCTTGACCAGAACCTGGTGCAGGCTCAGGAGGCGCGCCGGGTGCTGGATCGCTTGGTGGGTTACACCCTCTCGCCCCTGTTGTGGAAAAAGGTGGCTTACGGCCTCTCCGCCGGACGGGTGCAGTCCGTAGCGGTGCGCCTTCTGGTGCAGCGGGAGCGCTCGCGCCTGGCCTTCCGGTCCGGCTCCTACTGGGACTTGAAAGCCCGGTTGGAGCATCAACAACAGGCTTTTGAAGCGCGGCTCACCCACGTGGCCGGCGCCCGCATCGCCACGGGAGCGGACTTTGACCAGAACACCGGCGCCGTCAAGGCGGGGCTGGCGGTGCGGTTGCTGGAGGAGCAGGACGCCCGGGCCCTCGCGGAGGCCACGGCGCGCCAGCCCTGGAAGGTGGTGCAGGTGCAGGCCAAGCCCACCGTCCGTCGCCCGGCGGCCCCCTTCACCACCAGCACCCTGCAACAGGAGGCCAACCGCAAATTGCGCCTCCCGGCCCGTCAGACCATGCGCACCGCCCAAAGCCTTTACGAGAACGGCTTTATCACCTATATGCGCACGGACTCGGTCCATCTCTCGGAGCAGGCCGTTGCCGCGGCCCGCCATTGCGTGGAAGAGACGTTCGGCGCCGGCTACCTTTCCCCCAAAGTGCGCCGATACGCCAACAGGAGCCGCAACGCCCAGGAAGCCCACGAGGCCATCCGTCCGGCGGGGGAACGGTTCCGCACGCCCCAGGAGACCGGCCTCGACGGCGTGGAGCGGTCTCTCTACGAGTTGATCTGGATGCGCACCGTGGCTTGCCAGATGGCCGATGCCAGGCTCACCATGCTGACGGTGCAACTGGAGGTGGGGGAGGCCCGCTTCCGGGCGACGGGGAAACGCATTGATTTCGCCGGGTTCTTCCGCGCCTACGTGGAGGGCAGCGACGATCCGGGCGCCGCCCTGGAAAGCAAGGAGGTGCTGCTACCCACCCTGAAGGAGGGGGACCAGCCCGGTTGCCGGGCCGTGGAGGCGGTTGATCACCAAACCCAGCCCCCCGCCCGCTTCTCGGAAGCAGCCCTGGTGCAACGGCTGGAGGCGGAGGGCATTGGCCGCCCCAGCACCTACGCCTCCATTATCAGCACCGTCTGCGACCGGGGCTACGCCCGGTTGGAGGCCAACGCCCTGATCCCCACGTTCACGGCCTTCGCGGTGACGGCCCTGTTGGAGGAGCACTTCCCGGACCTGGTGGATACCGGCTTTACGGCCCGCATGGAGGGAACCCTTGACAAGATCTCCCAGGGTCAGGTGCAGTGGCTCCCCTACCTGAAACAATTCTACTGCGGCGAGAAGGGCCTGGAAGCGGAGGTGTCCCATCAGGAGCAGTCCATCGACTCCGCCACCTTCCGGACCGTGGCCCTGGAGCAACTCCCCTGCGTGGTGCGCATCGGCAAGTTCGGCGCCTATCTGGAGGCCGACCATGACGGGCAGAACGTGAAGGCCAACCTGCCCCCTGAGATGACGCCTGCGGATCTGAACCCGGAGCGGGTCCGGGAACTCTATCAAAACAGGCTGGCCGGACCGGAGGCCCTGGGCGTGGACCCTGAGACCGGCGAATCCATCTACCTTCTCACCGGCCAATACGGCCCCTACGTGCAGCGGGGAGACGCCACCAGCGAACAACCCAAACCCAAGCGGGCCTCCCTGCCCCCAGGCATTCAGCCCGAGAGCGTCACCATTGCCGAGGCCCTGGACCTGTTGCGTCTGCCCCGTCTGTTGGGGGATCATCCCCAAGGGGGACGGGTGGAGGCCGGCCTGGGGCGCTTTGGTCCCTACGTGGTGTGGCACAAGGGTAAAGGAGAACGGGAGTACCGCTCCATCAAGGGAGACGACAAGCTGCTGACCATCACTGCGGAGCGGGCTTTGGAGTTGCTGGCCATGCCCAAGCCGAGCCGGGGCAAACGGGCCCCGTTGCGGGAGTTGGGGCCCCACCCTGCCGACGGAGAGCCGGTGGCCGTCTTTTCCGGCGCCTACGGCCCGTACGTTAAGCACGGCAAGCTCAACTGCTCTCTGCCGGAGGGGAAGGCCGCCGAAGACCTGACCATGGAGGAGGCCGTCACCCTGCTGGCGGCCAAGGCTGAAGCCAAAGGCAGGGGCAAGGGGGCCGGAACAACCACCAGGAAGCGGGTCGCCAAGGCCGCAAAGAAAGCCGCGGCAGGGACCGGAACAAGGGCAACCACCACCAAGACCACCAAGACCGGGCGCGCCCGCCGGGCCCGGCGGGCCGCCAACCCCTCGGCCCCATGATCCACCCCTCTGCGCGTCTCGGGCTTGTTGTCGGGCTTCTGGGCCTCTGGTGTGCCGGTTGCTCCGGGACCCTCTTTGGAGAACAGTTGGCGGAGAGCCTCTCCGAGCCCGACGATCCGGTGGAGGAGGCCGTGGTCCCCACCGGGACGGAGGCCAACGTTCCATCGGGGGAACAATTGTCGGAGCAACCGTCCGAGTCCGGTGACCCCATGGAGGAGGCAACGTCTCCCGCCAATCTGACGGCCAACCCCGCAACAGTCGCAGATCCCGCCAACCCTGATCCGTCTCCCCCGTCCCCCGCTACAACCCCGCCCCAGGAGACTTCACCGGCCGGGGTCACCATGGTTCCATCCCCTCTTCCACCCCTGAATCCAACCCCCTACCGCCTGCTTCTGCGCCTGCCTGCGGCGGATCCGGCCGCCCCGGCAGAAGCCGTGACCCAGGCCCTGCGGGCGGCGGGAATCATGTTCGAGGTGGAAACCATTGAGCGGCTGCCCAAACCCGGCGCCCCCGCGCCATCCAACCCTCCGGACCCGTCCCCATGACCTGGCCGCCCCCGCCCCGGAGCCGGCGCCTCACGTGGTCCGAGGCCCGTCGCATCACCGACACCGCCTATCTGGCGGCGGCCATGGGTCTGCTGTTTATTGCCCTCTACTACCTGCCCATTGGCGGGCCACTCCTTCGCCTGGCCCTGCCCTTGCCCCTGGCCCTGCTTCAACTGCGCCATGGGGGCCGTAGCGGCTTGATGGGCGCCGCCGTGGCCACCCTGCTGCTGAGCGTACTCATGGGGCCCGTCCGTGGCCCGCTGGTGTTGTTCCCCTATGGCATCCTGGGAATCTGGCTGGGCTGGTGCTGGAATCGAGGGACGGGATGGGGCATGAGCTGGAGCGTGGGAGCGCTGGTGGGCAGCCTCGGCTTCGTGGTTCGGCTGGCGGTGCTTTCCCTGTTGCTGGGGAGCAATCTCTGGGTGGTGATCACCAACGCTGCGGCCCGGATGCTGGGCTGGCTCCTGACCGTCCTGGATCCCGTGCTGGGGCTGAGTCTGGCGCCCACCATTGCCCAGGTGCAAGTCATGGCCGCGGTGCTGATCCTGCTCCAGAACGTGGTCTATACCATCACTCTGCACATGGTGTCCTACTGGATCTTCCCCCGACTGGGCAATCCCGTCAGCGAGCCTCCCGAACCGTTGCGTCCCCTGGTGGCCCTGGATCCCCTATGACGCCTCCCCCCCACGCCGTCCTTCGGGACGTTTTCGGGCACGAGAGCTTCCGCCCCGGTCAGGCGGAGGTGATCGAGGCCGTCCTGGACAACCGGCACGTGCTGGCGGTGATGCCCACAGGCGCCGGCAAGTCCCTCTGTTTTCAAGTGCCGGCCCTGGTGCGGGGCGGGCTGACAGTGGTGGTCTCCCCCCTGGTGGCCCTGATGCAGGACCAGGTGGCGGCTCTGCGCCTCTGTGGCGTGGCGGCGGAAAGCATCAATTCCGGCAGGAGGCGGGCAGAAAACGTGGCCACATGGCGCCGCGTGGTTGCCGGTGCGGTGCGCCTGCTCTACATGGCGCCGGAACGGCTCATGACGGAACCCATGCTGGCCGCCCTCGCCAAACTGCCCCTCACCCTGCTGGTCGTTGACGAGGCCCACTGCATTTCCCAGTGGGGCCATGGCTTCCGGCCGGAGTACGCTGATCTCTGCCGCCTCCACGACCTGTTTCCCCATGTGCCCATCCTGGCCCTGACGGCCACCGCGGATGCGGTCACCCGGGAGGACATTGCCCGGCAGTTGCTGCGGGGGCGGATGGAGCAGGTGGTTCAGGGGTTCGACCGGCCCAACATCCACCTCTCGGTGCAGATGAAGCGGAACTGGAAACAGCAACTGCTGGACATCCTGGCCCGCCACCGGAACGAGAGCGGCATTGTATATTGCCTCTCCCGCAAGAAAACAGACGCGGTGGCCACGCTGCTCCGGCAGGAAGGCTTCCATGCCCTCCCTTATCACGCGGCCATGGATCAAGCAGCCCGGGAGGCCAACCAGAACGCCTTCATCACCGATCAGGCGGTGGTGATGGTGGCCACCATCGCCTTTGGCATGGGCATCGACAAGGCCGACGTACGCTTTGTGGTCCATACGGACCTGCCCGGCACCATGGAGGCCTACTACCAGGAGATTGGCCGGGCCGGGCGGGACGGGGCAGCCGCGACGGCCCACATGCTCTACGGCCTGGGAGATCTCCGCATCCGGCGCCAGTTCATTGAAGACGAGGCGTCCGGTCCGGAACGCAAACGACGGGAACATAAGCGGCTGGATGCCCTGCTGGGCTACTGCGAGTCCCCCTCCTGCCGCCGGATTCCCCTGCTGGCGTATTTCGGGGAGGAGAGCGAACCCTGCGGCAATTGCGACATCTGTCATCATCCGGTGTCCTGTGTGGACGGCACGGAAATGGCGCGGCAGGTGTTGGCGGCTGTCCGCCAGTCCGGGCAATGCTATGGCGCCGCCCACGTGATTGATATTCTTTACGGCGCTTCGACGGAGAAGGTGCGCCGCGCCGGTCACGATCAACTGGAAAGCTTTGGCGTGGGGAAGGAGCGCCGCAAAAACCAATGGCGTTCCCTTATCCGCCAGATGGTGGCCAGCGGCCTCCTCAAGCTGGATATTGCCGGCTACGGCAGCCTGATGATCACCCCCAAGGGTCATGGGCTCCATGGGGGGTCAGGAACCTTTCTCTACCGGGAGGACACCGTTGCGCCGCCCCGGTCCCCGGAAGCGGCGCCCGGCGCCCACAGGACCACCAAGCTCAATCAGGCTGACGAGCCCTTGAACGATAAGCAAGGCGATCTTCTCGCCGCCCTCAAGGCATTACGACTACACTTGGCTCGGCAGCGAGGCATACCGGCTTATGTCGTATTCCCGGATCGCACACTGATTGATATGGTGCGCCACTGTCCCCGCACGGTGGAAGAGTTCGCCCAGGTGAACGGCGTCGGGGCGGTTAAATTAAGAGATTTTGCCGAACCTTTTCTCGCTGAAATCGCGGCAAAAGCGCCGCCTTCGTCTACCTCTTCGCCGTAATCTCCATGCGTCGCCTTGTGTCGCCTGTCGTGAACGACAAGCACTTCCTTGAGCTTCTGGGCCGCTTTCAACGGGTGCTGGCCCGTGTCCTGGCCCTGGCGCTGGTCCTGGTCATTGTTGTGGCCACAATCCACCTGCTGGTTCATATGGCCCAGGCCGTCTACCCCATCGACCCCATCAACGGCAACCTGATGGAGGGTCAGCTTGTTCCCCTCCTGGGGGAGTTGCTCACTCTCCTCATTGCCATTGAGGTGCTGGAAAACATTACCGCCTATCTGCGGCAGCACACCATCCAGTTGGAACTGGTTCTGGCCACGGCCCTGACCGCCCTGGCCCGTAAGGTGATTGTCTTCGACAAGGCCGATATCGAGGATCCCGCCCTCCTGATCGTGGCGTTGGGCGCCGCCATTATCTTTCTCTCGGCAGGGTACTGGATGGTGCGCAAGGCCCACCACCAGAGCAACAAGACCCATGACCACAGCAACCACCATTGACCGGCAAACGGGCGCCGCTGCCGTGTCCCCCAACTCGTCATCCCCGGGGGAGCGGGACTCCATGGCCAGCACCAGCACAGTACCCCACAGCCCCAGAGTTCCCCAGTAGCGAGCACCCCGCCACCAGAGTGTCTCATCCTCCTGATAACGAACTGACCAAGTGACTCCAGCCCCCCAGGGCAGCTTGCTTGCCTAGAGTCAGGACTCATAAAGTGTGAAGAGAGCCCCCGCCGCTGAGGGGGAAGACCCAAGC
>JAPOTR010000018.1 GCA_026709085.1 Cyanobacteria bacterium MAG CAR3_bin_5 | reverse complement strand
CACGTACGGTTCTAACAAGGAGGGGAGCTAATGCAAATTAGCCCCCGACCTTACCCGCTGATGAATTGACGAACATGTTGAACAACAGTGTCAATGTTGAGGGCAATGAGGATACGGCGTCGCAGGGGATCTTGATGGAAAAGAGATGGAATCTGCACAAACCGAGAGTTTAGGAAGGTTTCGACAATCTGCGCCAGTTGGGCGGCCAGGTAGGTGTTTTCTCCAGAGAACTGCCGGCTCAATTCAGGAAGTACTTTGCTGGCGGCCCGAAAGACAATCCGCTGCAGGCGAAAGCCGTCCGGTAGCCTCTCAAGATCGATGGCCTTGATCTTATCCATGTGGATGGCGCCGCCAAGGGCGGGGGCCAGTTCAGCGCTGACGGTTGTTGTAGCCGGATCCAGAGGGAGCGGGGCCACCTTCTCCCACTCCATCACCAGCCTGGGCTTGAGGGCCGCTTCAATACGCAGAAGGTTGGGCCAGCGGATCGCAAGATGGGAGCGGTCCGAGACCACCTCAATCTGGGTGGTGGGCTTGGGAGTTGGCGGCGCCTCGCCCCTTCGCCAGGATCCTGGATGGACAGGGGCACGCCAAAGACGTTCACGTATTCGGGCAAAAACAGTCCCGCGTCGTCCGTATCGTAGGACACGCGCCGCAAGCCCCGGCCAATCACCTGCTCACAAAGCAATTGGGAGGTGAAGGCCCGCAAGCCCATGATATGGGTTACGTTTTTGGCGTCCCAACCCTCGGACAACATGGCAACCGAGATGACGTTTTGTAGATCCTGACCAGCGGCACACCGCTTGCCCACGTTGTCCACAATCTCCCGCAACAGCTCTTCCTTTTTCATGGCCAGAAGTTGATTCTTCACCGTTGCCGGAAGATCTGCGGCTTGGATAATCGCCTTTAGCCGTTCCTCGTAATTCTTGTCTGAAGAGGTGGTTTCGCCAATCTCCGCCTTCTCCAGCACTTTTGAATCAACCCGCAGGGTTTGTTGAGGAGCCTGAAGCTCCGGCCATTCGGCATTACCCTGGTTGAAGTAGTGCTCAATCCGGGCAGCGGTTTCCGTGCGATTGCACACCGTCAGCATGACGGGTGGGGAGGGATGCCCGGCCTCTCGCCACTTTCGCCGGGTTTCCCGCCAGTCGGCGCCAAGGAGTGTGTAGGCCTGTCGCACCAGCCTGGGCAGGGCCTCATGGGGCTCGGCTTTTCTATTGAGATCCTCGGATACGGATGGATCGCGATAGATGTGAGTTTGGGGCGGAGTGTCCTGGCATCAGGTAGGGCGTCGTCGCGGACGACAACCCGGGGAGTCTTCACCAGACCGGCTTCAATGGCGTCATAAAGGCCGAAATCCGAGACGATCCAGTTGAACAATGCCGGTTCCGTGCTCTTCTTACCGGTGGGAGCAAAGGGGGTGGCGGAGAGATCAAAACACCGTTGAATGCTGCGGCTGTGGTGGAGACGATCCAGACCCTCGATCCAGCGGGTGGCTGCATCCGGATCAAGGCCCTGTTCCGCGGCCCAACTCTTGCGGATCTTCGTTTCCGGCGGCTGACGATAGGCGTGGTGCGCCTCGTCGTTGATGACGACAATGTTTCTGTAGCGGGCCAGTTTGCCGAGAACCCGGCGCGTGAAGGCCTCGTCCGACTCTGCCCCCTTCTTCACCACCGAGCGATCCGTTTCTTTCAACGGCATCAACGTGTGGTAGGGTCGGGGTCCAAGTTACCCTGGATCCCCTCCCGTTTAGAACCGTACGTGCCACTTTCACGGCATACGGCTCCCGAACATCTTAAGGATCTCTTTCGGTTTCTGCCCTACTGGAGTTCCTTTTGCTCATGTGGTGTAACTGGTGACAGCTTTGGTGGACGGCGATCAGGTTCTTGTATGACCAGTTAGAATGGTCGTTATCTGCGTGGTGCAGATGTACTGATTCTCCATCCGCTAAAGGTAGTTTGCAGAATCCACACAATCGGTTCTGTCTGGCTAAAGCCTTGGATGTTGGGCCGTCATAGTGCTTACTGTTGCGTTTGGGCCAGTAGACAAAATCTCCATCGTAGATAGATCGAGACTTTTGGACCATGACGTGCTTATTCACTGAGTATCCAACAGATGGAAAAGCCTTCTGAATCAGTTGATTGACAGAATACCGATTCTGCTTTCTTTCTTTGTTGAATACTCTCCAGGCTCTCTTACTGGTGAAGTAAAGAGAGTGACTACTTTTGCTCATATCACAGAATTTGTGATATGTTCTCCAGCCTCTAACAACTGGGGCTAGCTTAGTAGCCTTTACTTTAGCTCCGTAGCATGACGAGTTGACAATGGCTTTAACTTTCTTTTTAAAGTCTGAGTAGTTGTCCTTGGAAGGGACGCACTTAAACTTCTTGTCCGATTTAACTCGGAAATTTCACCCTAGAAAATCAAAACCATCAGTCAAGGCTAAGATTCTTGTTTTGCTTTTACTCACTTTGCACCCTAACTTGCTAAGGAAGAATTTTATCCGGCTTAGGATTTCTTTTGGATCAGCCTCGGGTTGGCATATGAAGACCATATCATCTGCATAACGAATTCCCGCGTTATGCAGTTTGGCGTACCTGGTTTTACCCTTGTACATCCATGGTCTTCGTATTGATCCTCCAGAATCTTCGATTCCGTCGAGAACTATGTTGGCTAGTAATGGACTGAGTACCCCGCCCTGTGGCGTTCCTTGGTCTGGAAACTCCGGGGAGACTCCAGACTTCAGAGTGCGCCACAAACCTTGTTTTAGCTCACAAGGAGCCGTAACCCGGTTCATTAATGCGGTATGGTCAATCTTATCGAAGCACTTTTCGATGTCAACTTCCACTATTTTCTTATGGATTCCATTGTTTTGAGAGTTAAGCTGATTAAAGATTAACTTCTAGGCGTCCCAGCATGAACGTCCTGGCCGGAATCCATAGGATCGAGCGTGAAAGTGTGCTTCGTGGTAGGGTTCAATCGCGGATTTGGCTAAATGCTGCCAAGCCCTATCTTTGATTGTTGGAATCTTTAACATTCGAGTCTTTCCATTCTTTTTAGGGATTGGAATTTCTCGCAGCTTAGAAGAACTCCAAGTGGATACTTTGGCCCGTAACACGGATTCAAGCTGGAAGCGATCCTTGAATGAAAGGTTCTTCTTCCCATCCACTCCTGCCGTTTTCTTACCAGCATTAAGCTGGCTAACTTGACGGATAGCAAGTAATCTTGCCGAGTAGGATCTAAAAATGAGTCGTTGCAGAAACAAGACCGTAGCCTTGTCATTACGTCGAGCAGCTTTCCACATTCTTACTTGCAACTTAAACAACCTGATTCGCAGTCGCTTCCAGGGAAGTGACCGCCATTTCTGGGACCAGGTTGTTGCATCCTTTTGAGTCCTTTTAACGGGATTCATGGCTTTGTGCTGTTTGCTTGTGAGAGTGTGTTCTGATGTCCTCGTTGCAATTACGCAACGTCCTACCCCACGATCAGAGTTCAGAACTTGCCTTCTTACTCCGGGAATCGACCTTTTTGACCGGAGACTGATTCGTGGTTTTTACTCGTTCCTCCTAGTGATTGATTGACGGTTTAGGTCTCACCACTTCGCCCGAACCCGATCCCAGGCAAGCCAATTCCAGTAACAGAGATTGGCGGGTTGCTGATGGACTCTATTAGGCCCCAGCGGGATGTAGTTGGATTTAAATCGGGAGCACTTCAAGATCAGAGTCTCCTTGGAATTTGGTTTGGGACGCTTTTCCGGTGATTCATAAAAATTAACCATGCCGTCTCCCCTTCGGGTGCTGCCACCACGCTTAGCGCCAGTGTGGATGTCTGATTCACCCTCTGATTGCGCCCTGTTGCCCGCTTCACTCAAACCGTTGACAAGCGGTCTTTGTGGGGCTAGGTCGGGAGTCGTTCATTGCCCTTGACGGTGGGACTTTTACGGCAAAAAGGAGACCAATGCAAAAGAAATGCTGAAGATTGTTAGGCAAGTCAGCGTTTTGGTGAACCTGTTTTCCCAGAAAAGGATTTCCGGGCTTTCCAACCACGCCCTCAATGTTGTGTGTGACACGGATGCCACACCTATCGCAGCGAGGATGTGGAGTACTAGCCAGGAGTTCGTTGGGTCCATCAGAGGATCCTTTTGCAAGAGTTCCTTTCTACCATAATCACCCACATCAACTAGGAAGTTCAGGCACGGTCCCTAAGAACTGACTCATTACAAGCCTATCTATGACTGGGTTCCTGCACCTGGATGGCTTTTGTCAGGGTTGTTTTCCTAACCTCGGGCCATCAGCGAGTCGCACACCAATTCTCAATCACCACCTCTCCCTGGTTGAGTTTCTGCCGCAACGCCTGGGAGGGGCAGAGATGGAATTGATCGTAATAACTGTTTTCCCTGGGCAGCAACACCTGCAGCCGTTCCTTCACCGTCAACCCCGGCGCCACCACAAGGACGGCCCGGCTGAAATCCCCCGTGCGCTGGGGATAGGTGAGGGCGTTCAGCACCTGCCAGGTGACGATCATGGCCATCACCGTGGTTTTGCCGGACCCTGTTGCCATCTTGTTGCAGAGCCGTTCCCAGGGGCCGCCATCCCCGGGGATCACAATCTCTTGTTTATAGCTTTCCGTGCCCTCAATCCACCAGATGAGGGTCTCCACCGCTTCCAGTTGACAGAAATAGAAGGGATAGGGCCGGGCATCCCGATCATGCCAATGCTCCAGCAGTGTGCGGGTGAGAATGGTGACGCTGGGATAGCCCGCCTCCCGCCACCGCTGGACACAACCGCGAATCCTGTTGACCAGTTCCAGCGGTTCCTTGCATCTGGTGTTGTTGCGGGGATCGAAGATCTCGGTGCTGGCGGGCCGCCGCCCCGGCTTGACGGCGAGTCTGCCCACGCCTTCGTCCCAGTGCTGTTGTGGGGAGACAAAGGGGGAATTGATGATCAACGACATGGGCTCAGTCCTCTAGGGGGATAATCTTGATGGATTCAATACCGCGATCATCCACGATCTTGACGGCAATCCGCCGATTATCCCCAGTTTCAAACGGCAGGGAGACAGTGTTGTGGAACTGTTCCAGCAGGTCTTCCTCCAGTTGGGCGCGGATGGTGTTGCGCAGTCGATGCCAGCCCCCTTGCCGTCCGCCATGGGGAAAAACACCTGCTGCGGCATCAGGGAGCGCTGGTCATAGTCCGTATCTAGAGACCACATGGCAATTTTCTGTTTCCCGCCGGATACCACGCCTCCTCCTTCTCGGGGGTCAAAATAATCGAAGCCGTGGACTTCCACCTCCCATAGGCCATCCTTCCGCCGGCGCAACTCCACGTCCGGCTGACCCATGAGCCAGAAGGACTGATTGGAAGCGCGCTTCTTCTTCAAATCTTCCGTGAGTAGATCGGTGTTCATTTGCGCCTTGAGAAAAGTCATCTCCGGCACGGTCATCTGGTCAATATCCTTGGCGGCTTCCGGGTCAAACGTGAAAGCGCAAAACAAAAGGAATCGGGGCCGGGGCAACAGATCCCAAGCATCCTGCATGGCGGTTTCCACCTGCCGCTGTTCCAGGGCGGCATGGGCGGGACCGAAACTGACCGCCACCGCCTCGCCGCTTTGCAGTGAGCCGCGAGCATGGATGGTTGCGGGACCCGGCAGCGTCTCCAGTTCGGCAAAACGCAATACCGCACCCTCCTTGCCCCGAACCCCTGTTTTGAGCAGTTCGTCACGCCACATGGCCTGGCGTGAGGTTTCACCGCTGCGGGCAACGGTGGCGTCCGCCTCCTGGGGCGGTAAGCTCTCCTCCAACGACAAGACGGTGGGGGCCGGCACCGCTTCCACCGAGAAGGGGACGGTGATGCGCAGACGGGTCTTGTCCACCTGGGGCTTATCGTAGAGGGTCTCCTGTTGGGCATGATCGGCGATGGCCTGATCCATGCGCCGCTGCATGGCCGCCCGGGTCTTGTGAAACGCCTCGAAAGGACCATGGGCGGCGGCGGGCCAATCCTCTGGCCAGGCAAAGGGAACCTCCCATTCATGGAGCGTTTCCCCATCGGCAAACGCCACCGGCTTCCCCTTGCGAACCCCTTGGCTGGACTGGAAAGGCTGGGGTGGTGTGGCAATTAGCGCCGCATTGAGATCAGCCAGAGCCGCGGCAATTTTGGGGTAATCTTTATCATGAATTGTGTCAATATCGGGATTGTTGGCAATGCTTTTGAGGGTGATGTGAGGGACGTTTTCATAATTGAAACCTCCCTTCAATCCCACCTGAGGATCCCGCAACGTGTAGTAATCAAAGGAGGCGGTCATCAGCCGTTGCTTGGCCAAGGTGATGGCCACCCTGGACGTATCGCACGTGATCCAGCGCCGGCCCCACTTCTCGGCCACATAGGCGGTGGTGCCGGAACCGCAAGTGGGATCAAGGACAAGGTCGCCGGGGTCGGTGGTCATCAGGAGGCAGCGTTCGACAATCTTCTCGTTAGTCTGCACAACGTAAAACTTATCTTTGGTTCCCATTGAATCTAGCCAAGTATTAGTCTGAGGTGTGTATCCAAAATCAGACGTCTTGGCACAATATCGAATGCTGGTACGTTTGGATGTAATTCTTTTTGCTCTTTGTAATCTAATCATTCTAGTTACTGCAGTTTTCCAACTGTTATTTTTGGCTGGTTTAAACAATTGCCCTTCATGATTAAATTCAAAAACCTGTGTTGCAAAAACACCACCGCTAATTAGAGGATTAAAAGACTCGTCAAAAACATTAATTCTCTTGTGATAAAGATGTCTATATTTTATTTGATTACGATCTTTTGCATAGAAAAGAATATAATCACAGATTGGCTCAAGTGTTGATCCCTTTTGATTTCCAGTTGTTCTATATGAAATTGTCGAAACTTGATTTTTCTCCCCAAACACCTCATCCATCACTTCCCGAACATGATGCACGTTCTCATCCCCAATCTGCACAAACACCGACCCACTCTCCGTCAACAATTCCCGCGCCATCAGCAACCGATCCCGCAGATAGGTGAGATAGGAGTGAATGCCCAGTTCCCAGGTGTCCCGGAAGGCTTTGATTGTTTCGGGTTCCTGGGTAAGGTCTTGATCGGCGCGATCTTTTACGTCCCGTTTATTCACAAAAGGCTGAAAATTGGAGCCGTATTTGATGCCGTAGGGCGGGTCCATGTAGATCATTTGCACACGGCCTCCCATGCTTTCCTTGCTGAGCAGGGAATTCATCACCAGCAGGCTATCCCCCGCCACCAGCCGGTTGGTCCAGCCTTTTTCGTGGCGGTAAAATCCAGCGCTTGCCGCAAGGGCAGATTCTCGAACGGCGCTGCAAACAGGTCCGGTTGGCGCCATTGCCGGGCCGCATCGTTGCCCCCCAGTCGTTTGGCCACATGGGCCAGAATGGTGGCCGGATCCACCCGCTCATGGACATGGAGCGACACCGTATCCACCGTGAAGCTGGTGGTCTCCGCCTTGCCCGTCCAGGCGAGGTAGGGCCGCTGGAGCCGTTTCAATTCTTCCAGCGCTTGTTTCATCCGTTCAGGATCACCGGACGCCAGGGCGTCGTCAATGAGGGCCTCGATCCCGGCCTGGGCGCTGTCGAAGTTGAGCGCCGGGTCCAGGTGGGGATCATGGCTCCAGGTGGTTTTCTGCCCGTCCGGGTCCGTTTCGGCATGGACCATCCCCACGTCGGGGTTGTTCACCCGGGTTTCGCCGTGGCGGTAACTGAGCACCTGCACCGGCTTCCCCTTCTTGGCCCGTGGTGGGTTCCGTCGGGAACGGGATGAGTTTTCATTGGACATGGTCCAGGGCAGTGGCTTGGCCAGCTTACGTCAGCGGGGGCTGTGGTTTGGGAGTGATGACGGCTGGGGCCATAGAGGGCCAATCTGACGAATGATTTCAATTCGTTGCGTAGCGGCGCTTGAGCGGCAAAAGATGACAATAAATCAGTCTCCGTAATGAGTTAAGGCACGTATCACTTTTACAAGGTTCTCTTCTGGTAGGATCTCATAGACAAGTCTATGCTTATGATTGACTCTCCGAGATAGAGCACCCTTAAGATCTCCTTTAAGTGCTTTATAAGGAGGACGACGAGGGTCTTCCTGTATTGTTTGCAGAAGTTCCAAAACCTTTTTCCTTATAGACGGCGCTACTGAGAAAAGATTTGCCATGTCCTTCTCGGCGTCTTTTGTGAATAAAAGCCTCCACATCGTGATCAGACGAGATTCAAAAATTGCGTGAGGTCAACTTCCCTCAGTTGAGAAACGGGTGTGGCGAGGCCTTCCCGAATCGATGCTCCAACGCCAGGAATAGACTCAAGGTAGTGCGTCTCTTCCCAATCCGCTGCATCGCTAGAATTGACCACCTGAGCAATTTCCGCTTGCTGCTGCCGCAGCAGAGTCTGGCCAGGGTGGGCTGTGCCTGCTAGTACGGGTAACTGGGCGACCAAGGAGACGCAAGCGGCCATGGTCGTGATCCCGATGGTTGGGGTGAGCAGTGTGTTCATCGCTACAAACAGCTTGGAGCAAAGCTGTCCACTGGTAACCTGATCTGGAAATCCTAGGGGAGGCCAATCATCCTGTAAACAGGGCCAGCCACTTGTTCAACTGACACAATCTTGGTCCAGCCCGAACCCGCTGTCCAACTCAAGACGTGTTGGTGCTATTGACTTGAGAGCAGAGGCTACCGATGCTTCGCTTCACCACGGGTGACATCCTTGCCGAAGACGCCGAAGCCCTGGTCAATACGGTGAATTGCGTGGGCGTGATGGGGCGCGGCGTTGCCCTCCAGTTCAAGAAGGCGTTCCCGGAGAATTTCCGCGCCTACGCCAGGGCTTGCCAGCGGGGTGAGGTGAAACCGGGCGCCATGTTTGTCTTTGAAACCGGCGCCCTCACCAATCCCCGCACCATCATCAACTTTCCCACCAAGCGCCACTGGCGGGGCAACAGCCGGATCGAGGCCGTTGAAGCCGGGCTGAAGGATCTGGTCCACGTGGTCCGTGCCCATGGTATTCGCTCCATGGCTGTGCCGCCCCTCGGCTGTGGCCTCGGCGGCCTTGACTGGAGCATTGTGCGCCCCCGCATCGAGGAAGCGTTGGGCAGCTTGAACAGCCTGGAGGTGGTTGTCTTTGAACCCCGGCCTGGGCTGGATGTGCAGAGAACGGTCCGTAGCCCTGTCGTCCCGAAGATGACCCCGGGCCGGGCGGCGCTGGTGGGCTTGATGGACCGCTACCTGGACGCTTTGCTGGACCCGTTCGTCACCTTGCTGGAGGTCCACAAGCTGATGTACTTCATGCAGGTTGCGGGCGAACCCCTCAAGCTGCAATTCAAGAAAGCACCTTATGGACCCTATGGGGAGAACCTGCGCCATGTCCTCAACGCGATAGAAGGGCATTTCATCCTGGGCTACGGCGATGGGGTGGATGAGCCGGGCAAGCCGTTGAATCTTGTCCCCGGCGCTGTTGGGGAGGCAATGGCGGTTCTTGATCGTTCCCACCTCACCCGTCAACGCTTTGAGCAGGTGGCCCGGCTTGTCGAGGGGTTTGAGTCGTCTTTTGGCCTCGAACTGCTATCCACAGTCCATTGGGTGCTCACACATGAGAAGCCCCGATCCCGGGATGCGCTGGTTGCCGGCGTGTACGGATGGAATGAGCACAAGAAGTGCTTCTCCAGACGCCAGATTGCCCTGGCAGCGGACGTGATGGTTGAGAAGGGCTGGCCAACCGCCACCGCCAGCCGCGCCCTTCTCCTGTCCAACTGAGTTCCCATGCGCAGCCTCTACCGGGCCATAGGTCCCCGGCAACGCCTGCCCCGTTCCCCTGGCCACTGCTTCCCAACTGGCCCAGATGCATAAGGGCCAGGCGCCACAGCCGCTGGATGCGAGGGAAACGGACCGGGCGGCGGCGGGAAACTTTGTTGGGGGAGGTTCAGGGGTTCAGAGGCGCCCTCCCACAGGCTGGACGGGTCTCCGCCCCTGCTTCCGGCTTCACGTCGGGTTCGGTGGCCGGGGATTGTTGCCAGCGCACCCCGGCCGCCTGGAGCAGGTCTTGATCCCTGGAGACATCGGGGTTGGGGGTGGTGAGGAGGCGATCTCCATAGAAGATGGAATCCGCTCCCGCCAACAGACAAAGAAGTTGGGCTTCCCGGCTGAGACTGGTGCGGCCGGCACTCAGGCGCACCCGGCTACGGGGCATGAGAATCCGCGCCGTGGCCACCATGCGCACCAACTCCAGCGGATCCACCGGGGGCTGTTCCCCGAGGGGGGTGCCCTCAATGGGCGTCAGGGCATTGATGGGAACACTCTCTGGGTGGGGGTTCATGCCGGCCAGAACCACCAGCAACTCCGCCCGGTCCTGCAGAGTTTCCCCCAGCCCCAGAATTCCGCCGGTGCAGAGGGTGATGCCCGCCTGTCGAACCCGTTGCAACGTGGCCAGGCGGTCCCCGTAGGTGCGGGTGGTAATCACCTGGTTGTAGTGGGCAGGTCCCGTGTCCAGATTGTGGTTGTAGGCGGTCAGCCCCGCTGCGGCCAGGCGCCGTGCCTGATCATCCGTCAGCATCCCTGCGGTGACACAGGCCTCCATGCCCATGGCCCGCACCCCCTGCACCATGGCCAACATGGCCTCGAAAGCCGGACCGTTGGGGATTTCCCGCCAGGCCCAGCCCATGCAGAAGCGGTGGGCGCCGGCGGCCTTGGCGGCGGCAGCCTGCTCCAGCACCTGTTCCACGCCGAGGGTCCGGGCAGAGGTGGGCAAAGCCCGGGGGTGGTGGGCAGACTGGGAGCAGTAGGCGCAATCCTCGGCGCAGCCGCCGGTTTTGACGCTCAGCAGGGAGGCCAACTGCACGGTGTAACCGGGATTGGCCCGACGGTGAACGGACTGGGCCTGCCAGAGCAGATCCACCAGGGGAGCTTGCAGCAGGTTCAGCACCTCCTGTGCCGTCCAGTCGTATCTCGGCGTCATGGCCCCATGGAAAGCGCTCTACACTTTATGGCCGCCACCCAATGGCCGCCACCCACCGCTACGTCCCTGACGGAGGGGGTTGAACGGCGCCATAGCGGCGCTGGCGTTGTTGAAAGTCCCGAAGGGCGGTGGCCAGGGCCGCTTGGTCAAAATCCGGCCAGAGCACGTCGGTGATATGAATCTCGGCATAGGCCAGTTGCCACAGCAGAAAGTTGCTGATCCGGAACTCCCCACTGGTGCGAATCAGCAGGTCCGGATCAGGATCACCCGCCGTCAGCAACAGGTTGGCAAACCGGGCCTCGTTGATGTCGTCAGGGTCCAGGAGCCCTTGCCGCACCTCCTGGGCCAGGCGCCGGGCCGCCTGCACCAGTTCATGGCGCCCTCCGTAATTGGTGCATACGTTCAGATGAACCCTGTCGTGGTGGGCAGTGCGGGCGGTGGCACGGCCAATGTGCTCCTGTAGCCCCAGGGGCAGAGCCGCCAAGTCCCCCAGGAAGCGCAAGCGGACCCGGGCCTGATCCAGTTCGTTGAGTTCCTGTTTGAGCACTTGTTCAAACAGGGCCATGAGAAAGTTCACCTCTTCATCGGGACGCTGCCAGTTTTCCGTGGAAAAGGCATAGGTGGTGAGGGCTGGAATGCCCCAGTGGCCACAGAGTTGCAGCAGTCGCTTCAATGCCTGCACCCCCTGCCGGTGGCCCCGCACCCGGGGAAGGCGGCGTTGTTGGGCCCAGCGGCCGTTGCCGTCCATGATCACCGCCAAATGGCGCGGCAGACGGTCGGGATCCAGATCGACCGGCAGCGCCATCAACGGCTGGGGGTCCCCAGTGTGGGCTTTGCGGCGTTGCATTCAGGACGTGGATTGAATCGGTTTCCAAACCACGCGCTCCATGGCGTTCCTCAGGAGTTCTTTCAGGCGGTTGCTGGTGATGGGACGTTCCAGATGCCCCTGGTGCGCCAGGGAAATGGTCCCGGTTTCTTCCGAGACCACCACACAGAGGCATTGACCAAATCGCTCGGTAATGCCCATCGCCGCCAGGTGTCGGGTGCCGAAGCGGCTGGCCCTTTGCCGGCCCAGGGGCAGGATGACTCCGGCCGAGACAATCCGCTTCCCCCGCACCACCACAGCCCCGTCATGGAGTGGGGAGTTGACGGAGAAAAGGTTGAGGAGCAGCTCGATGGAAAGAACGGCATCCATGGGAATGCCGGGGGTCAGAAAATCATCAGCCTGCAGGTCGCTGCCCAGATCCACGACAATCAAGGCGCCCCGTCGACTTTGAGACATGCGTCCTGCGGCCTCGGCGATCATGCTCACGGCGTCCTGATTGTAGAAGCTTTTCCCACGCCTCCCCAGGAGTTGCCCCCAACGGCCGCTGCCCAGCAGATCCAGAAGACGACGCAGATCCGACTGCAGCAGGAAAGCCAACGCCAAGCCGCACACCAGCACCATGGCCTGAATCAGCCTGTCGGCCAAGGGAAGGGAGATCCACGCCTGGCCCTGCTGCACCAGCCAGCCCACCAGCACCAGGAGCAGGTAGCCCCTGATCAGGCTCTGTGTGCGTATGCCCCGTCCTCTGGTTGTGTTCAGCACCAGAAAGACAAGGAGGCACCCCAGCAGAACGTCAAGAGCCCGCAGCAACAGCAGCGGCCAGAAGTGATGGCTGTCAGGGTCAACGTGGGCGCCTGCACGAATGTCAAGGGTCAGCAGCAGCGGCAGCAGGAGCCCCGGGACCATGCCGTGCCGGCAACAAACTGGCTCTACCTTATTGGGACAGGCCCGGATTGGTCCAGGTGCTCCGGCAAAACGTCCCACCGCAACAGATCCTGATGGGTTTCCCGGCGCTGCACCAGCCTGGCCTGCCCCCCCTGCACCAGCACCGCCCCGGGTCGGGGAACGCGGTTGTAGTTGGAGGCCATGGAGGCGTTGTAGGCCCCGGTGGCGAAGACCGCCAGCAGATCCCCGCTGGCCACAGGGGGCAGGGGGACGTGGTGGAGCAGCACGTCCCCGGATTCGCAATGCTTGCCCGCCACGGTGACGGTCTCTGTGGCCGCGTCCCGGCAGCGTTGGGGCAGACAGGCCGTATAGCGGGCTTGATAGGTGATGGGACGGGGGTTGTCGCTCATGCCCCCATCAACGGCAACGTAGGTGCGCACCCCGGGGATCTCCTTGCGGCTGCCCACCTGATACAGGGTCACCCCCGCCGTGGCCACAAGGGAGCGGCCCGGTTCACAGAGCAGGCGGGGAAGGGGTTGGTCCTGCTGATGACAGGCGGCCGCCACAGCGTCACTCACGGTTTGCACCCAGGCGGCAATGGCGGGGGGATCGTCACTGGCCACGTAGCGCACCCCCAGGCCGCCCCCCACGTTCAAATCCCTGGGCCGATGCCCCAGGGCCCTGGCCCGACCCAGGGCCTTCACCATGACCGCCGCCAAGTCCCCATGGGGCTGTAGCTCGAAAATCTGGGAACCGATGTGGGCATGGAGTCCGGCCACCTCCGCCCACGGCGCCATGGCCAGCCGCCGCAGCACGGCATCCAGTTCCTCCGGATCAAATCCGAACTTGCTGTCCAGGTGGCCGGTGCGGATGTACTCATGGGTGTGGCATTCGATCCCCGGCGTGAAGCGGATGAGCAGCCGCACCCGCTGCTCCCGCCGGCCACAGAGGCGCTCCAGCAGATCCAGTTCCCACCAGTTGTCCAGCACCACGGTCACCCCGCGCTCCAGGGCCAGTTCCAACTCCTCCCCGGACTTGTTGTTGCCATGGAGGACCATGTTCCGGGGATTCACGCCACCGGCAAGGGCGGTGAGCAGTTCCCCGGCCGAGACCGCATCCAGCCCCAACCCCTCACTGGCCATCAGAGCCGCCATGGCCAGGCTGCTATGGGCCTTGGAGGCATACAGCACAAGAGATTCGCCCGGGTAGTGGCGCGTCAGGGCATGGCGATAGGCCCGGCAACCGGCCCGCAGGGTTGTTTCATCCAGCACGTAGAGGGGTGTGCCGTAGTGGGCCGCCAGATCAGCCAGGCGACAACCGCCCACCCACAATTGCTGCTCTGCATCAACTTCAGCGCTGACGGGCGCCAGGTTGCGGTTGGGACTCTGTCCGTCAACATCCTCTTCATAGGGGTGAAAGCGGGGCGAAGACATGGTGGCAACGGTGAACTGAAGTAAAATCTGAACCGTGGAAAACCCGGCAGGGCCGGTTATCTGGCCATGGCGTTGCTTCCTCGGGTTGCCCCAAGGGTTGCCTGGCCCTGGTAGCTTGCAACAACAAGGTCCCTGCGACGGATGTTCGAGCGGTTCACGGAAAAAGCCATCAAGGTCATCATGGTTGCTCAGGAGGAGGCGCGCCGCCTCGGGCACAACTTCGTTGGCACGGAGCAGATCCTGCTGGGTCTCATCGGGGAAGCGACGGGCGTGGCGGCCAAGGTGCTCAAGTCCATGGGGGTCACCCTCAAGGACGCACGGGTGGAGGTGGAGAAGGTCATCGGTCGCGGCTCCGGCTTCGTGGCCGTTGAGATTCCCTTTACCCCCCGCGCCAAACGGGTGCTGGAACTCTCCCTGGAGGAGGCGCGCCAACTGGGCCACAACTACATCGGCACGGAACACCTGCTGCTGGGCCTGATCCGGGAAGGAGAAGGGGTGGCGGCCCGGGTGCTGGAGAATCTGGGGGTGGACCTGGCCAAGGTGCGGACCCAGGTAATCCGCATGTTGGGGGAAACGGCCGAGGTGACCAGTGGCGGCGGCAAAGGCGGCAACAAGACCCCCACCCTGGACGAGTTCGGCAGCAACCTGACCCAGTTGGCCGGCAACAGCAAGCTGGATCCCGTAGTGGGGCGCCAGCAGGAGATCGACCGGGTCATTCAGATTCTGGTGCGTCGCACCAAAAACAACCCCGTGCTGGTGGGGGAGCCCGGTGTGGGTAAGACAGCCATTGCCGAGGGTCTGGCCCAGCGCATCGCCAGTGGGGAAATCCCCGGAATTCTGGAGGGCAAGCGGGTGCTCACCCTCGATATCGGTCTGCTGGTGGCAGGCACCAAGTATCGCGGCGAATTCGAGGAGCGCCTCAAGAAGATCATGGAGGAAATCCGCAGCGCCGGCAACGTGATCCTGGTGATTGACGAGGTGCATACCCTCATCGGGGCCGGCGCGGCCGAGGGGGCCATTGACGCAGCCAATATTCTCAAGCCCGCCCTGGCCCGGGGCGAACTGCAATGCATTGGCGCCACCACCCTGGATGAATATCGCAAGCACATTGAACGGGATGCCGCCCTGGAGCGCCGCTTCCAGCCGGTCACGGTTGGCGAGCCTTCCGTGGCGGACACCATCGCCATCCTCCACGGACTGCGGGAGCGCTACGAGCAGCACCACAACCTCAAGATCACCGATGAAGCCCTGGCGGCGGCGGCCAATCTGGGGGACCGCTACATCAGCGACCGCTACCTGCCGGATAAGGCCATCGACCTGATCGACGAAGCCGGCAGCCGGGTGCGCCTGCTCAATTCCAAGCTGCCCACCGCGGCCCGGGAACTGGATCGCCAGTTGCGGCAGGTGCTGGCCCAGAAGGACGAGGCGGTGCGGGATCAGGATTTCGCGAAGGCCGGCCAGTTGCGGGATCAGGAGGTGGCGTTGAAACAGCAGATTCGCGACATCATTCAAGGCAGCCGCAACCAGGCGGAATCCACCGCCACGGCGGAAGCCGGCACAGGCAGCGCCGAGCCCAGCTTCGGGGCGGACGGCTCCCCTCTGGTCACGGAAGAGGACATCGCCGCCATCGTGGCCTCATGGACCGGCGTACCTGTGCAGAAGCTTACGGAGAAGGAGTCGGTGAAGCTCCTCAATATCGAAGACACCCTGCACCAGCGTCTCATTGGCCAGGATGAGGCGGTGAAATCAGTGGCAAAGGCCATCCGCCGCGCCCGGGTTGGCCTGAAGAATCCCAATCGTCCCATTGCCAGCTTTATCTTTTCCGGCCCCACCGGCGTGGGCAAGACCGAACTCACCAAAGCGCTGGCCACCTACTTCTTCGGCAGTGAGGAAGCCATGATTCGTGTGGATATGTCTGAATATATGGAGCGTCACACGGTCAGCAAGCTCATCGGCTCGCCACCGGGCTATGTGGGCTTCAATGAAGGCGGCCAGTTGACCGAAGCCGTGCGGCGGCGCCCCTACACGGTGATTCTGTTTGACGAGATCGAGAAAGCCCACCCGGACATCTTCAATCTGCTGCTTCAACTCCTGGAAGACGGTCATCTGACGGATTCCAAGGGTCGCAAGGTCAATTTCAAGAACACGTTGGTGATCATGACCTCCAACATCGGCTCGAAGGTCATCGAGAAAGGCGGCGGTGGCCTGGGATTCGAGTTCTCCGAAGACAATGAAGAGGAGGCCCGCTACACGCGGATTCGCTCCCTCGTGAACGAGGAACTCAAGAACTACTTCCGTCCGGAGTTCCTGAATCGCCTCGACGAGGTCATCGTCTTCCGTCAACTCACCCGGGCCGAGGTGAAGCGGATTGCCGCCATCATGCTCAAGGAGGTGTTTGCGCGGATGCAGGAGAAGGAGATCACCCTGTCCGTCACGGAGTCCTTCCAGGATCGTCTGGTGGAAGAAGGGTATAACCCCTCCTATGGGGCGCGCCCCTTGCGCCGGGCCGTGATGCGCCTGCTGGAGGACAGCTTGGCGGAAGAGTTCCTGAACGGAGCCATCAAAGAGGGTGATCATGCCCTGGTGGACGTGGATGATCAGAAAAAAGTGGTCATCCGCCGCCAACCCGCCAGCCCGGCTGCCGCCGCCACCCTCCCCGAGGCGAAAGAGGCCTCGGCGGTCGGTCTCTAGGGTCCTGTTCAGCCCACGGCCATGGCAGATGTCCCTCCGTTCGCCCCTGCTGTGGCCGGATCCGTGGATCCGGCGGCCATCCATGCCGTTGCGCCACAACGGGTGGTGCGCGGCCCCGGCGCACTCCGGGCGGCGCTGCCCCACCTGCGTACCCTGACACGGCGTCCGGTGCTGTTGGGGCGCTCCCCGGCAGTGGCACCCCACCGCCAAGCCCTCGCTGAACATCTCCAGCTTCCCCAATCCCGCCAGTTGCTGCTGCGGCACGACTGTTGTGATGCCGATCTCCTGCGGCTGGAAACAGCCATCCATCAACTTCAGGCCGATGGGGTGATCGCCCTTGGGGGCGGCAAGGTGCTGGATGCCGGCAAGTTGCTGGCCCACCGCTGTGGGCTCCCTTGCGTCACCATTCCCGCCAGCGCCGCCACCTGTGCCGGATGGACGGCCTTGGCCAACGTCTACAGCGAGGCCGGGGCGTTTATCCACGACGTATCTCTGGATCGTTGCCCGGAGTTGCTGGTCTTTGACCATCAACTGGTTGCCACGGCACCGGCCCGCACCATGGCCAGCGGCATTGCCGACGCCATGGCCAAGTGGTATGAAGCGTCCCTCAGCAGTGGCCAGAGTCAGGATACTCTGGCGCGCCAGGCGGTGGAGCAGGCCAGGCTCCTGCGGGACCAGTTGCTGCTGGAATGCGAAGACGCCCTTGCTCACCCTGGCGGTGCAGTTTGGGGGCGGGTGGTGGAGAATTGCGGCCTCACGGCCGGGCTCATCGGCGGCCTTGGCGGCGCCCGCTGTCGCACCGCAGCGGCCCACGCGGTTCATAACGGCCTCACCCAGTTGGCCCCCTGTCGCCACTGGCTCCATGGGGAGAAGGTGGCCGTGGGCATCCTGGTGCAGTTGCGCCTGGAGGAAGCGGTGGGGGGCCAGCCCCTGGCCGCTGTGGCCCGGGACCAACTCCTGCAGGTGTACGGCAAGCTGGGATTACCCACCAGCCTGGCGGATCTGGGCCTTGGGGAATTGGACGCTGCCCGGTTGGAGGTGGTGTGCCGCTTCACATGCCGGGAGGGGTCCGACCTGCACCATCTCCCCTTTACGGTGTCGCCAAGGCAGCTTGCGGAGGCTTTGCGCTTTTGCGCCCAGCCCCGGCCCATCCCTCGGCAGGCCCCCCGGCCGGTGCAGCCACGGAGTTAGCGCCAGCCTCCCCATGGCCCATCCCCTCCTGAAGCTTGTGAGCCATGGGCTTCAACTCTGGCTGCGGGCCCAATGCGATGCTCTGGATCATCTGCACCTGGACCTGGAGGGCACGCCAGGGGGGCTGCTGAAGGGACGGCTGGAGGTGGCCCGTCTCCAGGCCCGGGGCGTTGTCTGGGGGGCGTGCCGCCTGAGTCGAGCCATCATCACCTGCCGGGACCTGCAACTGGATCCGGGCCGCATCCGCCCCGGCCAGCCCATGGCCCTGTCCGTGCCCCTGAGGGTCGGGCTGGAGGTATGGTGTTCCGCCATGGATCTCCAGCACATGATGTTGGGCGCAGGAGACGCCGCCATAGGGGTGGCGCTGCTGGCCCATTTCCGTGGGCTGAGCGCCGGGAACTGCCGCGGCTGGCGGCTACAGATGACGGATGCAGGTCTGTGCCTTCTGCCCCCCGCCCGGCAAGCCGGAACCCCGCCCCTGTTGTTGCAACTGCGGGCAGTGGACCACAGGATTACCGTTCATGGGCAAGAGGCGCCGGATCGACCCGCCACCATTCCCCTGGATCCGGCCATTCGCATTCACGACCTGAGAATTGACGCCCAACATCTTCACGTGCGGGGTGAGGCGTTGGTGACGCCTTGAGCCAATTCGCGGGTGCTGGTCCATAAGTTGCTCTGGATGGCCCCTTCCCACAATCATTATCTTGGTCACGTCTGCCAACCGACCCGGTTGCCGAGTTGCCGCTGCTGCCCGCCCTTATGGCAGTCCGCCGGTTTGGTGATGGCGGCACAGTAGATGCCGGTCTTCCGGACACAGTCATCCAGACCGGCCAGTGGCTGACTTGCAGAACCCCTG
The DNA here is from genome assembly GCA_026709085.1 of Cyanobacteria bacterium MAG CAR3_bin_5. Lineage (GTDB taxonomy): Bacteria > Cyanobacteriota > Cyanobacteriia > PCC-6307 > Cyanobiaceae > Synechococcus_B. The sequence continues at coordinate 11 of JAPOTR010000018.1, read as the reverse complement.
CTGTATCCCCT
>JAPOTR010000028.1 GCA_026709085.1 Cyanobacteria bacterium MAG CAR3_bin_5 | reverse complement strand
CGTCGCAGCCAGTTGGCCATGGTGCAGACAAACTGGGTCAAGGGGGAGCTGGAAAGAATTTCCAACTGACCTGACCTGAGCAACAAAGGTGCCCTCAATGGGTCACCGGGTAGTGGTCAAGGAGATAGAATGAGCACCATGACACTTCAAGACTCCATCCAAGCCGCCCTGGCTGCCCTGGCTGCCCTGGCCCCTGGGGACTCCCTCCCCCAGGCGGCCACCTCGTTGTTTGCTGCGCTGGGTTACCGCAGCACACGGGTGCTGGAGGGGCAGAGTGGCCGGGTGGAAGATTTTATTGCCCAGTTTCCAGCGCCTACGGCTGGCACGGTGTCGGAGCAAAAGCTCCAGAATTATGCAAGAGCAATTCATATTCTGTTTCAAGTGACGGATGAGGAAATCAACAAGGAACTATCGGGCAGCGGTCAGGACAGATTGTTTGATCCATCAAACTTTGATAAGGGTCTCAACAAAAGCTATCTTTTCCTCGCCGTTGAACTCAATCAGCCCCGCGCCTCCCGCAGTCAATACGCCGAATTTACCCGGGAAATCAACAAACGCTTTCCCATGCCTGCCTTCCTGCTGTTCCGTGATAAAAAAGCCGGCCGCGTAACCTTGGCCTTTGTCCAGCGCCGCCGCCACAAACGTCATGGGGAACGGCAAGTCTTGGGGAGTGTGTCCCTGGTTCGGGACATTGACCCCGGTAACCCCCACCGCGCCCATCGGGAGATTCTGAAGGAGCTTTCCCTCCCTCACCGTCTGGCGTGGATGGCCAAGCACGGCAAACCCAACAGCTTTGACGGCCTGCTGGCGGCCCTGCTGGCCAGTCTGGACACCCAGGAACTCAACAAACGCTTCTATAAAGACCTGTTTGGCTGGTTCAACCGCGCTGTGGCCGAGGCCAGATTCCCCACCAACCAGAAGCGCACCCTGCCGCCGCAGGAGCACGTGATTCGCCTCATCACCCGTCTGCTATTCATGTGGTTTATCAAGGAGAAAGGGTTGGTGGCGGAGGAGTTGTTCATTGAAGAATATGTGCGTTCCCTGCTGGAAAATTACGACCCGGCCGAGGGAGATTCCTACTACCGCGCCGTGTTGCAAAACCTGTTCTTCGCCACCCTCAATACCGAGATCAGCCAGCGGGGTTTCAGCGCCAGGCAGCAAAAAACGCACCGTGACTTCTCCCGCTACCGCCATCAGAACGAGATGGCCGACCCTGACAGACTACTGGCGCTTTTCAGGAAAACGCCTTTTATCAACGGCGGGCTCTTTGATTGCCTGGACAGCTTCGAGTCCATCAGCAACGATGGCTACCGCATTGACTGCTTCTCCGACAATCCCGGCCATAGAAACCTGTTGAGCGTTCCCAACCGCTTGTTCTTTGCTGCTGACGGGTTGGTGACCATCTTCAACCGCTACAAGTTCACCGTGGAGGAAAACACCCCCATCGAGCAGGAAGTGGCCCTGGACCCGGAACTGCTGGGTAAGGTGTTCGAGAACCTGTTGGCCGCCATCAACCCGGAAACCCGGGAGACCGCCCGCCGGCAAACCGGCTCCTACTACACGCCCCGCCTCGTGGTGGACACCATGGTGGAGGAGGCGCTGGTGGCTGCGCTGGGATCAAAGGTACAACCCCACGACGGAGACAGGGACTACCTGCAAGAGCGTCTACGCTATCTGCTGGACTATGAAGACGCCTTCAACGATGCCAGGGAACTGTTTGAGGATGACGAAGCCAAGAGCATTGTGGGGGCCATTGCCTCCCTCAAAGTGCTGGACCCGGCGGTGGGCTCCGGCGCCTTCCCCATGGGCATTCTCCATAAACTCACCCTGGCCCTGCAACGGCTTGATCCCGATAATCGGCGGTGGGAGGCGCTACAAAAAGCGATGGCCACAAAGAGGGCAACAGCGGCCTTTGACACCAGCGATCAGCAGAACCGGGACGAAGATTTGAAAGACATAAGCGCCACCTTTGAGCGCTACAAAGGTTCGGATTTCGGGCGCAAGCTCTATCTGATCCAGAACAGCATCTTCGGGGTGGACATTCAGCCCGTGGCCTGCCAGATCGCCAAGCTGCGTTTCTTTATCTCCCTGGCCATCGAGCAGCAAACAAATACCGACCCCAGCGCCAACTACGGCGTCAAACCCCTGCCCAACCTGGAAACCCGTTTTGTGGCGGCCAATACCCTGCTGGCGTTGGCAGGTGGCCAGAGCGTGATCCCTTCACCACGCACCCAGGAACTGGAACAGCAGTTGCGGGCAAACCGCGAGCGCTATTTCCATGCCAAAACACGGAACGAGAAATTACAATGCCAAACAAGAGATCGCCAATTACGAAACAAGCTGACCACTGAACTCCAAAACGTTAGAATGGAGAAAGTGAACGCTGAAAAGATCGCCGCCTGGGATCCCTACGACCAGAACGCCAGCACCGATTGGTTTGATGCCGGCTATATGTTTGGTGTGGCCGACGGGTTTGACGTGGTGATCGGGAATCCGCCTTACAATCAGCTTCAAGAAGACGGCGGCAAACTGGGGAACCTGTACAAGAACGCCGGTTACATGACGTTTGCCAGGACCGGCGACATCTATCAACTCTTCTATGAACGGGGTTGCCGGATGCTGCGGGCGCAGCAAGGCATTCTGGCCTATATCACTTCCAACAGTTGGCTGAAAGCCGAATACGGCAAGAAAACCCGCCGCTACCTGGCCGAACACCACACCCCCACAGCCCTGCTGGAATTGGGCAAGGACGTTTTCGAGTCCGCCATTGTGGATTCCAGCATTCTGCTCCTGCGGCAAGGGGGCAAGGCCAAGTCGTTCCCGGCTGTGGACCTGGAGCAAGTGGAAACCACAGACTTCCCGCCTCCGGCCCCGGCTTTGGGGTGGGGCAGCGTGGCGCCAGAGGGTGATGTGCCCTGGAGCATCCTGTCTGTTGTGGAGCGCAGCGTTTTGGAGAAAATGCGGAATCAGGGAACGCCGTTAAAAAACTGGGAAATCAAGATCAACTACGGCATTAAAACCGGCTACAACCAGGCATTCATCATTGATACCGCCACCAAAGAAACTCTGGTGGCAGCAGATCCCAAGTCTGCCGAGATCATCAAGCCAGTGCTGCGGGGGCGGGATATATATCGTTATTCAGTTGATTGGAAGAGGCTATGGCTAATCGCAACGCTCCCTGCTCTGAGCATCAACATTGATAATTATCCAGCGGTGAGAGAATATCTGCTTTCTTTTGGTAAAGCACGGTTGGAGCAATCGGGGAAGAAATTACCTGATGGAAACAAATCTAGAAAGAGAACAAACAATGCGTGGCATGAACTGCAAGATGCCTGTGCTTACTACGAGGAATTTGCCAAAGAGAAGCTATTTTGGATGGACATGTCAAACACAGGTCGGTTTGCTTATTCAGAAATGGAAATGTATTGCAATGACAAAGGATTTATTTTAACAGGCAAATCTCTGAAATATCTCTGTGCGGTCTTGAACAGCACTATTATCAAGTGGTTGGTGGAAAATACTGCTCTAACAACTGGATTAGGAGTAGTTCAATGGAAGAAATTTGTTGTTGAGCGCTTACCAATTCCCAAAATCTCCACCGCTCAGCAGAAGCCCTTTATCCAGTTGATAGATCATATCCTACAAGCCAAAGCCACCAATCCATCAGCAGACACCAGCGCACTGGAGGCGGAAATTGACTGTCTGGTTTATCAACTCTACGAGCTGACAGCCGAGGAGATTGCTGTGGTAGAGAGATCATCGGCAAGTCCAGGAAGGCAGGCGCCATGAAGCTTGAAAGCGTTGAGATCCCTCCGGCATTGCTGAATGATCTTTGAGATGGGACGCAGGAGGGAGCAATGATGAAAGAGGAGGTGACGACAAAGAAGGGGCGGAGATGGTTGGATAGGGGCATGGCTTCGACAGGGAAGCCGGGACTTTCCCTGGTCTGCTGATCCAGGACGGGTTTTGCAAGTTGGCTGAGAATTGGGAGATTCGCAAGCGGTGGTTGTGCTGTGGACAACATCAGCCGGAAAATGTCCGTGCGCCATACCCTGCCAGGTAGCTGACCGTGATAGACTCATGCCAGCCAGCGCCAGCGCCATGAGAATCGGAGGTGTTGACTTCCCTGAGCCACTGCTGAACGCTCTCCGGGATGGGCGTTGGTGGTGTTTGCTGGCGCTGGCGTGTCGATGGGGCCGCCGGCCAGGCTGCCCAGCCTTTGTAAGTTGGCTGAGCGTCTGGAAAACCGCAAGCGACGGGCGTGGGGTGGGTAACATCAGCCGGAAAATGTCCGTGCGCCATACCCTGCCAGGTAGCTGACCGTGATAGACTCATGCCAGCCAGCGCCAGCGCCATGAAAATCGGAGGCGTTGACTTCCCTGAGCCAGTGCTGAACGCTCTTCGGGATGGGCGGTTGGTGGTGTTTGCTGGCGCTGGCGTGTCTATGGGGCCGCCGGCCAGGCTGCCCAGCTTTCGCAAGCTGGCTGAGAAGGTGGCTGAAGGAACTGGTAAATCCATTACGGCATCTGAAACCGACGACCAATTCCTGGGGCGGCTGGAGGAGAATGGCGTCAAAGTCCACCAACGAACCGCTGAGACTTTGCAGCCGGATAACCTGAAATCCAATGCGCTCCATCGGAACCTGTTGCGTCTTTTTCAGAAAACGGATCCGGTGCGGGTCGTCACCACCAACTTTGATTGCCTGTTTGAGCAGGTGGCAGAGGCAGAGGTCCTATTCAAGAACAAGCCCAAAGTGTTTGAGGCTCCGGCATTGCCTCCGGGCAGTCGTTTTAAGGGCATTGTTCGTCTCCATGGTTCTGTCAACGAGCCGGAGGAGATGGTGTTGACCCATCGAGATTTTGGCCGTGCTTACCTGACGGAGGAGGATGGCTGGGCGCGCCGCTTTCTGGTTTCCCTCTTTGCCAACCACACCGTGCTGTTCGTTGGCTACAGCCACAATGACACCATTATGACCTACTTGACGCCATCCTTGCCACCGGATGATGGGGAAAAGCGTTTTGCACTTGTGGGCAGCACAAGCAATGATTTTGATCGTTGGCGTAGGATGGGCATTGAACCCGTTGTGTTTCCTCAAGAAAACAAGAGCGACTTCACTAGTTTAGACAGGGGAGTAAAGAGCTTGGCAAACTTCAGACGTCGCGGTGTCATTGGCTGGCAGCAGGAAATTACCAGGATTGCTGAGGGAGAGCCGCCCATGATTGATGGTGAAGATAGTCACACCATTGACCATGCCTTGAAAGATGTGAAACTCACACAGTTCTTTGTCAGGACTGCCACATCTCCCAAGTGGATTGACTGGCTTAATCGCCAGGGCCACTTAAAGCGTCTTTTCGCTGAGGGAGAGCTTGAGGAGCGAGACAAGATTCTGTGCGGATGGTTAGCAGTCCGGTTTGCCAGAAATCATTCTGATGAATTGTTCTCAGTAATCTGCCATCGTTATGGGAAGCTGAATCGTCATTTATGGAGAAGCTTTGTCTTTCAACTAGATTATGTTAAAGATAATTCACTAGACCCACATACGCTCTCGCAATGGGTGCATATCTTGATGAATTGCATTCCCATGAGTCCTGACGAAGAGATCCGATCAATCCCTATGAGTGACCATGAAGACTTCCTATGGAGCCTGGCAGAGCACTGTATCAAAGTTGAAGTGTTTCAGAGTTTCCTGCAAGTGTATGATTCTATCACTGCAAGACTGGCTTGGTTCTTGCCAGATTCTAAGCACAGAAATGACTCTTGGGATTACAATATGAAACAACTCTGGGAAGAGTCCCTACAACCCAACTTACCAAAGATTGTCTACACGCTATTGGAGCGAGCCACCATGAGGCTGGAGCAACGTCATTCAGCGAGCGTTGCTTGGAGTTATCAAAATAATAGTAGAATGGATGACGACAGCTTCCATAGATCGGCGATTGAACCCCATGAGCAAGATGAAGATTCCCATAGGATTGACCCTCTTATTGATACAGTACGAGATTGCTTGAAGTGGCTATCCATTAACGACCCAATGACTGTAAGAAACTGGTGCAACCGTTTCATCAGTTCTAATCCTCCTTTATTGCGTCGTCTAGCAATCCATGCCACGAATGCCAGACAAGATCTTTCTGCTGACGACAAGATGGCTTGGTTACTGGAGCATTTTCATGTCAACGAACACTTGGCCCACCACGAGATTTTCCGCATGGCCGCTTGCGTGTATCCACAAGCCAGTTGCCAGCAAAGAGAGAAGTTGATCCACGCAATTTACAAACGTTTCTCCGACGATGATCACCTATCATTCCCTATCTGCTCTTTTAACTGGTTCTCCTGGTTGCATAAAGCTGATCCAAATTGTGATCTGGTTAAAAAAGAACTGGATAATATAAAGGCGCAGAATCCAGAATTTGAACCTCGTGAGCATCCAGATTTTGCCTTCTACTGGAGTGGGTTCAAGGAAGTTGAAAGCCCTTGGACTGCTAAAGAGTTACTAGCAAAGCCAGCATCTGAATGGTTACCTGATTTACTAGTTTATCAGCCCGACGAGCCAAGGAGGTCTTTTAAGCATAACCGTATAGAGATGCTCCAAACTGTCAACGAGGTGGCGCAAAGCCATCCGGCATGGGGACTAGCTTTAGCAGACGCCATGGCTGCAAAATCGGAGTGGGAAAGCGACCTGTGGTACTGGGTCATTAGTGCCTGGGAGAAAGCAGAGTTGGACCAAGAAAGCAAGAAGCAAGTGCTGTCTTGTCTATCCACTAGTAAATTGTATCCGGACAACTCAGGAGATATTGCAGATGTTCTCAGAAAGTTTCTTCAAGGAAATGATTCAGACGATGTTGCAGAGTTACTAGACAAGATCCATTCAATAGCTACTACTCTCTATTCATATGCTGCTGCGATTAAAAATATTTCATGCAACATCAATATATCAGGGATCTCGCCGGATACGTCATGGTTTACAAAAGCCATCAATCACCCATTTGGCAAGTTGGCACAACTCTGGGTCCATAGCATTGGCTTCTGGTGCAAGCAGCAAGCAGTACCCCCTAAAGAGTTAAGTGCTGAATATCGGCGTGCGCTAGATGCCATTATGGAGAGCAGTGGCCTCTCTGGCCAACTTGGCCGTACCATCCTCGCTCGTGAGTTTAATTTCCTAAACGCTATAGACAGTCTTTGGGCAGAGCAACACCTGCTTCCCTTGTTTGATGCCGAGCATGAAGACTTTGTCTGTGCTTGGGATGGCTTCATGTTTTCGAGCAGATTATCTTCCCAGCTCCTTGAACTGTTGCGAGATAAGATTATTGGTGCTCTTCGGCGGGGCATCCGAGAGTTTCCTCAAGACATGTTGAAGCACTTTGTGCGATTCTATGTTACTGCCTTGGGCTATTTTATTGAAAATGCTCAAGATAGTTGGATTAGTGAATTTTTCAAGCATGTAGACAAAAATCACGAATTGAAGCATGAGTTTGCCGTGGCAATCCGTAACAAGCTCTCTGGCCTTAATGAAAGTGAACAAAAAGAATGGTGGAATGTGTGGCTCAAAGATTACTGGAATGATCGCTTGCATGGCGTGCCTTGCCCGCTGGACAATGAAGAAACTGCCACAATGCTTCAGTGGCTGGTTTATTTGCAAGGCGTGTTTCCAGAAGCTGTAGACATTGTGCTACGGATGCCGTCGATATATCTGGATCCTTATTCATCGTTCCTACGCCGCATTGCTAAAACAAAACTAATTGGTCGTTATCCACAAGAATTGACTAAGCTCTTGATCCATCTTGGAAAACCTGATCATCTTCCATGGTCTTGGAAGCGTAACTTGGATTTTCTTCATAAGCTGCAAGAGAAGAGCTTACCAGATGAGTTGGCTCACGAATTAGATAATCTCATTCGGAGAATTAAGATTTCTTAGCCAATAGGACACCACGAAAAACCGGCAACCTTCTCTAGGGGCTGCCTTCTCACCATGAGAAAGCCAGGCATACCATGGGTTCACATGAACCAGCAAGCCTGCTCAGTCTGGGCAAGGGCAATTTCCCGTGGTGCCCCATGATCTTGCTTGGGATCAAACCCATCAACACTGAGCAGCTAATTCTTTCATGGCTGTTGCTTCCCTTGAATCTATGGTCAGGCCGTATTTTCTCTTGACGGCTACCACCCGATCAAGGAACCAGCACTGATTATTTTCCGGTTGCCAATCCGCCAAATCCTTGTCTGCCTTTTGATACCGATTGACGTTAGGAGTAGCCAAGGTAAGATTTAACAAGTCGTTGGCAAACTTTCTTTTGGTCTCGTCACTGGCGGCACACAAACCGCTGTCATGGGCTTCTGATACTGGAACAATATGTTCAATATCAGTATCCTTGAAACTTCCCAAAACAACATCGGAATAAGGAGCATAGATTTCTCCTGGCCTTAAATCGGAAGCAGCAGCAATCTTTGGTTCAATCCTTGAACTGTAAGGATATTGTTTCTTCCTGTCGTAAGGAGAACATCTGTTTTCCGGTGCGATGGTTAAACCATTCCATCTTGACGAGAAAGAGCCGCCTGGATAATATCCCCATAGCCAGAGGCCAACGCAACCAACGAGAACGAGGAGGATCCAGAACCAGAGAGACCAGCGGAAAGGATGGGAAGCTCGCATCATCGGGGCGCCAAGGGGTTTTCCAAAGCTTAGCAGGTCTCTTGAGGTGAGGGGCCACAAGAGGAGGCGATTGTTCTGTTCTCCGCTGCCCCCCTGGACCGTTCTCCGCCCCTGGACGGCCCCGCCCGGTCTCAGACCACCGGGGTTCCTGTCCCGCAACCTGAAGAAGCCCGGCTCGAAGGCCAGGCTCGGCGACTATTCGGGGCTGTAGGGCAACGATGAATGATGGAGGTTGATCTTCAACTCACCGTCCACAAGGACGTAGCCAAAGGTGTACTCCACTTTTGTCTCGGTACCGTCCGGGCCTGTGAAGTAGTAGTTGCCCATGGCCATCGCGGAAGTGTTGTCGGTGTAGATGCCGTTGTTTTCCCAGCGAACATCGGTCCAACCCGAGATGGCAAACCCCTTGTCCTCCGTTCCGTCTTGCCCGATGAAGTAGCTCAGAGCTTCGTCAAAGGTCTCACGGAACTGATCTTCCGCTGCCAGGGTCGGCTTGAACATGACGACGTCGGTCTCGCCGTAGGCATAGAGGTCATCGATGTGTTGCCTTGCCCGGGCGGCATGGTCGCCGCCGTCGGCATGAACCTTGGAGATCGCGACAATGCCGTCGCCCCAGGTCCTCTGCGCATCAATGACAGCCTGTCTGAAGATCGGTTCCGCTGAAGCTGATGTCGCAATGGCGGCAAGGGCGAGGCCGGAGGCCAGGGTCAGAACAGGGTGCAGTTGGATTTTCATGGAGGGTTTCTTCTCTTTCTCGGGATCCCTGAGATCGCAGGTAAAAGGGCCTGGCCACCCTAGCCGCTTCCCGCCGCCACGTCAACGGCCGCCACCTCGTCCGCCAGCTTCATGGACCCAGCCCTGTAGTGCTGCGCCGTCCCGGGTTTTGGGCAAGCCAGGCCGGTTGAGTGACTGTCAACTGCCCAGCCTGCAGCGGTGACTCTTCAGTAGCTCTCTCTTGCCTTCTGTCGCGTCAGAGTAAATCTTTCCCGGAGGATTGTTGATGATATCAGGATTTTCAAAGTCTCTAATCAATTTCTTATCTTTGGAGAATAGTAGTCGGGCACCGCTCACCTGTGCTAAGGCAATAATATGCGAATCGTTTGACCGCAGGACATGGCGTTCTTCGATTTCTTTAGTCACACTATTGATGCGATTAGAATCAATAATAACTAGTTTATCTTTGTCATTGTTTTTATCTTTTCCTTTATTACGCTTCGCTTCCGTGACCCATTTACTGAATTTGGAAACTTTAAGAAGTTCTTTGGTAAGCTTCCCTCCGATGACCAGTCTGCCATTGCCATCTTGGAGCCACTGAAAAAATTCTCTCCCAGCTTCAGTAGTCGGCCTGTCTCTCCTTTTACTGAACACTTCAGAGAGAACGCATGCATCGATAATAGCGCACATTGTTCAAGCCTCCCCTGTAGGCCGCCCTGGCCACATCAACCGATCTGTTTCATCCAGAAAGAACTGCCGGTAGCCATCAGGAGCACCCAAGACATCCCCCTCCTCATCAAGGCGAAGGGAATGGATCCGAACATCCAGGCCCCGGCGCTCGAAAAAGAGAATGGACACATCCTCCGGCTTCAAGCCAGAGACGCCGTCCCGCACGTCCATGCACACCCGGTCCATCAGGTTATCGCTGTGGGTCTCCACAATTAACTGGCGCCGAGGACCGGCCACCTGGCAGAAGAGGCTTCCCAGTGCCGCTTGTGCGCTGGGGTGGAGATGCACCTCCGGTTGCTGCAGGAGGAATTGTCGTGGATAGGGCTTTTTTGACTTCTGTTGCCCAGCGTCGTCATGGAGTAACTCGGTGATGATCGGGAGTGCTTGACTGACACCATAGCCAACATCCATGAGATTACGCCATGGTCCTTTGACCTGTTTCTTCCCGGATTTCCTCACCTGAACTTGAAAAGGATTGCTATGACTCGTGCCAAAATGTCGTATTCTGATTTCATCAAAGAGGCCAGCGCTTCGTCCAAAATTTTCGAGACCCTGCTTCAGGCTAGCCCACACTTTCGGTTTTTGTAAAGATAATCTCGCAAGAAACATAGGAACGTAATGACCTTCAGGATCCAAGGAGTCACCCACGGGATCGTAAGTACGGCGAGGTTGTGACCGGACGGCTGCGCTGGCAAAGACACGAGGGAACTCACCTATTGCACATCTTATCAAGACTTCACCCTTGAGATACTTAAATTCTTCCAGATCGTTCATAGTTACATCAGGACTGTCTTTTTCTGGCTTGCATATGTCGATAAGGTCAGAAGGGTTTTTAACAGCAGTGAGATTGCCCAAGTCCAAGCCAAGTAATTGGATTATATTGTGCTGCAACGTGGGCATCAAGATGTGTTGCAATTTTTCGTCATTGGGCACATTCCATGCCCCCCGCTTCGTGCCCACCTTGATTGACGGAGACTCACCGTCAACAGCCATCCAAGCATCCTCCTCCTTACCCTTGCTACCCAGAGAAATGCGCAGATAGACAGGTACAGAGGCAATTCCGTCGGTATTTTTGCCAAACCAGACAGCAAGCTTCCACTCACCCTGGCTGCGAGCACTGGCAGATCGGGAAGCAACCTCTGCACTGAATGTTTCTGCCCTGCCACCCCGTCCACTCCGGTAATGGGCAATCTCGTCAAAGCTGCCCAGGTCGTAGGGTGGCTTCTTGAAGTCTGGAACATCGTTATGGGCAAGGTCGTCCAGCGCCCTGAGCAGAGCGAGGAAGGAGGTTTTGCCGGTGCTGTTCTCCCCCACCAGGAGCGTGAGCGGAGCCAGACGGGCCGTCTGCTTCTCGCCAAAACAGCGGAAGTTCTCGATGGTGATGGAGTGCATGGCGGCTTCCGGCAGGCTGCTGCAAGGGTTCATCGTAGGGCAGGCCACCTTGAAACCAGTCTGGTTCCGGATGGCGGGCAAGCCATGGACTTCCGCTCTTCAATCCGATTCAGAGGTGGGGGAACCGCCACTTTCCCGGTCATGGATCCTGAACCTAGAGTTGAGGCGGAACACCGCTCTCCTGCTGATAATGCGACTGTTCACCACCGGCTGTACAGGGTTCATCGGCCAGGCCCTGGTCCCGGCGCTGGAAGCTGCCGGCCATGAGCTTATCCTTGCCACCAGGCATCCTGATCGGGCGCGCCGCCTCTCGCCCAAGGCCCAGGTGGTGGAGGCTGATACCCGCCAGCCCGGTCCATGGCAAGCCCATGTGGCCACGGCCGAGGGGGTGATCAACCTGGCGGGGGAGCCCATTGCCGAGCAACGCTGGACCGATGAGCACAAAACCCTGATCCGGCAAAGCCGGGTTACCACCACCCGGAACCTGGTGGAGGCCGTCACCGCCGCCGATTCCGGCCCCCAGGTGTTCGTCAGTGGAAGCGCTGTGGGCTACTACGGCGCCAGCAAGGCCGGTGAGTATTCCGAAGCCAGCCCCGGCGGCACGGATTTTCTGGCCCGTGTGTGTCAGGAGTGGGAAGCGGCCACCCGGCCTGCCCAGGCTTGTTGTCGTGTGGTGGTGCTGCGCATCGGCATTGTGCTGGGGCCTGACGGCGGCGCCCTGGGCAAGATGCTGCCGGTGTTTCGTCTGGGTGTCGGTGGACCCGTGGGCAGTGGCCGCCAATGGATGAGCTGGATTCACCGCACCGATTTTTGTCGGCTGACGGTGGCGGCGCTGGCGGACCCGGCTTTCCGTGGCGTCTACAACGCCGTTGCCCCCAATCCTGTCACCATGGGGGAGATGGCGTCTTCCCTGGGGCGGACCATGGGACGTCCCAGCCTGCTGCCTGTGCCCGCCCCCTTGCTCCAGGCCCTGTTGGGGGATGGGGCCATGGTGGTGCTGAAGGGGCAGAAAGTTCGGGCTGACGCCCTCGGGGAGCGTGGCTTCAGCTTTGCTTATCCAACATTGCCCGAGGCCCTGAAGGAGATTGTTCACGCCTCGTCCTGAGACGCAGCAACCACTGCAGGCCGCCATTGAGGAGCGACGCTGCCATAAGCAGACCGATGGCGGGCATGAACAGGGGTGTCCAGAGTCCCTGAAACCGCACCAAGGGCTGCTCCAGCCCCTGGCTATGGAAAGCCACCGCCATCAGAAACCAGAGGGCGCCAGCCATCACCAGAAATACGTTGACCATCAGGACCCGGTCCATCCAGGTCTTGCCTGTCTGCAGGAGATCGGTGAACCGCCCCATCAGGTCAACCCCCCGAGAATTGCCTGGGCCATGGCCTTGCTACCGCCAGGGGCCCCAATCCTCTCATGGGCTGTGCGCAGACAAATGGCGGGCACGTCCCCATCCCGCAACAGCGCCATCAACAGCCGTGCCGTATCTCGGGCGTTGACAACGGAGCCCGGCGGCCCCGCGCCACAAAACACCGCCGGCCCCAGCAGGCGCCGCTGGGCTTCTGCAAATCCGGGTGTGAACTGCGGGCCGGCCCCAGGCATCTGCAAAATCGGCTTGGCCAGGCCCACGGCCTGCTCCGTGGCGGTTCCGGCCATGGCCACCAGCAGTTGGTAGCCGTGGAGCACGTCAGCAAAGCGCCCCCAATAGAGTTCCACCACCATGGAGCCGTGGACCAGTTCCATGGTGGCCGCACCAGGGCAGCGGGGCGGCCGCCGCTGCAGACGCCAGCCCTGTTGTGCCGCCATGGCCCCCAGGTGGTCCACGGTGACGTTCTTCACCAGCGCCGCGGCCAGTCCCGGGGAGCTCCTGCCCGGCTGCCGGGGGAGATGGGTCAGCATGGCCAGCATGAGCGCCAGGTTATCCAGCGCTTCCGGCAAGCGGCTGCCGGGCAACAGGCCGATACGGGGATGAGGCAGAGACGGCAGCGGCAGGGGGCTGACGCCGACGGCATCCATGAAGGGATTACCAAGAAACCGCACCTTCCGATTCAACTGGGCGCCCAGGTCCGCAGCGGTGTGCCGGTCACGGCTGAACACCACCGGAAACCACTCGCTTTGCAGGCTGGGACCACAGGGCCAGGGCAGCCTCAGCCTGCCCTCATAGTGGCTGGAGTAGGCCACCAGGTAGCAGAAAGACGGGCGGCGACTCAGACGGGCCACAACTACGGGCACCACGTCGCCAATGGCCACCACGGCATTATAGCTGCGGGCCAGGCCCACGGCGGCCATGGACTGTTTCAAGCCGTCAATGGTCTGGCCGTTGACCAATTCCTGAAGACGGCCCCCAAGACTCTGGTAGCCCATGCCATGGGTGGGGAAGCTGCGGGTTGCAGCCGCCGTGGGAATACCAAGCTGTTTGTAGGCTGTCCCGTGGCCCACCAGGGGGAATGCGGCAGCATAGGCACCCAACCCGGCCAAAGCCCGACCCAGGTAGGCGCCGCTCAGATCTTCCCCATGGCCGTTGCTCACCAGCAAAAGCCTTGGACCATTGGAGCGGATCATGGTTCCCGGAGAAGGGGACGGCCAGGGTTGTTGATCAACTGTCGCGGGCGGGGACGATCCAGGTCTTGACTTTACGCAAGGCTTGCCAGTCCCCACGGCGTTCCAGGCCGTCCACCATGGACTGGCGTAGCTCTTCGGTGAGTTCCGGGGATACGGCCAACACCTTCTGAATTTTCTGAATCTGCTCCCTGACCCCCTTGGTGTTGGTTTCCAGCATGGCCAGGCTGAGATTGAGACGGGCCTGGGGATCCTGGGGGCTCAGTCGCACCGCCATGCGCCCCGATTTCAAGGCCGCCAGGGGGAGGCCGGCCAGAAGTTGCAGCCAGCACAGACAGGTCCAGGCGGCGCCATGGTTGGGAGAGTTGCGGACAATGTCCAGAAACGCGGGAAGCAACTCCTCGGCGCCGCCTCCCTTCCGGTAGGCCGCCAGGGCCTGCTCGAATGCACTCTGGGGCTCGTCACCACTGCCCCCGGCGGGGATGGCGTCATCAACCATCTTGATGGGTCCGGATACCGTACTCGCAATCCCACGGTACGACACACCGGATTCCACCGTTAGCCTCCAGCGCCATGTCCCGCCCGCAGCGTTTGCTCCCGTCCACGCCATTGCCCATGGCCTGGCTCCTGGTGACCCTGCTCACCCCCGCTGCAGCCCTGAGCCAGGCTGCACTGCCAACCCAGACGCTCCCCATCCGCGCCCAGGTGTGCGGTCCCGTGCCGGGGGAACGTCAACACCAGCCCCCGGCATCCACCTGTGTGGCCCTGGAAGTGCCGGAGACGCCGCAGGAGTATTCCATTGGGTTAATGGGGCGCTCCCGGCTGTTGCCGGAGCGGGGGATGTGGTTCCGTTTTCATCAGCAGGAGGCCAGCTTCTGGATGGGCAACGTGCTGATTCCCCTGGATCTGGTGTTTCTGGAGCAGTATGATCCCCATCCCCACGGCAACGGGAACGATGATCCGGCGGGGATGCTCCCCACGGCGCGCATCGTGAAAGTGGCCCACGACGTTCCCCCCTGCCGTGCCGCGCCATGCCCCACCTACACGGCCGGACAACCCGTTGACCACGTGGTGGAGCTGGCTGCCGGCGAAGCCCGGCGGCGCAACTGGACGGAGGGGACCGTGGTGGATTTCAGTTGGTTGCAGGATGCCGGTGGGGGGAACGACCGCTCACAATCAACACGGGATTGAGTGGCTGGAGACGGGTGTGCCCCCCCACCGGGCAGCCGCGGCTGATCTGCGCCTGGAGGCTATGCACTTCCAGGCCGGCATCCCGCAGCCGGTGTTGTACAGAGGCAAAAGCCTCCAACGTGGCCAGGGGAACCACAATGCGCCCACCGGGCTTGAGGCGCGCCGCCGCCTGCTCCACCAGGGCCTGACGATCACCGCCGCCGCCAATAAGCACCCGATCCGGATCAGGCAGCTTGTGAAGGACAGCCAGGGCGGAGGACCCGTAGACATGGAGCCTGTGGAGATCGCAACCCACGGTTACGGCATTGCCCCGGATCAGGGGAACGGCCCCCACCCGCCGCTCCACCGCGTGAACCTCCAGCCGGGGTCGCAGCCGCATGGCCTCCAGACCCACACTGCCCACACCGGCCCCCAGATCCCACAGCACCCCACAGGGGGGCAGATTCAACTCCGCCAGCAGCAGCACCCGCACTTCCCGCTTGGTCATCAGGCCCGGATGGTCCTTGTGCTGGCGCCAGATCCCGTCATCCAGGCCAAACCAGGGCAACGGCGCAACCCGGGGACTGGCGCGGCGCAGCAGGACCACCAGGTTGAGGGGATCCACGTCCGTGGGCAGGGCATCGGGCTGCACGTGGCGCAGGCGCTCCGTGGGATGCCCCAGCCGTTCCGCCAACCAGAGGTCGTAGCAACCGATCATCTGGACGGAACGGAGAACGGCCACCACGTCAGCCAGGCCCCCGTGGCCCGGATCCGTCAGCACCACCAGGGCGCTGGGGCGGCGGCGGAGTCCGGCCGCCAGGTTGTCGGCAGCGCGGCCATGGAGACTGGCCCACGCGGCGTCCTGCCATGGACGCTTGAGCCGTGCAAACAACTGCTGCATGGAGGTGGGCGCCGGAGAAAAGACAAGGTCTTCGGGGGGAAACCGTTGCAGCAATGCACGACCCAGACCAAACCAGAGGGGATCCCCGCTGGTGAGCACCACGCAATGTTTCCCCTGCCGGTGCTGCCGGCCGAGCCATGCCAGCCCTGCATCCAGAGGATCCATGCTGTGCCGCTCCTGGACGCCGGCCCGGGGTTCAAGTTGCGCCAACACCCGGGCCGGCGCCAGCAGGCAGTCGCAACGGTTCAGGAGTTGGCGCTGGGGAGCCGCCATGGTGGCGGGGGCTCCCGCATCACAGCCAATCACGTCAATTCTGGCCATGGCCTCGTTGCCGGATACCCACAACCTTCATTCCCGCCGTCACGTCGTCTCTACCGCCATGCCCGTTTCTGACGCCTTCCGCACCGCATCGGCCACCACCTGGCTGGCCAGCCCCTCCGCCAGACCGGGAACCATGGGACGCCCCTCCCCCACGGCTGTGGCCCACCAGTCCAGAAGCCGGGCCACCGGCGCAACGCGCCCATCCGGCCATGTGCGGGCAAATCCATAGGCGCTCTCCTCCGCCTGAGGCTCCAGGGATCCCCCACGGCGCGCCACCTGCATGGTGAAGCCATGGACGTAATCCTTCTGATTGCCGCTCCCCAGCACCACCTGGCCGTCACTGCCATAGATCTCCAGCCACATACCCCGGCCATGGCGGGCAACGGAACTGAGGCTCACCTGGGCCGCCCCGCCCCGGGCAAAGGCGAGTTGAATCAGCGCCACGTCTTCGGCGTCACAGTTGCGCAGCCAGCCGCTGGCGGGATCGGGCCGGGCCGTGACGGCAGTGGAGAGCCTGGCCTGGACGGAGGCAACGGGACCGAACAGCCAGGTCAGCAGGTCGAAGGCATGAACCCCCAGAGCACCCACAACGCCACCCCCCTGATCCCGTCGCGCGTACCAGCTCCATGGGCGACCGGGATCGGCGCGACTGCTCATGAGCCAGTCCAGCTTCACCAGCCATGGCTGGCCAATAACTCCCTGCTGCACCAGGGCAGCCAGTTGTTGAAACAGGGGCACGGCCCGGTATTCGAAATCCACGCCACAGACGAGTTCCCGTTGCAGGGCCTGGATCCGCAGTTGCCGCGCCTCGGCAGCCGAGAGCGCCACCGGCTTTTCCAGCAACACCGGCTTGCCCGCCGCCATGGCCTGCCGGGCCAGATCGGCGCGGACCATGGGCGGAGTGGCGATCACCACCCCGTCCACCTGGCGATCCGCCAGCAGGGCGGAAAAGTCACTGAATCCCTGCACCTCTTCCCCCTGGGCCGCCGCCGTCACCTTGTGGGGGTCGGGATGCCACAGCGCCGTGACGGTGGTGGACGCCGTAGCCCGCAACGCCGGCACGATCACCTTGCGGCCGAATCCAAGGCCGGCAACAGCAACCCTCAGGGGTGGAACGGTAGACGACATGGCGCGGAGCATCAAGCTGTAGCCTTCAAGCCTTACAGGTCATGGCAAGGGACGGCTGTTGACCGTCCGGACCGGCAACCCTCAAAATCCCGGCCCATTGGGGCCGGGGTTCAGATCCTGAAGGTATCCGCCAGTAGATGTAGGCCACGGTTCCTCCATGGGGCGTGAAGCGGGCCATGGCCTGAAGCCCGATGGTGATCCGATCCCCCCGACGATGGCAAAGAACGCCGGCCAGCCCCTCCCGAAACACCCCCTGCGCCTTGAAGCCCGGCACATCCCGGTAGAAGAAGCGGTCTTCTCCACCTGTCGGGCGGGCAGGATGGCCATGGCTCGATACACGTGACTTCCTCCGGTTCCCGGCAGGTGGCTCCCTTGTCCACCCCTCACCCCGGAGCAAGTTGCAGAGGGGCCGGTGACGAAGTATGATGACCTTGCTCCCCTGCTCCGCCCCATGCAGCTTGTCCAGAACAAAGATACTACTGCACCCCCCCCCCCCCGCAGGGGAAGGTTGGTGCTGTGGGGCTGCTGCTGAAGGCAGTAGTCCCGGCTGTGTGAAGACTGCTGGAGTAAGGCAATGACCTGGTTGAGAAGCGAGGGCATCCACCCCCTGCCGGCCCTTGACGGCGGGCTGGGGAAGAGTGCCGGGGAGAAAGTCGACCCTGAAGAAACGCTGCTACCCGGTAAGGTTTCCGCTACAATTCAGAAGGTCAGAAGGTCAGAAGGTCAGAAGGTCAGAACTGTGTCTACCTTCAGGGCGTTCTCGACCGCTAGCCTCCCGGCCTGATTCTTGCCCTTCTGCCAGCCAGCGCCCGGACTCTCGCCAGCTTGCTTCTCTCGCCGACAGCTTCCACCTTTTTGCCGCCCGCACCGGCGCGGGTGTCCGCCTTGCCGCTACACTGCTCGCCCTCCCCCTGCTGGCTTGCCTTTCAACTGGAGTCGAGGCACAACAGACGTCGACGATTTCCGTCGTCGCTCGCAGCCCTGCTGATGCCGAAAACCCTGGTACAATTAGCGGCTTTTTCGATATTCATGTAACACCAATAAGTTCAACTGGAGTGCCGTTTAGGGTCTGCTTCACCAGTTCCTTACCAGCTCCCAGCTTCTCTGCTTTTAGAGGCACAACTGATTTTATGCTCGACCAGAACGGATGTTTTGATTTAACGGGGGTTGCCTCTACTCGTACCACAATACAGTCTAGCGTTGGTCTTGCCGGACTCGACGACTCACTTGACGAGCCCGACGAGATAGTGACGCTGACTCTCTCGGCCGACCCCGATAACCCACTCCCGTCCGGCGTCACCATCAGTTCGTCTAACAATATGGCCTCGCATACCATCAGGGACGACGACCCCACGCTGGTCAGCCTGTCCCGTGTCGGCACGGGTGCGGTATCG
>JAPOTR010000024.1 GCA_026709085.1 Cyanobacteria bacterium MAG CAR3_bin_5 | reverse complement strand
GGATGGCTTTTGTCAGGGCTGTTTTCCTGACCTCGGGCCATCAACGAGTCGCACCAAGCATGACTACCAACAACCTGGGGAAATCCTGTGGAAGGGGAATGGGCAAGGATGTGGCGGGAAGCGGAAAACGTCAGCCGGGTTTGTCGATAAGCGTAAGAAATCGTTACATTACCCCCCCCCGCAAGTATTCTTAACGGTTTAGCGGGCTGGGCCAAGTCGGCTGGCGGTCTGGCCGGGGCTGCATCAAGCGTCGCCGCGGGGAAAGGTTCGGATTGTCACCGTCATAGTCCGGTGGCAGCCCTTGCTGTGGGCAGGTCAGCCGGTTTTCGCAGGCGTTTGAAGCGTCTTCTTGCTGTGGTTCCGCTTGCTTTGCTTGTCGGCATGGCCCCTCCGAATGCAGCGGCTCAGAACCTGGAGCCGGACAAGGGGCAGGAGGAATCCATTGAACCAGTTTCTTCCATCAATGACTTTCGCGATATTGGAGACCCCTCCAACATTGCAAACCCCAATTACTGGGCGTACAAGCAACTATCCGATCTCATCAAAGAACATGGATGTGTGGCTGGATTCCCTGACGGCACATTCCAAGGTGAGTGGCCTGCCACCCGCTTCCAGATGGTTACCCTCCTCAACTCCTGCCTGGAGTCCTTCTCCACCAAGAGCCTAGGCCCTATCAAGCAAGATCTAAACCAGTACTCGATAACAGAAAATTTCATAGCTAAAAATAAAATCACCACGAATAATTTATACCGTTCAACTTTTCTCAGCATCGGTTTTTCAATCGGCTTGGCTATTGACCTTGTTATCAAATTGATTTACAATGAAAAACTGGAAACAAACAAAAACAAACGAATGCTTCTGTATATTATGGCGCCAATCCTTACTTGCTTACTAGCTCTTCTCCTCGGTCACCTAACAAAACCCAATAAAGACATAGAAGAACGTAGTAAAGTTGAAATGTCATCGTCTACGATACCTGCAGTGTCCACAGTACAATACCGATTCGACACTTCATAGCGCCTTCAAGCCTGAACATTCCAACCTTGCGACCACTTTATCTTCACCAGCCATGCCTCACTCTGCCCCCTGTCCACTGACCCAGCTTGCCCGACAAGCAAAGGCTGCCATCTACAGCCTGCTGCTGATTAACCCGGTTCTCCTGGCACAGCCATTGTTGGCATCGGAGACCTTACCCTCGACAGTCTGTGAGCAGTTCCCCACGATAGCAGTGGACACTGGAAAACGCTCAGAGGATAAGGATTGGCAGGGCACCCAGCAGCTAAGCCCCACGGTGTCCATCCTTGTGCTGGCCGGCCATGCGGACCTTCAGACGAGTGGCACCAATGGCCAGGCGGTGGCTGATGGTGCTGACCCCATGCAGCCCGGCATGACTGATGAGGCCTTTTGGAACTTGGCCACCGCCCAGCGCATTGCCAGGCTGGGCCGGCAGCGGGGGCTCAACATATTCTTCTATGACCCCTTCTTCTATGACCCCGTTGTCCGCCACATCCCCGACAATGATGCCCCACGAACCAATTGGAGCACGGGCAAGCGCCATGTGGAGGCAGGGGGCTATGCACTGGAGATTCACTACAACGCCTATAGCCCTGATGGCACTGGATCCGGCATCATCCCCCGGGTCCATGAGGGGCAAACTGTCATTGATGAGTACTTGGCAAGTGAATTCGGAGCCTTCCCTTTGGATTTTCGTCGCGGCAATCTCGGTGCCCCCAGACGAGGCATCACTATACTAGAGGTGGGCAACCTGGAAGGAGATCTGGAGGAAAAGTTGCGAGATACCGCCACCCGCGACCGTGCCCTCAACGCCATTGCTGATCGGATCGTGACTGCCATTGAAAAGACTCCCATTGCCAAAGCCATTGGTGCTTGTTCAACACCGTTGCCAACCAGGTGATGACAACCAAGGACCACGGACCACATTGAGGTAGCCCTCTTTTCCTGGTCTTCTTATCCAGAACTCGGGTCACTGTATCCTCTCTTCCACTCATGACCAAAACCAACCCCAACTCTCTCCCTTCTCCCTTCTCCCTATCTTCAATCATCTCTAATCCCTTCCCCCTGATCAAACCCATGAAATCAGCCGCAGCAACCATCCTCAAAAACCTGTTTGGTAAATACCAGACTTCCAATCAGGTCAAGGGGGAAGGCTTCAGGCTTCCCTTGCTCAAGCAAGGGCTGACTCTTGCCGCTGGATTATCAATCCTAATGCTTATTGAGGTGAGGCCTGCACAAGCAGAACTGGTATTTTGCAATCAGAGTGGTGAGGATATAGACATATCTACTTTAAGGTATAAAAGTAGCAATGAAGGAATGACTGCCGACGGTTGGATGAATCTCGATGATAATGCTTGTCGCATTAGACTCACTGGCAATCTTGATCAACAGATATATTTTCATGCAAATAGATTTTCCTATTCAAACTATGATACCTATGGCTGTGTAGATAGACTTCCTTTTGAGACTGTATGGGATGGCGATAATAATAATCCTTGGTATAAAGATCTGCGGGGATCTGCGACGTTTAAAAGATGTGAAGACCTTGGCTCAGACTACAGGAGAGTAGGTTTCAAGAAAGTTGTACACAGTCAGAGTCGGGATCATTGCGTGGTTGCTTTTGGTGATAATGGTAACTTTAGCTCGCATTGTTGGGATGATTAATTAAATTTCTCTCTCCTATCCTTCGAACCAGTAATCCTGAATTTCCAAATGCTAAATCTCCCAAAAAGAATCAGGCCAGCACCAGTGGCCCTCCCCCTGGCTACAGTCCTTGCCTTCATCCTCCCCCTGACCACCGCTTGCAGCGGCAGGGGGCAGCAAGCCTCTTCCCCTCCTGCCCAGGCAACAGAAGCGCCCCGGCAAGAGCCGGTGGAGCAAGCCAGCAGCACCGGCAACGGTGTGGATCCAGCCCAGCCCTTGCTGGCCATCGAGAGTTCGCCACCGGCTCCGTCCCACTTGCACCGGGCGGCAATGGCGGGGGACGTGGAGCAGGTGAAGCAACTCCTGGAGCAAGCGTATGATGCAGATGATATTCAACAGCAACACGCCCGGGGCCTCAGTGCGTTACACGAGGCGGTCCGCAGGGGTCATGGAGAGGTGGTGCAGGTGTTCATGGAAGCGGGGGCCGATCCCAACGACCCAACCTCCCGGGGGGAGACCCCCCTCCACCTGGCGGCGGAAACCGGTTCCGTGGAGATGTGCAACATTCTCCTTGCAGCCGGGGCCAGGTCCGACAATGTGGATCAGGACGGCGCCAGCGTCATGGACGTGGCCGTCCGGGAAGATCATATACAAATTGTTAAGCTTCTCTTGGATGCCGATATCAAGCGAATATCTCATCCGACACTCGTACCGAGTACGCAGAATCTAGTTGATGGCTTACACGCAGCAGCCTCTAACAACAATACAGAGATTATGAAGATTCTATTGGAGGGTCGAAAAGCCTGGATCAAGGAGACGGTCAATGCTGGTGGTAGTTATGGTAGATATTCCCGAACAGGAAAAAATATAGATATACTTGATACAGGAGACTATGCCAAGAATAATAACACCCCACTTCATATAGCGGCTTACAATGGATACACGGACATTGCCAGGCTCCTGGTCCAGGCAGGAGCTAGTGCTATGGCTCTAAATCGTGATGATAAAACTCCCATTGACCTTGCCAGGGAGCAGGAACATGGAAGCCTGGCAGAGATGCTTTATCGGATTCCCGAATTGCATGACGCAATAAGATCCGACTCACATCCCCCGGACATGGAGACGATCAGGCGGCTGGCTGACGAGGAGCAGAGTATCAACGTGAAACACCCATATGACGGCAATCCATTACATTCACATGATGGCTACACCCCATTACACGGGGCAGTCAGATTCAGCAGACAGGGACACGCAGACGTGGTTCAGGCGCTCCTGGATGCAGGAGCCGATATTTACCTGACTGATAAGACCGGAGCAACCGCACTTGATATTGCACTGAAAGAGGGCCATGGTGAAATCGCTGAAATCCTCAGGAATGCAGGGACGCCTATCAATGTCGGTACCAAGTCTTCCTTGGAATCGGCAGTATCTGATGGACATACGGAAATGGTAAGAATAATAACTGAATACCTGAT
Source organism: Cyanobacteria bacterium MAG CAR3_bin_5 (assembly GCA_026709085.1). Lineage (GTDB taxonomy): Bacteria > Cyanobacteriota > Cyanobacteriia > PCC-6307 > Cyanobiaceae > Synechococcus_B. The sequence continues at coordinate 78,359 of JAPOTR010000024.1, read as the reverse complement.
TGAAGATGGAAGAAGAAGTAAACGCCCTTCTATTTATAGAAATATCAACTTCAATATCAACTTCAATAGCGATGACCGCCGTTCCGGGGCTACCATCGATGACGTGACGCCTGGACACTCCCTGCTTCACGTAGCAGCCGCAAACGGTTACACAGAAATCGCCAGGCTCCTGGTGCAGGCAGGAGTCTATGTCATGGCGAAAAACAACGACCACAAAACTCCTGTTGACCTTGCCCATGAGCACGGACATGAAGACCTGGCGCAGATGCTGGAGAGTGCCTTGGCGTTGCGTGAGGCGGCGGCTGCCGGTGATGCGGAAACCGTCAGGCAACTGCTTGCAGCGGGCGTCCCCACTGATGCCCAGGACGGCAGGGGGGCGACAGCGTTGTACAGCGTTGTCGAGACCTACCTTGAACCTGCTCGCGCCACCGAAGGACACATGGAGGTGATCAGGCTTCTCATCCAGGCCGGAGCAAGAGTTGATGCAACCACACGGTGGGGAGGAGATCACCCAAGACTGTCGGTTGAGTTTGGCAATACCAATCCGTTACACGTGGCGGCCATGGCGGGCCAGGCGGAAATTGTCGAACTCCTCGTTGAGGCCGGGAAGCATATTAACGGTTATCCGGATTTCCGCACTCACCGGAATCTCAATACCGCCCTGACCCTGGCCTTACGGGAGAGCCCCAATGAAAAGGTTGCCAGGCTGCTGATCCAGGCTGGAGCCGACGTCAATGCCCCAGTGCGATGGAACGCCGGACCTGGTGATACGCCGCTCCTGATGGTTGCAGGCATGGGTGAACATGCAATCATGTCCGTCAATATTGCCGAAGCTCTCATCAATGCCGGCGCAAACATTGGTGTTTCAGCCCATCCAATAACTTCCCTTGCACTCGGCTCATATGGTACGCCACTTCATAAGGCGGCATCTGTCAATCATGTTGAAATGGTCGAGCTTCTGCTTCAGCACGGGGCAGATATCAATGCTGAAGATCGTTCCGAGAACTCCCCCTTGCACCTGGCCATCTACGCCGGTCATGGAGACTTGGCCAGGCTGCTCATCGAGGCGGGAGCCGATGTTCAGGCCAGAAACCATGCCGGAAACACCCCTGTGCAGATGGCGGCCTTTGCCGGTCTGCCGGAGGTGATCAAGTTGCTCGTTGATGCCGGCTCGCCCGTCAATCTTCAGGATCAGGTGGGGGATACCCCGCTGCACGATGCAGTGTTGCAGGGCCAAGCGGAGGCGGCTCGGGTGCTCCTTGAAGCTGGCGCTGACGTCAACGCCGCCAACAACGCGGGCCACACCCCCCTTGAGCTTGCCCGGCAACAGGGCCATGAAAACGTGGCCGCCGTGCTTCAGGCAGCCGGCCGGTGACCAGCCCGCTTCGATAGAGTGGGAGAACCGTTGATCAATCCGGCTTCTGGACTACTACCGGGTGCTGCAGGCGCCGCGTCATGCGGATCGGGCCACGTTGCGCCGGGCCTTTTTGCGTCTTTGCAAGCAGCACCACCCCGACACCACCACGTTGCCGGCAGCCGTGGCCAGTGAACGGTTCCGCATGATCAAAGCGGCCTACGCCACGTTGCAGGATCCGGCGGCCCGGCGGCGGCATGACGACCGGTTACGGCGCCATTTCCCCGTCACCGCTGCCCCTGCAGCAATTCAGACCCTGCAGGAGCGTCCCGTCTCCCCCGAACGCCCCCTGTCCGGGGGAGAATGGTTGGCGTTGATGCTGCTGGCCTGCACACTGCTCTTCTGTGCGGGTCTGGCCGGCATCCTGGTCCTGCAACAGTCCTGAAGCCCCGTGTCCAGACCACTCCCCAATCCGGACACCCCCCTCTATAACCATGCCCTGCCTGCCCTGGAGGGCTGGCTGGAGCAGATGGGCTGCCAACGGGATGAGGGCAATATCTGTCTGTGGCATCTGCGGCAACCCTCCTGGAGTGCGGACGTGGAGTTGTGCGTGGAGGACATGAGCGTGCGCTGGACCGGCACGGGCGCCAGTGGCGGCATGACCCAGCGGAGCTTCCCCTACAGCCTGAGCCGGTCGGACGTGGAGCGGGCGATTATGGTGGGGCCGTAACGGGCGGCCATCCCGACGGTCGTCCACAGGCATTGCCGACATGACTACAGCCCCCACCTCGTCCCCGCCCTGGTTTCTGCGAGGCGATATTGACGGTTTCCTCGGCCTCGGTCTCGACAGCTTTATCACCATCCTGCTGGCGATCGGGCTCTGCCGCGGCGTTCTGGGGTTTCCCGATGAGTTGATCGCCGGAACCATCCTGCCGGGCGTTGGCGTCAGCGTTCTGGTGGGCAACGTGCTCTATGTCTGGCAGGCATGGCGGCTGGGCCGTCAGGAAGGGTCCTACCACCGCACAGCCCTGCCCTACGGGGTCAACACCATCAGCCTCCTGGCCTACGTATTTCTGGTGATGTTGCCGGTGAAGGCGGTGGCCATGGGAGAAGGGATGGCCGAAGCGGATGCGGCCCAACTGGCCTGGCGGGCAGGACTCATGGCCTGTCTGGGCTCGGGACTGCTGGAAGTGGCGGGAGCGTTCCTGGTAGAGCCGTTGCAACGGTGGCTGCCCCGTTCGGCCCTGCTGGCCAGTCTGGCGGGAATTGCCATGGGCTTTCTTGGTCTGGGCTTTCTGTTGCAGGTCTATGAAAAGCCGATTCTGGGATTGACGGTGATGGCGGTGGTGATGATCACCTATTTCGGGCGGGTGCGTCTGCCCCTGCCCGGTGGTCTGTTGGCGGTGCTGCTGGGCTTGCCTCTGGCCTGGTCCATGGGGTTGGTGGAGAGCGACCCGCTCCAGTGGCAGCAGGCGCTGGACGGTCTTGGCCTGCAATGGCCCCAGCTTCAGTTGGGGGCGTTGTGGCAAGCCCGGTCGGAGTTGCTGCGCTGGATGGGGGTGATCCTTCCCATGGGCCTGTTCAACGTGTTGGGGTCCATGCAGAACGTGGAGAGCGCCGCCGCCGCCGGTGACGACTACCCGGTGCGCACCTCCCTGCTCATCAACGGGGCTGGAACGATGTTGGCTGCAGTGCTGGGATCCTGCTTCCCCACCACCATCTACATTGGCCATCCAAGCTGGAAAGGTCTCGGGGCCCGGTTGGGCTACTCCTTGATGAGCGGCCTGGCGGTCGGCTTGAGCTGCTTCCTGGGGCTCTTTTCCCTCATCAGCCTGGCGGTGCCGGTCCAGGTGGGGGTGGCCATCATTGTCTACGTGGGCATCGTGATCACGGCCCAGAGTCTTCAGGTCACCCCCGCCAACCATGCTCCCGCCGTGGTGTTGGGGATCATGGTGGGACTGGCAAGCTGGGGAGCCTTTCTCCTCAAAGCCGGCGTCAAAGCGGGCGCCGGCGCCCTGGGCCAGCCTTTTGGAGACGGGCTGCTGGAGGGGTTGCAGCAAGTGGGGCTGGCGGGAGCCGGAGGTCTGTTTTCCCTTGAGCAAGGGGGCATCATCACCGCCATGTTGCTCACCGGTCTGCTGGTCTACGTGATTGAGCACCGCTTCCTGGCCGCGGCGGGGGTGGCCGGGGTTTCAGCGGTGCTGGCCTGGTTCGGGGTAATCCATGCCTGGCGCTTCACCCCCGGCGATACGGCCCTGAACGTGGGCTGGGGCGTGGGGGCCGAGTGGGCCTATGCCTACGGCATCATGGCCCTGCTGCTTCTGGCCACCAGCCGACTGCACCGGTCCCGCCCCTAAAACCGGTGGCATGGACCCCTACCGGAACATGGAGCTGACGGAACTCTCTTCATGGATGCGCCAGATGGCCTCACCCATCACGTTGGCGATGGAGAGCACCGTTAACTGGGAAAAGTACTGTTCCGGCCGGATCGGGATGCTGTTGGTGACCACCACTTCCTCAAACAGCCCCGGCTCCTGCAAGCGTTCCAGAGCGGGAGGAGAAAAGACCGGGTGGGTAACGCAGGCGATGACGGTCCTGGCGCCCTGAGCCTTGAGGAGGCGGGCGCCTTGATGGATGGTGCCGCCGGTGTCGATCATGTCGTCCACAAGGATGGCCGTACGCCCCGCTACGTCCCCAATCACCGTCAGACTTTCCGCCACGTTGTGAGAGGCGCGGCGCTTGTCGATGATGGCCAGGGGAGCGTCGTTGAAACGCTTGGCAAAGGCCCTGGCCCTGGCCACGCCACCCACGTCCGGTGACACCACCACGTAATCCTTCCACTGGCGCGTGTTGAGATAGTCCACCAGCACCGAGGCGCCGTAGATGTGGTCACAGGGGATATCGAAGTAGCCCTGGATCTGCGCCGAGTGCAGGTCCACCGCCAGCACCCGGCTAACACCCGCCTGCACCAGCAGGTTGGCCACCAGCTTGGCGGTGATGGACTCCCGCCCCGCGGTTTTGCGGTCGGCGCGAGCGTAGCCGTAGTAGGGCATTACTGCGGTGATCTGGCGCGCCGAGGCCCGGCGGCACGCATCCACCATGATCAGAAGCTCCATCAGGTGGTCGTTCACCGGCGCACAGGTGGGCTGCACCAGAAACACGTCACAGCCGCGGATGGATTCCTGAATCTGGACGTAGAGTTCCCCGTCGGCAAAGCTCTTGCGCACCACCACGCTGTCGGGAATGCCCAGATAGGCGGCAATCTCCCGGGTGAGACGGGGATTGGCGCTGCCGCTGAACAGGCGCAAACGACCATGATCCTGGCGCTCCCTGGGCAGGTCATGGTGCTGGGGCCTGGCTTTGACTTCCTCCCCGCCGTGAAGGCCGGGGATTCCTTCTCTCAGGCTGGCCATCACTGCGCCTCCTGCTTCAGGTGGGTTCCTGCTTCACGGCCAGGTGCGGGCGAACCCGTCTTACCCTCGGCTCCACAGGCGCTTAACGGCTCAGCGAGCCCCGCTGCGTCGGTTGGCGCCGGCGCCGGGTTCTCGCGCCAGCCCACTGGATGTAGCACGTTCCCAGGGGATGGACGCCACCCTGAAGGGCAGGGCTTGTGTCCCTGAACAGCCACGGTCAGACTGGTCACTGGCAGTCGTTGAAACCTGTTGATCGTGATGCTAGAAGCTGAAGCCCGATCCAGGGCATTCAAAGGCACAACAGTGGCGCGACTGGAGGGAATCGCCGGTGTGGTCTATCCCCTTCAAGGGGCGGATCCCCGGGCTGTGGCCCAGGCCGTAGCCACAGTGCTGGGGGGGCGGCCTCCCTTCAGGCCCGAACCGGAGGCCGATCCCTTCCGGGTGTTGGCGTCGTTGGCATCGGACCCGCCGGCGGCGCCGTCTCCGGCCCATGGCCCCTGGCTGCTGCTGACCACGGAACCGGCGGCGCACCATGGTCCTGGCGGGGCCGACTGGTGGGCGGCCCTGGCCGCATTTCGCCGCCCCCTGTTGCTGGTGGCGGCGCCCCGGCCAGGCTGGGAAGAGCAGGCTCGCGCCTATGGAGCCAGGGCGCGGCAGGGGGGGATTCCCCTATTGGGCGTGGTTGGCCAGGGTAAGCCCCATGCCCCCCACTTTGATCCTGCTGTGGAGTTGGGCTTACCCTGGTTGGGCTGCCTGCCGGCTGCGGGGGGGGCGCCCACGGCCCAAGTCCGGCAGGAGCAACTCTGGTGGTTGCGGGAGCAACTCTGGTTCCGTTGGTGGCGCCTCTATCGCACCGAGCAGGTGACGGGGCCGCCCGTGGGCAGAGAGGGGACTTACCGGGAGAACAGGGGGAGCACCAGCAGCACGAAGTACAACACCACAGCCGGCGTCAGCAGATAGCTATCGAACCGGTCCAGGATGCCGCCATGGCCGGGGATGAGGCGGCCGGAATCCTTCACCCCGGCATCCCGTTTCAGCATGGACTCCACCAGGTCCCCCACCAGGGCGGAGAGAGCCGCCAGGAGACCCAGCATCAAGCCGCTCCACGGCGCCAGGGGCCAACCCAGGAGCGCAGCGCCACCGGCCCCCACCAGGGCGGCAGCCGCAAAACCGCTGATGGTCCCTTCCACGGTTTTGCCGGGGCTGACCCGGATCAACGGCCGCTGCCCAAAGCGTCGTCCACACACATAGGCGGTGATGTCTACCGCCAGAATCATGGCGGCGGTGAACAGGGTCAGGGCGAGACCGGCGCCAAGACCCGTGACGGGCATGGTCCAGTGCTCCACGTGGAGGGGAGCAATCGCGCCAATGGCCCGCAGTCGCAGCCAGTGGCTGGGCAGCACGCCCAGATAATAGAACCCGAAAATCGATGCCGCCACGTCGGCGATGGAGCCCGTCCGTGGCTGCAACAACAGCCACCCGCAAATCACCAGACTGGCCAGGGGCACCACCGCATCGGCCACCAGGGACCATTGGGAATTCAGGGGGTAGTTGGTGGCATGGAAGCTGAGGACAACAAGCAGTACATGGCAGGCCGCCAAGGTTGTTTTGCTGGCGGGGCGCATCCCCTTGCTGCGGGCCAACCGGAAAAACTCCATCAGGCCCAGGTGGATGATGAACGCCACCAGCAGGGTGAACCACCAGCCCCCCAGGCTGATGAGCAGCACCCCCAGGGCAGCCACCACCAGGCCACTGAGCAGCCGTGGGGATCCCCATCTCATGGAGTCCCGGGCCGCTCGGCGGCAATGACAAACAGGGGCTCCGCCGCCGCCAGCCGCACGTCACGGCCCCGCTGCTGCAAGCGATGCACCGTCGCCTGCACCACCTGCAGATCGGCGGCCTGGAGGCGCCGCAGGGCATTGGTGGCATCCACCAGGCCAGCCAGGTTGCTGGTGCTGATTACCAGCCGCCCATGGGGGCGCAGGCAGGGCCACACCGCATCCAGAATCGCCTGATCCGGGCGGGATACCTCCAGCAGAACCCGGTCCGGCTCACCATCCAGTTGATCGAGATCGTCCGGCGCACTGCCGGGAACAATTGTCAAGTTGTTCACCTGCAAGCGTTGTCGGTTGCGGGCCAGAAGGTGCAAGGCATCCGGATCCCGCTCCAGGGCCAGCACCGCGCCCTGGGGCAGCAGTCGGGCAATTTCCAGGGCCAAAGCCCCTGTACCGCCCCCCACGTCCCACACCAGGGAGTCGGGCTGAGGCCGTAAATGAGCCAGCAGCATGACCCGCAACTCCATGGGGGTTGGCGCAAAGCCAGGGGCGTCGGCAAAGGCGCCGTCAGGAATGCCAGGGGTCACAAAGTCCCATTGAAACCGGTTCTCAGGGTGGTGTTTGCCGGAGGCTGGACCACCCGCTGCAATGGGCATGGGAGCGAGCCTCCTGAACCATCACCTCAGAACCTTCACCGTATCAAGCACGCCACCCGGATGTTGCCAAAGATGCCGGCTGTGGAGCAGCCAGGCGCACCGTTCTTCGTCAAGGCGTTCCCCCGGCAGCAGCAGGGGGATGCCCGGTGGGTAAGGGGTGATGGCCTCTGCCGCCACGTGCCCCACCGCCTGCTTGAGGGGGAGACGTCTGGTGGGGCCGAACCAGGCGCTGCGGGGTGGTACGGCAGTGGGGGCCAGCAGCGGGGTGGGGGCAGGCCGGAGGGTATCCGTCAGTTCTGGGGGCTTCAATGGTGACTCGCGCAGTTGGGCCAGGGCGTCTCGGAGACGGCCCAGGGCCTGACGGGGGGGCTGGAACCCCAGGTAGAAGGTGAGCCCGGCCGGCTCCGGCAACTCCCCCGCAATGCCGAGGCCCAGCAGGTGCTCGTCCAGCGCCAGGCCACTGCCCCCCCACGGCGCGGTGCAGAGTCGCAACCGCAGCGGGTCGTCGCTGGGGCTGACCCGCCAACCCATGCCGGTCAATTCCCGCCGCCAACGGCTCCAACGATCCATGGCCCGGCCGAGAAGACGGCTGGCCTGGGGTTGTTGATGGGGCCATGCCGCCGCCAATTCCGTAGCGGCCAGCAACAGCGCCGAGGGGCTACTGGTCTGGAGCAGCAGCAAGCCCCGCTCCAGATCCTCCCTGGAGATACGCCCACCGCAACTATGGAGCACCCCAGTCTGGGTGAGCCCCGGCAGGGATTTGTGGGTGGAATGAACCACCAGGTCGGCGCCGGCCGCCAGGGCGTCCCGGGGCAGGGCGGCATGGGCGCGGAAATGGCTGCCATGGGCCTCGTCCACCAACACCGGCAGGCCCTGACTGTGGCAAAGCCGCACCAGCGGCGTCAGGGGAGCACTCAGCCCCTGATAGGTGGGATTCACCAGCAGCGCCAAGTCCACCGGGCAGTTCCGGGCCGCCGTCGCCAGCACCCGTTGAAACCAGCCCACGTCCACGGGCCGGGGCAGGCCCCAGCGCTCGGAAAAGGGGAGGGCGTAGTAGACGGGCTCAAGACCGGCCAGCACCGCCCCATGGAGCACGGAGCGGTGCAGGTTGCGGGGGCAGAGCACCCGTTGACCCGGACGCAGTGCCCCCAGCAGGGCCGCCTGAAGCAGACCGGTGGAGCCGTTGACGCCAAACCAGCAACAGCGGCTCCCCCAAAGCTCTGCCGTGGCCTGCTGGGCCTCGGCCACTGCCCCGTGGGGCAGCAGCGGCCCCCCCAGGCTGGGCAACTCCGGCAGATCCAGGGGACCCAGTGGTTGCTGAAGCAGTGCCGCCAGCGCCGGCGGAAAGCCCCGTCCCCTCCCATGGGCGGGTAGATGGAGGGGAAGTGTGAACTCCGCAGCCTGCTGCAGAGCACCCAGGAGGACTGTTCCCGTGGCGAGCGGCCAATTCGTCATCCCCGTGAAAGCGGGGATCCATCGCTTAGACCGTGATCAGGAGGATGAGAAGCGCTGACAGTGGGGTGCTGCCTGGCTATTTGCGGGCTCCGGATTTCCCTTAAGAGCTTAAGGGAAAAGACGCCGTCCCTGTTGCTGTGAGCAATGGGCGCTTCTCGGTGGATGGTCTGCGGCTGGGCGCCGGGGCATCCCATGGCTGCCAACCTGTGGATGGTCGGCATACCCGGGCCGGGGGGTATTGTATTTTTACGACACTGCACTCTCAAAGGATGAATCAAACCAAAGCACAACCCAATCCCTTACATGCCGGCCTTCTTGCCACCGCTTTCCTCTGCCCTCCAGCCATTGCCCAGTGGACCACTTTGGAGACGCCGTCGGGGGGGGGGGTGGGGTAGCAGCCGTCTCCGCTGAGGCAACTGTTGTCACTGTACTGCAGAAGGACAGTGTACTGCAGACGGTGCCTAATACCAATCTATGGCTGATCAACTTGGACAGGGAACTGGCCGTTTCTAAGGTGGAGAGCCTTGTATCCATGCAGGCCCAGGCGCAGATCTTCGTGTCCAAAATTGATGATCAACGCTGCCAGCCCCGGCTCCGCTCACGGTCACTATTCCGCAACCTCATTCCGCAACCTGACCTACACCGTGCTTCTTCTTATTATGTGCCGCTTAAGGTGCGACTAGACGATGGGCGGCAGGTCATATGGGAAGGCCGTGTGGAAGACAGCACAACTATGTCTCTGCGCCACAAGGGCTACATATCGTCAAAGAAGGCGGCTCGCAGGGTGTTGAACGCGCTGCGAGAAAGTGATGTGCTTGAGATCAAGATACCATTGATGGAATCTCCTGATCTGGTGTTTCGCTGGTTGCTGGAAGGGGCGTCCGAGGCGATTGCCCAGGCCTGCCCAGGCCGCTGATTCGCTTCCAGATTTTGCTACATCTCCCGAGTCTGCCATGGGGGCGCCCCATGCATCAGCAGGCAGTGAGCAGCCTGGCCATGAGTTCCGGTAACCAGCGGTCGTCCCTGGCGCTGGCCGCTCCCTCCCCCAGCACCGCCACCAGAGTGGGCCTGTGTCGGGGGGCTTCCACATAGGCAACGTCAGCCCGGGCGGTGCTCGTCCAGCCGGCCTTGCTCCACAGTTGACTGTCTTCAGGCAGGGCGGCGCCAAGAAAGCCGTCCACCTGGTTTTCAGGGTCCGCCTGGCGGACAGCGGAATCCAGGGAGCGCCGAAGCTGTTGTCGCATGTGGGTGCTGGCCACCGGCGAAATCAACTCACCCGCCATGACGGCGTGGAGGAAACGGGCGGTGGCATCACTGCTGAGGCGGTTGCGGTTTTGCCGTTGAAGACCATAAAACTGCTTCTCCCGTCCGTAGGGTCCCTCCTCCCAGGTTTTCTGGCAGCAGTTGCAGTGCTGCAATTCGGGCCAGCCTTGCTCTTGCAGCCACTGGTTCACCAGTTGCCGCTGCCGTTGCCAGGTGACGTAGGCATCTCCGGCAAGCTCCGGGCCGCTGGTGGCGCCCGTCAGGGCATCCACCACGTAGGCGGTGGCATCGTTGCTGGAGTGGCCGATCATGGCGGTAGTGGCCCGCTTCAATTCCGCCGTGCGTCGCAGGAGACCCTGGGCGTACCAGGCTTCCAGGGCCGCCATGTACACCAGCTTCACCACACTGGCGGGGTAACGGGGCGTGGCGCCGGCGTGGCTGGCGCCAGCCGCCGGCAAGGCCCAGAACTCGTCGCTGGCAAGCTGTGCCGCTTGATCAACCAGACTATGCTCATAGCGCAACCAGGTGACAGATACCTGCTGAGCCACCCATGGCCAATGCTGTTCCATGTCTTTCAGGGTGCATGACAGGTGTTCCTGGAGTTCTCCGTCGTTGGCATAGAAGGCCAAGGCCGATGTTGAGCAAACTGATGGGCAGCGTATCCAATCCGTCCGAATCTCTCCGGGACGGATGACATCCACCCCTTCTCCCTCTGCCCTGGCGGCCTTCTCCACATGGCGGCTCACCCGCAACACTCCCGGCTATGAACAGCGCCATGGTCTGGCGTTGGGCACCCAGGCGGCGGCGGGGCGCTTGCTGCGGCTGCTGGAGGCCGTCCCCCCCAACCCGGCTCCGGACACACGCCAGCGGGTGTGCCTGGCGGAGGACGGCTATCCCTGTTTCATGGACTGCCGCGACCTGCTGAGCCAGCAGCTTCACTCCGCCCGATACCAACCCCTGCTGCTTAATTCTGCGGCTATTCAGGGGCGGCTGGGGGAGGTTCTGGAGTTTGCCCGCCGGGCCATGGCTACGGAGAACAGCTACCTGCTGGGGGGAACCCATGCCCCCGACTACGACTGCTCCGGGCTGGTGCAGGCTGCGTTTGCCCACGTTGGCGTCTGGATTCCACGGGATGCGTACCAGCAGGAGCGGTTCTGCCAACCTGTGGCCGTCAGCGCCGATGACTTCCGCCTGCTGCAACCTGGAGATCTCGTCTTCTTTGGCGCGCCGGAGCGTTGTACCCATGTGGGGTTGCACCTGGATCAGGGCCGCTACATGCACAGTTCCTCCTCCAGCCATGGCCATGGGCGCATCGCTGTTGACGGCCTCGATCCGCGGGACGTCAGCCCGGTGGCCAGCCATTACCGCCGTCACTTGCGGGGCGCCGGCCGGGTGGTGCGCTGCCATGACGGCGCCACGCTGCCGTAAGGCCTTTCCAGATTCGACTCGTGGTTTCTCGACACTTGCCCTTGCATCAACCAACGACCACGGTTCAGCCCGGCGTTTCCGTGGTGATTCCCCTCTACAACGAAGCCGACGGCCTGGAACTCCTGCTGGAGCAGTTGCTGGAGGTGATGAGGCCCATGGGGGAGCCCTTCGAGCTGGTGCTCATTGACGATGGCTCTACCGACGGCACGGATGAGCGTCTCCAGCAACTCGCCCGGGACACGCCGGAACTGGTGGCGGTGCTGCTGCGCCGCAACTATGGGCAAACCCCCGCCATGGCTGCCGGGTTTGACGTGTCCCGCGGCCGTGTGATCGTGACCATGGACGGGGATCTGCAAAACGACCCCGACGACATTCCCCGCATCGTCAATCGCCTGCGGGAGGGCTACGACCTGGTGAGCGGCTGGCGGCATCAGCGCCAGGACAAGGAACTGAGTCGCAAGCTGCCCTCAAAGCTGGCGAACCGCCTGATCGGCAAGGTCACGGGGGTGCGGTTGCATGACTATGGCTGCTCCCTCAAGGCCTACCGCCGCGAGCTGGTGGAGGACATGAACCTCTATGGCGAACTGCACCGCTTTCTGCCTGCCCTGGCCTCCATCGAGGGGGCCCGCATTGACGAAATCAAGGTCAGCCACAGGGCCCGTCAGTTCGGCCAAAGCAAATACGGCATCGACCGCACCTTCCGGGTGCTGATGGATCTGCTCACCATCTGGTTCTTGCAACGCTTCCTGACCCAGCCCATGCACGTATTCGGCTTTGCCGGACTCCTGGCCATCATCACCAGCGTGCTGATGAGCTTTTCTCTGCTGTTGGTGAAACTGGCGGGCAATGACATTGGCGCCCGCCCCTTGTTGCTGTTGTCCGTGGTGCTGGGGCTGGCCGGGGTGCAGATGTTCTGCCTGGGGCTGCTGGGCGAAATGCTGATGCGCACCTACCACGAGAGCCAGAACCGCAGCATCTACAGGATCAGGCAGGTGTTGAGGGGTGGTGGTCCCGGTGCCGTCGCTGGCGTCGGGGAGGATGGTTGAGGCGCTGGCGTGGCCCTCGGAAGCGCTCCAGACCACGAGCCGCCAAGCCGACCACACGAAGGTCCGCATCCCGCAGCCCTCGCCGCAGCAGGGGGAGGCAGGCAGGGTGTCCCCAGGCCACCATGTCTTCCATGGCGTCCAGCCGAGCCTGTGCCCCCCTGTCGTAAGCAGCCCTCAAGTACCGCAGCATCTGTCGCCGCTGCTGTGGAGCCATGGTCCGGATCCGGGGCACCCCCTGAACCGCTGATGGTTGTTCAGCAGAAGGGGAGGGGAAAAAGCTTCCCTCGCCCTGAACGGGATTCTCAACCTCGGCAGCGTTGGCCCGTTGTGGAGCGGGTGGGCCCTGGGCCTTCAAAAGCCGCCGGCGCCGTAGCAGCAGAACGGCGACCACGAGAAGAAGGATGACGACACCAGCAAGCAATAGGGTCTTCATGGCCCAATCCTACCCTCCTCCCCACCGCTACAGGGGGTTGAACTTTTATATCACCCCCGGCTGTGGTCCCTGCCGTCCCGTGCGGGTTCCTATAGGTTTGGAGCGCCAATTGTGGGCATGCCGTCCCAGGTTTGCCGGGACGCTGTCAGCGATTGAAACAGCCCTTTTGCTCTGTCCGGCATGACTGTTGATTTCACCATTGGCGATTACGCCGCAGCGTGGATGCCATCCGTGTTTATCCCCCTTGTGCTCATCAGCGCTTTCGTGGCCATGGGCATCCTGTTCACCGTTGTTGAATCCACGGACTGATCCGGCAGGTTTCCCGCCGCCCCGCCGCCCCTTGCCTGGGGCGTTTCCCGATTAACGTCTCCCTCGCCAACCATGACCGTCACTCCTGTTGCGGACCCCACTGTGGGGAACCTGGCCACCCCCTTCAATTCCAATGCCTTCATCAAGGCCTTTCTGAATGCTCTGCCGGCATACCGACAAGGCCTCTCCCCCAACCGCCGTGGTCTGGAGGTGGGCATGGCCCACGGCTTTTTTCTTTATGGCCCTCTGACCATCACCAGTGGCCTGAGGGCCACCGATGCGGCCGCCACCGCCGGTTTGCTGGACACGGTGGTGCTGGTCACCGTGCTCACCGTTGCCCTGTCTCTCTACGGGACCGCGGGTACTCCCAAAGTGCAGCCTCCTTCCGTCACCATTCCCAATCCACCGGCCGACCTGTTCACCAAAGCCGGCTGGGAGGAATTCGCCAGTGGCTGGTGGCTCGGGGGCTGCGGCGGCGCCGCCTTTGCCTGGTTCCTCTGTGGGATGGAGCTGGTGCGTCCCCTGGTGGAGATGGCTGCCCACGTCTGGAGCGTAGGCTGATGGAGGGCTGACGCCCAATATGGCTTAGCGTTGGGTCAACCGGCATGTGGCCTGGATGAGCTTGGCTCCCCAAATCCCCTCCTTTCCCCCCCTTGAGACCACCAACCACGAGCAGCTCTGGGAGCGATTCTGTGGGTTGCTCTGGCGCGACGAAGCGTTGGGCTTCTGGCTGGACGCCAGTCGCATGGCCTTGAGCCCGGAGGTGCTCACCAGCCTTCAGCCGCGCTTTGAGAAGGCCTTTGCAGCCATGGCGGCCCTTGAGAAGGGGAGCATTGCCAATCCTGACGAGCAGCGCCAAGTGGGCCATTACTGGCTGCGGACCCCGTCACTGGCGCCGGCCCCCGCCATCAGCGAGGAGCTTCAGCAGCAGCAGCAGGCCATGGCCGCGTTTGCCCAGGGGGTGTTGCAGGGGTCCGTCACCACCGCTGCCGGCCAGGCCTTCACCGACGTGGTGTGGATCGGGATCGGCGGATCGGGGTTGGGACCCCTGCTCGTCATTCACGCCCTGCAACAGACCGGCGTTGGTCTGCGGTTCCACTTTATCGACAACGTGGACCCGGAGGGCATGGGGCGCACCTATGGGGAACTGGGAGAACAACTCAAGACCAGCCTGGTCATTGTAGTGAGTAAATCCGGCAGCACCCCGGAACCCCACATCGGCATGGTGCAGACCCGCCGCCGTCTGGAGCAGTCGGGAAGCCACTGGCCAGCCCAGGCGGTGGCCATTACCGTCCCGGGCAGCAAGCTGGATCAGCAGGCTGCCTCGGAAGGCTGGCTACGACGCTTCGCGCTCCATGACTGGGTGGGAGGGCGCACCAGCATCACCTCTGCCGTCGGCCTGCTGCCCGGCCTGCTGGCAGGTGTGCCGATGGAGGACTTTCTTGCCGGGGCGGCGGCCATGGACAGCGTCACCCGGGAGCCCGTGCTCTGCGGCAATCCTGCTGCGCTCATGGCTGCCGGTTGGTTTGTGGCCGGCTCAGGGCGGGGGGCGCGGGACATGGTGGTTCTGCCCTATCGGGACCGCCTGGAGGTGTTCAGCCGCTACCTGCAGCAGTTGGTGATGGAATCCCTCGGCAAGCGCTGCGACCGGGACGGGGTGGTGGTGCATCAGGGCATCGCGGTCTACGGCAACAAGGGCAGCACGGACCAACACGCCTATGTGCAGCAGCTTCGGGATGGAATCGATAACTTCTTTGTCACCTTTATCGAAGTCCTCAAGGATCCCGCCGCCGGTGCCGCCCTGGAAGAGGAGGACACCCCCGGGGACCTGCTGGACGGATTCCTCCAGGGTACCCGCACCGCCCTCACCGAAGGCGGCCGCCAAAGCATCACCATCACCATGGAGCGCCTCGGCCCACGGGAGTTGGGGGCCCTGGTGGCCCTGTTTGAGCGGGCAGTGGGGTTTTATGGGGAGTTGGTGAACGTCAACGCCTACCACCAGCCCGGCGTGGAAGCGGGCAAAAAGGCTGCTGCCGCTGTGCTGAGTCTGCAAAAGCAGGTGGCGGCCCGTCTGGATGCCACCCCCCGCACGGTTACGGAAATTGCCCAGGCCGTCGGTGCGCCGGAGCAGGTGGAGCGTGTTTTCTGGATCCTGCGCCACATGGCCTTCAATCAGCCCGACCTCCGGGTGGAAGGCCCATGGGGGCAGCCCCGGACGCTGCGCTTTTCCAAGGGCTGAGGACGGGGATCGGAAGGAACGGAGAGGGAGGGATTCGAACCCTCGACAGAAGTTGCCTCCTGTAACTCCTTAGCAGGGAGCCGCTTTCAACCACTCAGCCACCTCTCCAGTGGCACTTCAGCCTATCAGCTTACGGCCGATTGGCCACCATGCCCCGTTGAATGGCCAGCACGTAACCGGGGCAGACGACTGGAGAAGCCACAAAGAATGTCCCAGGGGATGGTGCCGCAGGTCCGGCTCCACTGGCGCGGGCTGATGGATGCGGCGCCGTCCTTGCCCAGCAGGGTGACCACGGCGCCTGTGTGCAGTTGGGGATGGTCGGTGGCGTCAATCATGACCTGATCCATGGTGATGGACCCCACCTGGGGTAGCCAGCGCCCCCCATGGAGAACACCCATGCGGCCGGAGAGAAGCCGTGGCACACCATCGGCATAGCCAATGGCCACCACCGCCAGACGGCTGGGGCGTTGGGTGTGGTAGCGGTGGTCGTAGCTGACGCCTGTGCCGGCAGGAACGGTTTTGAGGATGGTGACCCTTGCCCGCACCGCCATGGCCGGCCGCAGAGGCAGTCTGCCCTCCAGGTGTTCTGCCGAAGCATGGCCATAGAGGGCCAGCCCAACCCGCACCATGTCGTAGTGAAGGCCGGAATCGGTCATGGCGGCGGCGGAATTGGCCAGGTGCCGGCAGAACCTTGGGGGGTGTCCGTTGGTCAGTGCAGCCAACACCTGATCAAAACGTTGTTGCTGCTGCTGCGTCAGGCCGGGATCAACGGCATCGGCAGCTGCCAGGTGGGAGTAGATTCCCTCCACCCGGAGACCCTCCAGGCGCAGGATTGCCTGAATCAATGCCGCCCCCTCCTGCCACGGAACACCCAGACGGGCCATGCCTGTGTCCAGATTCACGTGGACAGGCAGACAGGCGCCTGAACGGCTCGCCACCGTATGAAACAACCGGGCTTGATCCAGGGTGCTGATGGTGGGCAGCAAACGCCAGCGCAGACAGGCATGGGCCTCGTCAACCAGGCTCAGGTGACCCAGCACCAGAATCGGCTCCTGCAGCCCCTGGTGACGGAGGCCAACGGCTTCCGCCAGACTGGCCACTGCAAAGGCA
This sequence comes from Cyanobacteria bacterium MAG CAR3_bin_5, assembly GCA_026709085.1. Taxonomy (GTDB): domain Bacteria; phylum Cyanobacteriota; class Cyanobacteriia; order PCC-6307; family Cyanobiaceae; genus Synechococcus_B. Next base: position 61,878 of record JAPOTR010000024.1, on the reverse strand, counting down.
TCGGCGCCCCCCGTCCGGGCAGCTTTGGCCGTGGTACCGTCGCCATGGCCGTAGCCGTTGGCCTTGACTACGGCCATGAGTTTTACGTGGGGACCAATTCTCCGACGCAGCAAGCGGGTGTTGTGGATAATGGCCCCTTCATCCACCTCGACCCAGGCTCTGGAGTCTTGAAGGAGGCCCCCCGGAGTGGGCTCCTCTGGCTGAGTGTGGGAACACAGCCCAGGAGTGGCCAGGGCGGGAGCCGGCCCACGTCCCAGGTTGGAGGCGGCCAGGCCATGGTCATCGGCAGTGCCTGGGGCAGGGGCGCGTGATGCATGGGTGGTGGGAACTACCCCCTTGCCAGCAGCTTTGATGGGCAACCGCGCTGCCCGCCCCTCCCCACCACATCCCATGTGACTGTTGTTGCCGTTGTGATTGATATTAAGGACTTTCCACCCTTGGGAGCTTTGGCTGTCGAGTCGGGGTGGGGCGTTGGCGCTGACAATGGATTCCCGCTTTCGCGGGAATGACGAAGGGCAAGGGGCTGGGCATTGCTATGGGTTCTGAGTCTACGGGCGGGGGGGCAGCACTGCCATCAGGCTGGCCATCTCCAGGGCTTCAAGGCCGTAGGTCCAGCCCAGATTGCTCTTGATGCCGGCCCGCTCCAGGGCCTGCTGCAGGGTATCGGTGGTCAGAACGCCAAAGATCACCGGGATGCCGCTGTCCCGGGCCACACCGGCCACACCCTTGGACACCTCGGCAATGACCACGTCAAAATGGGGCGTGTCGCCGCGGATCACCGCCCCCAGGGCAATGATCACCTGATAGCGGCCGCTACGGGCCAGGTGTTGAGCCACCACGGGAATTTCAAAGCTCCCTGGCACCCAGACCGTATCCAACTGGGCACTGGTGTTGCTGGTGTCAATGCCATGGCGGGTCAGGCAGTCAAGGCAGCCGGACAACAACCGGGTGGTGATGAGGTCATTGAAACGGCCCACCACCAGGGCAATACGGACACGGCTCAACTCCGAAGCGGAAAAGCTCCCTTCAAACGTGGTCACTGGGGGGTTGCTCCTGGATCATGCAGCCTGTCTCAGGCGACAAAGACACTCATGCCCCAATTCAGCAGCACCAGGCCGATCCAGACCGCACTGCCCAGAAGAATTAACCGGTTGGAGCGACCGCTGTCTTCACCGCTGGCATAGAGCACCGGCACAGCCACCACCATGGCAAAGCTCATGACCACCAGGAGGAAAACAGTGAACACATTGAGAATCTGCATGGGTACGCAGCAGGGAACAGAAAACTCCACGGAGTAGTCTTCCATGAAAACCGTGCATTTGAGGTTTTCTGCCTACGATCCGCAACAGCTTGTGGGAGTTGGCCGGGATGGGTGACGAAGCAGCGCCCCAGCACAATCAACAGTTGGCCCTGGCCGGTCTGGAAACCAGGACCGCGCCCCGGCGCCAGCAGAGCGCCGGTGAGGAGGCCGTGAGTCAGGGTCCCCGCTGGAGCCACCACAGCCAGGTGCCCGTCCCGGCCCTGGCGCCCATGTTGCGCCACTACGTGGAACTCAAGCGCCAACATCCTCAGCGCCTGCTCCTGTATCGCCTGGGGGACTTCTACGAGTGCTTCTTCGAGGATGCCGTGACCGCCGCCGCCATGCTGGAGCTGACCCTGACGGGCAAGGAGGGGGGGCGCGCCATCGGCCGGGTGCCCATGGCCGGCATTCCCCACCATGCTCTTGAGCGCTACGCCACCCAGCTTCTCCGCCATGGACGCAGTGTGGCCATCTGTGATCAACTGGAGGCCACCCCCAGCCAAGGGGGCCTCTTGCGGCGGGACATCACCCGGGTGCTCACCCCTGGGACGGTGCTGGAAGAAGGGATGCTGAGCGCCCGGCGCAACAACTGGCTGGCGGCGGTGCTTGCCGGTGACAACGGCCATGGGCCGGTTTGGGGTCTTGCCGTGGCGGACGTGTCCACGGGGGAATTCCAGGCCACCCAGGTGCGCAGCAGCAGCCAGTTGAACCAGGAGTTGCTCCGCCTGCGGGTGGCTGAACTGCTGCTTCCCCATGGGGGTGACCCCGGGGAGGGTGCGACAGACACAGAACCCCCTCCCTGGCGCCCCGCTGGTCTGGCGGTGGGCACAGTGCCCCGCCGTGCATTCCAGCGCATGGCGGCGACGGCCGTGCTGCAGGAGCGCTTCCAGTTGGCGGGGGTCTCCGGGCTGGGGCTGAATGCGCTTCCCCTGGCCCTCGGCGCCTGTGGGGGGCTGTTGCACTATCTGCAAGACACCCAGCGGGGCATGACCGTTCCCCTGGCCATGCCCAGGACCTATTCCCTGGAGCAACACCTGCAGATCGACCAGCAAACCCACCGCCACCTGGAGTTGACGGAAACCCAGCGGGACGGCCAGTGGCAGGGCTCCCTGCTCTGGGCCATTGATCGCACTCTCACAGCCATGGGGGGCCGCTGCCTGCGCCGCTGGTTGCAGCGGCCCCTGGTGGACCTCCGGGCCATTGCCGCACGACAGGAGACCATTGCCGCGCTGGTTGCCACACCCCAATTGCGACAAGCCCTGCGCCGGGTGCTGCGCCCCATGGGGGATCTGGAGCGGCTGGCGGGACGAGCGGCCAGTGGCGCGGCGGGGGCCCGGGATCTGGTGGCCCTGGCGGACGGCCTGGAGCGGCTGGGGCAGTTGGCGGGCCTGCTCCGCGATGCCCATGGCTCCTACTTCCAACCCTTGCGCCACCGGGCTCCCGCCCTGGTTGCCCTCATGGAGACCACCCGACGGACGCTGGTGAGCAGTCCGCCCCTGTCCCTGCTGGAAGGGGGCCTGATCCAGGACGGGGTGGACGATGGTCTGGACAAGCTGCGCCAACGGCTGGAGGAGGACCACGCCTGGCTGAACCAACTGGAGCAACGGGAACGGCAGGCCACGGGCATCGGCAGCCTGCGTCTGAACCTGCACCGCAGCTTTGGCTATTACATCAGCATCAGCAAGAGCCGGTCCCACCAGGCGCCGGAGCGCTACATTCGCCGCCAGACCCTGGCCAACGAGGAACGCTTTGTCACACCGGAACTGAAGGACCGGGAGGGCCGCATCCTGTCCTTACGCTCCCGCACGGCCCAGCGGGAATACGACCTGTTCTGCGCTCTACGCCAGCAGGTGGGGGAGCAGGCCGGTCCCATCCGCCGCCATGCCGCAGCCGTGGCGGCCCTGGATGCCCTGGTGGGTCTGGCGGAATTGGCGGCCACCCACAACTATTGCCGTCCCCGAATGGATGGCAGCCGCGCCATGGCCATCACCGCAGGCCGTCACCCGGTGGTGGAGCAAAACCTGGTGCAGGGCGCCTTTGTGGCCAACCACCTTGCCCTCGGTCAAGCCCAGGGCGCCGACCTGATCATCCTCACCGGTCCCAATGCCAGCGGCAAAAGCTGCTACCTGCGCCAGACGGGACTCCTCCAGCTTCTGGCCCAGATGGGGAGTTACGTGCCGGCAACCGCAGCACGGCTTGGCCTCTGTGACCGGATCTTTTCCCGGGTTGGCACCGTAGACGATCTGGCGGCAGGGCAGTCCACTTTCATGGTGGAGATGAGCGAAACCGCCAACATCCTCCACCACGCCACGGATCGCTCCCTGGTGTTGCTGGACGAGATCGGCCGCGGCACCGCCACCTTCGACGGGCTGGCCATTGCCTGGGCCGTCGCCGAAGACCTGGCCACCCGCCTGGGGTCCCGCACCGTCTTTGCCACCCACTATCACGAACTCAACCACCTGGCCCGACGGCTCCCCAACGTGACGAACCACCAAGTGGTTGTGGTGGAAGAAAATGACAAACTGGTGTTTCTCCACCAGGTGCGACCGGGTGGCGCAGACCGCAGCTACGGCATTGAAGCCGCCCGCCTGGCGGGAATTCCCAACTCCGTGGTGCTGCGGGCCCGTCAGGTGCTCAGCACCATTGAGGCCAATAGTCACCTGGGGGTGGAGCCGATGGAAGTGCCGCTGCAGGGGAAGTGACCCGTCGACGACGGGCGCAGCAACTTGTCATGAAAAGCCACTCTTGTTGCTGCGTTCAGGGTCGCCACCCGTGGGCACTGGTGGTGGTTACATGAAGAAGCCCCGCTGGATTCGTTTGCCCATAAGATCAAGCATGTCACATAAAGTGACATATTTGACGAAATACGAGCGACCGGTTTTTAGAGGCGATGTCTCAGGATTGGTACAAAAATCCCCCCAGTCGTTATCCCTGTTGCCCCCTCCAAGTTCACCAAGTCTCTGAACCACCCGATGGCAAGACGGCCGAAGTCATCTTGTTCGTAGATCATGGCTGGTCTGTGGATTCATGGCGGCGCTAGAGCCAGCGTGATGGATGATCGGACAGTCCTTGCGGATTGGTACAATAACAATGGGAGTAGGGACTTGGATTATCCGAATTCTGGCTAAGATCAGAGATGCCTGGTATGGTGTGGAGCTGGGATTTGGTATTGGGATGGATGCATCCATCAGGTGGCTTGGTAACTCCGCAAGGCTGGCTTGATGCCGCCCCTGCGGCCAAGGCGGAAGCCCAGACGGTAAAGATCCGGCATATTGATGCGTCCATCCAGCATAAAGGTGATCAACCCCAACTGTTCCAGATAGTCCATCACCCCCTGAAGACCCTGCTTGCTGAGGCGATCCGGCAGCCGCTCCGGTAAATGAGGGACCCCATCAGGGATCTGGCCAAACTTCGTCTGCCAACGATCTTCAAGCTGATCCGGCGCACAGGGAACGAGGAGACCTTTTAAAGGCTTCATTAACTCCTTCATCCAAGGGTGGTCCTCGGCCAATTCATTGATGCGAATCTGAGAGGCAGCCTGGACACCACGCTTGAGGCTTTCATAGTGAAGTGCTAGGGGGTAGTCCCCATAGCGCTGCAGGGAGTCCGTCGCTGCTTCGCGAATTGCCGCCAGGAAAGATCGCGGGCTGGCCTGCTCTTGACCATCGGCAAGATGATTCACAATCCAGAGGTAAGGCACACCGCGACGGCGGTCCTTACCCATCCAGGGACCTGCCAGCTTTTCAAATAGGGCTCTTTGGAGTTGATCATTCTGCTGGAGCGCCCTGGGCAACGACCAACGGGCGCCGTTGCCGGCCGTTGCTGTAACCAACGGATCAAGGTCGAACAGGGAGCGCTGACTGGCAACCGCAGCTTGACACCAAGCCCTGAACTGATCCCGCGTAGCAGTAGAGGTTGGGGAGGGGGCGTTTGTGAGCCTTTGCCAGAGCAGGCCATGCAGGTCAATTCTGGACCAGACGAGTTCCACCCGGGTGGCCTGCAACTTGGATAGGTCCGGGATGCCGGCGAAATTGCCCCGTTCGTACTGATCCGTGCGCAGGAACACCTTGGCGTGCAACCGTCGGCTGGCCTTGAGTTGCAACGCCAGCCGCAGCAGATCCCGGATGGCTTGATCCACAATCCGCCAGCGGCCCGTGCTGCTGACCCGGTCCAGGGCATCGAACACCAGCAGAAACCCCTTATTGCGCTCCTGCAACCAGTTGTCGGCCTGCTCAATCAGCGCCGCTACGGACTCTCCGTCATTCGCCACCACCCAGGCCACGGTCTCCCGCCAGTTGCCCATGGGGATGGCTTGCTGATACTCCATTGTGGTGGAAAGGGCACGGCAGAGCACTGCTTGCCAGACTGCGTAGGCCGAGCGGTTGTGCTGGCTCAGCAGTGCTTCGAATGTTTCCGGGGGTGGATAACTGGCGCTCCTGAGGGATGTACCGAAGCCAGGCTGTACCTGGAGCAGGTAGGGGAACAGGTTTGCCGGCAGAATCTCCCCGTCTTCCTGCTGCGCTTGATTCTGCAAGGCCTGGCTCCAGACCGACTTGCCCACACCGCGGGCACCGATAACCAGTGAACTTTCCAGCCGCAGCGCCCTGCTGTGACTCCAGGGAAGATAGAGTTGGTTTGGCGAGATGTTCTCACTTTCCTGGGCCACGTCAGCCGGCAAGGCGTTGATCAGGTCTCTGCGCAACTCGGCAGGGAGTATGGCTGAGGAGGTCATGGCGCCGCCCTCAACAAACTGTCCAGGTCAGCGACCAAACCACCGTAGACCAGGTCCGCCAAGCGGGAATCCATGCCATCCAACCGGTCGTAGTGCGACTGAATGGCCGCAAAGTTCTGGTTCCAGGGAATGCAACAGGGGTGGTGGGGGGCATCCTGATCCTTCAGGTCGAAGCTGAAGATGCTGTCAAGGCCGCCGCGGCTGGCATTGTCAGGCCCCTCACTCGGCGCGGCGGGCGTCTCATCGTAGAGGGTCTCCAGAAACAGATCGTAAGCCTGCTCGCGCAGGACGTTGCTGGCTTCCCTGCTAGCTCCATCACCCCATGTAGGAATCAGGGCGCCCACAATTTGGAGGCAATCCCGAATCTGCAGGGCCCCGCCATGGCGCCGCCAGTGCTGGAAGAGGATGCGATAGCCTGCCCATGTCTGCTGGCTGTCCAGGGCAAAGAGATAGATGCGGCTGGCGCCCAGGTCGGTGACGCAGGCGGAGGCCACTTCGTCGATGCCGGCGCGGGAGTCCATGAGGACCATATCGGGCTGGTGCTCCTGCTCCAGTTCCCGAATCAGACGCCCCAACCGTTCCGACCAGATCTGCCGACAGTCACCATCCACAAACTTTGGCATCCAGATGCGGCCCAGCTTGCTCAGATACTCGCCCGGCTCCCTCCCGTGGGCGGGAACCACCCGGATCTCGCCTCCGGCGCCGGAGAGGGGACAGAGGGCAGAGAGGGCGCCGCTGACGGCATCACCGTTGTCGACCAGATCCTCTACCAGCCAATCGGTGATCCCGAAAGCCGGCTGACGGTCCCGCGGCAGCAAGGAGGCGGAAAGGCCGGGGGACTCCAGATCCAGATCCAGCACCAACACCCGACGGCCTGCCTGGGCCAGGGCAGAGGCGCAAGCCGCCACAGCGGTGGAGCGCCCCACACCCCCCTTCATGGCGTAGAAGACAACCCGGGGTATGCCGCCACGGCTTGCCTGCGTCTTGATGCTGGACCAAGTGGCTTCGCTGGCCAGCCGATCCGCGACGAAGACATCAGAGATGATGTTGCCTTCGCAATCCCGTAGACGGAATGGCTGTGATGACTCCATTACGGCGTCGAAGTCGTCCTCGAAGAGCCAGATCCGCTCGGGGGTGCTGGTGGTGTGGGGAGTTAAACGTTGATGGATGGACGCTGCGAGATGTCGAAGGGGGGCGTCCTCTCCACGTTGATCTTTCTCATGTTTCTCACCCAGGATGATCCGTACGCGGCCATTGAGATCACGATTGACCAGGAGCGGCAGGTAAGGCTCCACGGCAGGTCTTTGGGCCTGGAGAAAGTCTGCCAACTCAGACAGGATAGTGTCGAAGGTGATCGTGGTCATGGGAATAACCCCTCTCTTTCCAGTCTGGCAACCAATTGCTTCACATCTTTTGCCCCTGATCGATGCCCTTCCAGCCGCTCTTCCGTGAAGCGGTTGCGGTTGGCGTAGCGATCACTAATGTCCCAATTTGCAAAGGGGATATTATCAGGCTGCCAAGGGAGGGAGAACCTGGGACCCTCGATGTAGTGATCACGATAGCTTTCGTAACGACCCCAGAGAGCATGAACGTGTTTCCTGTCGCCTCGATCTTGTGGCCTATTACCTTGCATCCTCATCCCAAGCTTCTTCATGAGCGCCTTGAGCCCACATTCAGCCGACAGTCCATAGAGATGATCCGCGTTGGCCAGCCGCTCCTTCCTGCGAAGAAGCTCGGCATCCTGCCAATGCCTGTCCATGGCATCAAGGAAATCCTCCGGGAAGTTGGTCCTGTCCTGTGATGTGGGCATCATGGTTTGGCTGGGGAGTTCCTGTCGTACGTGCGGCAGGGTGGGAGTCAAGCGCCAACAGCGCAGGGTGCTTCTCCGTTGCCCGTGAAGGCTGCTGCGCTCAGGAACACCCCCCATGGAGACAGGTGGTGGGCACAATGGGTTGGAATTTCTCCCCTGCCCGATGCCTTCGGTCTCCCCAATGATTGTCGCCGTGGCTGCTGTGGCTGGAGCGTGGGCCATAGACATGGGGCAGGGCGATCCATGCCCGCCATGGGCTTAGCCCGGATTCAAGCCTCAGCCCAGGCCCAGCCAGTGAATCACCGTGGCGCCGGTGCAGACTTCAATGACCACAATCACCAGAATGCCCACCATGGCAAAACGCCCATTGATGCGCTCCGCATAACTGCTCCACCCGAAGGCTGGCGCCTCGTTGGTGGTGGCGCTGGACGGGGGTGGTGAAGCTTCCTCCGGCGCCGGGTTACCGGGATCGGCAGTGACAGAATCTGGCATGGAGGAAACACTGGATCAATCCAGCTTAATGTGCTGGATGTGAAATTGGCCGCGACCCACAGCACCGTGGGCCGACATTCCCCAATTAACTGTTTCTTTATCGCTCGCCCGACCCCATGCCGTAGCCGCTGGCGGGCAGCAGCCGCCAGGCTCCGGAGCCGTCCAGTTCCAGAACGTTATCGTGAAAGGCGGTGAGGGTGGGGCGGTGACCCACGCTGATGAAGGAGATGTTGCGCTCCGTCAGCAGGCTGTAGAGGAGGCGTTCCGTCTTCACGTCCACCGCACTGGTGGCCTCGTCCAGAACCACGTAGCGGGGGGAGTTAAGCAGGAGGCGGGCAAACGCCAGACGTTGCTGTTCTCCCAGGGAAAGGAGCCGTGGCCAGTCCTGTTTCACGTTAAAATCGGGGTAGCGCTGGATCAGCGTCCCCAGATTCACCAACTCCAGGACGGATCTCAGGTGGTCGTCGGAGAACAGAGCCGGATCCGGCTGCTGGGGATAGCAAAGCTGCTCCCGCAGGGTTCCCAGGGTCATGTAGGGCTTCTGGGGAATGAACAACAACTCACCCGGCGGGGGAGACGTCACCGTCCCTTCCCTGGGGCTCCACAGACCGCTGACCATGCGCAGCAGGGAGGTTTTGCCGCAGCCGGACGGCCCCACCACCAGAAGATGCTGGTTATTCCCCACGCTGAGGTTCAGATTTTCGATCAGCACTCGATTGGTCTGGGGTGTGGCAAGGGTGGCATTGAGCACCACAAGGCCGTCCCCGCTGGGACTCGCCTGCTGGGTGGCTTGGGACTGTTGGGCCGCCTCCTCGATGTTGATCTGGAAGTCGGCAAGACGGCCGATGGATACGGAGAAGCGGATCAGGTCTTGGATATTGGCAATGATGAAGAAAAGGGAGCTTTCCACCAGGCTGAACGCCACACTCGCCTGGACAAAACTGCCGTAATCTATCTCCCCACTCAAAATTGGCTCAATGAGAACCACATAGGGGATAAAATTGGATCCATAAAAAGTTGAGCGTTGAATGACCTGAATAATGGTTTGCCAGATGATCAGCAGGTTAAAGTTCTTGATCACAACCCCGAGGCGGCGTTCTGTTTCCCCCTGCTCTTGCTGTTCACCACGGTAAAAAGCAATGGATTCGGCATTATCGCGCACATGCACCAATCCATAACGGAAGTCGGCCTCATAGCGCACTTGATTGAAACTAATCCTGAATAGATTCCGACTGGAAACGATCAAAATTGTGGAAGTGATAAAGGAATAGACAAATAGAGCCAGTGTTAATTGTGTGCTGATGCCCCACAAAATGAGGATGTTTAATGAGAATGTCAGGATAGAATCAAAAATATTTAATGTCAAACTAAGCGCTTGTACTGTGAAGTCTCGTGTGTCATCTGAAATTCTTTGGTCGGGATTATCAATATTGGTGGCTTGTTCGTCATTGGGATTGATGCGATAATAAGCGCGATCCGTCATGTAGTCCGTGACCAGACTTTTGGAAAGCCACTCTCGCCAAAGAATGCCCAGTTTCGCGGTGAAAAAGAATTGAGACGTGCGGATAGGCAGCGCAACAATAAAGCAGATGGCATAAATCCATAGATTCCTGTAACTGTCCTCACGATTCGCAGTCGTGAGAGCATTGGTGAGATCCCGGGCAATAAAGGTGATTCCCGCGTTAATGCCGTTCACCGCCAGAAGCATGAAGATAATGCCCCCCAACAACAGCCAAGGCAACCAGCGGCGCCGTCGCAGTTGCCGTCTCAGAGCAAAAAAGGATAGGCAGCCAACGGCAAACAGTCCACAGAACAGCACGCCCCACCAGCTTGACCAGATGATATCCAACGTCCCTTTCACACCACCCAGATAGGTGTCCGTCAGTTGGGGAAGGATACCGTGGATCCCGGCCATGAGGGCTGTGAGCAGAAACAGCACAACACCGCCAACACAGAAGATCAAGGCCGTCAACAGGCCAAGAAACTGCCAGCCGTCGGTCTCTTCCAGGGGAAGGAAGTAGGGCTGGGTGAGGCGTTGCAGTTTGCGGGTGAGCTTGAAAAAGTTGCCCGACTGGTGACGCAAGGATGTGACGAAAGGCATAAACAGGGAGCGCACGGGAATGGTGTTTCCGCCGGGAGCGGGGTCAATACAGGCGAGCGTGGGGCGGCACGTCTATCCCGGCGGCCATGTGAGGGGACGGCCCCCGATTACGTGGACATGCAGGTGGAAAACCGTCTGGCCGGCTTCAGCGCCGGTGTTGATGACGGTTCGCCACGACTCCAGCTTTTCCTGACGCGCCACGTGGGCCGCCTTCAGCAACAGATGCCCCAACAACTCTGCCGCCTCTGCAGGCGCTGTGGCTAAGCTCTCAATGGGCTGCCTGGGAATCACCAGCACATGGACAGGAGCCTGGGGGCTGATATCCCGGAAGGCCAGGCAGTGCTCGTCTTCATAGAGAATGTCTGCGGGAATCTCGCGGCGAATAATTTTGCTGAAGATGGTTTCAGCCACAGGAGCGAAGGGGGAAAGATCAAGAGCAGTTTAGGGTCAGGACTGATAAACTGAGGGAGTGATCCCCTCTCTGGCAAGAGGGAAACTACACGGGAGGCTCGTGCGGTCTCAGCAGCTTCCGGGCGTGAGGGGCTGTTCAGAAGGGGAGGGAGAAGGAGAGCGTGAGGGAATGATCCACAGGGGATGTTGCGGAGTTGCTTTCTTCCCGCTCCCCTCCAGGGCGATTTCCCACGGTTCGGTCTGGCCTTGCTCCGAGTAGGGCGCCAGGGACCAGAGGATGCCGTAGGTGCTGCTGGTGGGGGAGAGGGCCACCACCACGCCAGGGGTGAGGGTGAGGCGGTCGTTGGCGGCGGGGAAGCCGTAGGCCACCTCCGCCTTGAACTGCCCTCCTTCCATGGCCAGGAAGACCCCCTCTCCCTGTCCGGCAGTGTGAGCACCGCCCTGCTGGGGGCGGACTGGCGCACTGAGCGGTGGCAGGCCGGGGCCGCCCTCGCCCGCTCCTGGGGCAACGGCTCCTATGGGGGAGGGGGCGATCACCAAGGTGATGCAGCCCTCAGCGGCGCCCTCACCGGCCTGTTCCCCTATGGCCGTTATGCCCTCACCCCCCGCCTCGGCGTCTGGGCCGTGGCCGGCTACGGCTGGGGTACGCTCTCGGTCAAACCGGATGGCGTCGAGAGGGAATATCAACCCGCCGCCACCATGGCCATGGGCGCCGTGGGCATGGACGGCCTGCTGCTGGATGGGGGCGGCGAGGGGTTGAGCATTGCCACTACGGTTGACCTGCTCGCCGTCAACACCACCACCGCAGAGGTGGATGGGTTGGCCGCCGCCGAGGGCAACGTCTCCCGGCTCCGGGTGGGGCTGGAGGCCACACGCCCTGTTCCCCTGGCCAACGGCGCCGCCCTCCTCCCCTCGGTGGAGATGGGCATCCGCCACGATGGGGGTGATGCGGAAACCGGCTTCGGCCTGGAAGTGGGCGCCGCCCTCGCCTGGCATGACCCACAGCGGGGCATCACTGCCGAGGTGCAGGGCCGCTCCCTGGTGACCCACGTGGAAGAGGAGTTCCGTCAGCAGGGCTTGGCCCTCTCCTTCGCTTGGCAACCCAACCCATCCAATCGCGGGCCGTCCCTGGCGGTGAGTCATGCCGTGGGCGCCACTGCATCCGGCATGGATGCCCTGCTGAGTCCCACCGTCATCCAGGGGTTGGACGCACCCGCCGGCAACGGGCAGCAGTTCAAGGCGGAGGTGGCCTACGGCTTCCCCGCCGCCAACGACCGCCTCACCCTCACCCCTGGCGTGGCGGTGGCGCTTTCCCCGGATAGCAGAAGCTACGGCATCCTCTGGTCCCTGGCCCCCTACTCGGAGCAGCCCGGACACGGGGAACCCTGGGAACTCTCCCTCGCAGGGGAACGGCAACAACACTCCGCTCCCACTCCCTCCGTCGACCATTCCCTCAAACTCTCCTTCTCCCTCCTCTTCTGAGTTCTGAACCAACCCGCGCCTCCCCAGGCCCCGGTGAGGAAGCGGCAAGGGCGCCATGGAGCCGCCCCTGTGGTCACAATCCGGGAAAACGGCACAGACCCTACCGGCACGGTGATTGCCACTCTCGCCGCTCCGGCCACCATCACTGCCTGCCAACGCCGTCAACACGTTCACCGCGCCCGCCAATACGGTGCTGGCTGCGAACACAACCTACTGGCTTCGGGTTGACGCTACTAGTACCGCTAGGGTAAATACGACAGCTTCTGACAACCAGACCGGTGCAACGGGTTGGTCTATCGGTAATACAAGCATGTTTTTGCTGGAGCAATTTGGTTCATTGCTTCTGACAAAACGCCGCCACACTCAGCCCGGCAGTGGCGCCGCTACGCTGGAAGTCGGTGGCGCCTACCCCGTCCACCGCCTCGCTGAACGTTACACGCCACGTCAAACTGTCCGCATTGGTGGGGGAACTGCCCGGCATCTGGTACTCGATATCCACCACTGTCGGCGCCGTGGTGTCCGGTGTTGGATTAACAGTGCCGGTGATGGTAAATCGGTTTTTGCTAGAAGCATCATTTATCCATATTCCAGCAAAAACATGCTTGTATTACCGATAGACTAACCCGTTGCGCCGGTCTCATCGTCAGAGTCTGTTACACTTACCCCAGCGGTACTAGTAGCGTCAACCCGAAGCCAGTAGGTTGTGTTCGCAGCCAGCACCGTATTGGCGGGCGCGGTGAACGTGTTGACGGCGTTGGCAGGCAGTGATGGTGGCCGGAGCGGCGAGAGTGGCAATCATCGTGCCGGTAGGGTCTGTGCCATTTGCCCGGATTGTGACCACAGGGGCGGCGCTTGTGATGTATATATCAACCGACGAAATTGTGTAACCTGTGGAATTTGCCCCCGTTGTGAACTTCGTGCCTATAATATTTGCGGAAAAAGCTGCTCCTTCTGGAGGATTACTAACCAGCGTCGTGGTTTGGGCATGTGCTTCGGTGCAAAGCAACGGCAGACACAGCAGCTCCAGCAGCAGGGTGGTGAAGGCCCGAGGGGAGCGCCCCTGCGGCGCCTCCGGCCTCGAGCGCCGTACCGGCCAGCAGGGGCAGGGCGAGCAATGCCGAGGCCAGAGCCAAGCCCGGAAGGCGCCGGCTGGAAAGACAACGCCCGCCACCGGATCGGCCGGTCTCGGAGCAGGCCGCTACGGGGGCGCTCCTGCGATTGTACCAGTTGGCAGCCCTCTCCCCCTTGTCAAGTCCATAGGGTCACTTTCTCCTTTGGCACTCTTCCCCAGCCCGCCGCCAAAGCCCGGCAGCGATTCCCTTCCCGTCGCCCCCATGAGCGGATGTTCACCTCTCGACACAGTCATTGCCTTGCTCCACCGGGTTCACGCTGCCCACAGGCGCGGCCCCGGTTCCCCGAAGCCTCGCCACCACAGATAACTCCCCTGCGGGGGTACAGTAGTTCCCCTGTTCTGTCAAGGTCATCAGGGGCGAGGATCAGGGCCATTATCCCCCATCCCCCCGGCCCGTTTGCAACCTTCTCCGGGGTGAGGGGCAGCGGACAGGGGAGCCTCTTATCCGGAATCGGGGTTTGTACGGTCCCGCCTGGACGGGTGCAGGCCGTTACCATGGACAGGCTGGCCGTCTTCTCCTGCATGGTTGTTCTCCGCAGCGCTCACCGGCGGGATCTCCCTGCTGACCGGCGCCCTGGCGGTGATCTGGGCGGAGATCAAGTCCAGCGAAGCCAGGACCGCCAAGCAGTTGGATGCCCTCAGAGACGACCTGAAGGCCAACGAGGCGCGCCAGCGCGAAGAAATGCGGGAGATGCGGGCCGACATGAAAGCGCTGGGCGAGAAGGTGGATCGTCTGTTGGAGAGCCTGATGACCGTCAGGAAGTAGGGTCCGGCTGAGGATGGTTGGGCCATGGTCTCTGCTCTGCCCTCCTCCTGGAGGCTACCCTCGTCTTCCGGTCATGGACCTTGAGCCCGGGGGATGCCTGCGGCGCGGGATCGCTGCACCAGGTTCTGCAAGCGTTCAAGGCTGATGAACCCCGGCGCCACGGTGTTGCCCACCACAAAGGCGGGCGTGCCGGTGAATCCGAGGGCGCGGGCTAGTTGGTTGGAGCGGGCAAGGTGGGCATCCACCTCCGGCGCGGCCATGTCGCGACGCAGCTTCTCCACGTCCAGGCCCAACGTTCTGGCGGCGTCTATGACGTTGGCCTCCGTGGCCTGACCGGGAAGATCCATCAAGGCCCAGTGGAAGGCCTGGTACGCACCCTGTTGCTGGGCAGCAAGGGAAGCCCGGGCGGCAAACCGACTCCCTTCCCCGAGGATGGGCCATTCCCGCAGCACCACCCGAACCTGATCGTCCGTCTCCAGCAGGTCATGGATGACACGGCTGCTGCGTCGGCAATAGCCACAGTTGTAGTCAAAGAACTCGACGATGGTCACGTCCCCGTCCGGGTTGCCCAGCATGGGGCCATGGGGTTGGCTGAAGAGGGCGTCCCGGTGGGTGGCCAGGGCCGCCTGGGCTGCCTGGGCCTGTTGGGTCCGCTCACGCTCCTGCAAGATGGCCACCGCCTGGGTAACCACTTCCGGGTTCTCCCGGATAATCTCCAACACCAGTTCGGGAGAATCCCGCAGGGCATCCAGCGCCAGACGCTTGATCTGTTGCTCCGTGTAGGGCTGGCCAAGACCGGGGCCGGGGGCAAGACCAGCCGCCAGGACGGCAAGAAGCAGGCCGGCGCCCACGCTGCGCTGAAGAGGCATGGGTGTACCTTGTTGATGGGCAAGGAGCTTCAGCCTAGGGGGTGGGGCGAGCACCCACAGACAGACCTTCAGGTTGGGGGGTGCTGGTTCTCCGACAGGCGGCTTCCAGGCGCGGCAGGTCCAGTTCCCCCAGCAGTTCCGCGGCGGAGAGGCGGGGCTGCCCACCGTCAAGGAGGCCGACACTGGCCGCCAAGCCCCCCACAACCGCCGGAGCATCCCGGCCAGCCTGGCGCAGGGCCGCCACACCCATGGCCCCCGCCCGCTTGGCCAGCCGTTGCCCATGGGGATCCAGCAGCAGGGGACCATGCCAGTAGCGGGGCGGCGTTCCCCCCAACTCTTCCATCAGGGCCACTTGCACAGCCGTGGTGGGGAGAAGATCCGCACCGCGAAACACCTGGGTGATGCCCATGGCCATTTCGTCCACGGCAGTGGCCAGGTGATAGGCAACGAACCCATCGGCTCGCCGCAGAACCACGTCCCCCATCATGGTGGGCAACCAGCCTTCCGGCGCCGGTTGGAGCATTTCCGGCACACGGCAACGGCGGTTGGGCGCCCGCCAGCGCCAGCTTGGCAGCTTCCCCTGCTCCGGCCCCCAGTCCTGGCGGTTGCGGCAGGTGCCCGGGTACAGGGGGGCGGGTCCATGGGGAGCGGAGACGGCAGCCAGCAGACGGCGACTGCAGCGGCAAGGGAAGAGCTTTCCGCAACGCCGCAGACTGGATAATGCCTGGTGATAGCGCCAGAGACGTCCGCTTTGACGGTAGGGTCCGCGGGGTCCGCCGATGTCGGGACCTTCGTCCCAGTCCAGACCCAGCCAGCGCAGATCCCTCAGAATGGCGTCTTCTGCGCCGGGCTGGAGGCGGGGGCGGTCCAGGTCGTCAATCCTGAGAAGAAAGACCCCACCCTGAAGACGGCAATGGAGCCAGGCCAGAAGGGCTGTGCGCAGATTGCCCAGGTGGAGCGGACCGCTGGGGGTTGGGGCAAAACGCGCCCGAATCGACAGGACTAGGTTCCCTCCTGCACACGGTCCTTGAATACCTTGCCGGGACTGAAAGCAGGCACCCGCTTTGCCGGGATGTGAATCGGCTCACCCGTCTTGGGGTTCAAGCCTTGACGGGCTGATCGTTCACGGGACTCAAAGGATCCGAAGCCGAGAATTGACACCTTGTCCCCATTCACGACGGAGTCGATAATGGTGTCAATGGTTGCTTCGACGACCCGGGAAACATCTGTCCGCTTGAGGTCAACATCGGAAGCGTTGAGGGCAGCAGTAACGCTGTTGACGAGGTCAGCCTTGTTCATTAAGAAGAAGAGGGGAATAGATGTGCTGAGCAGGGCAACGCCTTACCAATGCACAGTAAAGTCATGCTAAGAGAGGATGCCCCCGGAAGCAATCAGGGTGCCTGGAAATGGGGAAATTTGCTGGCGGACTTGCGGGCTGGAGGCATGATTTCACCCTTCGAGAGAAGGAGGATATGAAAGATTCCCCTCACCGTAGCAAGTTGGGACCGGGACCCACAGCCCGGAGAGCCTCCAGATTCAGATCCGCCAAGGCTCTGGCGCCATGGTCCACCAGTGCAGCGCCGGCAAGACGAACCAGACCCGTACTGCAGGCAATCCTGCCCGGTTCATCGGGACCCAGCCACTGCCGCAACCTTGCCAGGCTGGCGAGCAGGCGGCCCCAATGGAAGGTGTGGGCTGTGCGCACCGGCGCCACACGGCCATCGGGCTGCGGTTGCAGCAGGCGGCCACAGAAGAGCACGCTCTGCTGGCCACGCCAGTGGAGGCAACAGGAGCCGGGGGTGGGGCCGGGGGTCCAGTAGAGCGCCAGGTCATCGGCAAGCTGCCGCTCCTGGCCAAACGTCTGCACAGCCATGGTGGGCAGCAGATAAGCTTCCTGCTCCTGCATCCACACCTCCCAGCCCAGGTGCTGCGCCAGGCGCCGCAGGGCGCCATGGGCCATGCGATGGGTCAGCACAATCCGACCATTTCCCTGGCGCGACAGCAGCGCCAGGTTGGCCTGGGTGAGGTCCGGCACATCCACCAGGAGGGGGCCTGCACTGGAGCGCAGCAGCCAGGAGACTGTGCCGCGGCTGTCCCGATTGGGGGCGAAAACCCAGAGTCCTTCCCCCGCCTCCTGGGGGGAACGTCCCGGTGGCAGGGAATGGGGAGGGGATGGGTCCATAAACGTGCTGACGATGCCGGAGCCGTGGACCTAGGGTTAAGCAGTGACCCTGACCCGGTGTGACTCTGACTTGGCTTGGTCGTCCCGGCCCGCTTGGTGCGGAAGTTGGCGAGGACGGCGTGAATTTTGCCGTGGTGGCGCCCCAGGCAACCCGCATGGAGTTGCTGCTGTTTGATCACGGCGGCAGCCCGGCCCCCAACCGGGTGGTTCCCCTGGGGCCAGCGCACCGCAGCGGTGATGTCTGGCATGTATTCGTGAAGGGCGTTGGTGTGGGCTGCCGGTACGGGTACAGGGTACATGGACCCCAGGAGGCGGGGTTCAATCCGGCCAAGGTGTTACTGGACCCCTGTGCCCGGGGCGTTGATGGCTGGCAGGTATATGAGCGCCAAGCCGCTCGGGGCCGGGGCTCCAACCTCCACTGCTGTCTCAAGGGCGTGGTGACGGAGCGTCATCCGTTCGATTTCATGGCGGCGCCCCGGCCGCGACGGCCATGGCGCGATACCGTCATCTATGAACTCCATCCGGGGGGCTTCACCCGGGGGCAGGGCGCCCCCGTTCCCCCTGGGGAGAAAGGCACGCTGCCGGGGTTACGGCGCCTGCTGCCCCGCCTGAAATCCCTGGGGGTCACCGCCGTGGAGTTGCTGCCATTGCAATGCTTTGATCCGGGCAGTGGTCCCGCCGGCCTGCACAACTACTGGGGCTATGCCCCCATCAACTGGTTTTCCCTCCATCCCGGCTACGGGGCGGGACAGGACCCCCTGCAAGCCCGCCAGCAGATGCGCGCCTTCGTGGCGGCGTGCCATCGGGAAAATCTGGAGGTTTTTGTGGACGTGGTCTACAACCACACGGCTGAAGAGGGGAGCGATGGTCCCACCGTCAGTTGGCGGGGTTTTGGGGAGCGGCTTTATTACTTCTGCGATAGCAGCGGTCGCTATCAGGACGTGAGCGGTTGCGGCAACACCATTGCGGCCCACCGGCCCCACGTGCAGCACCTGATTCTGGAGTCACTGCGGTGCTGGGCGGTGGAGCTGGGTGTTGATGGTTTCCGCTTCGACCTTGCCGCAGCCCTGACCCGGGGTGACAATCTGACCCCTCTCAAGGAGGCGCCGTTGTTCACGGCCATGGCAGCGGATCCCCTCCTGGCGGATCTCAAGCTGATGGGTGAACCCTGGGATTGCGGGGGGCTGTACCGGCTTGCCGATTTTCCCGCCCCGGACTTTGGCGTGTGGAACGGCCGCCTGCGGGACGACATGCGGCGTTTCTGGAAGGGGGATCAGAACACCTGCTGGAACATGCGGCAACGGCTCAGCGGCAACCGGGATCTATTTGCCGCAGCCGATGTGGAACCCGGTCGCTCCATTCACTTCGTCACCGCCCACGATGGTTTTACCTTGCAAGACTTGGTGAGCTACAACGTCAAGCACAATCTCGCCAACGGCGAAGGCAACCGGGATGGTGAAAATCACAACAACTCCTGGAACTGCGGCGTTGAGGGACCCAGCAGTGACCAGCGCGTCCAGGCCTTGCGCTGCCGCCAGGTTCGCAACCTGACCGCCTCCCTGTTGCTGGCGCCAGGGGTGCCCCTGTTGTGGATGGGGGACGAGGTGAACCGCAGCCAGGGAGGCAACAACAACAGTTGGTGCCAGGACAACCCCATCGGCTGGATGACCTGGAACCACGGCCCGGCCGAGCAGGCCATGGAGCGCTACGTTCGCCGCCTGCTGCGGCTGCGGGCGGTGCTGGGTAGCTGGCTGAATCCCGCCACCCTCATCCAGGAGCAAGGCGCGGCCAAACCGCTCCAGCCATACCGCAAATGGCACGGCCCACGGCTCAACCGGCCGGATTACGGTCCCTGGTCCCATGCCCTGGCCTGGAGTATTCACACAGCCACCGGGGACGCGGTGCTCTGGTGCGGCCTCAACGCATTCCACAAGGCCATTCAATTCCACCTGCCCGGCTGCCGTAGCGGCTGGCGCCGTCTCATTGATACGGCACTCCCGGCCGGTGACGACATGCCCCGATCCCCCGCCGGGCCGTGGCCCCGGGACCAAGTGGGCCTGGAATCCCGTAGCCTGGTGCTGATGGTGGCCAGCCGTCACTGCCCTGCCGCCCTGGAGCCTGATTCAGACTGATGCTTGTGGCCCCTTTGCCACCCATGGACCCCGGGGACCGACCCGGGACGGAAAAGCGGACAGGGGGAATCGAACCCCCATCATCAGCTTGGAAGGCTGAGGTTTTGCCACTAAACTATGTCCGCTTATGGCGCACTGCCTCTATCAGCTTAATCCCTTGGGCGGAACCTTGGCAGTGAGGCGGCAGCTTCGTCTTTACCTGGCCTACGGCCTGGGGGATGCCGGTACGGGGTTGGCGGCCACCGTGCTGGGTTTCTATCTCTTCCCCTTCTTTACGGAGGTGGCTGGTCTATCAGCGGGATTGGCCGGGGCCATGCTCATGGTTCTCAAGGTGTGGGATGGCTTGAGCGATCCACTGATCGGCTGGCTCAGCGACCGGACCCACACCGCCTGGGGGGCCCGTCTGCCGTGGATCGTCGGGGCCGCTGTTCCCCTCGGGCTCTGTTTTGCCGCCATGTGGTGGGTTCCCTTTGAAACCCCTGACCAGCGCCTGGGCTACTACAGCGTAACGGCGGTGCTGCTCATGACGGCCTACACCGCCATGAATCTTCCCTTTGCCGCTCTGACCAGTGAACTGTCCAGCAGTGCAAGTGTGCGCACCCATCTCAATGCGGCCCGCTTCACCGGATCCCTCACGGCCGGTTTGCTGGGCCTGGTGATGGCCTTCTTCCTGGTGCGGCAAGGGGCGGTGGGGTATGCGCGGCTGGGCATCCTGGGGGGCGCGTTGATCGCAGGGTCCGGGCTGGCCTGCGCCTTTGGACTCAGCCCCTTCGCCCGCAACGCCCTCCGGCCGGCCGCTCATCTGGAAACCGTCCGGGTGCAGTTGCAGCGGATCGCCGCCAACGGGCGCTTCCGCATGGTGCTGGGGCTCTATCTGCTGCTCTGGTGTGGCCTGCAACTGATGCAGAACGTGGCCCTGGTGTTTCTGCGGGTGGTGCTGCACCTGGGGGACAACTGGGCCTATGCCATGCCCCTGGTGTTTCAAGTGTCGGCGGTGCCGGGGCTGTGGATCTGGGGGCAGGTGGCCCAGCGGCGGGGGCGGATTCCGGCCTTGCGCCGAGGGCTGGCCCTCTGGGGCGTTGCGCTGGTTCTGGCCCTGCTGCTGCCCCCCTTTCCCCTGGGAATGGGCGCTGTCTGGCAGGGGTTGTTTCTGGCCCTGCTGGTGCTCACCATCATGCTTCTGGGCCTGGGGGGGGCCACGGCCTTCCTCATCCCCTGGTCCTTGCTCCCCGACGCCATTGACGCCGATCCCGATCACCCCGCCGGCTTCTACACGGCCTGGATGGTGCTGGTCCAGAAGCTGGGCATTGGCCTGGGTATTTTCGGCCTGGGCATTGTGCTGGAGTTGAGCGGTTACCTGGCCAGCCAGGGGATGGACCAGCCCGACGGGGCAGTTGTCATGATTCGTCTGTGCATCAGTGTGGTGCCGGGAACCCTCATTGCCCTGGGCCTCGTGGCGATGCGCCGCTGGCCCCGGCGGAGCCCGCAACAGACCTGAACCCTTCCACCGTTTTGCTCCCCAATCCATGGCCGTTGTGAAAACGCCCCGATGGCTCAAGCGTCTGGGCAGCAGCCTGCTGCTCAGTGGACAAACCGTTGCCGCCATGGCTCGTGGTCACTGGGGCGGCAGCGAGGTTCTGGCACAGATGCACATTGCCGGCCCCGACAGCTTTCTGGTGGTGCTGCTGGTGGGTATTGCCGCCGGCACCGTGTTCAACGTGCAGGTGGCCTCGGAACTCACGGATCTGGGCCTGGGGGATGCCGTTGGCGGCATGCTGGCGGTAGGCTTGGCCCGGGAAATTGCCCCGATCCTCTCGGCGGTGTTGATCACGGGCAAGGTGGCGACGGCCTATTCCGCGGAACTGGGCACCATGGCCGTCACCGAACAGGTGGACGCCATCAAGATGCTGCGGACGGATCCGGTGGAATATCTCGTTGTTCCGAGGGTGGTGGCGTTGCTGGTGATGACGCCCCTGCAGACCATTGCCTTTTTTATGGTGGGGATGGTCTCCGGCGCCGTTAGCTGTGCCCAATACTACGGCATCCCCCCCGCGGTGTTCTGGCAGTCCGTGCGGACATGGATGGATCCCGGCGATGTGCCCGCCATGGTCTGCAAGGGGGTGGTGTTCGGGGCGGTGATTGCCCTGGTGGCCTGCGGCTGGGGCCTGTCCACCAGAGGGGGACCCAGGGAAGTGGGCGCCAGCACCACAGGGGCCGTGGTCATGACCCTGGTTTTGCTGGCCCTGGTGAACGTGGGCCTGACCCAGGTGTTTTTCGGATGAGTGAATCGGCCTTTAGAATGGTTTCCGTCTTGGAATCGGGGTGAACCATGGATGCTGAAGAGACGGTGGTGCTGGCGCCGGGGCTACGGCTGCCGCTGGTCATCCTGCTGCTTGGAAGTCTGCTCTGTCTGGCGAACCTGGCGGCTGGTGGGGCCATGGCGTTACTGGGCCTGATTCTGCTGTTTCAGAGTGTGCGGCTGCGCCTGGTGTTCACCCCTGATGCGCTGGAACTGCACAATGGATCCGTGGTGCTGCGCCGTTTCCCCTACAGGAACTGGCGCGGCTGGAGCCTGTTCTGGAAGCCCTTGCCCGTTCTCCTCTACTTCCGTGAAGTGAACGGCATTCATTTTGTGCCGGTGATTGTTGATGGACAGGGGCTGCGCCAACAACTGGAGCGGCGGCTTGGCCACGTGAACGTCGCCACCGGTTCTGCTGACGCCGTCTGAATCCACCTCCATGACACCCAGGAAAAGCGAGACATCAACACCCCAGGCTCCGCAAGCGGCTTCACCGGCGGCAGAGGTGTTCCTGGCCGAGTTGCTGGAGCGGCGGCAACGGTTGCTGGCGGAGATCAGCACCCTTGAACAACGGCGTGACCGCCTCCAGGAGGACATTGGCCGTCACTTTGCCGGTTCCTGCGATGAGTTGTCCCGGCGGGTGCAAGGGTTTCAGGAGTATCTGGTGGGGGCGCTCCAGGACCTGAGCGACCGGGCCCAGGCCCTGGAGCTGGCCCCCCGGAAGGTGATGGTTCAGCCTTCGCCCCTGGATCAGCCCACGGCAACAGCCCCCAGCCAGGACACCAGCGCCGCCACCCCCTTCCTGGCGGATCAGTCCTTGATTGAAGACATGATCCGCGGCTTCCAGGAGACTCCGGATTTCTATGCGCCCCCATGGCGCTTGCGCCGCCACCTGGAGCCCGGCCATGGGGAATTGCTGGGCAACTGGCTGTTTCAGCAGCAGGGGCGGGGCGCACAGAACAGCCTGGGCAGCCGCAGCCGCAACGTGCTGCTGGCCGCCGCGGCCGTTGCCGTTCTCACGGAGCTTTATGGAGACCAACTGCAAACCCTGGTTCTGGCCAGCACACCGGAGCGCCTGGGTCAGTGGCGGCGAGGGTTGCAGGACAGCCTGGGGTTGGCCCGGGAAGATTTTGGCCCCAACGCCAACGGCATCAGCCTGTTTGAACGACCCGATGCCCTGATTGAGCGGGCCGACCGGCTGGAAAGTCGGGATGGCCTACCCTTGATTTTGATTGATGCCGCTGAGCAAGTGGTTGATATTCCCATCCTCCAGTTTCCCCTCTGGCTTGCTTTTGCGGCGGATGCCCGGGAACTGGCCATGGACGATCCCGACGGTGATCCCCTCTGATTCGTGAACCCCGCAGCATTCTGGCTCCTTTGCCTCCTGGCAGCCTATGGACTGGGGAGCATTCCCTCCGGCTGGTTGCTGGTGAAGTGGTTGCGTGGTGTGGATCTACGCCAACAGGGCTCGGGCTCCACCGGCGCAACCAACGTGTTGCGGGTGGCGGGGCGGTGGCCGGCCCTGGCTGCCCTCCTGGTGGACGTAGCCAAAGGGACCGTAGCCATTGTGCTGGCCAAGGGATGGGGGGCCACACCATGGCTGCATGTGGTGGTGGGTCTCTGTGCCCTGGCCGGGCACATCTGGCCTCTCTGGCTGAGATTTCGTGGGGGGAAGGCGGTGGCCACCGCCCTGGGGGTCTTACTTGGCCTTTCTCCCCCGGTGGCCCTGGCCTGTCTGGGAAGCTTTCTGGTGGTGCTGGCCGCTGTGCCCATGGTCTCGGTGGCCAGCCTGACCGCCGGTGTGCTGCTGCCAATCCTGATGGCCTGGGGCATGGCGGGATCCTCTGCCCGTCTTCCCTACACGCTGCTGGCCCTGGCAACCATGGCGCTGGTGATCTGGCGCCACCGCGGCAACATGCAACGCATCCGCACGGGTCAGGAGCCTCGCCTCGGCCGGAAGTCTTCTTGACTTGAGACCCCGGCCCTTCAGGGGGGTATGTCAAGGGTCACCCCAGTTCACGGCTGCGCCCCTGGGCTGCAAGGATTGCATCCATCAGCGCAGCGCGGAAGCCGCGCCGCTCCAGTTCGGCGATGGCGGCAATGCTGGCGCCGCCAGGGCTACAGACGGCATCCTTGAGGGCGGACGGGGGCAACTGCTCCTTCTGGAGCAGTGCGGTGCTGCCGGCCACCATGACCTGGGCAATGCTGTTGGCCTGGGCCCGGGGCAGACCCGCCGCAACACCCCCATCCGCCAGTGCTTCCATCATCACCGCCACCATGGCCGGACCCGATGCGGCCAGGGCCAGAAACCCGTCCATCTGCGCCTCACTCACCTGCTCCACCTGGCCGAGAACAGTAAACACGGCCATCACCCGTTGCCCCTGCTCCGGGGAGAGGTGGCCAGCCATGGCCAGGCCGGTCAGCCCGGCTCTGATGCGACAGGCAATGTTGGGCATGGCCCGCACACAGGGGCGCCCGGGAAAGGCTGCCTGCAGTCGCCCCAGGGACACACCCGCCAGGATGGAAATCACCAGACCCTGACCCTCCATGGCAGGGGGATCAAGGGCAGCGCGGGTCTCCAGCACCGTGTGCAACTGCTGGGGTTTGCAGGCCAGCACCAGATGGTCGGCCATCAGCACGGGCCGGAGATCCACCCCCACCGCCACCCCGTCTCGCCGCTGCAACGCTGCGGCCCGGCCCTGGTCACGGACGCAGGCAGCGATCTGTTCCGGTTGGAGAAGGCCGCTCTCCAACCATGGGCCGACCATGGCCTGGGCCATCTGACCGTAACCGAGAATGCCCCACTGACCGCCCATGGCATGAACTCCCACCGACCTGCCAAGACCCACTAGGGGGTGGGGGGAAACTCACCCGAGAACGGCGTGAAGTTCACGTCCGGGATAAAAGACGACGGCTCACGGCCCCCATAGCCATTGCTGCCGTTATTGACGGAAGGCTGGGGCACGGGCTGAGGCGGCTCCGGCTTGGCTGCCGGTGGCTCCGGAGAAGGGGTTGGCTCAGCATTCTTTGCCAGGGTGACCTTGACGCAACTGGGAGCGAAGAGAAAAATGCCCTCCCCCAATCGCTCCTGACTGCCATCGGTGGCAAAGTTTCCGCCCGAGACGAAATCCACGGCCCGTTGTGCCTCTTCAGGCTTCATCTCGGTCAGGTTAAGAATTATGGTTCGGCGCTCACGCAATGCCTGAATGGCCCGCGGCATTTCATCGAAGTTCCGTGGCCGCATGAAGATCACTTCGGACAAATTGCTGGAAATGCCCGGCATGCCAATGACGTTGGATTGGGAGAAAGACTCCTGATCCACACCTTGGGGCATGTTCAGGGCTTCATGGCCCGGACTTGCAGGACTTGAGAATTCCTCGGGAAGCCCACCGTCACCCATCAGGGCCTCGTCCCGGTCATAGCCATGGGCATGATCGTCTTCCATGATCTCACCATCATCGCCAGAAAAGATAGAGCGCACGCGAGAGAGAAAGGGCACTACCAGGGGACCTCATCGAGGAGGGAGCAAAACATGCACCACGGTTCATGTTCTACTTTAGGAGCAAGTTTCACCGTTTGCAAGGCAGTTGACAGGGGCCGCGGTTGAGGGTCCCGTGGGCGCCGCCGGCTGGCGAGGACCGAAAATATCGTTGCCAATGCGGACAAATGTACTGCCGGCAGCAACGGCTTGGGGCCAATCCCGGCTCATTCCCATGGAGAGTTGATTGAAATCCCTGGCCACCGCTGACGGCAGATGGGCTCTCAACCGCTGGGCCAGTTGCCGGCAGTCCGAGAAGAGATGGTGGAGTTGATCCGGCTCCAGCCCCAGGGGGGCCATGGTCATCAGCCCCCGCAGCTTCACATGGGACAGGTGCGCCAGCGTGGCCAGGTGGCTGGTCAATTTCTCCGGAGGGAACCCCCCCTTGTTGGGGTCCGGACGGAGCTTGACCTGGAGGAGGACTTGGGGACAACGCCCCTCGTCCCCGGCGATGCGATCCAGCCGTTGCGCCAGGCTGAGGCGGTCCAGGGAGTGAATCCAGGCAAAGGCCTTGGCCACGGGGCGCACCTTGTTGGCTTGCAGTTGGCCGATAAAGTGCCACTCCAGGCCGGGACAACGCTGCCGCAGCGCGCTCATCTTGGGCTCCGCTTCCTGAAGACGACTTTCACCGAAGCGCCGCTCCCCTGCTGCGTAGGCCTCTTCAATGGCCTGCCAAGGATGACCCTTACTCACAGCCAGCAGGGTCACACCAGGGGGCAAACGGTGGTGGAGTGCCTCCAGACGGTTGGCAATGGTCACGTCATTCCCGCAAAAGCTTATGGATAGATTCCCCAGGACTGTTCCTGGTTCTTTGCCTGGAACCGGGGTTAGGGATTAGATGAAGGTTTTCTCGAAAATATCCTGCCAAGCCAGGGCCGCGTCAGGGTCCGTACGACGGGAGCGGTTGAGGTTTTGCTCAGCCAGGGCCCGGGCGTCCATGAGGGGGATGGTCTGGAAAAGAACGTCCTGGTTTTGCATGGTGACCAGAAAGAACATTCTCTGCGCATAGAGGCTGACATAGAGATCCCGGCTGTCCCCTGTTGGGCAGACCCAATAGAGCAAGCCAAAGGTTGGATGATTGAGATAGCGTTCAGCAGCCACTGATGCAGTGATTCCAAACATTCAATGCTCCATCCTACCGGTGGCCAGGCCAAGACGCCCTAGCACCAGGACTCAACCATGACCTTAGTCCATGAAGAAAGGGCGGGTCCAAGAGGATGCCGTTGCCCCGTGGGTCTCCTGCAGGAGACCCCGACCCTAAAAATTTCATGGTATGAGTCCTGAGCCCGGGCAACCGCGCCATGGGCGGCGCCCGCCAGGGGCTTAGGCTGGCTTCAACACAACCGTATCTCTCCGGCTGGATTCAGCCCGCCCCGCCCCCTGATGACCACCGCAAGTCATGCCCCTGACCCCTTCTCCCACTGTTGCCGTGCTGGGCGCCACCGGGGCGGTGGGCCGTGAACTGATCACGCTACTGGAGCAGCGGGATTTCCCCTTGGACAGCCTGAGACTCCTGGCTTCCCCCCGCTCGGCTGGCGCCCGGTTCACGTTTCGGGGCGAGAGCTTGGCGGTGGAGGCGGTGTCCGAGGAGGCGCTGGCCGGGGCTGATCTGGTGCTGGCCTCCGCGGGTGGATCCGTCTCCCGCCGGTGGGCTCCGGTCACGGGCACCCATGGAGCGCTGCTGATCGACAACTCCAGCGCTTTCCGTCTGGATCCCCAGGTGCCGCTGGTGGTGCCGGAGGTGAACCTGGTGACGGCTCGCCGTCACCAGGGCATTATTGCCAACCCCAACTGCACCACCATTCTGCTGCTGCTGGCCCTGGCTCCGTTGCGGCGTCTGGCCTCCCTGCGTCGTGTGGTGGTCTCCACCTACCAGTCCGCCAGCGGCGCAGGCGCCCAGGCCATGGCGGAGTTGGAGGCCACCAGCCGGGACGTGCTCCAGGGGCGACAACCCCGCAGCCATGTGCTGCCCCATTCCCTGGCTTTCAACCTCTTCCTGCACAACTCCCCCCTCGCCGGGAACGGGTACTGCGAGGAGGAACTCAAAATGCTCCGGGAGAGCCGCAAGATCCTGGCGCAGCCGGACCTGCGCCTCAGCGCCACCTGTGTGAGGGTGCCGGTTCTGCGGGCCCATGCGGAAGCGGTCAACATTGAATTCGACGCTCCTGTGCCGATGGATGCCGCCCGGCAGGTTCTGGCGGAGGCCCCTGGCGTGATGATGATTGACGACTGGGCCGGCAATCGCTTTCCCATGCCCAGTGACGTGACCGGGAAGGATGCCGTGGCCGTGGGTCGCGTCCGCCAGGATTTGAGCAACCCCAACGGCTTGGAGCTCTGGCTCTGTGGGGATCAGATTCGCAAGGGAGCAGCCCTCAACGCGGTGCAGATTGCTGAAGCCGTGGTGCGTCACGGCTGGCTCAAGCACCCGTCTCCCAAGCAACTCAACCAAGGCGCTGCCGCGCTGGAATCATGAACACCCCCTCTTCCGTCCCCCCCGTCTTCGGGCGCATCGTTACCGCCATGGTGACCCCCTTTGACGGGGAAGGCGCCCTGGATCTGGCCACTGCAGCCCGGCTGGCGGACCATCTGGTCACTACGGGCAGTGACGGGGTGCTGGTGTGCGGCACCACAGGAGAATCACCCACCCTCAGTTGGCAGGAGCAGGACGAGCTACTGCGGGAAGTGAAGACCACCGTGGGTACACGAGCCATGGTTCTGGCGGGGACGGGGAGCAACTGCACGGAGGAGGCCGTGGCCGCCAGCCGTCGGGCAGCGGCTCTGGGTGCGGACGGAGCCCTCCTGGTGGTGCCTTACTACAACAAGCCTCCCCAGGCCGGCTTGGAGGCCCATTTCCGCACCATTGCCGATGCGGTCCCGGATTTGCCCCTCATGCTCTACAATATCCCCAGCCGTACCGGCTGCTCTCTTCGTCCGGAGACTGTCAGCCGTCTGCTCAGTTGCAGCAACGTGCGGGCCTTCAAAGCCGCCAGCGGCACGGTGGAGGAAGTCACAAATTTGCGGGCTGCCTGTGGACACTCCCTGGCGGTCTATAGCGGTGACGACACCCTCACCCTGCCCATGCTCAGCCTTGGCGCCGTCGGTGTGGTGAGTGTGGTCAGTCATCTGGAAGGGTTGCGCCTCCGAGCCATGATCCGGAGCTACCTTTCAGGGGAAGTAGCCGCAGCCCTCGCCCACCATGACCAGCTTCTGCCTCTGATGCGCGCATTGTTCCTCCAGCCCAATCCCATACCCGTCAAAGCAGCGTTGGAACAACGGGGATGGTCCGTTGGCGCCCCACGGCTCCCCCTTCCTGCCGCAGACGCGAGCCTCAAAGCCCACCTGCATGACCTGATGCAGAGTCTGGAAGCCGCCTCGACTCCGGCTGGACAGACTCTTTAAATTCCCCATAGCTTCGCCCATGACCCAAACCCCGAACGGCTCGGTTGAGCCTCTGCGCATCATCCCCCTTGGCGGCCTCCACGAGATCGGAAAAAATACCTGTGTCTTTGAGTACGGGAACGAGTTGATGCTGGTGGATGCCGGCCTCTCCTTCCCCAGTGAAGACATGCACGGGGTCAACGTGGTCATGCCTGATACCACGTACCTGCGGGAAAACGAACAGCGCATCCGCGGCATGATTGTCACCCACGGCCATGAAGATCACATTGGCGGCATCGCGCACCACCTGAGACATTTCACCATTCCCATCATCTACGGTCCACGCCTGGCTCTGTCTCTCCTGGACGGCAAGATGAAGGAAGCGGGGGTGAGCGACCGCACCAAAACCAGGACCGTCCGTCCCAGGGACGTGGTGAAGGTGGGGAAGCACTTCAGCGTGGAGTTCATTCGCAATACCCATTCCATTGCCGACAGTTTCTCCCTGGCAATTACCACGCCGGTGGGCGTCATTGTTTTTACGGGGGACTTCAAGTTTGACCATACCCCCGTGGACGGGGAGCGGTTTGATCTGCATCGACTGGCCCAGTACGGGGAAAAAGGAGTCCTCTGTCTGCTGAGCGACTCCACCAATGCGGAGCTGCCCGGCTTTACGCCACCGGAGCGGGCCGTGTTCCCCAACCTGGATCGCCACATTGCCCAGGCGGAAGGTCGTGTCCTGATGACCACCTTTGCCAGTTCGGTTCACCGGGTCAGCATGATCCTCGAACTGGCCCTCAAGCATGGCCGTCGCGTCGGGTTGCTGGGACGCTCCATGCTCAACGTGATTGCCAAGGCTCGGGAGTTGGGCTACATCCGTTGTCCCGACGACATCTTCCTCACCATGAAGCAGTTGCGGGATCTGCCGGATCGGGAATTGCTGCTGCTCATGACCGGCAGCCAGGGGGAACACCTGGCCGCCTTGAGTCGAATTGCCCGGGCTGAACATCCCCATGTACAGCTCAAGACCACGGACACGGTCATCTTTTCCGCCAGCCCCATCCCCGGCAACACCATTGCCGTGGTCAACGTCATCGACCAGCTCATGATGCAGGGAGCCACGGTGATCTACGGCAAGGACAAGGGCATCCACGTGTCCGGCCATGGCTCCCAGGAAGACGAGAAATTGATGCTTGCCCTCACCCGCCCCAGGTTCTTTGTCCCGGTCCACGGGGAACATCGCATGTTGGTGCAGCACTGCAAAACAGCCCGGTCCATGGGGATGCCGGCGGAGCGCATGTTGGTGATCGAGAACGGTGACGTGGTGGAGTTGACGCCGGAATCCATCCGCCGCGGTGAGCCGGTAAAGGCCGGCATCGAGCTTCTGGACAGCTCCCGCAAGGGGGTGGTCAACACCCAGGTGCTGAAGGAGCGTCAGCAGTTGGCGGAGGATGGCGTCCTGGTTGCCCATGTGAGCATCAGCAGCGCAGGCCACATGGGGGCGCCGGCGCGGGTAACCCTGCGGGGCGTGGCCACTTCCCTTGCGCCCCGGTACTTTGCCAACTGGGCCGACCATGAGGTGCAATGGGTGCTGGACAACCGCTGGCAACAACTTTGCCGCGGTGGGGACGATCTTCAGGACGTGGACTGGGTCGGTCTGCAGCGGGAGGTGGAGTTGGGACTGCAGCGGCGGGTGCGGCGAGAGTTGGAAGTTGCGCCCTTGATCATCGTGGTGGCGCAACCGGCCCCCAAGGGATCCACAGCCGTCTACAAAGCCCCCGCCACCGAGGAGAAGGGTTCCCTGGCGCGCCCCGGTCGTGGCGGGGCTCTTCCCAACGGCGTCCGTCCACTTCAACGGAACGGTAGCGCCAATGGTCAAAGCAGAAACCCGGCCCTCACGGATCGCCGTCGCTTGGACGCCGACAGCGCCAGCGCCATGGCGTCTTCATCCACTTCACCGTCCGCTCTGGTCAGCCCCGGGCCCGAGGTCAATCCCAACGGGGCGGAGCCAACAGCAGCAGAGACGGTGCGTACGCGCCGCAGCCGCAGCCGCAGCCGCGCCAGCACCGCCTGACGGGTTACCGCCACAGCACCCCCAGCCCGCATCTGATGAACCGCCCCGCCATTCTTGCCCTGGATCTTGACGGGGTCCTTGTGGATGGCATGGAAGAGTACTGGAGGAGCAGCTTCCATGTGGCCCAGGGGTTTGGCGCCCCACGGATGGGCTCCCATGGGGAGGTCCCCCCGGCGTTCCGGCGCATTCGTCCCTGGGTGCATACGGGCTGGGAGATGGTGGTGGTGGCCTGGGCCTTGGCCCACGGCGCCGCCGAGGCAGCGTTTCTCCAGGATTATCCGGGCGCACTGCGGCAGTGGCAGGGGCGGCTGGGGCAGTCCTCGGTGGCGCTCCAGACCGCCTTGGAGGGCCACCGCAGGGATTGCCTGTTGCAGGATCCCCAGGGGTGGCTGGCCCGGCACCGTCTCTATCCCGGCGTGGCGGAGCGGTTGCGCCGCTGTGACGCCGAGGAGGGGGTGGATTGGGTTGTGGTCACCACCAAGGGGAAAGAGTTTGCCGCCGCCCTGGTGAAGCAGGACGGTCTCCGGCCCACCGCTATCCACGGCCGGGAGGACGGCCCCAAGACCCGGGTATTGCAGCGCCTGCTGGAGCGGGGGCAACCCGTCTGGTTTGTGGAGGACCGACTCCCCACCCTTGAAACGGTGATGGCGGATCCCCGGCTCGGGGGGATCGGTTGTTACCTGGCAGCCTGGGGCTACTTGCGTCATGCTGACCGGCAGCAGCTTCGCCCGCCCGCCCGTTGGCTGGATCACGCCACCTTCTGTGCTCCATTCCCGGCCTGGCCCACCTGAGGCCGGGCTGTTATGGTTCAAATGTACCTCCTCCAGGTGTGGCAACCCTGGCAAACGTGGGAATACATCCTCCCAAGACCCATCTCTTTCACCATGGCCGTTCACTCCAACTCCTCCGCTGATGCCCAGTCCCGCGATAAGGCCCTTGGGCTGGTGTTGAACCAGATTGAGCGCAGCTTTGGCAAAGGATCCATCATGCGCCTGGGGGATGCCTCCCGGATGCGGGTGGAGACTTTCTCCACCGGCGCCCTGCCTCTGGATCTGGCTTTGGGGGGGGGCTATCCCAAAGGTCGCGTGGTGGAAATCTATGGTCCGGAGAGTTCCGGTAAAACCACCCTGACCCTCCACGCCATTGCCCAGGTCCAGAAAACAGGGGGGGTGGCCGCCTTTGTGGATGCGGAACACGCCCTGGATCCCGGCTATGCCGCCGCTCTGGGGGTAGACGTGGAAAACCTGCTGATTTCCCAGCCGGATACAGGGGAAATGGCTCTGGAGATCGTGGATCAACTGGTGCGTTCCGGCGCCGTGGCGTTGATCGTGGTGGATTCCGTGGCGGCCCTCACGCCCCGATCAGAGATCGAGGGGGAGATGGGGGACGTGTCGGTGGGCAGTCAGGCACGGCTCATGAGCCAGGCCATGCGCAAGATTACGGGAAACATTGGCAAGTCCGGCTGTACGGTCATTTTCCTGAACCAACTGCGCCTGAAAATCGGCGTGGTCTACGGTAACCCCGAGACCACAACCGGGGGAAACGCCCTCAAGTTCTATGCCTCGGTGCGCCTGGACATTCGCCGCATCCAGACCCTGAAACGCTCCGGCAAGGAATACGGCATCCGCGCCAAGGTGAAAGTAGCCAAGAACAAGGTGGCTCCACCTTTTCGGATTGCGGAATTCGATATTGAATTCGGCCGCGGCATCAATGCCGTGGGCTGCCTGCTGGATCTGGCTGAGGAGACAGGTGTGATGGTGCGGAAAGGAGGCTGGTACAGCTATGGAGGGGACAATCTGGGTCAGGGGCGTGACAACACCGTCCGCTGTCTGGAGCAGGACGAGGCGCTCCGGCAGACCATTGACAACCTTGTACGCAAGAAGCTCAGCGAAGGCTCGGCAGTCATGGCCAATTCCCTACGCCCCATCGCCGCCGACACCGCCAAATCTCTGGGGGCCGCCGCCCACCTGCCAGGGCAATCTGCAACGGGTGATGCTCAAGGCCTATCGGCAACGGCTACCCGCACACCTTCCGGCTAGCTTCAGGATCCATATCCGTGGTGGCCCCCATCTTGCTGCGCCCTTCGGCAGGGCTGTCGCAACGCTGATGTGCCTGCCGGCTGCATCCAACGTAGATTGAGGGAATGGAGTGTGGGGGAGGAGTGTTCCTCTCGCTCTCCTTCCAGAGAGACTGCCACGGTTGGATGTGACCCTGCTGGGGGGAGTAAGGCGCCAGGGACCAGAGGAGGATGGTGGTGTTGGTAGTGGGGGAGAGCGCCAGTGCCACTGCTGGCGTCATGGTGAGTTGGTCATTGGCGGTGGGGAGCCATAGGCCGGTTGGGCTTTAAAGCGGCGCCCATTGCTGCCGTGTCCGTCCACCCTTCCATGACGGCAGGGCAGCAGGTCATCGATACTCCCTGCTGCGGCGCTGCCCACGGCATGGTGTAGGGAGAGGGAGGATCTCCGGTTGGTTGGGCAGGGCGCCAGGCGAAGAAGAGGGCCATGCCCTGTTGGCGGAAGGCTTCCGCCACGTGGGTAGCAGCCCCTGAGTTCGGCGCTGATGCCGTGGCGGGGGTGATGCCGGGCGATGGCGGATACCCGCTTCCAGAGAGGGGAGGAGGGATGGGTCATTGGGGACGGGGAAGGGGCGGACGGCCTCCAGCCCCAACCGGCGGCGGGAAGCGCTGCCCTCGGAACCTGCCAGCCCCTCCACGTCCTGGGTGGTGGTCATTGTCAATAGATCGGTGGTGGTGGCGAGGCTCACCCCCGCATCGCCCCCATCAATGAGCAGGCCATAATCATTCGGGCCAACTTGAGTTTTTCTATTCCGGCGGAAAACATATAAGGGGCGCATTGCAAGATCTGGGGCCAAGCACTACCTCCTGGCCATGTCCCCGGTTTTCAAGGTTGAGGCGCAGGTGAGCGCCCCAGCCAAGCCCACGCACGGCCACAGCGGGCGCCGAGTAGGTCACCTTGTCATGGACCGACCCCGGCGACAGCACCATACCTTCATGACGGGGAACGGGTCCACGGCCCAGCCGGTGACCGTCACCGGTGTGGACGACAACGTGGAGCAGAGCATCAGCCAGAGCGTGTCCGATCAGCCACCGCAGCGCCACCCTCAGCCACACTGCCACCGCCGCCGATGACAACTACGACGGCATCAGCATCGTTGAGGTCAGGTCGGTAGCCTGCACCAAGAGCCCCAACCCGTAGGCCCCCATGGATGAACACGGACCCTTCCCAACCCCAGGTAGCGCCCCTCCTGTGGGCATCGTGATGGGCAGTGATTCGGATCTGCCCACCATGGAGCCGGCGGCGGCCATGGTCCGGCGTTTCGGGGTGGGCTGCGAGGTGCGGATCCTCTCGGCCCATCGCACGCCCCTGGAAATGGTGGACTATGGCCGCACTGCCGCCGAGCGGGGTTTGAAGGTGATCATCGCCGGGGCCGGCGGGGCGGCTCATCTGCCGGGGATGGTGGCCTCCCTGACGGTGCTGCCGGTGATCGGGGTGCCGGTGCAGAGCAAGGCCCTGGCGGGGGTGGACTCCCTCTACTCCATCGCCCAGATGCCCGCTGGCGTGCCCGTGGCCACCGTGGCCATCGGCAACGGGACCAATGCCGGATTGCTGGCTTTGCAGATCCTGGCCACGTCGGACCCCCGATTGACCAGTCAACTGCGTCAATACCGGGACGGCCTGGGGGTCATGGTGCGGGAGAAGGATGCACGGCTCCGCCAGCGGCGGCGGAACAACCGCCCGGATCCGGCAGCCACCCTGACCCCAGGCGGTTCCCATGACGCCTGACGCCCCCTCTCCCCAGCCCCTGTCGGGGCGCCGGGTGCTGTTGACCCGGGCGGCTGATGCGTCTTCAGCGGCCCGCACCCTGTTTAGCGCAGCAGGGGCTCAGGTGATCGAGCTGCCGGCCCTGGTGATCGGCCCTCCTGACGACTGGGGGCCATTGGATGCCGCGTTGCAGTCCCTGGAGGGCTTCCACTGGTTGATTTTCTCCAGCGCCAACGGAGTGGCGGCGGTGCGCCAACGGCTTGACCACATGGATCTTCACCTGGGTGATGGGGCGGGCCGGCCCCGGTTGGCGGCGGTGGGCCGCAAAACAGCCCGGTTCATCCAACGCCAGGGCTGGCCCATGCCTTTTGTTCCCCAGGACTTTGTGGCCGATAGCCTGCTGGCCTGTTTCCCGGAACCCGTCCAGGGCCGCCGGTTGCTGCTGCCCCGGGTGCAGAGCGGGGGCCGCCCCCTCCTGGCGCAGCAATTCCGCCGCCAGGGGGCCGTGGTGGTGGAGGCGCCGGCCTACGAATCCCGCTGTCCCGCCACCATCCCGGCTGCAGCAGCGACGGCCCTGGCCCAGGACCACGTGGACGTGATCACCTTCACCAGCAGCAAAATCGTGCGCAACACCGTCACCCTGCTGACGGCCCACCTGGGGGAGCACTGGCGGTCCCGTCTTGCGGGGGCAAAGGTGGTATCCATTGGTCCGGAAACCAGCCGAACCTGCCACAGTCTGCTGGGCCGCGTGGATGCGGAGGCCAGCCCCCATGACATGGAGGGTCTGGCGGCCGCAGCAGGGCGCCTCTTCCAACCCCCTACTCATGGGTCCTGATCCTGATAAATATAAGAAAGATCAAGAGATCTGAAGTTGCGTAATCAATCCCGGGTCGTTCAAGTCCACGGGGTTGTGGGTCTATGTAGCGTCTCGCTACTTTTGCTTGCCCCTCCGTGAAATCAGGGAAACCAGGGTTCGATGGACAGGCCATCGCGTCTCAATTGGCCGTTGCCGCTCTGGCCGCCGGCGTGGTCACCTCCTATTCAGTCTCCCATGGACAGAATCCTCTGATCGCGTTGGGGATTACCATCTTCTCCGCTGTCAGCGCGGTTGTCATTGGCCAGTGGATCTGATGCCCCCCTCTCCCGGGAGGCGGCCGTCATTGCGTTACGGCAGGACATGCCTGCCCTGGCCAACAAGATCTACTTCAACTACGGTGGCCAGGGACCGTTGCCCACCGCGTCTCTGGAAGCCATGGCGGCAAGCTGGCGCCGCATCCAGGAGTTGGGGCCTTTTGCGGAGCCGGTTTCCGGCTATGTGAAGGGGTTGATCGCCTCCCTGCGCCAGGCATTGGCGGACCTGTGCGGTGTTCCGCCCCAGCGCCTGGCATTTACGGAAAACGTCACCTCCGGCTGTGTGCTTCCCCTGTGGGGGCTGCCTTGGCGGGCCGGTGATCAGGTGCTCATCAGCGATGGGGAACACCCCGGCGTTGTTGCCGCCTGCCGTGAAATCGCCCGCCGGGAACACCTCAACGTGGGGACGCTTTCCGTACAGGATTGTGTCAGGGAAGACCAGGTGCTGGAGCGCCTGGACAAGGCCCTGCAACCCCGCACACGACTGGTGGTGCTCAGCCATCTGCTGTGGAACACGGGGGCCGCCATGCCCATCCCTGCCGTGGGGCAACGGCTCAGGGAGCACGCCAACCAGCCGTGGCTGCTGGTGGATGGGGCCCAGTCCGCTGGGGTCATGCCCTTGGAAGACGCAGTGGCGGCGGCAGATCTGTATGCGTTCACGGGCCACAAGTGGTTCTGTGGGCCGGAGGGCCTGGGGGCCGTGGTGGTTTCCCGGCGGTTGCTTGACGTGGGCGCCCCCACCCTGATCGGCTGGCGGGGGCTGGCGGGGGATCCGGACCATCCCCTTCGCTTCCACGAGGATGCCCGCCGTTATGAAGTTGCCACCGGCTGCTACCCCTTGACGGCGGGACTGCTCCAGTCTCTCCGTAGCCTGGCGGCGGTGGGTGATCCCCGTCAGCGGCTTGCCCTCGTTCAGGCCCGCAGTGGCCGCCTTTGGCGTGGCTTGCGACAACTGGACGGGGTGGAGACCCTGTTGCCGGAGCCCCCACCCGCCGGTCTGGTGAGCTTCCGGGTGCAGGGCCACAGACCTCTGCAGGTGGTCCGCGCCTTGGCGGAGCGGGGCTTGGTGTTACGAAGATTTGAGAAGCCCCACTGCGTCCGGGCCTGCTGCCACGTGACCACGTTGCCCACGGAACTGGACGGTTTGGTCTCTGACATTGCTTCCTTTGTGACAAATTTCAGATTTGCTTAAGGCTTAAGGTTTGAATCACTTTTGCAGGGTGTTCATGTCTTCCAAAAGCTGCCCCCGCTTCTTCCACCCCCTGGCTGCCATGGAAACCCGCAGTGATGGTCAATGCTTTGCCAACGCATTTGCCGTGGCGGAACACCGGGTGAATCTGGCGTTGACCGGTGCCCTTCTCCCTGACTTGAACGTGGTGAAAATCCTGCGGCAAACCGGCTTTGACCGACTCCATATCCAAGCCATGTTCGAGGATGCCCGTCAAGGCAACCATCACGCCCGACTGCGGATGATCGAGTTCACAGCCGATGCCCTCGTGGAGGAGGAGGGTCTGGAGGCCAACGCACTGGAAGATGATGCCGATGATCAGATTTCCATGACCCCCGGTTGAGGGCCGTCCGTCCGGGATGCTGGCGGGCCACCGGGGGGTTCAGCGCTGGGCAATGGCCGCTGCCGCAACACGGCGATCATCAAAGGGCCGTTGTTCATGGCCAATGATCTGGACCCTTTCATGGCCCTTGCCGGCAATGAGCACCGTATCCCCCGGCGCCGCCTGAACCACGGCCCTGTGAATGGCCAGGCTGCGGTCCAGTTCCCGGTGATGGGGGATTTCAGCGGGCAGACCTGCACAAATCTCCTCCAGGATGCGCTCGGGATCTTCCGTGCGGGGATTATCGGAGGTGATCACCAGTTCATCGGCCAACTCTGCCGCTGCTGCCCCCATGAAGGGACGCTTGCCCCGGTCCCGATCCCCGCCACACCCGAACACACAGATCAGCCGCCCCGCCACAAAGGGGCGCAGGGCCTGTAACGCACTGTTCAGGCCGTCGGGAGTGTGGGCATAGTCCACCACAACCGTGAGATCCGGCGCCCCGATGGACTCCATCCGGCCCGGCACCCCGCCAAAGCGGGGCACGTGCTCCAGCAGCGGCCCCAGGGGCGCCCCGCAACTCAGCAGCACCCCCACCGCCTGGAGCAGGTTCATCAGGTTGTAACGCCCCAGCATGGGGGAGTGGAAACGGCCTTCCCCCATGGGGCTGACCAGACGTCCTTCCACCCCCCCGGCCCCCATGGCCAGGTCACACATCACCAGTTCCCCGTCCCTGGCCAACGGCGGCTGATCCCCTGGCCGGGAGTCCAGCAGCAGGCGGCAACCCCAGGCTTTGCCGCCCAACTGCCGATGCAGGCGCTGTCCATAGCGGTCTTCGCAGTTGATCACCGCCTGTCCGTGGAGCATGTCCGCCCCGAACAGCCTGGCCTTGGCCTGGAAATAGGACTCCATATCCCCGTGGAAGTCCAGGTGGTCCTGGCTCAGATTGGTGAACACCGCCCCGGCAAACCTCAGCCCCGCCACCCGCTGCTGCGCCAACGCATGGGAACTCACCTCCATGGCGGCCCGTTGCACGCCGTTGGCCACCGCCTGGGCCAGGTGTCCATGAACCACGTCCGCCGGCTCCGTGGTGTGGCTGGCGGTCATCACCGTTCCCGGCCAGCGATTTTCCAGGGTGCCCAGCAGGGCCGTGGGGGTCCCCATGGCGGTGCTCAGATGCTCGATCCAGTGGGTGGTGGTGGTCTTGCCGTTGGTGCCGGTCACGCCGATGAGTTGCAGTTGCCGGCTGGGGTGTCCCCAGAAGGCCGAGGCCAGCCGTCCCAGACAGACGGCGGGATCCTCCACCACCACCACTGGATCTGTCGGTCCCGGTGGACGCTTACCCGCCGCCCGGGGACCGATCACGGCAACCGCAGCGCCACCCGCCAAGCTGGCGGCCCAGTAGTCGCCGCCATCCACCTGGGCCCCCGGCGCCCCCACAAACAAGGACCCGGCCGGCAGCCGTCTGGAATCCCCCGAGACCGCCCGAATCTCCCGATCCGCCACAGAGGCAGGGACGGGAATCGCCGCAGTCTCCAGCAGGCGATGAAGGCGCATGGGTGCGGCCATGGGTCAACTCCAACGATGGACTCGGCTCCCAAAGCTTGCGGGCTGCGGCCTCAATCAGCCAGGGGTTGACCTGGTAAACGGAACAAGATGTTTCTCCAGCCACCGCTGCAGCGCCAACCCCTTGAGCCGTGGTGGCGCCCGGGGCAGGACGGGATCATGGAGCGGGTCTGTCCCCACCACCAGGAGGGGCACCAGGAGCCCGAAGCGCCGTTGCAATGCCGGATCTCCGTCCACGTCCACCAGCCGCAGGGTTCCCTGGGGCAGCAGAGAACCCAGACGCTCCGCCAGGCCACTGCAGAGGCAGCACCCGGAGCGGGTGAGCAGGACGAGGGGTGGCCAGGCGGAGTGATTCATCGGTCGGGCACGGGGTCGTACCCCCCTGCCGTGCAGGGGTGGCACCGCAGCAGCCGCCAGACACTCAACCACCCGCCCCGCCACAGCCCATGGCGAGCCAGGGCTTCCACGGCATAGGCGCTGCAACTGGGGCTGAAGCGGCAGCGGGGTCCCAACAGGGGGGAGATGAACCGTTGATAGAGCCTGATCAAGCCAATGAGCGGCGTCACCGGGCTCCAGGGGCCGGCATCACCCGGCCGGGGGTTTACACTCACCATCTGGCGCCATGGGTGCGGCATGGGGTTGCGCCCCGGCGGCGGCTCGGACACGGGCTGGCTGCTGCTGAACCCATGGTGCCAGATTTCCCCTCTACCTCTGCATCAGGAACCACCCATGTCTCGATACCGTGGCCCTCGCCTGAGGATTACGCGGCGCTTGGGAGACCTTCCCGGTCTCACCCGTAAGTCCGCCAAGCGGTCTTATCCCCCCGGTCAGCACGGCCAAGCCCGTCGCAAGCGCTCCGAGTACGCCATTCGTCTGGAAGAAAAGCAGAAACTCCGTTTCAACTACGGGATTTCCGAGCGCCAACTGGTGCGCTACATCAAGAAAGCCCGCGCCCAGGAGGGCTCCACCGGCACCAACCTGCTCAAGCTGCTGGAAAACCGCCTGGACAACATCTGTTTCCGCCTAGGCTTTGCCCCCACCATTCCCGGCGCCCGCCAGTTGGTGAACCACGGTCACATCACCGTCAACGGCCGCCTGGTGAACATCGCCAGCTACCAGTGCAAGGCCGGAGACGCCCTGGCCGTTCGCGAGCGCAAGGGCAGCAAGCGGCTGGCCACGGACAATCTGGAGTTCCCCGGCCTGGCCAACGTGCCCCCCCACCTGGAACTGGACAAGAACAAGCTCATCGCCAAAGTGGTGAGTGGTTGTGAACGGGAGTGGGTGGCTCTGGAGATCAACGAACTGCTGGTGGTGGAGTACTACTCCCGCAAGGTGTAGGGTACCCATGCCAAACCTGATCCGGAGTTCCCGCAAAACAAGCCCTGTTTCCCCGGACACGACTCTTTTCTCTCTTCAGTTCATCCTCGATGGTTGCCCGTTCACCCATGGAGTACGTCACATTCCGATGAAGCAGGACCGCCGCCGGCGACGGGCGCGACTTCCGGCTTGAGAGAAAGCTTTGCTCAACTGAAGAACATCCTGCGGGAGATGTTCCAGCTTGAGCGCGGTGACCGCTTCGGGGAATGTGGTTTCATGGGGTAGGGGTTCCCTCTCTGCCGAGAGGGACCACTCCCTGATTTGTGGGTCCTGAACCTGACGTTCCCTCGCCCTTCCCGGTGACCCCCGCGTTCAGACAGACTGGACACCATCCAAGCTGGTCTCCGCCAGCCTTTTCCGTCAAGCCATGGATCGCCCCAAACTGGTGGCCTTGATCACAGGGATCGTCTCCATTGCCCTGGCCGTGCTCTACCTGGCGTTGGTGTTCCTTCTGGATCATCGCTCCGGACTGGCGCCGGCGCCGGTGGTTGGCTGGACGGCCGGTCTGGCGGC
Source organism: Cyanobacteria bacterium MAG CAR3_bin_5 (assembly GCA_026709085.1). Classification (GTDB taxonomy): domain Bacteria; phylum Cyanobacteriota; class Cyanobacteriia; order PCC-6307; family Cyanobiaceae; genus Synechococcus_B. The sequence continues at coordinate 21,264 of JAPOTR010000024.1, read as the reverse complement.
AGACCTTTCAGGCGCCGTTGCAACGGCTCCACGATCCGCTCCACCGCCATGGTGAGAAAATCGTTGAACCGGTCCTGGCGGCGGTTGAGGTCGTAGTGCTTGCGGATGGCGGCAGCCATCCCCCCGTCTCCCCAGTCCTGATTGCGGCTGAAGTAGTCCATCAGGCTGGCGCCGGCAACCCGTGTCAGCCATGCCGCGCTCACTCCCTGCAGCGCCTTGGCCACCACCAGTGCGGGCCAGGCGGCGCTGAGGGCGGTGGTCATCAGCATGGCGCCCCCCTTCACCAGCCCCAGCCCCGTCATGGTGCGCCCCACCGCCAGGGCCAGTTCCCGCCCCTGGTCCCGGTCCAGCTTGACCCCATGGATCCGCCCCAACTCCAGCACCATCTGGGCGTTGACGGCAGCCGCACCCACGAGATCCAGCCCCGGCAAGGGCGTCAGGGCGATGATTCCGCCGCCAATCCAGGCATAGCGCTCAATGACGGCGAGGCTGTCCCGCTGCCGCTGGTTGGTGAGCACCGCCTCCGTATCCACGGAGAGATGGTGGCTTTGCAGAAGGATGTTATCGGCCATGAGTTCATCTCCTTCAAGGCGCAACACCTGAGCCAGACGGCGCAGCAGGGCTGCCACCTCCGGGGCTGGCGGGGGTGCTCCGGCGCCCCTCGACCGGGGCGGCGCACTGCTGACGGGCACCACGTCTTCCGGCGGCAACCGGGGGGCGCAGCGCTGCCGCAGCACCTGCAACAGCCGTTGTTCCTGCCGTTGCCCCAGCAGGTCGCATTTGTTGAGCACCAGCAGGAGGCGCTTGCCCAGGGACAACAACAACTGCGCTATGCGCAGCTCGCTGTCCCGCAGGTCCCCGTCCACGACAAACAACAGCAGGTCCCCTTGCACCGCTCTGCGCCGCGCCATGTCCTCCCGCCGCTGTCCCTGGGGGCCGCTTTCCAGGATGCCTGGGGTATCCACCAGCCGCACGCCGCGTCCGAGGCCCGCCACGGGCAGGCGATAGCTGTGGCTGGCCCGGGTGGAGCCCATGGCGGGATCCACGGAGCCCACCACGTCCCCCAGGAGGGCGCGGATCAGGGAGGTTTTGCCGCTGGATCCCGTACCGAACACCACCACCACCAGATCCCCCCGTTCCAACTCCGCCGCCACTTGGCGGCGCTCCCGCTCCAAGGCCCGGCGCATCACCTGATCCCGCACCAGTTCCAACTGCTGGCCGATGCTGTCCAGGTGTTCTCCAGCGGCCTCCCGCTTGGAGTCGAAGGCAACAGGAAGGGCCGGCCGGAAACGCCTGGCCCACCGTGGGGACTTCCCACCGGGCCGCCACCCCCGCCATGTGATCCAGCCCAGCCAGCCCAGGGCCGCCACAGTCACCAGAAAGAGGAAGACGCCCCAGCCCCCTGCCAGGGTTTGCAGGCCTTGGGCCAGACCCGCCAACAGGGTGATCACCATCCAGAAGGCCAGCAGGGCCGCCAGCGCCACGGCCACACTCCAGATCAGCCGCCGGGTCCGCTTCCTCATGGCCTGCGGCGCTGCAGCAGAGGGTCCAGCAACAGCAGAGCCACGGCAATGTTGATGGCCACGTCCGCCAGGTTGAACACGGGGAAGGGAATGGGCGTCAGTTCAATCCAGTCCACCACCGCCCCCCGGAACCAGCGGTCCAGACCGTTGCCCAGGGCGCCGGCCAGCAGCAACCCCCAGGCCACCGCACTCAACGGATGCCGGGGTGGGCGACTCAGCAGCCACACCACCAGGCCCAGGCTCACCAGCAACGAGATCAACCCCAGCCACGCCACCCCCCCGTGAAACAAGCTGAAGGCCGCACCCGTATTTTCCACCAGTCGCCACTGCAAGAGCCCCGGTAGGGCCGGTTGCACCTGACCCGGTTGGAGTTGGCCCAGCATCAGCGCCTTGCCGGCTTGATCCAGCACCGTGCCGCCAGCAGCCACCAGCAGGCTGAGGCCGGCAAGCCGCGGCTTCCGGCTCCGTGGGTCGGGGGAGGGTTGTGGGTTGGACACGGCCTCAGTAGAGCAGGAGACGGCGGAGCAACGTGGCGACAACGGCCACAGGGCAGGCCATGACCGCCTGGAGCAGCAGGGGCAGCGCCCAATAGCCGATCATCGATTCCGGCCAGGACATGGGCCACTGGCCCGCCACGGCCCCCAGGAGCAGGTACATGCCCCCACACAGGGAGACCGCCACAACCCCGGCCATGGCCGCAACCCAGAGGCTGAAGGGGTCCCGCAGAGGGATCTGCCGCCCAACCCGGCCCACCAGCCATGCACCGGGAATCAGGCCCAGCAAATAGCCGAACCCCGGCTCCAGCACGTAATCCGGGCCGCCCCCGGCATAGAAGACGGGAAACTGGGTCAGCCCGAAGGCCAGGTAGGCCACTGCGGTCATGAGTCCGACCCGGGGGCCGCAGACCAGGGACGTCAGCAGCACTGCCCCTAACTGGCCACTGGTGGGCAACTCCACCAGGCTCAGTCCCTCCAGAGTGGGCACTGCCATGGTGGGCTGGAGCAGCCCCGCCACGATGGTCAGCAGCAGACCCATGACAACACCCACCAGGTTGATCAAAGCCTTCATGGCGTGGTGCAGGGACTTGGAACTGGCTGGCGGGAAGACGGGTCGGGGCTTACACTCGAGCGCCAGGGCGCTGGTGAATCCATGGAGCAGGCCGATGGGCCATGCCCGGCTTTTGACACAGGGGCATTGGTTCGCCTGATCGAGACTCAACCCTACCTGAAAACAGCAGACCCCATGCCCATGCTCCGTCCACCGGATCTGGTGGAGACGGGGGATGAGGGGGTGGTGGTGGAGTTGCGCCCCCGGAACATGCTGGCGGTGCGCTTCCGGCGGGGCACGTTTCTCCTGGATGCGGATCAGGTGGAGTCCGTCCTCTGAGACCAGATGTTCTCCAGGGGCGCCGCCAGGGCCTGGGGGCCCGCCACCGCCAGACGGGGTTGGGCAAGCCAGTGGCGCGCCACCCGCTGACAGTCGGCCCCGTCCCGCTGCGCCAACCGGGCCAATTGCTGTTCCGCCCCGTCCGCAGCCATGCCGTACCCCCGCAACAGGGCCAGCCGTTCCGCCACCTGGCCGCTGGTCTGCAACGCCGCCAACTCCCGCCCCTGCAACTTGGCCCGGGCCAAACCCAATTCCTCGGGCTGAAGGGGCGTCTCCAGGAGCCGCCGCCACTCCGCCAGCAGGAGTTCCAGCGCCAGGGCGGCCCGCTCCCGGCTGGTGGAGAGATACACAGTGAACGGGGCGCTCTGCCGACGCACAGGGAACAACGCCCCCACCTCATAGGCCAGACCGTGGGTTTCCCGGATCACCTGGGGCAGCCGGGCGCTCATCCCGGCGCCGAGATGGCATTGCAGCAGGCGCAAGACAGCTTGGTCCTGGTGATTGAGTCCACAGGTGGCCGCCCCCAGGAGCAGCGCCACCTGCTCCGTGTCCTGGGGATGGAAGGCCATGGTGGCTGCCGTGGTGGGCAGGGCCGCGGGTGGTGGCGGGGGGGTGGAGCCATGGCCGGGGGGCAGGTCCTCCGCCAGGGCCGTCAGGTGGGCTGTGGCGCCCTGATCCAGACGGCCCGCCGCGGCAATGACCATGGGGCTGCTTCCCCAGCCTTGATGGGCCTGGCGCAAGTGGCTGGGGGTCAGTGCCGCCACCTCCGCTTTGTTCGCGCCAAGGGGGGCGTGGCCGTATCCCCCATGGCCGTACAGCAGACGGCGCAACTCCCCCAGGGCAAGCTGCAGGGGATCTTCCCGTTGTTGATCCAGGGCTTGCAGGGTGAGCTGCTGCTCTCGCCGCACCTCCCGGGGCGCCAGCCGCGGCGTCTGGACCATCTCCCGCACCCTGTCCAGGAGAGGCGCCGCATCCGCAGCCATGCAGCCCAGACACAACACCACCCCGTCCTCCCGGGCGCCGGCCGCGAAATAGGCGCCGCGAGACTCCAACTCTTCCGCCAGAGCTACGGCATCCTCACGAACTGTGCCCCGCTGAACGGCGCCGGCCAACAGGTGGGCCTGTCCCCGTTGCCCCGGTGGATCCCCGGCGCTGCCCCCGGCAATCCACCAGCACAGGGCCACCACCCTCATATGGCGCCGCTGCTGAACCAGCAGCTCTACGCGCTGATGACGGTGGTGCAGGTCAAGACGCATGGGAAACGCACGGGTTGAGTGGAGTGAAACGGATGAGGCGGAAAGCTGGGCCGGAACACTCTGGCTCCATGGTGGAGAAACCTGTGGAAAGCTTGTGGAAAGTCTGTGGAAAATGGACGATCCGCCTTGAGGAAAGAGGGGAAGAACCCGAGGGCAGGCTGAACTTTCCACAAGCTTTCCACAGACTTTCCACAAGCTTTCCACACCTGATCTTGCGCCAAAGCCCTGTTCCCAAGGGATATGTGGTGAGTTTTCCACAATTTCCACAGCCCCTACTACGGCTGTTGGTTGTTAATTGATTTCATCTCTCTTATCCGTCGTGGGGGGATCACGGGGAATAAGGATGCCATCCTTGCCAGTGGCCGCGCCGTCAGGCATGATGGTGGACTTGCCGGGATCCTTCCCCTAACCTGCTGTCATCCCCGTTTGCCCCCCCATGAAGCTGACCTGCTCGCAGGCTGCCCTCAACAGCAACCTTCAGTGCGTCAGCCGTGCTGTGGCCAGCCGCCCCACCCATCCGGTGTTGGCCAACGTGCTGCTCACGGCTGATGAGGGAACCGGCAAGGTGAGCCTCACCGGCTTTGACCTGAGCCTCGGTATCCAGACCACGTTCGAGGCCGCGGTGGAGCAATCCGGCGCCATCACCCTCCCCTCCCGGCTCCTGGGGGATATTGTCTCCCGTCTCGCCACCGATAGCCCCTTATCGCTCCAGTCCCCCACCAGCCCCGGCCCGGATTCAGCCGATGATGAGGCCGATAATGAGGCGGGGCCAGGGCTGTCGTTCCAACTGACGGCGCGGACGGGGGCGTATACCGTCCGAGGGATGCCGGCGGAGGACTTCCCGGAGTTGCCCATGGCCCAGAGTCCTGTGGCGGTCCCTTTGCCTGCGGCGGCCCTGCGGGACGGCCTGGCCCGCACCCTCTTTGCCACCAGTTCCGATGATGCCAAGCAGATCCTGACGGGTGTTCATTTGGCGGTGTCCCCGGACCGTCTGGAGTTTGCCGCCACCGACGGCCACCGCCTTGCCGTGTTGACCCGGGCCAATGCCAATAGCGGTGTGGCCGACGAGGGTTTTGCGGTCACGATTCCCGCACGGTCTCTGCGGGAGCTGGAGCACCTCCTGGCGGCCCGCAGCGAGGAGACCATCGACCTCTATCACGACCAGGGGCAGGTGGTGTTTCTCCGGGCGGATCAAGTGGTCACCAGCCGCACCCTGGACGGGGTGTATCCCAAATACAACCAACTCGTTCCCGAGGCGTTCAGCCGCTCGTTCACCGTTGATCGGGTGCTCCTGCTCACTGCCCTGGAGCGGGTGGCGGTCCTGGCGGATCAGCAGAACAGCGTGGTGAAGCTTTCCGTCGCCACCGCCGAGCAAAACCTGGGCATTTGCGCCGAAGTGCAGGACGTGGGCCGTGGGGATGAGTCGGTTCCCCTCATCGATGGAGACGGGGCCGATATTGACGTGGCCTTCAACGTGCGCTACCTGCTGGACGGCCTCAAGGTGCTCCCGGCGCCGGAGGTGCAATTCCAACTGAACGAGCCCGTCAATCCCGTTGTGCTGCGACCGGTGGGGGGGGACGTGCAGTTCACCTACCTGGTGATGCCCGTCCAGATTCGCACCTGACGGCTCCGGCCCGTCTCCTGCTCACCGCTGCAGGGGTTGGAGAGTACGGGTAAGGGTGAACTGCCGTTGCAGCACGGAAAGTTTGAGTTCCACCTCTTCCTGCTCACGCCCCGGAGACGATCCCATGACAATGCCGGCCCCGGCGGTGAGCTTCAGGTGTTGCCCTTGCAGTTGGCCACAGCGGATGGCCACCCGTAGATCCGCATCCCGACAAAAATCAACCCAGCCGAGGGGTGCGCCATAGTATCCCCGGGGAAACTTTTCCAGACTGCGGAGCCAGCTCAGCGCTTCCCGCCGCGGCAACCCGGCCACTGCCGGTGTGGGATGGAGCGCCTCCGCCAGATCCAGCACCCGATGCCCCTGGGCATCGGCCTGGATGAGGGTATGGAGATGCATCAGATTCCCGTGCCGCGCCAAGCGCGGACAGGGGCGACGCTGGGGGGCCAGTCCCTGGGAGCGTAGAGATTGAACGATGGCGTTGACCACCAACTCGTGCTCATGGCGGTTCTTGCCGGACCTCAGCAGTTGTTGCCCTCCGTCCCCACCGACCCCCGCAGTCCCCGCCAGGCCGTCACAGCGGAGGCGGCCCGAGCGCAACTCCAGGAGCCGCTCCGGCGATGCCCCCACCACGGCGTTGCCGCCCTGGCGATTGGCGGGGCGCCAGAGAAAACGGCAACTGCCGGGCTGATGGCGTCGCAGGCTGCGGAGCAGGTCAATGGGGTTCAAGGGGTTGCTCAACAGCAGGTCCTGTTGGGCCGCCAGCACCAATTTCCCCAACCGACCTTCGTTGATCAGATCCAGAGCCTGTTTCACACTGCTTTGGAAGGGCTGGTGCCAGGAGTCACTGCTGGCCACCAGCCTGGGCAGACAAAGGGGTGGCGGCGGGGATTGCCCCAGGGCCTGCGCCTGCTCCCAGAGGGCTTCCGCCATGGATCGGGCCGTGACGGTCCCGCCGAGGCTGCGCTGATGGAGGAGCCAGCAGTGACGGCCCTGTCGCCCCAATTGCCAGCGGGGCAGCACGATGGTCACCCCCGGGACTCCGTCCCCGTCGGCGTGACCGAAAAAACTGAAGGCCAGCACCAGCCGTGGCCGTTGCACGGCTCGTCCGGTTCCATGGGGACAGATCAGCCGATTCAGGCTCGTCTCGATAAAGCGCTGGGCCAGGGGAAACCGCCGTGGTCCCCGCAACTCCAGGCTCTGCTCCACCCCTGTGGCCGCCAACGTCAACCCCGGCCATCCATCCCAGATCCAGGTGAAGTCGTTCCCCTGGGACAACCGGGGCACGGCCGGCAGGGGATCCAGCGGTGCAATGGGTACGCCAAGACAGAGCACTCCCTCCTCGCCCAGGCGCTGGGCCCCCTCCTGGGCCATGGTCAGTAGGCTCCGGAAGGACATGGCGGCAAACCGGGGAATGGGGATCAGAAATGAATGGTCCCGCTGGATTGTACAATTTATCCATGGACGCCATGCCCGGAAGCCCTTGAGCCCCAAGGACGCGCCAGAAAAACGGCCCCGTCTCTGGTGGGCTGCCGTGAAATGGCCCATGTACGGGGTGGCCGTGATGCCGGCCCTTGTGGCCGCTGGCTGGCTGCTGGGCCCCGGTCGCGCCGCATGGCGTCTGCAACTCCAGCAGTTGGTTGTCTTCCTGCTGGCCGCCGTGCTGCTGCTGGCGTGGGAAAATCTTTGCAATGATTACTTCGACGCCCAAACCGGAATCGATATTCGCAAGCCCCATTCCGTGATCCAGCTTACCGGCGCCCCCGGAATGGTGTTTGTTGTCGCCCAGGTCTGTTGTCTGCTGGGTCTGGTGCTCATGGCCCGGGTGGCCATGGCCAGCAGTTGGTGGGCGCTGGTGCTGGTGCTGGCCGCCTGCTGCTGTGGCTATCTCTACCAGGGACCTCCCTTCCGGCTGGGGTATCAGGGCTTGGGGGAGCCCCTCTGCTGGTTGGCGTTCGGTCCTCTGGCCACCGCCGCGGCCCTGGTGGGCCTCGGCGCCCCCGCCCCGGGGCTGGAGGGTGGCGGTGGCGGACCACTGGATCTGTTCCTGGCCGGTCAGTTGGGTTGTGGCCCGGCCCTGGCCACAACCCTGGTGTTGTTCTGCTCCCACTTTCACCAGGTGGAGGACGACGTTGCCCATGGCAAGCGTTCACCGGTGCAACGGCTGGGCACGGCCCGGGCTGCCGCCCTTGTGCCCTGCCTGGTGGCCCTTGTCCTGCTGGCGGAAGTGGTTCCCGTTGCCTGGGGGAGGGTGTGGCCCGCCACGACCCTGGTGGCGCTGGCCAGCCTGCCGGCGGCGTTCCCCCTGATCCGCCTGTTGGCGCGGCGCCACAACCAGCCGGAGCGCATCGGTCACGGCAAGTTTCTGGCCCTGCGCTTCCAGATGGTGAACGGTGTGTTGTTTGCCGGTGGATTGGCGCTAGGACGGTGGCCTGTGGCCAGTTGAGGGATGCCGGATCATTGGCGCTTGTGCTGGCGGCCGTTCTCCCTGTGGCGCTGGCGTCGTGACGGGGAACAAGGGCGTGATCAGGGGTTGCAGGTGGAGCTGGAAGATCCCCGTGGGCGGCAGGCTGCAGGAGAAATCAGCCCCCTGCCCGAACGGGGGCGATCCGGGGCCGATCCTCTCCACGGGGGCCACCTTGAGGCGTTGCGGCGCCAGTTGGAGCCTTTGGATGCCACGGAGGGACGCCGGCGCCTGGACCACTGGCTTCGCCACATGGCCTGTGGCCATCCCTGTACGGCCTTTGCCCTGGGCAGCGCCCTGTGGCGTCTGGAGCAACAGCGTCACCGCCACAACGGCCCACCCCGGCCCGACGGCACTGGCGGCAACCCTGCTGCCGAGCCTGCCTGGTCCACGGTGGGCATCCTGCCTGCCGGCCCCCCGGCGCTGACGGCATTGGAGCGGGGCTTGGCCCGGGGCTGGCGCTGCTGGAAGTGGAAAATCGGCGCCCTCCCCTGGCGTCAGGAGCAACCGCTGCTGGCGGCGTTGTTGTCCCGGCTGGCGTCCGTAGAGGGTGAATTGCGCCTGGATGCCAACGGCCGCCTGAAGGCCGCGGAGCTTGCCCCCTGGCTGGAGGCCGCTGCTGATCCCCGCATCCGTTGGCTGGAGCAGCCGTTGGCCCCGACGGATCCACTGCTGGAGCGGCTGCTGTCCGATCCCCCCATCCCCGGTGTGCAGTTGGCCCTGGACGAGTCCCTCACCCAGTTGGATCAGGTGGAGCAGTTGCTCCGGGCGCCTCTCAACAACAGGCCGCTGCTGGTGATCAAACCCTCCCAGCTTGGGGATCCCCGCCGGCTGGCGGGTCTCCTGCGGGCCTGGCCTGGTCGCTGTGTCGTTTCCACCGGTTTTGAAGGGCCCCTGGGTCGGGCTATGGTCCATGACCTGGCCAGGCTGGCGGCGGTTGGGGGCAGCCCGGCCCCCGGCCTGGGGGCAACGGCCTGACGGGTCGGGTGGGGGCCATGGCGGAGCAGGAACGCCATCTTCTCGTCTGTGGCCCGGAACCGGCTGCGGACTGGCAACGCCTGCAAACCCTTCTGGCCTCGGAAGCCGTTGTGGGCCTCTGCCGTCCGGAGGAAGAAGCCATGCTGCGGGTGGCCCTGCGGCCCGGCTGGCGCCACCAGGGTCGGGGGGCGGAGCGCCTTGGCCCTGGGGATACCCGCCCCCTCCTGTCTACGGGATCCGGGGCTGCGGTGGTGCTGGGTAGTGGGGGAAGCCGGGGCCGGCGCCGCTGGTGTCTCCAACCCCTGGACCACCTGCAGCAGGCGGCCCGGGCGCTGGTGGGTTGGCCGGCCGGTGGGGCCGGGCAGGAACCTTTGCCGTTGTCCGGCCTCGCCAATCCCCTGCCGCTTCACCACGTCAGTGGCCTGATGCCCCCCCTGCGCAGCCGGGCCCTGGGCATTCCCCACCGCTTCCTGCCCCGCCGCCAATGGCGGGAGAGGGGACAACGCCCCTTGCTGCCTGGGTGGGGATTGTCTCTGGTGCCCACCCAGTTGCAGCGGCTCCTGGGGGAGACCGGTGGTGTGGACCGGTTGCAACAACTGGCCTGCTGCTGGGTGGGTGGCGCCCCCCTGGCGCCGGCGCTGCGGCAACAGGCGCGCCGCGCCGGTCTCCCTCTCTCCCCCTGCTACGGGAGCACGGAGACCGGCGCCATGGTCACCGCCCTTGATCCCCGTCAGTTCCTGGCCGGTGTGGAGAGTTGCGGCCTGCCCCTGTCCCACGTGGCGCTGCGCAGTGCAGCGGCCCCCGGCGCAACCGATGTCCTGGAGATCCGCACCCCGGTGCTCACCCCCGGCTTTCTCGTGGACGGGGAACTACAGCCCCTGCCCTTGCGGAACGGTTGGTGGCGCACCACGGATCGGGTCCGACTGGGGAGACGGGGTTTGCAGGTGTTGGGCCGGCTGGACGGGGCCATCAACAGTGGTGGGGAGACGGTGTTTCCCGAGGTGATCGAAGCCGGCCTTGCGGGTCTTGACGGTCTGGCGGCGGTGCTGGTGGTGGGTGTGGAGGATGTCCACTGGGGCCAACGGCTGGTGGGCCTGTACCGGGGAACCGTATCCATGGCGGCGCTGGACAAGGCCGTATCCCGCCGTCCGCCGCCGGAGCGCCCGAAGCAATGGATCCACTGCCCCCGGCTTGCCCCCAATGCCCAGGGCAAATGGGAGCGCCGCCGCTGGCAAGCCTGGGTTGAACGGAAATTGCCCCGGTCAGGACAATGTTGATGAACCGTCCCCAGGGTCAGCAGGGGAAGCCCCGGGCATTCCCGGGAAGGGGCTACGGCGCGGCGCGGATGGCCCGTCAAAAGGGAACGTGATCTTTCGAGGGGTTGAAGGTTTCTGGGGGGTGCCCTCGATTGAAGGCGCTTACATAGCGCCCTCCGTAGCATGGCCGGAAAAAGTGGACTATGCTTGGGAAACCTTTCGCGCCTCGTTTCATGCCCAGGCAACCTAGGTCAAGACCGAGGAAGTCAAAACCATGCAAGGTGGAATCTCCACCGGCTGGCGCTAACCTGCAGCGGATGGCCCTGTCGTGCCGCTACGAGGGATCATCTCGCCACAGGCCTTCCGGTATCAGCGCTGCCGACAGAGAGGCTGGTCGCACTCTGGAAGGTTTGTCAAGACGCCATCCGGACAAGAGTGTATGCCCTCCTGAGTTGGCCAACGACCATGTCCGTGTCGAAGCTATGCTTCGTCAGGCAGTAGAGGCTGGACATGCTGGTGACTGGGGCCAGGATTCCCCCTATTACCCTGCCAAAGTCTGGTATAAGGATACCCATACAGGGATCATCTATATGGCCCGTGAGAATTCGCCAAGGTCTGGCAAGTATCACGGTTACCCGCTGCAACTCGGAGAGGAGGTTCAAGGACTGCCATGATGACGATCCATTTTGAATTCGACTGGGTGGACGCTGACCCTTCCCCGGATATGGCCATGAATCAGACCATGGCACAATTATCGATTCAGGTTGCCGGAGAAACGGTCACATCTGTACATGACCATACGAGAGATACTTATCGGGATCATGTTGTGGTCCCTCTTCTCAGCATGGCACAATGGTTGGTTAGTAACTGGTGTCACATCTGGCATGAAATACCGGACAGGTATAGGCAAAAGTACGGCTTTGAGCAACGACACACGCTTGCATTCGCTGGAGACGGATTTATTTTTCCCAAGCTAACTATGACTCCATCAGTGGATGGCAAACAAAAATTGCAGTGGACCTGTTGGCAGCCTGACCACGCTCAAATTGAGTTCATAACAAGTGGTAAAGAGTACGTTGACAGCAATCAATTGCAGGCAAAACTAAAACACGTTATCGAAGCCGTGCTTGACCGAATGAACAGTTTTGGCCACCAACACGGTGCGATTGTGTCTGACCTTAAGGAATCGTGGCAAGCTGTCGAGACCCTTGACCTTGAAGAGCGTGAATTCTGTCGTGCTGCTGCACTGCTCGGAATGGACCCTTTTCATCTCCACCAGGATACAGCAAAGACAATCATCAATTTCTGGGACCATACCGAGTCGTCAATCCGTGAGGATATTTGGGCAAGCCTGGAAGAAGCCAACTTCCGTGAGGCTTTCTCATGGCTGGATCATACCTGGAAAACGCTTGAGCGCAACTATGCGGGAAGTGAAAATGAATGGGCTGCCATCCGCAATGGGTTGCCAACAATGCGAATGGTTAAGCCCTGGAAACAGGGCTATGCGCTGGCCAGGTGCCTTCGTCACGAATTAGGCTGTGGCGATGGATGGTTTAACTTCACGTCGTCAAGGCAGCCTGCCTTGTCTTACTGGAAAACAGACATGCCGTCCAATCGTGTGGAAGGATTCGTCTTAGCCGATACACCAATCTGTGCTATCGTACGCAAAGAAGGTGTCGCCGAGCGATTCCTTCTTGCCCGAGCCCTCGGTGATTATATAGGACGATCAGAAACCAGGCCAGGAATACTTACAACCATGGACACAGCACGCCAGGCACAATCCAGAGCTTTTGCGGCAGAACTTCTGGCTCCATCTAACTCTTTGCGACCTCGACTTGCCGATCACAAAGGAACAGACGAAGAGGTAATCAATGACCTGAGTCAAGAGTTTAAGGTTTCCGACTTGGTAATCAAACATCAGATCAAGAATCACAACTTAACCAGATCTTCGGTTTCCTGATAGACGGAGCGTGAGACAGGGAAACGTTTGTTGCTCAAGGTATAAGGCCAGACGGTCAACTTATGTATGTAAGTTCTCCCCCAGAACAGAATAGAGGAGAGACGCAGCCTCCGCAAATGCCTGGTTATGCCTGGCGGTGAGTTCATTGACTTGGGCACAGTGCGACCCCGTACCGATGAACAGGAAACTGCTCAGCATGGTGGGTTGGAGATTAACGGTATCCCGGGCCGCCTTCAGGGCAAGGAGCATCTGATTGCCGTCTTCACTATTGACGGCCTGCTGCACCTCATCGATGATCAGCACCAGAAAGGAATCCTCAAGCAGGGTCCTCCTTCCCGCATACTGTTTTCTTTCTTAACATTTACCCGTTCTCCTGGCCACAAGACAACTTTCTGCCATAACACCTTGTGTTTTCCCCTTGGCCCTATGCGCTTCCCTTTCCTGGCTTCCTTCCTCATGGCCTTTCTGCTTGCCCTGGGGATAGGACCTTCTTTAGGCCAGTACGAGGCTTCCCCAGATCAGTCCCAAGAGGTCAGTCAGGGGCAGGACCAGGACCACCAGGACGCCAGCCAGGAAGAAAGTCAGCAAGGGGCTTCCCCGGATCAGCAGGGATCAGACCGATTGTCCCTATTCGGAAAACCTACCGTATCCATTCCCCAAGTCACGGTTCCCCAGTTTGAAGGTATCTCTATCGGAGGAATATCCGCTGTAGAAATTGAAGATAGACGGGGCGCCATTTACTGGTGGAATGATACGGTAGCCCGTCAGCTTACCAGTCTCCTTTCTAAAATGGTTACAGCAACCGGGGATATATCTGTTAGGAAAACAGATAATTCTAAATATACCCTATTAGCAGAAGTCACTTCCTATAAAGAAACCAAGGAAGAAATCAAAAGCGGTGGGGGTAGAGTCCTTATCTTTGGCGTTAGAGGGGGACGTAGCAAGGTGGAGTCCGCTATTAGCATGAATATAAGAATTATAGATACCCAGACCCAAGAAGTGAAACGGGAAGCCACCATCAGGGGAGTTGCACACGCAGAAGTAAAGGGAGGAGGCGGTTCCGTCAATTTAGGGATTGTCAGTTTTCAAGGAGGTCAATCTAATAAGGAAGTGGACCCGCCTATTGAAGAAGCTGTACATAATACTTTAGAAAAAGCCACTGCTTATATCCATTGCGCCCTGATTAAAAAAGATTCCTGCCTGCAGGATTACGACACCCTGCAATTCAAGCTCTAATCCCCCAATCTCATAAGGAACCTCTGAATTGGGCTTCAAAAGCGGGCCATACAGGATTTGCATGGCCATAGGCGGGCTAAGCCAGTCAAAACTGGAAAACTGGCCAAAAACGGGGTCAGACACAGGCTCAAGGATTGAGCTTGTGTCTGATTGATCGTAACCAGACACACGGATCCCATGGGACTCACACCAGACAAGACTCCCCACGCAGTAAGTTGGCAAATCCAAGCAGCAGCGCCAACTGATTCTCGTTCTTCGCTAGGCATCGGTAGCGGGTATTTTTATAGCCAAACATCTGCTTCACATAGAAAAATAGATGTTCCACCTTGGCCCTCACACTGGACTTGCATTCTTCCATCAGCTTCTCCACTGGCTCTCTGGCCAGCTTCCTCCGTTGGCCTGGCCTCATGGCAACGTGCCAGGCCACTTGCCGATCCTTATGCTCTTCACCCTTCTCAATCCCCTGATACCCGGCATCTCCCCAGACACGCTCTTCCTCTCCGTGCAGCAACTCCTCTGACGGCGCCAGGTCATGCACGTTGGCAGTGGTCGCCAAACTATGGGCCACACCTGTTTGATCATCCACTCCAATATGCAGCTTCATGCCGAAGCGCCACTGGTTTCCCTTCCTGGTCTGCTTTATCTCAGGATCACGTGCTCTTTTCCGGTTCTTTCTCGATGCCGGCGACGCGCTGATGCCGGCATCCATGATCGTTCCTTCCTTCAGCACCAGACCCGCTTCTGTCAGATGCTCCTTGATGGTCTCGAACAGCACCTTGCCCAGGCCATGACGCTCCAACAGATGGCGGAAGGTGAGGATCGTTGTCTTGTCCAGCGCCTTCTCCAGGCGGATGCCGGTAAAGCGGCGCACGCTCTCAATCTCGTAGAGCATGTCCTCCATAGCCGGATCGCTGACGTTGTAGAAGAGTTGGACACAATGCACCCGCAGCATCCCCTCCAACGGATAGGGCACTCTCCCCTTGCCAGCAGTGGGGTAGTAGGGCCTGATCTGCTCCAACAGCTTCTCCCAAGGCGCCAGTACCTCCATCCGCTCCAGAAACCTCTCACGGCGCGTCTTGCCCTTCTTGCTCTCGTACTCAAGGTCCGCAAAGCTCCTCTCAATCCCCTCCATGCCAGCGGGCCTCCTTCCAGATCTCAGTCTCTCACTCCATCCTAACACCCCCATCACTTCTTCAGAGGTGCCTTAGTGGTAATTAGTCGTGGACTGAATGCTGCTGTTTTGATGCGGCGGAATCCCCAGGAATTCAAAGTTGCAATGTCTGTAGTATCTTTAAGCATCTCGAATTGATCGTCCTTGTTCAGCCGGAGCTGCAATTCATCCCTGGCTGCCCGGGTAAAAGCAACGATGAGGAATCGCGGTCGACCTCCTTTAGGAGAGTGGGCCAAGTGTAGACAACGATGTAAAATAGACAACGTTTTGCCATATCCTGCCGGGGCTAGCAAGCGAATATTTCCTATTGGCGCTTCGCAGAATGCAGTCTGTGACCCGTTAAGTGGTGGAGTGGTCATAGAAGGGCTGTGCCTCAAATTTAGTGGAACTTGAAGGTGGTGTAATCTCCGGATAACTCAAACCACCCAACCGATAGCTGGAACCACCAAGGATGTCACGCCATGACAGAGACTACGGGAAGGGATCAGACTGTCCCTGCTTGTGCGTGAAGAAGGTTGCGATCCGTAATAAATAATGTAACATACCTTGGAGATGTGTCTACGCCAGGATCCTGGCGGGCGCGCCGCGTTGACTTCCTGCCGCTGAGGGATGCACCAGCCCCCCCTTCCCTGAAGATGCCTTGCCCTGGTGATGCCCCCGGCTTGGCCTACAATCCCGGGACCTGCCAACATGCCGTGGCCGTCAAGGATGTCACCGATGGGGAATTTGAGGCCGCCGTCCTCCGTGCCGATCTGCCGGTGCTGGTGGATTTCTGGGCCCCGTGGTGTGGGCCGTGCCGCCTGATGGCGCCTTTGATGGACTGGGCGGACGGCGCCTATGGGGACGGGTTGCTGGTGATGAAGATGGAGGTGGATCCCAATCCCGTGACGCGAGATCAATACAAGGTTCAGGGAATTCCCTCTCTGGTGGTGTTCCGTGGGGGGGAGGTGATTGCTCGCCATGAAGGCGCCCTCTCCCAAAAGCAGCTCAAGGCCTTTCTGGATGCCCATCTCTGAGCCCCGATTCCCTGGCCGGTCTCCCGCAGCGACCCAACCGCCGTCCGCTTTGGCGCGCCGCTTTGGCGGGCGCAGCGACGTGTTCAGCGCCATGGATCGGGCCAAGGCGGAGGCCCGCCGTCACCACGGCCACCGCCTGATTGATCTTTCCCTGGGGTGTACCGACCAGCCGCCCCCGCCCCAGGTGACGGCCGCCATGGCCCGGACGCTGGGGCAGCACTCCAGCGCCGCCTATTGCCTCCATGCCGCCACTCGTCCCTTGCGGGTGAGCGTGGCCGCCTGGGTCCGGCGCCGCTTTGCCGTGGCCCCGGACCCGGACACCCAGGTGCTGCTGCTGGTGGGTTCCCAGGAAGGCACGGCCCATTTCCCCCTGGCGGTGCTGGAGCCCGGTGACCACGCCCTGCTCCTGGATCCCGGCTACCCCTCCCATCTCGGTGGTCTGCAACTGGCCTCCGCCCGGATCCAACGGCTGCCCCTGCGCCCGGAGGACGGCTGGCGCCCCCCCTTTGCCTCCCTCAGCCATGGGGAGCGGGAATCCTTGCGGCTGATGGTGTTCGGCTTTCCCCACAACCCCACCGCCACCGTGGGGGAGCAGGACTGGCTGGACGAAGCCATGGCCATGGCCAGCCGCCATGACATCCTGATCGCCCACGACAATCCCTACGTGGACCTGGCCCTGGAGGGGGAGGCCCCCTGTCTGCTCCGTTCGCCGGGTTGGCAGGAGCGGGGTATCGAATTTTTCTCCTTTTCCAAAAGCTGGTGCATGGGTGGATTCCGCATTGCCTTTGCGGTGGGGGCAGCGCCCCTGATCCGGGCCCTCAAACAGGTGAAGGGGTGGATCGATTTCAATCAATCCCTGGCCATCCAGGCGGGGGCCATGGTGGCCCTGGACGAATTGGCGGATTGGCCGGCCCGGCTGCGCAGCCTCTACCGTCGCCGCCGGGACCACATGGCGCAGGCCCTGGCCACTGCAGGCTGGCCCATGGCTCCTCGCCCCATGGCCCTCTATCTCTGGGATCGCCTGCCCGGCGCCGCGGTCCCCATGGACAGCCTGTCCTTCTGTCTCAAGCTGGTGCGGGACACGGGGGTGGCCCTTACTCCCGGCAGTGGTTTCGGGTTGGGGGGACAGGACCATGTGCGCATGGCCCTGGTGGCGGAAGAACCCCGCTTGACGGAGGCGGCGCAGCGGGTGGGGACCTGGCTCAAGACCCTCTGACCCCCATGGCGCCACAGACAACGGCGACCCGCCGCCAGGCTGCCGTCATGGCGAGCCGCTATCCCCTGTTGGGCTGCGGCGCCATTGCGGCTGCTCTGCGGGTGCAGGGGGCCACCTGGCCGTGGCGATTGCGGGTGGTGAGCACCTGCGCCAGCACCGAGTCCCTCGCGCAACGGTGGACCCGACATGGGGGCGGCCACAACGGCGCCTGCGGGGTGGTGGCCCGCCAGCAGCGCTATGGTCGGGGGCAGTGGGGCCGCCCCTGGCGGGCGCCGCCGGGCGGGGTGTGGCTCAGCGCCGCATGGCCCCTGCCCAGATCCGTGGCGGCGACACGGTTGCAGACGGAGGGGCTGGGGTTGGCGGTGGCGGTGGCGGTGATGGAGTGGCTGGAAAGGCTGGGATTGACTGTTACCTTCAAATGGCCCAACGATGTTCTGCTGGGGGAGCGCAAGCTGGCCGGGTTGCTGATTCACCGTCAACTGCGGGGCGGCGTCCCCCGGCAACTGGGCCTGGGGTTGGGGTTGAACGTGGCCAATGCCGTCCCTGCCGGCGCTGTGGCCCTGCGGCAACATCTGGGGACGCGCACTCCGTCCCTGCCCCGGGCACAGGCGGCAGCCTTGTTGGCCTGTGAGCGGGCCATGGTGTTGCTGGAGCAGCCGGACGCCCTGGCGCAGGCCTGCCAGGCCCGGCTTTGGCTGCCCCCAGGTCCGCTGCCAGGCCCCACGGGCGCCCCCGTACACGTGGTGGGCCTCACCCCAAGCGGCGGCCTGCGGCTGAAGGGGCAGGACGGGGACACTACGGTGGTGTACAGTAGTTCATGGCGTCTCCCGGCGCCGCCCCTGGACCCTGTG
Source organism: Cyanobacteria bacterium MAG CAR3_bin_5 (assembly GCA_026709085.1). Classification (GTDB taxonomy): domain Bacteria; phylum Cyanobacteriota; class Cyanobacteriia; order PCC-6307; family Cyanobiaceae; genus Synechococcus_B. The sequence goes on along the minus strand of JAPOTR010000024.1, from coordinate 3,330 downwards.
CCGCCTTCAATGGCGCCCCTGCCATCCCGCCAGGACTGAAGCGGCCGGGGAGCACACCAGACGTCGGGCCGTGGGCAGGGCGGGCTCCAGGTAAAGGGAATGAAACGCCGGCAGGGAACAACGGCGCAACCAGGCCCCCCAACGAAATTCATGGAAGGGCGCCAACGGGGCCGCGGCAATGTAACCCTCCCGTTTGAGACGCCACACCAGGCTGCGGTAGGCGTCGTCCTGTAACGTGCTCACCTGCTGCGGCAAGTGCTCCGGCGGAAAGGGGCCGTGGCCACGGCGGTTGTAGAGATAGAGCCAGCCCCGCTGCCGGAGTGTCTGGAGGGTGAGGCGGTTCTCTGTTGCGGCCACCTCCAAGGCCACGTAGCCAAAGGCGGTGGCCTCCGGATCCATCTGCAGCAGGGCGCGGAGACGGTGGTGGCGATCCACCATCCACAAATGACCGGCGCCGTTGCGCACCAGAGGAACCGGCTTGCGCTTGAGATAGGCGCGCCGCTCCTTCAAGGACTCATCCTTGAACTCCCGCACCCGTTGCCGCACCTCGGCCAAACCCACACACATCTGAGTGGGCCGCAACCGGGCCACCGGCACCTCCAATAACGCCGCAGCACGGGACGGGGACGGCAGGGGGGCGGATTCAGGGAGTCGGAGGGGCATCAGACCAGCTTGGCAGAATCCATGGCCCAACCGGCAAGGGACGGCGGGGAAGACGGACAATTCAAGACCTGGCCGCCAGGAAGCCTTCCAGCAGCCGATCCATCTTGCCGTTCAACGCCCTGATCTCCCCCTTGATGTCGGCAACATCCCCCTTAAGGCCGGCGACATCCCCCTTGAGAACAGCAATATCCGTCTTGACGTCGGCATTATCCCCCTTGAGAACGGCAACATCGCCCTTAAGGCTGGCAATATCCGTCTTGATGTCGGCATTGTCCGCCTTGAGAACGGCAATATCCGCTTTGATGTCGGCATTGTCCGCCTTGAGAACGGCAATATCCGTCTTGATGTCGGCATTGTCCGCCCTGATCTCGCCAACATATTCCTTGAAATCCGCTCTGAGGTCTTTCATATCTTCCCGCTGTCTGGTCTCACTGGCCACCATATCGCTCTTCAGGTTGCTGATGTCACTCTTCAATGCCTGGAACCCTGCCGATCCCACACTGACCAGGATCACCAGCACTGCAGAAAGCAGGGTGACCACCACCATGGGCTCCAACCATTGACGCCATGTGGTGTCCCGTCCTGGTGGAGTTGCCGTTGGCGGAGCCTGGCCATCAGACTGACTTGTTGGCGTACTGGAAACCATGGCGCCATGGTTGATGGGAACATCAGGACACCTTAAGGCATCTCTGAGCGAGCCCGTTGGGGGTGTGGTGTGTTAGGGGAGAGGGGATGGTTGGAGTTTTGTGGAGCTTGAGTAGGAGAGCAAGAAGGACAAGGCGGGGCCAGATCTGTTCTGGAAGGATGCGATCTGATACCGTGGGAGAAGCTGGCGGAGCGATCAAGCCGTAGGGTCCGCAAGCCGGCAAGGGGCGAGTCGTACCCGTTGGGGTCGAGCTGCGGGTGCATTGCGTCTACCTGTCCTACAACCTCAGCGATCAGCGATGGAGGATGGTGTTGGTGGAGAACGTGGGGCGCTTTACCGGTATCCGTCGCGACAGAGCGGCGGCGACCCCGTCCGTCAGCTGCTGGAACGTCACGGACCGGGCACGGTGTTGTTGAGATCATCAAGGGGCGCCTGGCAGAGCAAGGACTGACGCTGCTCAAAGCCCATGCCGTTGTTGTCGTCGCCATGGTGGCCGGCGTGTTGTCGATCCCGGCCCTGGCGCAGACCCCACCAGGGCAAGTCCCTCGTGGGGTCTGGGGTGAGGTCCCTGGTTGAGTCTGGCAAGATCAATCCTCGATTTTCGCAATGTTCTCATCTCGTCATGTAACCAAAGAATTGAAACCCATATGCAGATTCTTGATGAGAATGATTCTTTGGCCATCCCACCAGTGAAAGTCATTTGCCCGCCACAGGATTAAACCGGAAACCATCTTCCCCGCCTCAGCCGTAATAAGGCCGGGGGGTGGTGATGTCACGGCAGCAATGGCTCTGAACACTGACGAGTGGGACGCTGCTCCCCTCCACTCAACAGCTTGGGATTGGGTCCAAGGCGGGTTGTGGTGAGTGCATAGCCGCTGGACTCGCCACTGCCCAGCTCATGGAGACTGCAAAGCCAGGGATCTGTTGCGTGGCGAACTGACCAATGAGCGGTCTGTGCTCTGGAAGGGTAGGGATAGGGTCTTGCCAGCATCCACTTTGCCATCAGGCAATTGCCGTCACTGATCTTCTCGCTTAGCCCCATCCGCCTTGGCCACTTGTGTTCTTGGCGGATGGCCGGCTGCGAAGGGGCGGCAAGCGAGCTTCAGGCGAGGCTTGTGGCGCCAGACCACGTGGAAAACCCCACGGAAACAGGCTTGGGTCGTTCGGTTCCTTGGCCATCCGTTCAACCTCTGCTTGAGGGTGGTGAAGCGATCCTGGCACATGACCACTCCCCGCAACAGGCATGGAAATTACAAGCTGTGTGAAGGCGGTTGGGTGTTGAACGCTTAATCGACAGCATCCACGACCGTACATGCTCTTTGACTATTGACAAAATGACTATTGAAGTAATTCGCTATATATTATTCTACCTTGTTCTGTATCTCTCAATTATTCTGTGCAGAATAATAGCATGACAACAACTGTCCCGTCTTTCTTTGTGTCAGTTTTCTTAGTAAATCCGTAAGTGCTTGCACAAATCTGATGTGATAGTCTCACGTTTTGTCTTCTGTTGCGTGATGATTACAACTTTAACTCTCTAAGGAACCTCTGAAAAGGCGTTTGTGTTAGGATAGAGGCAGTTTGCGATTGTGTGTGTCATGGAAGGAAGGAGAGGAGCGTTGCTGAGGTGGAGTACGAGAACAAGAAGCGGAAGAGGCGGCGAGAGAGATTCCTTGAGAGGATGGAGGTACTGATCCCGTGGTCCATGCTGTTAGAGGAGATCCAGCCCTCCTCCCCCTGTGGAGACAAGGGTAGAGCGCCCTACCCCTTAGAGCCCATGCGGGTGCATTGGGTGCAACTGTTCTACATCTGAGCGATCCAGCCATGGAGGACATGCTCTATGAGGTGGAGAGTGTGCGTCGCTTTTGTGGCATCAGCTTGGAGCGTCATGGACTGGGGAGGAAGCTGTTTGAGAGGATCAACGAGGATCTGGCAAGGAAGGTTTGCTGCTGAAGGAAGGTAGTATCTGGATGCCGCCATCATAGAAGCGCCAGCGTCAAGGAAGAACAGGAGAAGAGGGC
>JAPOTR010000004.1 GCA_026709085.1 Cyanobacteria bacterium MAG CAR3_bin_5 | reverse complement strand
TCCGGCATGGATGCCCTGCTGAGTCCCACCGTCATCCAGGGGTTGGACGCACCCGCCGGCAACGGGCAGCAGTTCAAGGCGGAGGTGGCCTACGGCTTCCCCGCCGCTAACGACCGCCTCACCCTCACCCCTGGCGTGGCACTGGCCCTCTCCCCCTCCACCAGCACCTACACCCTCCTCTGGTCCCTGGCGCCCTACTCGGAGCAGCCCGGACAAGGGGAACCTTGGGAAATCGCCCTGGAGGGGGAACGGGAAGAAAGCAACTCCGCAGACACTCCCGTGGATCATTCCCTCACGCTCCGCTTCTCCCTCCCCTTCTGATGAGAGGCTATGGGATGCAGCAGACAGGGGCGCAACGGTTCGCACGGGAAGGCGTTATCTTCCCTACGTTCCTTGCCGGAGCTCGGGTCCAGTCTATCAAGACGACTGTGGGGTCTGCCGCCGCTGATGCCGCGCCTCCGCAAAGACGGTCTGCACGTAAACGCGATTGAGGTGCAGCCGTAGCACTTCCAAAGCCCAGCCGGGCCGCCCCCGCCGCACCAACACCGCCAGCAGGGGACCCATGGTACGGGCATTGAGCACCCCACCCAACGTGAGCGCCTGCCACAGGAGGAGATGGAGCCAGGTGAACTGAATGATCATGCGCACCCGGAGGGTGGGGTGCTTGCGGTAAAATACCCAGGCCATGCGCGCCCGCTCTTTCTCCTGTTGGACCAACTGGGGGACCTGCCGGAGCCGGAAGGGGGGATGCCAGTGGTAACCGACGGCTTCCGGGCAACGCACCAGCACAACACCCTGTTGCCGCAGCCGCTCCCCCAACTCCAGGTCTTCCCAGCCGTACTGGCGGAAGCGCGTGTCAAACAACCCGGACCGCAGGAGCAGTTGGCGATCAATGGCCACGTTTCCCGTAGCGAAATACGCCCAGGAGACATCCGTGAGTTTGTGGGGCTCACTGGTGGGCCGGGCAAAGTTGCTGGTGTTGATGACCGCGCCGTAGGTGAAGCAGAGGCGGTTGCCATGGCGGCGCCAATGGCGCTGAAGAGCGCGGGCATGGGCAGCGAGAAAGTCCTTTACCACAACCAGGTCGCTGTCGATAAAGACAATCACGTTCCCCCGTGCGGCCTTCACCCCACGGTTGCGGGCCATGGCGGCGCCGCCATGGCCCTGCTGGAGCAGATGCAGGTGGGGGTAGGCGGCTTGGTGCAAGGCCGCCACGGTTCCATCAGTGGAGCCGTCGTCCACCACAACCACCTCGTAGCCTTCCACCTCCGGGGCTGTGGACAGATCCTGAGCCTCCAGGGCTGTCAGGCATTGGCGCAGGATGGGAAGGCGATTGTATGTGGGAATTACCACACTGAACCACACCGTTCCACTCCGTGGGAACAGGGTTGGCTCAGTCTGCGGCGCCCCCGTTGCTGGCGGTGCCGGTGACCCCGTTGCCGGCGCCTTCGCCACGGCCGTCATGGCTGCCCCGCTTCTTGAAACGACGTGCGTAGGCGCGGTTGCGATCCTGCTTTTCTTTTTTGAGATTGCGGCGTTTAGCCATGTCACCGAATAGTGTGCTCCCGGCCATCCTACAGAACCCCGGTTCTGGATAAGGGGAGCAGAGAGGTGAGTCTTTGCTGGGCTGGTGGTGTTTGGGAAGACTCCCGCTTGTCTGGGGCTACCGTTGCCCTGCTCTGCCGTCTGGACGACTTTCGTGGCCGGAAGACCGGCATCTGCTGTGCCGCCGCCACAAGCCAGCGGTCTGCCATAAGGGCCGGCAAGCGGCAACAGGGTTTCCGATGGCTGACCAAGCGGGTCGCACATGGGTTGGTTCTTGGCCTGCAAGGGGCAGGGGGCAAGGCTGCTGCCCGCCACCGCTGCCCTGTCGCTGTCCTCCTGGCAGCCGTTGAAGATGCGGCAGGTAGGCCCGCCGGGGCGTGTCGGTGGGACACTAGCCCTCTGTTGGCGTGGGGAGGCCGCCGCCAGCGGTGGTGGAGCATCCCAGCGCCCTCAACAAGTGCAACTCCATGCGATAGAGCCTGTCCTGACGGCTGGGCTGCCCATCGGAGGCAATGGGTTTCACCAGCAGGCTCATCATGCCCATGCGGTTGCCCGCCAACACGTCGGTGAACAGTCGGTCTCCCACCATGGCCACCTGGGCAGGGGGCAGATTGATGGTCTTGAGCACTTGGCGCAGGCTGTGACGGCTGGGTTTCCTGGCCGCCAGGCAATAGGGGAGGTCCAGTTGCCTGGCCACCCACAGAATCCGCTTGCGGTTGAGATTGTTGCTGAGGAGGTGCAGCTTGAAGCGGGGTCGCACCTGTTCAATCCAGTGGCACACTGTCTCCGGCAGGACAAGCTGGCGCCGGGGAGTCAGGGTTTGGTCCACGTCCAGCACCAGGCCGCGAATGCCCTTGCCCCAGAGTGTCTGGGGATCAATGGCGGTAATGGGTCCTCCAACAATGCAACTGGGTTGAAGCCATTGCGCCGCCTTGTGGAGGGAGGGCATCAAGGACACGCCGCCTCCCCATGGGCCAGGGCCTCCTCCACCAGGGGTTGAAGCCGGGCCAACACGTCCGGCGCCAGCAACTCCGCAGTACCCCCACCGAGACGCGCCAACAGGAAGCAGGGATCCAGGCTGCCGTAGAGGTCAAAGTCCGTTCCCCCGTGGCAGACGCTGGCCAGCAGAACACAGGTGTCGGCATCATCGTCCTCGGACATGTCCTCCCCCTCCCCGTCGGCGTCCTCCAAATCCCCCGCCACGGTCAGCAGGCCAGCGGAGCGCACCAGACAAAGCTCCTGCTCCTGCAATGCCGTATCCAGTTCATCCAGCACCCGGGGGTACTGATGGGGATCGGCAATCAATTCAGGGTCGGCAGTGGGATCGGCAGGCCAGCGGCAGAGGTGGACCGGGGTGTCCACGGGAGACAGGAGGCCATAGTCCTGATCCCGGATACGGAGGGATTGCTCTACAAAGCAGTGGAGCATCCGGCCAGTGGCATCGGTGGCCATCACGGTGGCCCCGGCGGCTGTGCCGCCCTCATCCCGCGGACAATCCATGGCCCATCATCATCGGTGTTGTTCAGACTACTGGTGGTCCGGTGACCTGGGCTCGGGTCCCTCCGCCAGCCATTGGCGCAAGATCAGGACTGCCGCGGCGCTATCCAGACGGCCACTGCCATCCGCCCGCAGGCCTGTGGCCTCCTCGGCGGCCCAACTGGTGTAGCGCTCATCCACCCAGGCCAGCGGCAACGCCAATTCGCGGGCCAGGGTCAACCCATAGCGGCGGGACTGGCGGCATTGCCTCCCCTCCGTCCCATCGGGCAGCAGGGGGAGACCAACCACCAGTGCGGCAACGCACCGGTCCAGGCACAGGGGGCGTAGCCGCGCCACATCCGTAGCCCGGTCCTTCCGTCGCAGGGGCGGCAAGGGGCGCACACTGATGCCCAGGGGATCGCAGCCCGCCAGGCCAATGCGCCGCCGCCCCACGTCCACGGCCAGCACCGAGCGGGGATGGGGTGGACGTAGCGTGGGCATCCGCTCCCCGTACCCGCACCCACGCTTGGGCTGGGCCATGGATCACCACCGGGGAACCGTTCTCGTCAAGAAGAGCCGGTGGGTGGCGTCGGTCCTTGCCCATGGTTGCGGCGCGGGTGGCGTGGATCCCATTGCTCAGCCTGGTTGAGGAGGCAAGTTTAGCAGGCAATTCTTGAATGAATTGCCATGTCTTCGACGGCTCCAAGGGCCTGATGAATCTGAAGAGCGCCATGCCCTGCTGGCGGAACTGCTCCTCCCCATGAGCAAGCAGGGAGCGGCCCTGCAGTTGGGCGCTGATGCCGTGCTGCGGATCATGCCAGACAACGGCGGCGCCGATGTCCAGGCCGAAGCCGGTCTCTGCATCACCCCCATCCTGCCGGATACCCACCTCCACCGAGGGGAGGATGGCGGCGCCATTGGCCAAGGGGCAGTCATTATTATCGGAACCACTCGACAATTCGAGAGATCACTTCAGCAAAGTCGGCTGGCACATCCTCCTTCACTCCCCTCTGGCTCAGGTCACGTTTCAGGCTGGCGAGAATCTTGTCTGGGTCTTTTGCCTCTGCGTGTCGCTTGAAAAACACGATCCAATGATCAGCCGGAATCCCGGCAATCTGTTATGCCCGCAAGGAAGACGTGTAGTCGTCCATGAGGCCGGTGATCCGTGCGATGCGACCGAAGTTGTTCCCGCCATCATTAGCGGGCTGATCCGCAATTTTTGTCTTGGGCAGAGGGTAAGGATTGACCCTCTCCTTTGGTGGTTTGACCTGTCGCTGATCCAGTGAGTCTCTCGTGTTCCTGCAATTTGTCCAAAACCAATTGCGCAATTCGGCCACATGGCGAGCCTGCTCAATGTAGGGCCTGTAGACCACAGGCGCTCCCGACAAGACGTTTTTGAGGCGCCAGGGAACAACGACCAGCAGATCCTGAGGAGCACAAGCGGATGGCGTCACGGTGTACCTGAAGCTGGGCTCCCTTTCCTTGGATAGCAGGTACCATCCCTTGAGTTCGATGCCGAGGGCAATATGGGGATCCTTGTCTTTGCCGTGGGCAACCAACCTCACATCCGGGAAAGTTTGCGCTGAGCGCACAAACCGGTGACGCGGCCAACGGTTGCTGGGATCCCAGACCTCCCGGATCCGATTGAGGGTTTCAACGACCTGGACCTCAATGGCGCTGCCCAGAACAGCGCTGAGATTGAACAGTTCGCCTCCGTCAAGACCTTCGATTCGGGTTGCCGTTCGAAAGTACGCCGGAAGGGCGCTGAGCGCGTCTCTCACATGATGGACAAGCTCTCGCTCAGGGCTGGGCAGTTCCTGTGGCTGTGGCTTGGGGTTGGCCATCGGCATGACGTCACACCTTCAGGGGTAACTGGTCACCAGCAAGCTGGCCGGCCAATCGCTGCTTCGCCAGAGTCGAGAAGTAGGGGTTGGGTTCTGCAGCAAAGGCGTTCCGGCCGGTCTCAACAGCCGCAACCGATGCGGTGCATAGCCCGCCGAACGGTTCCCAGATGGTATCGCCCTCGTTTGAGGTCACCTTGATGATGCGGCCCATGAACTCCAGGGGCTTCTGGTTCAGGTGGGCCGCTGCATTCCTGCCCGGGTTATGCACCCGGGGAGCGACGCGACGGCCATGGCCCCGGTAGCGCTCCGCCCCGTTGAGGGGTGGATGGGACCAGACGTTGGTCAAGCCGTGCTCGTGGCGCCATGGGTGGCGGAGCCGGGCCCACTGGGCTTCCGTGACGGGTTGCTTCCCGTTGATCGCGTAATAGGGCCGCCCTGCCGGATCACCGTGGGCGTTGGCGAAGGCAACCAGCCGGGCCATCATTTCCGCAGGGGGGAAGTACCAGAGCCAATCCTGGGTCAGATACTTGCGGGTTGCAGCGTTCCTCACCCCACAGGCCTCGTTGGCGCGATAGAGGGGAGTCCGGTGCGCCGCCATTCCAGGCGCAGCCAGCGGCAGAGGGGCATCTCGCCGAGGGGGGTTTGGAGCATCAGCCGTCGGCGATAGAAGACGCAGATTTCCGTCACCGTCGGCAACCGGCGAATCGTCTCCCCGTTCACGTTGCCCGCGATATGGCCAATCCCCTTGTCCCACACAATCGTCTGGACGTACTCCCAACCTTCCCGCACCAGCAGGGGATGGGTGGTGGCCCAACCGATCTCGGTGTTCCAGAACCACAACGTGGTGGCCGGGTGTGCGAACTTCGACCACGCTGCCACATGTTCGGCATACCACTCTGCCAATCCCTCCGGAGTGCGAGGGTCACCCGGAAACCCGCCTACACCGTAGGCGCCGTCGGACACGATCAGATCCGGGGGTTCCCATGCGCCGTACACCTCCTGGGCTGGTCCCGGATGCAACGTGCTCAGCCCCCTGGACACGGCAAACCAACCGCCAACTGTTCAGTAGAAGGGTACTTGTTCCCGGCAGAATCAGATTGGGGCCGAGTGAACACGGATTCCCATGGCCAGTGAAATCGCAACGGATGACGTCCATTCCCGCCTGACTCCCGGAGAGGCCGGGGCGCGACTGACCGCTGCCGTAACCAGGTTGTCTCCCCCCTTCCCCTGGGCTGCGCTGCCCGGGGATGCCGTCCTGGTGGGGGGTGTTGTTCGCGACGCCTTGCTGGGGCGCCTCGGGGACCACCCCGACCTGGACCTGACTGTTCCCCGGGGGGCCGTCCGGTTGTGTCGGCAATTGGCCGGCCGCTGGGGGGGCACGGTGGTGGTGTTGGATCCGGTGCGTGACATGGGGCGCCTGGTCCATGGTCCCTGGACGGTGGACGTGGCCGCCTGGGACGGTTCCACCATGACGGCGGACCTGGGGCGGCGGGACTTTTCCCTCAATGCCATGGCGTACCACCTGCAACGGCGGACGTTCCATGATCCCTGTGGCGGCCTGGAAGACCTGGCCCGGCGGCGGCTGCGTTGCGTGGCTGCCGCCAACCTGGCGGCTGATCCCCTGCGGGTGCTGCGGGCCTATCGCCTGGCTGCCGAACTGGAATGCGCCATTGAGGGGCGCACCCGTCAATGGCTTCACCAGGAGGCGCCGAAGCTGGGCATGGTGGCTTCCGAGCGGGTCCTGGCGGAACTGGAGCGACTGTGTCGGGCGCCCCAGGCCCATCACTGGCTCCTTGAGACGGGCGCCGTGGTGCGAGCCTGGCTCCCCATGGCCCGACCATGGCCGGGTCTTGAGCGCCTCAGCCGCCCACTGGCCATGGCGGTGGGACTGGAGGGAGAGTCCCTGACGCACCAGTTGGCCCTGGCCCGGCTGGCGGGGGTCATGGGGGCGCAATCCGTGGTGGAGCGGCTGGGCTGCAGCAGGCGCCGGCACCGGCAATGGCAACGGCTCCACCATTGGCGTCAAGCATGGGCCGCAGCAACGACGGGGTTGACGGAAGACCAGCAGCTTCAGCTTCATCTGGATCTGACGACGGACCTGCCGGCGCTCCTGCTGGTGCTCCTGACCCACAACCGCCTGGCCTTGAAACAAGCCGGACTGTGGCTGTGCCGCTGGCAGGATCCCGCCGACCCCCTCTGTCATCCCCGTTGTCCCCTGGGTGGTCACCGCTTGCAGGAGGCCCTGTCCGTATCACCCGGCCCCCAACTGGGGGCATTGATGGCGTTTCTGCGGCGCGAGTGCGCCTTCGGACGCCTGGCCGCCAATGACGAGGAGTCCATCCTGGACAGGGCTCGACAATGGCTTGCAACAGACAGCCTCTCCCCGGCGGATCCCCCGTCGGAATTGGCGTGATTCACCCTGATGTGATAAAGATGGTGGCGATTTTGGCTTGGATCTGCCAAAAAGTTCTGTCATCCTGTTGACTTCACTCTTGACTTCAACATTCTTTTCGCACTTTTCACGTCCCTTTCCCCATTGCAACGCATGAACAACCGTTCCAACAATAATCAGCAGGGAATTCGCATCTATGTGGGCAACGTGCCACGGGATGCCGATCTTCAGGAGCTTGAGGGCCAGTTCAAGACTGGCGTTGATCAAAGCATTCGCTTCAAGCCGGTCACCGACCGGGAGAGTGGCGAGTGCCGTGGTTTCGGCTTCATCAGCGTCAGTGACGACCGGCTGGCGGAGGCGATTATTGCCCAGTTCAACGGCAAGGAATTTGCCGGCCAAGCCCTGCGGGTGGAGCGCTCGGAGCGTAGGGACGGCAACCGCAACGCCGGTGGCCGCCGCAACGACCAAGCGTCCTCCCGGGCCAGCAAGGTGGTCGACAAGCTGGTTCACCGTGAACTTGCCGAGGTGGATGCTCCGGATCCCCGCTGGAGCCAGGAACTCTCCAAGCTCAAGCTGCTGCTGGACCAACAGAAGACCGCGGTTTAACGGGACTGGGCCAGGCTGAAGCAGATGGGCAGGCTCAGCAGCTTTCTCAGACGGGGCACGTAAGCCCTGCGGGAGAAAACGTCGTAGCCGTTGTCTTCAATCACCTTGAGGATGCCCTGATAAAGCTGCAGTGATGTCCACACGGGCCAGCGGGCATCTCTGCAGAGCCAGCGAATCCCCGCCTCCGAGCGACGAAACCACGTCCGTGCGCGCTGCACCTGGAACTTCATCAGAGAATGCCAGCGCTCGTTGACCACCCCGTCCATTAACTCCGCTTCCGTGTAGTTGAACCGGGTCAGTTCCTCCTGGGGGATGTAGATGCGCCCCCGTTCCCGATCTTCCCCCACGTCCCGCAGGATATTGGTGAGTTGGCTGGCGATGCCCAGGGCCACGGCGCAGTTGGTGGGATCGGGGCAGCGGCTCCAGGGGGCGGAGGTGAAGGCGGCATCCAGTCCCATCACCGCCTGGCTCATCAGCCCCACGGTGCCCGCCACCCGGTAGCAGTACCGTTCCAGTTCCGCAAAGGTCCGGTAGCGCTTCAGGGTGATGTCCATCCGTTGCCCGGCAATCATCTCCAGGTAGGGGGTGATGTCCTGGGGATAGCGCTGCAGGGTGTCCCAGAGGGCCATGTCCTGGGCATCCTGCACCTCTCCGGCAAACAGCCGCCGGGTGCGCTCCTCCCACTGGTTGAGACGCTGGTGGAGTTGGACGGGGTCCATGGCGGCTGCATCGGGAGCATCCACCAGTTCATCCGTGCGGCGGCACCACACATAGATGGCCCAGATGGCGCGACGCTTCCGGGGGGGCATCAGCAGGCTGCCCAGGTAATAGGTTTTGGCCCAGTGCCGGGTTTCTGCGCGGCAGGCTTCATAGCTCTCCTCCAGGCTGGGAAGGCTTGCCGGGGCGCCACGCCACAGGATGGATGGATGGTGATCGGCTGGCCAAACGGGACGGACATATTCCGAGGAGCTCATGGGCGCAGTGGCAGCCGTCCGGACAAGCTGGGGTCAGGGGTCAGCCTATCAGTATCCGCCGTCCGGACAGGAGGCTCCCCTGTCCGCCACCGTTACCCGTCACCCTGGAGAAAGCTACTACGGCCCGCCCACACGGGGAGGCTGGCTACGTATTGCGGGGATGCTGGTGAAAGCGACGCAGTCCCGTCTGGGTAAAAGCTGCTGGAGGAAGGCAATGACCTGATTGAGAAGCGAACATCTACCCGTCTGCGGGAGGGCCATGGTAACGCCTCCCCCAAGTGGGGCGCTACGGCCTTCCTCCCCTGATTCCACTGGCCAACGCCTGGGGCGAGGGTTGGGGTCCACCCTCGCCTCGGCGCTGCTGAGCCTTGGGCCGCGTACGGCGTCTCGGCAACCGGCTCGGTCTCGTGTCTGCAACGGACCCACCCCGCATCGAACGGGAACCGATGGCTTTGCTGCCCCAGTCCGATTGGGACCTGCTCTCCATCCGCCTGATTTTCCATGGCCGTGCTGTGTGCAAGGCGCGGCGACCGGCCTGTGGACGCTGCGGCCTAGCTCAGCTCTGCCCCTCCTACGGGCCGGCGCCGATGAGGCGATGAGCCGCCAACACCCCAGATCCCGGTTCCGGATAAGAGGCTCCCCTGTCCGCTGCCCCTCACCCCGGAGCAAGTTGCAAGCGGGCCCGGTGACGAAGTATGATGGTGGCCGGAGCCGTGAGAGTGGTAATCACCGTGCCGGTAGGGTCTGTGCCGCCTGCCCGGATTGTGACCACAGGGGCGCCGCTCCTGACGTATATACCAACCGACGAAATTGTATAGCCTGTAGAATTGTCCCCCGTTGTAAACTTCACGCCAATTAAGGTGGCGCTTTCTGATAAGGAGAAACAAGATCAAGAGATTTTGTTTCTCCAGTATTGCTAACCAGCGTCGTGGTTTGGGCGTGTGCTTCCGTGCAAAGCAACGGCAGACACAGCAGCTCCAGCAGCAGGGTAGTGAAGGCCCGAGGGGAGCGCCCCTGCGGCGCCTCGGCCTCGGGCGCCGCAGGGGCAGAGCGAGCAATGCCGAGGTCAGAGCCAGGCCCGGAAGGCGCCGGATGGAAAGACAACGCCCGCTGCCGGATCGGCCGGTCTCGGAGCAGGCCGCTAGGGGGCAACAGCGGCCCCTCCTGCGCTCCTGCGCTCCTGCGCTTGTAGCACCAATCGGCCGGTTCCCCCTTGTCAAGGCCACAGGGTCGCTTTTCTCTTTGGCACAGCCCAACGGCCCCACGTCACGAGCGCCGCCGGTGGTTCCTTTCCCGCGGCCGGGTGGATGTTCGCTTCTCAACCGGGTCATTGCCTTGCTCCAGCAGCTTTTATGCAGACGGGGCCGCCGCTTTCAGCAGCAGCCCCACAGCAGCCAGCCTTCCCCCTACGGGGAGGAGGCGGTAGTATCTTTGTTCTGAATAAGCTGCATGGGGCGGAGCAGAGGAGCAAGGTCATCGCACTTCGTCACCGGCCCGCTTGCAACTTGCTCCGGGGTGAGGGTGGAGTCCCAAAGTCCCAATGATGACGAGATGCTCCGGCGGTGGGGTGACGGCTGCTATTTGCCGGTTTTGGTCGTGTAGTTGTGAGCTGTTGACGCCGGCAATGGATCCTTGGCTTGCCCAGCACCAGGTTTTTGCTCCCACCTCTTCACCGGGGGCCGCTGTTTGATCAGCTTGTTCCTGCTCGCTCCGAGTCTGCTTCAGAGGCCGGCTTGCGCAGTCGCGCCCCATGTATTATGATTTTCGCTTGTGCATTCGGGAACTGTGCCTGAGCGCTAGCCAGGCCGCCAGTCTCGTGTACGGGCTCATCCACGGGGATGGGTCTTCGGGTTGATCCATCCGGCCTGGGTCGTGGTTGATCAAAGGAAACTGACGCCTTGCGGCAGATCTCTGCTGCGGTGCTCAAGTCCTGACCCTCCTGTTGCTGCATCGTCGGGTTGACCGCCGTCAAGGCCGTCAATCTGCCTCGGAGCTAGCCCTGCCGGCACACCGGCAACGGTCGTTTTCGACAACGGTTCAGTGTTGCCCTGGGCTTTCCATGGCCCGGCATGACCCTGCTGACGTACAGCCCTTCTCCCATGTCCATTGGCATCCTCGGCACCAAGCTGGGCATGTCCCAGTTTTTCAGCCCGGACGGCAAAGCCGTGCCGGTGACGCTCATCCAGGCCGGCCCTTGCCGGGTCACCCAGCGCAAAAGCATGGCTCGGGACGGCTACAGCGCCGTTCAGATCGGCTATGGAGACATTCGCGAGAAGCTGGTCAATCGGCCTGCCAAAGGCCACTTGGCCAAAAGCGGCCCCACCCTGCTCCGTCATCTTCGCGAATACCGTGTTCCTGCCGATGAGGCCGTGGAGACGGGCGCCGTCCTCACGGTGGCCCAGTTTGCGCCGGGTCAGGCGGTTGATGTGAGCGGGGATACGGTGGGGCGCGGGTTCACGGGCTATCAAAAGCGCCACGGGTTCCGCCGTGGTCCCATGAGCCATGGTTCCAAGAACCACCGCCAGCCCGGCTCCACCGGCGCCGGCACCACGCCGGGCCGGATTTATCCGGGCAAGCGCATGGCCGGTCGTTACGGGGGTAAAGCCACCACCATGCGCAAGCTGGTGGTGATCAAGGTGGATCCTGACCAGCATCTGCTGGTGGTGAAGGGTTCGGTTCCGGGCAAGCCCGGATCTCTGCTGAGCATCCGTCCCAGCAAAACCGTGGGCGGCCAATGATGCGCCTGACGTTCACATCGGAGAATCATGGTTGATTGCGTTGTTCACAACTGGGAAGGTGAGCCGGTGGGTAATGCCCACCTTGACCTGAAGGCCGCCCGTGAGGGCACAGCGGTTCACCTGCTCCATGCCGCCCTGGTGCGGCAGCAGGCCAACCAGCGCCAAGGCACCGCCAGCACCAGGACCCGCTCCGAAGTGCGCGGTGGCGGTCGCAAGCCTTTCAAGCAGAAAGGCACAGGTCGGGCCCGCCAGGGTTCAATCCGCACCCCGCTGCGCCCCGGTGGCGGAGTCGTTTTCGGTCCAAAGCCTCGCTCCTACGCCAAGGCCATGAACCGCAAGGAGCGGCGCCTGGCCCTCCGCACGGCCCTGATGAGTCGTGCGGAGGATTGGCTGGTGGTGCAGGAGTTCAACGCTTGCGTCGGCGCCCCCAGGACCAGGGACCTGCTGGCGGCCCTGGAGCGTTGGGGCGTTGCTCCCGACATGGGGGTGCTGCTTGTGCTCAAGGCGCCCAGCGAGGCCGTGATCAAGTCGGCCCGTAACGTCCCCCGGATCACCCTGATCCGGGCGGATCAGTTGAATGTCTTCGATCTGCTCCACGCGGACAAGCTGGTGTTCAGTGAAGACGCCGTCACCACCATCCAGGAGGTCTACAGCGATGGCTAAATCCTTTGCCGGGCGCCTTGCCGACGTGGTGCGGCAGCCTGTGATCACCGAGAAGGCCACCCGTGGCATGGATCGGAACCAGTACACCTTCGCGGTGGATCCACGGGCCGCCAAGCCGGACATAAAAGCCGCCGTCGAGCAGATGTTTGACGTGAAGGTGATTGGCGTCAGCACCATGAATCCACCCCGCCGCAAACGGCGGGTGGGACGCTTTGCCGGCGAGCGCGCCCAAGTCAAGAAAGCTGTGGTGCGCCTTGCCGAGGGCGACGCCATCCAGCTCTTCCCCGAATCCTCCTGAGGCGCTGTTCCATGGCTGTTCGCAAGCTCAAGCCCTATAGCCCTGGCACCCGCACCCGGGTGGCCGGGGACTACAGCGAGATCACCCGCCGGGAGCCCGAGCGCTCCCTGGTGGGCGCCAAGCACCGCGCCAAAGGGCGTAACAACCGCGGCGTGATCACCTGCCGCCATCGGGGCGGCGGCCACAAGCGCCGCTATCGCCTGGTGGATTTCCGTCGCGACAAGCGAGGCGTCAAGGCCCGGGTGGCCGCCATCCAGTACGACCCCAACCGCAATGCCCGCCTGGCGCTCCTCTTCTATGAAGACGGTGAAAAGCGCTACATCCTCCAGCCTCAGGGCATTGCCGTGGGCAGTGAGGTGATGGCCGGTCCCGATGCACCCATTGCCGTGGGCAATGCCCTGCCGTTGTTTGCCCTGCCCCTGGGCACAACGGTCCACAACATAGAGCTCTATGCCGGACGGGGCGGCCAGATGGTGCGCACTGCGGGGGCCGGCGCCCAGGTGGTGGCCAAGGATGGGGACTATGTGGCCGTCAAGCTGCCCTCCACCGAGGTGCGGCTTGTCCGCAAGGAGTGCTACGCCACCATTGGCGAAGTGGCCTATGGGGAAGCCCGCAACACCAGCCTGGGCAAGGCTGGTCGGCGCCGTTGGCTAGGACGACGCCCCCAGGTGCGCGGCAGTGTCATGAACCCTTGCGACCACCCCCATGGGGGTGGTGAAGGCCGGGCGCCCATTGGTCGCTCAGGACCGGTGACACCGTGGGGCAAACCGGCGCTGGGCCTCAAAACCCGCAAGCGCAACAAGCCCAGCAACCAGTACGTGCTGCGCCGTCGCCGTCGTGTGTCCAAGCGCAGCCGCGGTGGTCGCGATGCCTGATGCCTTTTCCCTCTGCCTGACCTCCCATGGGACGCTCCCTCAAAAAAGGCCCTTTTGTGGCTGCAAGCCTGATGAAAAAGGTGGAGAAGCAAAACGCTTCTGACGACAAGTCCGTGATCAGGACCTGGTCACGGGCCTCAACCATCCTTCCGGACATGATTGGCCACACCATTGCTGTTCACAACGGCAAGACCCACGTCCCCGTCTACATCACCGAGCAGATGGTGGGCCACAAGCTGGGTGAATTTGCCCTGACTCGCATCTACCGAGGCCATGGCAAAGACAGGAAAGGTTCACGTTAAGGACGCAAGACCATGGTCAACTCCACCAGTATTCAAGCCCGGGCCACGGCCAGATTCGTGCGGGGCTCCGCCGGCAAAGTGCGGCGTGTGCTCGGCCAGATTCGCGGTCGCAGCTACCGGGACGCCCTGATCATGCTTGAGTTCATGCCCTATCGTTCCACCCACGTGGTCACCAAGGTGCTCCGCTCTGCCGTGGCCAATGCAGAGCACAATCTGGGCCTGGACCCCGCCACCTTGACGATCACCCGGGCCACGGCGGATATGGGCCCGTCCATGCGGCGGTATCGACCCCGCGCCCAGGGTCGGGCCTATCAGATCAAAAAACAAACCTGCCACATCAGCATTGCTGTGGCTCCACAAGACACCTGATTGCCATCCCAGCCATGGGCAACAAGATTCACCCGACAGGTCTGCGACTGGGGGTCATCCAGACCCATCTCTCCAGTTGGTTTGCAGCCAGGAAGACCTACCCGCTCCTCCTCCAGGAGGACGACACGATTCGCCGTCACATCGCCAGGAAATACGCCTCTGCCGGGATCAGTGACGTGCGCATTCAACGCAAGGCGGATCAACTGGAGGTGGAGTTGAGGACAGCGCGCCCCGGGGTGCTTGTGGGCCGTCAAGGCAGTGGGATCGAGGAGTTGCGCAGCGGGATCCGGGCCGCCATTCGTGATCGCAGCCGCCAGGTGCGCATCAACGTGGTGGAGGTGGAGCGGGCTGATGCCGATGCGTCCCTGATGGCGGAGTACATCACCCAGCAACTGGAGAAGCGGGTGGCTTTCCGTCGCACCATCCGCATGGCCGTTCAGAGGGCCCAGCGGGCTGGGGTCATCGGCCTGAAGCTGCAGATCAGCGGACGCCTCAACGGGGCTGAAATTGCCCGCAGCGAGTGGACCCGGGAAGGTCGTGTTCCCCTGCATACCCTGCGGGCGGACATTGACTACGCCAGCAAGACCGCCCACACCACCTACGGGGTGTTGGGCATCAAGGTGTGGGTGTTCAAGGGGGAGGTGCTTCCGGATGAGAGGCAGACGGCAGCCCCCATGGGGGCTACGCCACGGCGCCGGGGGGCTGGTCGGGCCCGCCAGAACTTCGAAGACCGCTCCAGCGAGGAGTGACGGGGGATCTAAACCATGTTGAGTCCGAAACGGGTCAAATTCCGCAAGATGCAGCGGGGCCGGATGCGGGGGGTTGCCACCCGCGGCAACACCATTGCCTTTGGTGACTTCGCCATTCAGGCCCAGGAATGCGGCTGGATCACCTCACGGCAGATTGAGGCCAGTCGCCGCGCCATGACCCGCGCCATACGGCGGGGAGGCAAGGTGTGGATCCGCATCTTCCCTGACAAATCCATCACCATGCGGGCGGCGGAAACCCGCATGGGATCGGGCAAGGGCAACCCGGAGTTCTGGGTGGCCGTGGTGAAGCCTGGACGCATTCTCTTCGAGATGGGCGGTGAGGAGATCAACGAAGAGTTGGCCCGCACCGCCATGCGGCTGGCGCAATACAAGCTGCCGGTCAAGACGAAGTTCCTGGTGCGGGAGGGCATTGGCGATACCCCCATGCCCGCCGTTGCCAATGCCAGCCTCACGCCCCCCGGGGAGGCCTAGGGCCACTTCTCCCATGGAACCCATGACCACCTCCTCTTCTGCCTACACCGATCTTCTTCAACTGGACGACGCTGCCCTCAACGACCAGGTTGCGGCCGCCCGCAGAACCCTGTTCGAGTTGCGCTGCAAACGGGCCACCCGCCAGTTGGACAAATCCCATCTGTTCCGACAGACCCGAGTCAAGCTGGCGCGACTGCTCACCATCCGGCAGCAGCGCCGCCAGGCCAATCCTTCCACCTCTCCATCCACCGATTAAGCCCTATGGCCACCAAAGAACGGCTTGGCGTCGTCGTCAGCGACAAGATGGACAAAACCGTCGTGGTCGCAGTCGAAAACCGCTTCCCACATCCTGTCTACAAAAAGACGGTGAGCCGCACCAAGCGCTACAAGGTGCATGATGAAACCAATCGCTGCCATGTGGGCGACCGGGTCCTGATCTCGGAAACCCGCCCCCTCAGCCGCCACAAAACCTGGATGGTGGCAGAGATTATCAGTTCCACGAAGCGCTGAAGGGAGGCCAGCCATGATTCAGCAGGAAACCTATCTCAATGTGGCCGACAACAGTGGCGCCCGCAAAATCCAGTGCATTCGGGTTCTGGGCAACAGGGGACGCTATGCCCACGT
Organism: Cyanobacteria bacterium MAG CAR3_bin_5; assembly: GCA_026709085.1. Taxonomy (GTDB): domain Bacteria; phylum Cyanobacteriota; class Cyanobacteriia; order PCC-6307; family Cyanobiaceae; genus Synechococcus_B. Next base: position 66,934 of record JAPOTR010000004.1, on the reverse strand, counting down.
GGGGGACGTGATTGTTGCCGCGGTGAAGGACGCCACCCCCAACATGGGGGTGAAAAAGTCTGACGTGGTCAAGGCCGTGGTGGTGCGCACCCGCGCCACCTTGCGGCGGGATACGGGCAACGCCATCCGCTTTGACGACAACGCCGCCGTGATCATTAACGACGACAAAAATCCCCGGGGCACCCGGGTCTTCGGGCCGGTGGCCCGGGAGTTGCGGGAGCGCAGCTTTACCAAAATCGTTTCCCTGGCCCCGGAGGTAATCTGATGGCAAAGTCGACACAGCCCCGCAAGCTGCGCATCAAAACCGGTGACACCGTTCAGGTGATTGCCGGGAAGGATCGGGGCAAGACAGGCAAGGTGCTGCGCACCCTGTTGGCGGACAACCGGGTGGTTGTGGAAGGCATCAACATGCGCACACGCCACGTCAAGCCCAAGCAGGACGAGGAGAGTGGCCGCATTGTCAACGAGGAGGCCCCCATCCATGCCTCCAACGTCATGGTGTACTCCGTGGAGCAGAAGGTGGCCAGCCGCATTGAGATGGTTCTCCAGGAGGATGGCAGCAAAAAGCGGCGGCTCAAGAAAACAGGAGAGATCCTGGATTGATGATTTCTTCTTCCCACGTGTTTCTCCCCATTCCTTCTGACAACGACCAGAAGCATCACTCCTGCCCACGATGACCACCTTCGTTCCCCTCAAGCAGCGCTACAAGCAAACCATCCAGCCCAGGCTGCAAAAGGAATTGCGGCTGGACAATATCCACCAGGTGCCCAAACCCGTCAAGGTCACCGTCAACCGCGGCCTGGGGGAGGCGGCACAGAACTCCAAGGCCCTGGAAGGATCCACAGCCGAGATTGCCAGAATTACCGGCCAGAAGCCGATCATTACCCGGGCCAAGAAGGCAATTTCCAGCTTCAAGATCCGCACGGGAATGCCCATTGGCGTCATGGTGACTCTGCGGGGTGATCGCATGTACGCCTTCCTTGATCGCCTCATCAACCTGGCTTTGCCCCGCATCCGTGACTTCCGTGGTGTCAACCCCAAAAGTTTCGACGGTCGCGGCAACTACACCCTGGGGGTGAAGGAGCAGTTGATTTTCCCGGAGATCAGCTTTGACGAGATTGACGCCGTCCGCGGCATGGACGTCACCATTGTCACCACTGCCCGAAGCGATGACGAGGGCCGCGCATTGCTCCGCGAAATGGGCATGCCGTTTAGCAAGACCTGAGCCCCCAGCGGAAATCCACCATGGCCAGCCACGATTCCATTTCTGACATGCTCACCCGCATTCGTAACGCGAGTGAAAAACGTCATGCCACCACCAGCATTCCTGCCTCACGCATGTGCTGCAGCATCGCCAAGGTGCTGCGGGAAGAAGGCTTTATTCATGCCTTTAACGAAGAGGGTGAAGGCTTCCGTAAGCAGTTGGTGCTTGAGCTAAGGTACGCTGGAAAACACAAGCAGCCCCTGATTCGCGCTCTGCAGCGGGTCAGCAAGCCCGGTTTGCGCATCTATTCCAATCATCGCCACCTGCCCAAGGTGTTGGGTGGAATTGGTGTGGCAATTATTTCCACGTCCCAAGGCGTCATGAGCGACCGCACTGCCCGCAAGCAGGGCATTGGCGGTGAAGTGCTCTGTTACGTCTACTGACCTTGAGAACACGACCCCTTGAGAAGACACCATGTCACGGATCGGCAAGCAACCAGTTCCCATTCCCGCCAATGTCCAGGTGCAGCTTGAGGGGCGCACTGTGGAGGTGAAAGGTCCCAACGGGGAGCTACGGCGCACCCTGCCCGAGGGGGTTGCCATTGACCGCCATGGGCAGACCCTGGTGGTCACCCCCACCGGCGCCAGCCGCATGAACCGGATGCGCCATGGCCTGTCTCGCACCCTTGTGGCCAACATGGTGGAGGGGGTGACCAAGGGCTACAGCAAGACCTTGGACATGGTGGGCGTGGGCTACCGTGCCCAGGTCAGGGGTGGAACCCTGGTCCTGAGTGCCGGCTATAGTCATCCTGTGGAGTTGGCGCCACCCCAGGGCATCACCTATAAGGTGGAGAACAACACCAGGATCACGGTCAGTGGCGCCGAGAAAGAGGTGGTAGGCAACGAGGCAGCCAAGGTTCGCGCCGTGTCTCCACCGGAGCCCTACAAGGGCAAAGGCATCAAATACGTGGCCGAGACCATCCTGCGCAAGGCCGGTAAGGCCGGCAAGAAGTAACCATTGGCGCCCAACGGCCTTTCTCCATCTGTGACCATGCTTGCCTCTCGCACCGCCCGCACCCAGCGCCGCCACCGGCGTGTTCGCCGCCGAATTCAGGGCACTGCACAGCGGCCCCGCCTTGCGGTCTTCCGCTCCAACAACCACATCTACGCCCAGGTGATTGACGATGGCGCCCAGAACACCTTGGCAGCGGCATCCAGTATTGACAAGGGTCTGCGCCAGGACCTTCCGGGACCGGGAGCCAACTGCAAGGCCTCTCAGGCGGTGGGCAAGCTGGTGGCCGAGCGGGCTCTGGCCAAAGGCGTCCGCTCGGTGGTCTTTGACCGGGGTGGCAATATCTATCACGGTCGGGTCAAAGCCCTGGCCGATGCTGCCCGGGATGCGGGCCTTGTCTTTTAATGTTGACCATGACTGACTCCAACAGCCAATCCCAAGTCCCAGTTGCTGCGGACGTTCCCCCTACTGCCGAAGGTCAACAGGGACAACAGCAGGGTCAGCGCCGTGAACGCCGTGAACGCCGTGAACGCCGCCAGCGCCGTGAGGAGCGGGATTCCGAATGGCAGGAACGGGTGGTGCAGATTCGCCGCGTCTCCAAGACCGTGAAAGGCGGCAAGAAAATGAGCTTCCGGGCCATCCTGGTTGTGGGCAACGAGAAAGGCCAGGTGGGCGTGGGCGTGGGCAAGGCCAGTGACGTGATTGGCGCTGTCCGTAAAGGGGTGGCCGATGGCAAGAAGCACCTGGTGAAGGTGCCCCTCACCGCCAGCAGCTCCATTCCCACGGTGGCCCAGGGGCGTGACGGAGCCGCCAGTGTGCTGATGCGCCCTGCCGCCCCCGGTACGGGCGTGATTGCCGGCGGTTCCATCCGCACCGTTCTGGAACTGGCGGGTGTCAAGAACGTGCTGGCCAAGCGGCTTGGCTCCAAGACCCCCCTCAACAATGCCCGTGCCGCCATGCTGGCCCTCAGCGCCCTGCGCACCCATAAGGCAGCCGCCAAGGAACGTGGCATCCCTCTTCAGCAAATGTATTCCTGATCCCCATTCCGGCCATGACCGCTCATCTCCATACCCTTCGGCCCCAACCCGGATCCCGCCGACCCCGCAATCGTAAAGGACGTGGTATTGCCGCTGGTCAAGGGGCTAGCTGCGGCTTTGGCATGCGGGGCCAGAAATCACGCTCGGGGCGCCCCACCCGCCCCGGTTTTGAAGGTGGGCAAATGCCCCTCTACCGGCGGATTCCCAAGCTGAAGCACTTCACCGTGGTGAACCCCAAGGTGTTTACGGTGGTGAACGTGGGGGATTTGTCCCCCTTGCCCGACGGGAGTGAGGTGACCCTCGCATCCCTGAGGGAAGCGGGGATCGTGGGCAAAAACTCCGCACCGCTGAAAGTGCTTGGGGACGGGGAAGTCAAGGTCAAGCTTCATTGCAAAGCCCATGGCTTCAGCAAGACCGCCCGTGAAAAGATCCTGGCTGCTGGCGGCACCTGCCACCTTCTGCCGGGTCGCAACAAGTGGGTCCGCCCTGACAAGCCGTCTAGGAAACAGCCCTGAGGCAGACTCCCTGCCTCTCTGGCGCGCAGACCCATCTATTCCACCCCTCCTCCCAGCGGATGACCCTTAGCCAGGGCAGAGCCCCAACCACCGGAGAAACACTCACCCAGATTGTGACGGCTCCCGATTTGCGGAGGCGCGTCCTGATCACCCTGGGCCTGTTGCTGCTGATTCGCGTGGGGGCCTACATCTGGATCCCTGGTCTTGATGTCTCCCAACTGCAGAATCAACTGTCGGGTGGTCAGTTGATCGGTCTGCTCAGCATCTTCACCGGCGGAGCGCCCGGTGGGGTGTTCTCCTTGGGGATTCTGCCCTTCATCAACGCCTCCATCATCATGCAGTTGCTGACGGCAGCCCTCCCCACCCTGGAAACCCTGCAAAAGGACGAAGGGGAAGCGGGCCGCCGCAAGTTGGCGCAGATCACCCGCTACGTGGCCCTGGGGTGGGGCAGCCTCCAGGCGGTGATCTTCTCCCTTTACCTGCGGGGCTTCGCCAATGGAGATCTGGAGGGGGCCCTGTTTGTCGTCTCCACCAGTCTGGCCCTGACCACGGGGGCCATGGTGGTCATGTGGATCAGCGAGATCATTACGGAGAAGGGCATCGGCAACGGGGCGTCTCTGGTGATCTTCATCAACATCACCGCCTCCCTCCCCAACACCCTGCAGAACATCATCCGTGAGGCCCAGGCCGGGAAGATCTTCCCCATCGTGGTGACGGTGGCGGTGGCGCTCTCCATGGTGGTGGCCATTGTGGCTGTGCAAGAGGGCAGCCGACGCATCCCCATTGTCTCGGCCCGCCGCCAGATTGGCTTTATGGCTGCCCTGCCGGAACGGCAAAGCTACTTGCCCCTCAAGCTCATCTCCGGCGGTGTGATGCCTATCATCTTCGCTTCCGCCATGTTGTTCCTGCCGGCCACCTTGGCCAACTTCACAAACAATCCGGCGCTGGTGAGCCTGGCCAACTGGTTAAGCCCCACCTACACCGTTCCGGGTCCAGGGCTTGGCTGGACAACGGGCTGGGGCTATGGGCTCACCTACTTCTTCCTGATCTTCGGGTTTTCCTTTTTCTACGCCTCCCTGGTGGTGAATCCCACGGATATGGCCCTGAATCTGAAGCGGCAAGGGGTGGCCATTCCCGGCATTCGGCCCGGCTCTGCAACGGCGGAGTACCTCTCCGGCGTAATCAATCGACTCACCCTGATTGGCGGCTCCTTCCTGGGCCTGATCGCCATAATTCCCAACTTGGTCTACTCCCTTACAGGGACTGGCGTGCTGCAGGGTCTGGGAGCCACATCCCTGCTGATTCTGGTGGGTGTGGCCATTGAAACGGCCAAACAGTTGCAGACCAACGTGATCTCTCAGCGTTACGAGGGGATGGTGCGGCAATGAGCAAGAGAGTCGTTGTTCTTGGCCCTCCCGGCGCTGGGAAAGGCACCCAATGCATGCTGCTGGCCGCCGCCAGGGGTCTGCTGCACCTCTCCACCGGGGATCTGTTGCGGGCCGAGGTGGCCGCTGGAAGCAGCTTGGGTCAGCAGGTGAAGGCGGTGCTGGACCGGGGAGACCTGGTCAGTGATGATCTGGTGCTGGCCATCGTGCGCCACCGCCTCAGCCTGCATCAGGGAGGCTGGTTGCTGGACGGGTTTCCCCGCAACTCCACCCAGGCCGCCATGCTGGATGATCTTCTGGCCGACCTGAAGCAGCCGCTGCAGGTTGCCCTGCAACTGCAGGTTCCCGAAGAAGAGCTGGTGGCCAGGCTGCTGAGCCGTGGGCGCTCCGACGACAATGAGGCTGTGGTGCGCAAGCGGCTGCAGATCTATGTCCGGCAAACGGAACCCATCAACGCCCATTACCAGGGGCGAGGGCTGCTGCAGTGTGTGGATGGGCTGGGCAGTGTGGAAGAGGTGGCCACCCGCATCTGCAACAGCCTGGACGAGTGCGCCCCCAGCGAGGAGACAATGTGCTAAAATCATTGTTTGGCCTTGGTCACGTTTGAGGGCAATCCATGAAGGTTCGCTCTTCTGTCAAGAAGATGTGCGACAGGTGTCGGGTCATCCGCCGCCATGGGCGGGTCATGGTGATTTGCGTCAATCCCAAACACAAGCAACGACAAGGCTGATGGACCCCATGCCCGCCCCGCACCACGGCTTTGTTGTCTCTGTTCCATCAACCACGTTCTTTCTGAGGAGAACTTCGTCTTGGCAAGGATTTCTGGCGTTGACATTCCCCGGGACAAGCGGGTCGAAGTCGCCCTGACCTACATCTACGGCATCGGCCTTGTTCGGTCCCAGCAGATCCTGGCCGGCACCGGGATCAGCCCTGACATCCGGGCGAAGGACCTGACGGACGATGACGTCCAGAAGCTGCGCACCGCGGTGGAGGGCTACACGGTTGAGGGGGACCTGCGACGGCAGGAGGGCATTGCCCTGAAGCGTCTTCAAGACATTGGCTGTCTCCGGGGGCGCCGCCACCGCATGAATCTGCCCGTCAGGGGGCAGCGCACCCGCACCAATGCCCGGACACGGCGGGGCGCCCGCAAAACCGTGGCCGGCAAGAAAAAGTAGCCAATGCCTGATGTATCTCACGCCTAGACCCAACGTCCCTGTAGTCCCAGCAGCCTCCTAGCCATGGCAAAGCCTGTCAAGAAAAGCGGTGGTAAGAAAGTCAAGCGGAACGTGCCCAACGGTGTGGCCCACATCCAGAGCACCTTCAACAACACCATTGTCTCCATCACCGACACGTCCGGTGCGGTCATTGCCTGGTCCTCTGCGGGCGCCAGCGGTTTCAAGGGGGCCCGCAAAGGCACGCCTTTCGCGGCCCAGACTGCAGCAGAAGCCGCTGCCCGCCGCGCAGTCGATCAAGGCATGCGGCAAATTGAAGTGCAAGTCCGCGGACCGGGATCGGGCCGCGAGACCGCCATCCGCGCCTTGAGCACAGTGGGGTTGGAAATCACCCTGATCAAGGATGTGACCCCCCTGCCCCACAACGGTTGCCGTCGCTCCAAGCGCCGCCGCGTCTGATTTTGTCCCTCTCCTCCATCCCGACACGGACCGTGCTCCAATTCCAAATTGAACCGGCCCCTGACATCGCCATTGGGGACGATAAGTCCCAAACCCAGGAATTTTTGATCGGCCCCCTTGAGCGGGGCCAGGGCACCACCCTGGGCAATGCTCTGCGAAGGACCCTTCTGGGAAGTCTGGAAGGCAGCGCCGTCACAACGGTGCGGATTGCAGGCGCCGCCCATGAATACGCCATCATTCCCGGTGTTCGCGAGGATGTTCTTGACATCCTCCTCAACGCCAAGGAGTTGGTGGTCAGCAGCCGTAGCCCCGAGGCTGTGGAAATCGGTCGGGTGCTGATGACAGGTCCGGCAGAGGTGACCGCAGGCCAGATCCACTTCTCCCCCCAGGTGACCGTGGTAAATCCTGACCAGCACATCGCCACTGTGGCCGAAGGTCACAGCCTGGAAATGGAGCTTCATGTGGAGCGTGGCGTGGGCTATCGCCCAGCGGATCGGCTGAACGAAGGCGTTGAATCCATCGATACCCTTCAAATTGACGCGGTCTTCATGCCCGTGCGCCGGGTGGTCTACTCGGTGGACGAGAGCGCTGTTGGGGAAGGGGGCTCCGCCAGCGAGAAGCTGCGCCTGGAGATCACCACAAACGGCTCCATCAGCCCTGACGAAGCCATCGCCCAGGCGGCCAATCAGTTGATTCTCCTGTTTCAGCCCCTGGCCAACCTGGGTCTTCCCGAACCGGAGACGCCGGAGCCTGAAACCTCAGCGGAAAGCCAGGTTCCCCTTGAGGAGATCAACCTTTCCGTGCGGGCCTACAATTGTCTGAAGCGGGCTCAGGTCAATACGGTATCGGATCTGATGACCTTCAGCTATGAAGACCTTCTGGAGATCAAGAACTTCGGGGCCAAGTCTGCCGACGAGGTGATTGAAGCCCTGGAGCGCATTGGCGTCTCCCTCCCCAAAAGCCGCGCCAAGGCCTGATGGTGTGGCGCCCCTGCCGTTCCCCCCAACCAACCATACCCACCATGCGACACCAATGCCGCATTCCCCAGCTTGGCCGGCCCGCTGATCAGCGCAAGGCCCTCCTGCGCAGCCTGACCACGGAGTTGCTCCGCAGCGGGCGCATCACCACAACCAAGGCGCGGGCCAAAGCCCTGCGCCAGGAAGCTGATCGCATGATCACCTTGGCCAAGGACGGTTGTCTGGCCGCACGGCGCCAAGCTCTGGGCTACATGTACGACAAGGATCTTGTCCACAAGCTCTTTGAGAAGGCGGCTGAGCGATACGGTGACCGCAATGGTGGCTACACCCGCATCACCCGCACCGTGCGGCGCCGTGGCGACAACGCGGAAATGGCCATCATCGAGTTGGTCTGAAGACGTTCGGACCCGCCGTCTGGCCCTGCTGCTTCAGTATGAGGGCACCACCTACCACGGCTGGCAGCGTCAGCGTCATGGACCCACCATCCAGGCCATGCTGGAGGCGGCAGTGGGCAAGTTGCAGCCTGGCTTCCAAGGGGCGGCAATCGCGGCCGGGCGCACGGACGCCGGCGTTCATGCAGCCGGCCAGGTGGCGCACGTGGACGTGACCAGCCCCATTCCCGATCACCGCTGGCCCAAAGCGCTGAACGGCTGCCTGCCAGCGGATATCCGTGTTCTGGCCGCCCGTGCCGTCTCCAGCCGGTGGCATGCCTGTTTCAGTGCCCGCTGGCGCCGTTACCGCTACCTTCTGTACAACAACCCGGTCCCCAACCTTTTCCTGCGGACCACCACCTGGCACCGCTACAACGCCACGCTGAATACGGAGCGGATGGCAACAGCCCTGCAGCCCCTGCTGGGCCGCCACGATCTTCGCGCCTTTCAGCGGGCGGGCAGTTCCCGTCCCCATGCTCGCACCACGGTTCAAGCTGTGGAGGTGCAGCGCCGGGGTGACGTGGTGGCCGTTGATGTGCAGTGCAGTGGTTTCCTCTACGGCATGATGAGACTACTGGTGGGCCAGTTGGTGGCGGTGGGGGAAGGTCGTCTTCCCGCGGATGTGTTTGAACAGCGCTGGCGGCTGGGCAAGCGGGAGGAGGTGCAGGAGGCGGCGCCGCCCCAGGGCCTCTGCTTCATGGGCGTTGGTTATGAATCCACCCTGTTTCCTGGTCCTGTCCCCTGGCCGGGGGCTGTCTTGGGGTAGCATAAATCGTTTGTGGACTTCCTTACGGTGCGATGAACAAAACCGTCGTTCCCTCAGTAGACGCCTTGCAGCGGGACTGGTACGTGGTGGATGCTGCCGGTCAGACCCTGGGACGCCTGGCCAGTGAGATCGCCAAGGTGCTGCGGGGCAAGCATAAGCCCACCTTCACGCCCCACATGGACGTGGGGGACTTTATCGTGGTGGTCAATGCGGAGAAGGTGACCGTGGGGGGCAGGAAAGCTCATCAGAAGCTTTACCGTCGCCACTCCGGCCGCCCCGGGGGCATGAAGGTAGAAACCTTCAGCCATCTGCAAGCACGCCTGCCGGAGCGGATTATCGAGACCGCTGTGCGGGGGATGTTGCCCCGCAATGCCCTGGGCCGCCAGTTGTTCCGCAAGCTCAAGGTGTATCGCGGTCCTGTTCACCCCCATGGGGCCCAGCGTCCAACCACGCTCTCCTTCTCCACCGCCAGTTGATGATGGTAAGCACTGCAAGCATCACCGCCGCCGATACCGTCTCCTACTGGGGAACCGGCCGCCGCAAGACGGCCATTGCCCGGGTGCGTCTTGTGCCTGGCAACGGCAAGGTCACCATTAACGGCCGCGCCGCCATGGACTACCTCAACCACAACCTGGCCTTCCTGTCCGCGGTTACCGCTGCGTTGGAGACCCTGGGGCTGGAAAAGGAGTACGACCTGCTGGTGAACTCCAAGGGGGGTGGCCTAGGTGGTCAGGCGGATGCCGTCAAGCAGGGTGTTGCCCGGGCCCTGTGCAAGCTCTCCCCCGACAACCGCAAGCCCCTCAAGGCGGAAGGCCACCTCAGCCGTGACCCCCGCGCCAAGGAGCGCCGCAAGTACGGCCTCAAAAAAGCCCGCAAGGCTCCCCAATTCTCCAAGCGCTGAGTTACGCCATGCCCAAACAGGACATTCACCCCACCTGGTATCCGGATGCCAAGGTGGTCTGCAACGGTCAGGTGATCATGACCGTTGGCTCCACTCAACCCGAGATCAGTGTGGAAGTGTGGAGTGGCAACCATCCCTTCTTTACCGGGACCCAGAAGATCCTGGACACGGAAGGTCGTGTGGATCGTTTCATGAAGAAGTACGGCATCCGCTCCAACCGGGTGGAGGGGAAGAAGAACTGAAGCCGCGACGTCGATTGGCGGCCCACTGTGGCTCCTGTTATTGATTGAAGGCCCTGCCGATGGCAGCACCCTGCTATCTCACCGAGAAGCTGCAGATGGCATGCCAGACTTTCCAGCAGTTGGAACACCAACTGGCGGACCCTGGCCTGGCCACTGATCCTGACGCCCTCAGGCGTTTGGCCCAGGAACGGGCGCGGCTGGAGCCTGTGGTGACCGGCTTTGCCCATCACCGGCAATTGCAGCGGGAGTATGACCAGGCCATGGAGTTGCTCCAGCAGAAAGACCTTGACCCGGATTGGCGCCAGTTGGCCACTGAGGAACTCAAGACCCTGCAGGAAGCTCTGGAGACCAGTGAGCAAGAGCTTTGCCTAGCCCTGCTGCCCCAGGATCCCCGGGATGAACGCAGCGTCATGTTGGAGATCCGCGCTGGCGCCGGAGGGGACGAAGCGGCCATCTGGTCCGGAGATCTGGCGCGCATGTATGAGCGCTATGCCCTGCGCCAGGGTTGGCGAGTGGAGCCGGTGAGCGCCTCGGTGGCGGAGTTGGGGGGCTTCAAGGAGTTGATCCTGTCCATCCGGGGGGAGAGGGTGTTCAGCCGGCTGAAGTACGAAGCCGGTGTGCATCGCGTCCAGCGGGTGCCAGCCACTGAATCCCAGGGCAGGGTACATACCTCTACCGCCACCGTGGCCGTCATGCCGGAGGCGGATCCCGTGGAAGTTTCCATTGAACCCGGCGAACTGGAAATCAGCACCGCCCGTTCCGGCGGCGCCGGCGGACAGAACGTCAACAAGGTGGAAACCGCTGTGGATCTCCTCCATAAGCCCACAGGAATCCGCGTGTTCTGCACCCAGGAGCGCTCCCAGTTGCAGAACCGGGAGCGGGCCATGGACATTCTCAGGGCCAAGCTCTATCAGCTTGCCCTCAATGAGGCCGTCAGCCAACAAGGGGCCCAGCGGCGCTCCCAGGTGGGTAGCGGCGACCGCAGCGAGAAAATCCGCACCTACAACTACAAGGACAAGCGGGCCACCGATCACCGCCTGGCCCGGAACTTTGCCCTGGAGGCCGTGCTGGCAGGTGACCTGGAAGCCCTGGTGCAGGAATCCCTCAACCGGGATCAGCGCCAACAACTGGAGCAGTTGGCAGAAACAACGGTTGCCGGTTGAGAGAACAGAGAATTGCTCTCCTGCTTCCGTGCCCGTGGCTGCCTTAGCCTTCAAACCCCGATGACGTATTTCTGCCATTCCTGGCGCCGGCCGTTGCGAATCTGCCGTGAGGCTTCAAAGTAAAGCGAACTGACGGGGCGGCGCGGCCTGCAGGCGATGGTCATGCCGGCTTCCCGAGGTGTGCGACTCCCCTTATACACATTGCAGCGGATACAGGCCGTCACCACGTTGTCCCAGGCGTGCTGGCCGCCCCGGCTGCGGGGGCGCACATGATCGACGGAAAGTCGCTCTCCCTTGTAGCCGCAATACTGGCAGGTGTGTAGATCCCGCTGGAGCACGTTGCGGCGGGTGAGGGGGATCTCCTTGAACGGAATGCAGACGTACTGGCGCAGACGGATTACGGTGGGAACCAGCAGGTTCCTGTGGGCAACAACCGTGTCCTGCTCCAGACTTTCCGCCTTGCCCTTGAGCATCATGACCACAGCCCGCTTCCAGCTTGTGATGTTGAGGGGCTCATAGGAGGCATTCAGGACAAGAACCTGCCCCATGCGGACCATGGCTGATGTTGAGCAGCATAATAGGGCCAAGCAAGACGTGAACGGTTCCCGGGGGTGTTCATTGACCATTGGCAATCCCACCCAGAACACGCTGGCCGGCGATGCCGTGCGGATCCTGGTGGGTGACAGCCGTCAGGTGCTGGGACAGCTTGAGCCGGTGACCGTTCAGTGTTGCGTCACCTCGCCACCGTACTGGGGACTGCGGGACTACGACCATGGGAACCAGATTGGCGCCGAGTTGTCTCCCGAGGAATACGTGTCGAATCTGATGGCGGTCTTCCAGGGGGTTCGTCGTGTGCTACGGGACAACGGGACCCTGTGGCTGAACGTCGGTGACGGCTATGCCCGTAACGGTGGGACAGGACGCAGTGGCCCCAATGCCTTGGTGGGGAATACGAAGAAGTTGATTCAGCAGCGCAACTGCAAGGTGCCCAACTGCTGGGGTCTGAAGGATCGGGACCTGATGGGTCTGCCATGGCGGGTTGTGTTTGCCCTGCAAGAGGACGGCTGGCTGCTGAGGTCGAAGATCACCTGGATCAAGAAGGCTCCCATGCCGGAAAGTGTCAGAAATCGACCCTCCAACGCCACCGAAGAACTGTTTTTGTTCGCAAAGAATCCGAGCTATTACTACAACAATCAAGCCATGCGAGAGGAGAGCGGAGCCAATCTCAGAAACTACTGGATCCTGGGTCCCGATTCCAGTGGAGTGCCCCATCCGGCAGTCTTCCCCAGAGAATTGGCCAGACGGTGCATCCTGCTGGGGAGTCAGCCGGGTGACGTTATCCTTGATCCGTTTTCCGGATCCGGGACCACCGGAGTTGTGGCGGCCCAGTCGAACCGCAGGGCAATTCTCGTTGAATTGAATCCGGTCTACGCCCAGCAGTCGCAGACGAGGATCAATCAGGATCTTCAACTGACAATGATTCCGTAGCGAACTATGGCTACCCTCGGAGAGATGCGCAGTGATTATCATGCCAAGCTGGGGCAACAGGTGATCCGTTTTTCTGCTGGAGCGGATAGAGAAGACATGACGTACCCGAATTTTGCAGATTGCGGCAGTCGCTCCAGTGTTCTCATTGCCAACGGTATTGTCGAAGCGCTACGGATTCCCCGACAGAAGTCGGGATCAATTCCAGGGCAGAGAGCGGGTGCTCTGTTTGAGAAACTCACCTGTAAATTTATTGAACATGCGTTCACAGCGATAAGCCACATGAGGCCAGGAAAATGGAAGTATTTGACGTCGCAGACGCAGATTTCCGGATTTGCACAGTACCGTCACCTCAAAGTACTTGATGATCTCGTACGAGACAATAGAGACTTGTCAACAGCCCTCGGATATGATTATCTTGTGACACCAGACATTATTGTCGCCCGCAGCACCGTATCTCGTGACGACGTCAATGGGCAGGCGGTGGTTCTGAATCGTCAAGACCTGGCAACCCTGACATCATTCCTGGAATCAAACCGTTCTGCTCTGCCTTTTTTACACGCCAGTATCTCTTGTAAATGGACAATTCGGAGTGACCGCTCACAGAATACCCGAACGGAGGCCCTCAATCTGATCCGCAATAGAAAAGGCCGACTGCCCCACATCGTTGCTGTGACTGCTGAACCTTTACCGATGCGCATTGCCTCTCTGGCGCTGGGTACTGGAGATTTAGATTGCGTTTACCATATTGCCTTGGATGAGTTGAAGACAGTCTGCGAGGCACTGCCAAGTTGCGAAGATCAGGCGGAGATGCTATCCACCATGATTGACGGAGACCGACTACGGGACATCAGTGATCTGCCTTTTGATCTTGCCATCTGAATAGTGGACAGGAAGAAGCCGCCTCTTATCTCATAGCGCTAGGCTGAATCATCCACGGTGATCCATCATCAAGCCCATGGGAGCACCGTGCCCTTCCCCCTGGTAAGCACACCACCCTGGCCCGCTCCCGGGGCAACGGCTCCTACACAGAAGAGGCACAGACGAGGGGGATGGCGGTGGGGCCGGCGCCATCAGCACCACCGCCATCTTCCCCTATGGCCGCTACGCCCTCACCCCACGGCTGGCTATCTGGGCCACAGCAGGTTATGGCTGGGGACACCTCTCCCTCACACCCACTGTGAGCAGAGGAACCATGAGCCCCACACCGCCATGGTGATGGGCGCCGTGGGATCGATGGCCTGCTCATCGATGGGGGTGATGCGGGGGTGAGCCTCGCCACCCCCACCGATCTATTGACAATGACCACCACCCAGGACGTGGAGGGGGTGGCAGGTTCCGAGGGCAGCGCCTCCCGCCGCCGGTTGGGGCTGGAGGCCGTCCGCCCCTTCCCCTTCCCCAATGCCCCATCCCTCCTCCCCTCGGTGGAAGCGGGTATCAGGAACGACGGCGGGGATGCGGAAACCGGCTTCGGCCTGGACATCGGCGCCGCACTTGCCTGGGATGATCCCCATCACGGCATCAGCGCCGAACTCAGGGGCCGCTCCCTGGTGACTCACGTGGCGGAAGCTTCCGCCAACAGGGCATGGTCTCTCCTTCGCCTGGCGCCCTCCCCAACCAATCGGGGACCCTCCCTCTCCCTACACCATGCCGTGGGCAGCGCCCCAGCAGGGGGTATGGATGCCCTGCTGCCGCCTGCCGTCATGGAACAGTTGAATGGCTCCAGCAGTAACGGCAACCGCTTTGAAGCCCAACCGGCCTATGGCTCCCCACCGCCAATGACCAACTCACCATGACGCCAGCACTGGCGCTCTCCCCCACTACCAACACCACCACCCTCCTCTGGTCCCTGGCGCCTTACTCACCCCAGCAGGGTCACATCCAACCGTGGCAGTCTCTCTGGAAGGAGAAAGGAGTAGAGGTAGGGGGCGGTGGCTCACCCTTGCCCCGCCTCCTTCATCATCCCCATGAAGCGGAGATCCATCCCCTAGGTTCAGGACCGATAAGCTGGGAAGAGAGCCCCCTCGGGTGAGGGCGAACCCCAAGAGATCTTCAGTCTTCAGGAGGGGTTTGTTCTGGCTGAGTGAGGAACAGCTTGAGAGGATCAAGCCCTTCTTCCCCAAGTCTCGCGGGGTGAGCCGTGTGGATGCCCGCAAGGTGTTGAGCGGCATCATCTACGTGCAGCGTCACGGCCTGCGGTGGATGGCCCCAGCCGCCTATGACCCTGCAAAACGCTCTACAACCACTTCGCCGCTGGTCGGAGAAGGGAGTCTCAGTTGCTCTTCTCCGAGTTGTCCCGATGCGACAGCGCCAGCCGGAAGCGGGGCTGATGATCGATGCCACCTACGTCACAGCCCATCGCACGGCTCCAGCCTCAAAAGGGGGACTGACCAGCAAGCTGCACGTGGTCTGCGACGGCAAGGACGACCTGTCCGCTTCACCTCAGCGCAGGGCAATGCAGCGACTTCACCGGTGCAACCGCCTTGATTGGAAAGGGGTATGACGGCAACAAGATCCGCGCCCTGCTGACGGAGCAAGGCATCACTCCCTGCATTCCGCCCGGACGGAACCGCAACAAGAGGCTCCCTTACAGCAAGGGGCTGTACAAGATGCGCCATAAGGTTGAGAACCGGCTTGCCAAGCTGAAGGACTGGCGACCTATTGCCACTACGACCCTGTGCTCATATTTTCTACTCTGCCGTCCTCCTGGCGGCCACACTCTTCTGGTTATCAGTCCTGAGCCTAGATCGTGATCGGGAAGACAAGATGCTTTGGCGCCAGGGTGCTGGCCCCACCGCAAAGGCTGACAAGCCTCAACAACAGACCACGGCAGGCTCTCTGGCTTGAGGGGGCTGCCCCAAGACGTTGCCTGCCCCTTAGCGTCGGTCTGTTCCCCTGGCGTCTGCCGTGAGCCCCCTCACCAAACCCCTGGCTCGCTTGATCGAACACTTTGAGCGCCTGCCGGGGATTGGCCCCCGCACCGCCCAACGCCTCTCGTTGTACCTTCTGCGCCAGCCCCAGGAGCAGCTTGAGGCCTTTGCTGCAGCCCTGCTGACAGCCAAGCGCTGTGTGGGTCAGTGTGAGCAGTGCTTCCACCTGGCAACGGCCACACTCTGTGACATCTGCAGCGATCCACGCCGCCGCCACAACCAGATTTGCGTGGTGGCGGAGTCCAGGGATCTGCTGGCCCTGGAGCGCAGCGGGGAGTTTCACGGGGTCTATCACGTGTTGGGGGGTCTGATTTCCCCCATGGACGGCGTGACGCCGGACATGCTCACCGTGCAGGCCCTCATCCAGCGCATCAGCCGGAACCCGATTGAGGAAGTGATCCTGGCCCTCACCCCCAGCGTGGAGGGGGACACCACCAGCCTCTACCTGGCTGGACTTATTCAACCCTTCTGCCCCGTCAGCCGCATCGCCTACGGCCTGCCCATGGGGGGTGAACTGGAGTTTGCCGATGCGGTGACCTTGGCCCGGGCTTTGGAAGGTCGCCAGAGGATGGGCTGAATCCCGTCAGGATCAATTGCCGGCCAGCAGGCTGCATGTCACAGGAGCATCTGGGTGGGCTGGGGGAAGGGAAGGTAGTCTGGTTTTTCGTGGTTCCCCCTTTAAGGAGAGGGAATTACATACGTAGGCACAAGCCAGTGTTGATGGGGTGGTTTCTCGCTGTTGAGAGGGAAGAATCGTTGTCCAACAGTTGATGGCAAGGCAGGAGTCCCATGGATGAATGTAAAATCCACGGGGAAGAAGGCGTTGCCAATATGAGATCCCATATGAAGGATGGTTGTGACCTGGACAATTCCTGCCCAACCCCCGGCCCTCAAGCAGTAAGCGCTGCGTAGGTCAGGAGTCCCGGCGCAGGCTGTTTGCCTACAGCACCACGGCCACCACCATGGTTCTTGTCATGGTGTTTGCTGTCTTCCTTGCCGCCGAGATAGGCCTCATCCACTTCCACTTCGCCAGTCAGAAGATCCTGACCATTATTATCAAGCCTCCCTGATGTGCTGCTGAAGGAATCCAGCAGTTTTCTGTGTAACTCCCAATTCCTTGGCGAGCTGGACGCTACTGATACCTTTCTGGCCCTGGCCACCATGTAGAAGGCCAGCAACCAGGTTTGAAGAGGCAGTGTGGAGCCTGCCGTCACCGTGCCAGTGCGTACACCGAAATGCTTGAGGCGCCCACCACATTTGAAGGCCATGGCTCCAGTAACCTTGTAGATCTCCCCGATTTACAGTGGGGACACTGTGGCTTGTCACGGCAACGTTCTTGAACAATGAACTCTGCACAGGCTTCCTCTGTCGGGAATGCTCATGTGGTCTTTCATGGTTGCCTTGTCGCTAGACTCAGGGTGGCCATACTCCTTCAATTATCCAACCACATATGTAGAGCCCCTAAGATTACGATGATTACGTGTACGTGATTGTAGAGAGCAGACCGGTATCGGCCGGAGGTGCGGGCTTCTCCCATCACGCCAGCCTGTTGGTCTTCCAGACGGGGGAGACGGTCAAGACAGTGGCGATGCAGAGACCGGCTGCGGTATGGACATCGGTCCGCCGTCGCCTGGCATGACCCGCAGCAGGGCAGCAAGGGTGAACTACAGGGTCGCTCCCTGATGACTCACGAGGAGGAAGCTTTCCGGCAGCAGGGCATGACCCGCTCCGTCACCCCCCAACCCAACCAAGCGGGAACCCTCCCTCTCCCTACACACACCATGGGCATCAGTGCAGCAGGGGGCATGACGCCCTACTCCAACCCGTTGCCCACAGGGAGGGGAGGGGGAAGGGCAAAGAATTAACCCACCCTTTGGCGTGTTTTCAGTGGCCAGCCGGCCCGATGCCTGCTATGTCTGCTGGAGCTGATGGAGGCCATCGGGCTACGGCTGCGCATCGGCCTCCATCGCGGCCTGACCCCGGAGGTCGGGGAGCTTCCATTTCTCCCTGCCTGCCCTTAATCGCCAGGAGTTGGGGACCGTCACCCACTGGCATGGATCCGGAGCGTGGCATCACCGGTGAGGTGCAGGGCCGCACCTTGCTGGGCCACGTGGATGAGAAGTCACTTACACTGGCGCTATGCACACCACTCCCTTGACGGGCCGCTTGGCGCCATGGCTGAGTGTCATGGCCTTGATCCTGTTCTTCAGTTGCTGGTCCCCCAGCCTGGCTATGGGTGATGCGCTGGCAGCGACGCCCGTAAAGGCGGAGGCTGACGCCCTTTACAATCTGGGGGTCATGCAAGGGGCGCGGGGCAATTGGCAGGGGGCGCGCTGTAGCTACGGCGCCGCTGCCCGAATTCAGCCCGACTTGATTCTGGCCCGATCCAGCCAGGCGCTGGCCGCCATGGAATTGGGTGATCTGCCCATTGCGGAGGAGACGTTCCGCCAACTGATTCGCCGTTATCCCCTCTTTGCCGATGCTCGCGCTGCCCTCACGGCCCTGCTCTGGCGCCGTGGTCTGCGGGGAGAGGCGGAGAGCCACTGGGCCGCCAGTGTCGGCCTGGATGATCGCTATGCTGATGCCCAATGGCTGTTGGCAACGCGCCAATGGCCCCCGGGCCCGGTGCGGGATCTGCAGCAATTCCTGTCGTCGGAGCAGTCCTGATGGGCATGGCCAGCTTGCTTGCCCTCACGGAGTTGCGCCAACAGGTGCGGGATCTGCAACCGGATCTGGTGAAAATTCGCCGCCACCTCCATGCCCATCCGGAGTTGAGTGGCCAGGAACAACAGACCGCCGCCTTCGTGGCCGGCTCCTTGTATCAATTGGGCTTCGATGTGCGGGAAGGGATTGGCGGCGCCGGGGTGGTGGCTGAACTGGGGGGAGGCGCTGGCCCCAGTATCGGCTTGCGGGTGGATATGGATGCCTTGCCCATTGAAGAGCGCACCGGACTGCCTTTTGCGTCCCGTCAACAGGGCCTTATGCACGCCTGTGGCCACGACATCCACACCACGGTGGGAATCGGGGTGGCCCACGTGATGTCCCCCCTCGCCCGCCGCTTGCCGGGGACGCTGCGTCTGCTGTTCCAGCCGGCCGAGGAGATTGCCCAGGGGGCAAGCTGGATGGTCAAGGCGGGGGCGCTGGAGGGTCTGGATGCCCTGTTCGGTGTTCATGTACACCCGCCACTGGCGGTCGGCAAGGTGGGGGTGCGCTCAGGCGCGTTCACCGCCACAGCGGATGAGTTGATTGTTGAAATTCTGGGGGAAAGCGGCCATGGGGCCCGCCCCCATGAAGCCCTGGACGCCATCTGGATTGCCAGCCAGGTGGTCACCGGTCTCCAGGAGGCTGTCAGTCGCCGCATGGACCCTCTGCACCCGGTGGTGATCAGCTTCGGCCAGGTTCAAGGGGGTTGCGCCTTCAACGTCATTGCTGATCGTGTCCTGCTGAAGGGCACGGTGCGCTGTCTGCATCCGGACACCCACCGGCAGCTATCCGGTTGGATTGAGGGGGTAATTCGGGGCATTGCGGGAATCCACGGCGCCCGGTCCCATGTGAGCCTCCGCGCCATCACCCCGTCCGTATTCAACGACCCCGGCCAGACCCGCTGTCTGGAAAAAGCGGCCCGCACCGTTCTGGGGGACGACAACGTGGAATACCTTGATCAACCCTCCCTGGGAGCGGAAGACTTTGCCGAGATGCTCAAGCACGTGCCCGGCTGCATGTTCCGCCTTGGGGTAGCTGGGCCCGAGGGCTGCTATCCCCTCCATCACGGCTGCTTTAATCCTGATGAGAGGGCCATCTCAACAGGGGTGGAGGTGCTTACCGCCGCCTTGCTGCAGCGGTTTGACCTGCCCGTGGATCCCGTCTCACCCTGATTGTGAATACACCGCCCCATCCCTTCTCCCGGCTGGTGGCCATGGCTGCTCCCGCCATGGTGTGCCTGGGTTTGCTGGCCGGTCTGCAACGCACCGACAGCGAAAAGCTGCAAACCATCCCCATGATGGTGATTGGCGCCGGACTCACCGTGACGGCCTGTGGGCAATGGATTTATCATCGCCAGCGGATCCTGCGCGCTCTGCGCGAAACACCCCGAAACGCATCAGCCCACGGCGCCAAGCCCAGGCCATGAGCAGGATGGTGGGCGCCTCCCGAAGACCCTGCGCCACCGCCCCTGGTCCCAGGGAGAGCACGGCCCATGGTCGTCTGAAGCCTTCCCGGATGGCCTCCGGCCATGCCGGCAACGTGGCCCGGCTCCAATCCGCGCTGTGCAGGTTGACACAGCCATAGGGGCCGGTCTGCAGGTGCTCCCGGACCGCCTCCATGCTGGCAAAGGCGGCATGCCCCCACTGGGTCAGCAGAACGTTCAGAACCATCCGCTCCAGACGGCTCGGCGGCTGGCGGCGGGGATCTCGCTGATTCCAATCCGCCATCACCAACTGACCACCTGGTCGCAGGAGGCGCAGCAGTTCATTGGCAAAGCCTTGCTTGTTGGCAATGTGGGGCGCCGCTTCCACGGTCCAGACCGCATCGAACCACCCGTCCGCCATGGGCATGGCCAAGGCGTCCATCACGGCAAAACGGCAGGGCAGGTGTGCCGGCGTCAATGCCCGGGCCCGGTCGATCTGTTGACTGCTGATGCTGATGCCCAGAACGTCAAAGCCGTAATCCCGGGCCAGAATCCGGGCGCTGCCCCCAATGCCGCAACCCACGTCCAGGAGGCGACTGCCCGGAGGTAGCCGGTGAAGACCGGCCCACTGAACCATTTCATGGACCAGTCTTGCTTTGCTGGCCCGGAAATCCTGGGGCTGGGGAGGATCACCGTAGTAGCCGAGATGGATGTGGTCCCCCCAAAGCCTTTCCAAGAGGCCGTCACGGGTCCAGTGGTCGTAATTGGCGGCCACACTTTGCGGAGATCGATAGGGACGCCTTGCGGCCAGATAGGCGCAAAGCACCAGCGCCAGAGCGCCGCCGATCAGGGGCAGAAGCCAGGTCATGAACGGGGCCTCTAGTTTTTGGTTCCCTGTTCCAGGTCTTTGAGCACTGTGCGTGCGGCCAACTGTCGGCGGGCTTGGTCCAGCAGGGCATATTCCTGCTGCAAGCGGTCCGCTGTATCCGTGATCTCCAGGAGACGCTGCTGGGC
This sequence comes from Cyanobacteria bacterium MAG CAR3_bin_5, assembly GCA_026709085.1. Lineage (GTDB taxonomy): Bacteria > Cyanobacteriota > Cyanobacteriia > PCC-6307 > Cyanobiaceae > Synechococcus_B. The sequence continues at coordinate 46,116 of JAPOTR010000004.1, read as the reverse complement.
TGCCGTTGCATTATCCAGACGGGAAGCCAGCCAGAACGACATCTCCTCAGGGTCTAAGGGTATATCTTCGGGCAGGCGAAAACTCTTGCCGGAGAGCTTGGCGGAAAGCTTGACAACATCGCCAAGGGCGCTATGGACGTTCCGGACAAGGCCTGTGAGATCCGCTGTGGGGGGACCGTCTTCCAGCCAACTGACAAGACCAATGCAGAAGGGTGTGTCCCGGACCCGGTTCAAGACGCGGAAACGTTGCTGGCCCCTGGTGACAATGGCGCTGCGATCACGCTCCATAGGATGGTGCTGGAGGATTTCCGTGCAGCAGCCCACGGTACTGGGTTCACCCGTCTCAGGATCACAGTTGATCACCCCAAAGCGCTGATCAGCCTCCAGAACCGTCTTCAGCATGATCCGGTAGCGGTACTCGAAAATGTGCAGGGGAAGCACTTCACGGGGAAACAGCACCACCCCGGACAACAGAAACAGGGGAAGCTCTCTGACCGCCAGTGGCTTGGTCATGGCCATAGGGCAGCAAGTTGTTCGACCTTAGACAGATGGGGCTTGAGGCGTGGTGGCTAGAGCTTGACCTCGATGTCCACCCCACTGGGCAGGTTCAACTTCATGAGGGCGTCGATTGTCTTTGAGGAAGGGTTGTAGATATCAATTAGCCGCCGATGGGTGCGGGTTTCAAAGTGCTCTCGCGAATCCTTGTCCACGTGGGGAGAACGCAACACACAGTAGATCTTCCGCTTGGTGGGCAGAGAAATGGGTCCAATGGCCGTGGCTGCCGTGCGGTCTGCGGTATCGATGATCTTCTCGCAGGAGATGTCCAGCATCCTTCGGTCAAAGGCTTTGAGGCGAATACGAATCTTCTGCTGTGCGAGGGTTCTGGTCATTGCAAGGGCTCAGAGGTGGTGGTGGTGGCCATGGAGGGGGGAGTTGTCAAGGTGCGGGGCGGGAGCGGGCAACCAGTCGCAGCGAGGGTTTTCAGGGCCTTCAAGGGAAGGCCCGTCCTCCGTAAATCGTCTCAGGCAATGATCTTGGAGACCACGCCGGCGCCAATGGTGCGACCACCTTCGCGAATGGCAAAGCGCATGCCCTTCTCAATGGCCACCGGCACAATCAACTCGCCGGTCATCTTGATGCGGTCGCCAGGCATCACCATCTCCGCCTTGGAGCCGTCGTCAGCCGTGAATTCGGTGATCTGGCCCGTCACGTCCGTGGTGCGGATGTAGAACTGGGGACGATAACCAGCGAAGAAGGGGGTGTGGCGGCCGCCTTCTTCCTTGGTCAGCACATACACCTCCCCTTCGAACTTGGTGTGGGGCGTGATGGAGCCGGGCTTCACCAGAACCATGCCGCGCTCCACGTCATTCTTCTGAATGCCCCGCAGGAGCAGACCAACGTTATCGCCGGCCATGCCCTCGTCCAACAGCTTGCGGAACATTTCCACGCCGGTGACCGTGGTCTTGCGGGTGTCCTTCAAGCCAACGATCTCCACTTCTTCGTTGACCTTGACCACGCCGCGCTCAATCCGGCCGGTGGCCACGGTGCCGCGGCCCGTGATGGAGAACACGTCTTCAACAGCCATCAGGAAAGGCTTGTCTACTTCCCGCTCCGGTTCGGGGATGCTTTCATCCACGGCATCCATGAGATCCAGGATGCCGTCAATCCACGGATCCTTTCCCCGCTCACCGGTGGCGCCCTCTTGGACGGCCTCCAGGGCTTTCAAGCCGGAACCCATGACCACCGGGATGTCATCTCCCGGAAACTCGTATTTGCTGAGGAGTTCCCGGATTTCCAGTTCCACCAGTTCCAGCAACTCCTCGTCGTCAACCATGTCTCTCTTGTTGACAAAGACCACCAATGCGGGAACACCCACCTGCTTGGCTAGGAGAATGTGCTCCCGGGTCTGGGCCATGGGGCCGTCCGTACCGGCCACCACCAGGATGGCGCCATCCATCTGGGCGGCCCCCGTGATCATGTTTTTCACGTAGTCCGCATGACCGGGGCAGTCCACGTGGGCGTAGTGACGGCTCTCCGTCTCGTACTCCACGTGGGCCGTGTTAATAGTGATGCCACGCTCCTTTTCTTCAGGAGCGCCGTCAATGTCGTCGTAGGCCTGGGCCAGGGCGCTGCCGCGGGCCGCCAGGACGTTGGTGATTGCAGCGGTCAGGGTGGTTTTGCCGTGGTCAACATGGCCGACGGTGCCGATGTTGACGTGGGGCTTGTTCCGCTCGAACTTCTCGCGTGCCATTGATGGAAAGAATCGGGGAGGTTTTCAGGTCAGGTGAGGGATGGAAATCAGGACTTGCCCTGATTCTTGGCGATGATCGCCTCAGCGACGTTGCGAGGAGCTTCCTCGTAGTTGCTGAACTCCATCGAGAATAGACCCCGACCCTGTGTCATGGATCGGAGTTCTGTGGCGTAGCCGAACATCTCGGAGAGAGGCACCTTGGCGGTGACCTTGCCGATGCCGTCCTCGATGGTCTGGCCTTCCACCATACCACGGCGAGACGACAGGTCGCCAATGACGGAGCCGAGGAAATCGTCCGGGATTTCCACGTCCACCTTCATCATGGGTTCCAGCAGTGCCGGCCTGCATTTGTGAACCGCATCCTTGAAGGCCATGGAACCGGCAATCTGGAAGGCCATTTCCGAGGAGTCCACGTCATGGAAGGACCCGTCCACCAGGGTGCATTTGACGTCAATCATGGGATAACCCGCCAGCACGCCGGATGCGCAAGTCTCCGCCATGCCTTTCTGGGCCGGGTTGATGTACTCCTTGGGAACCACGCCACCGACAATTTTGCTCTCGAAGGCAAAGCCTGAATTGGCTTCTCCCGGCTCCATCTCGATAACGACGTGGCCGTACTGGCCCTTACCACCGGACTGACGCACAAACTTGCCTTCGCCCCGGGCGCTGGCGCGAATGGTTTCCCGGTAGGCCACCTGGGGGGCCCCCACGGTGGCTTCCACCTTGAACTCCCGCAACATGCGGTCCACCAGAATTTCCAGGTGCAGTTCCCCCATGCCGGCGATCACCGTCTGGTTGGTTTCCGGATCCGTGCTGACCCGGAAGGTGGGATCTTCTTCGGACAGGGACTGGAGCGCCTTGGAGAGTTTTTCCATATCCCCTTTGGTTTTGGGCTCCACGGCCACGGAGATCACCGGCTCGGGAACGAACAGGGTTTCCAGAACAATGGGTTTCTCCTGGGCGCACAGGGTGTCCCCTGTGGTGGTGTCCTTGAGGCCCACCACGGCCCCCAGGTCTCCCGCCCGCAACTCGTCCGCCTCTTCCCGCTCGTCGGCCTTGAGCACCACCAGGCGGGAAATACGCTCCTTCTTGCCCTTGGTGGCGTTCAGCACGTAGCTGCCCTTGCTCAGGATGCCGGAATAGATACGCACAAAGGTGAGCTTGCCGTAGGGATCGGCCATCACCTTGAAGGCCAGGGCGCTGAAGGGCTCCTCGTCGTCTGAAGCGCGCACGGTTGTCTCGCCGCTCTCCAGCACCCCCTGGATGGGGGGCACGTCCACGGGGGCCGGCAAGTAATCCACCACCGCATCCAGCAGCAACTGGACCCCCTTGTTCTTGAAGGCGGAACCACAGAGCATGGGCACCAGACCATGGTGGAGCACCCCTTCCCGGATCCCGCGGACCAGTTCCTCCTGGGTGAGATCGCCGTTGTCCAGGAAGGCTTCCAGGAGATCCTCGCTGGACTCCGCCACCGCCTCCAGCATCACACCGCGCCAGGTTTCCACCTGGTCGGCCATGGCGTCGGGGACGGGAGCTTCGACAATATTCTTGCCCAGGTCGTCCTTATAGAGGTAGGCCTTGTTGCGCACCAGATCCACGATGCCGCTCAGGCGCCCCTCCGCGCCGATGGGAAGCTGGATCGGGAAGGCGTTGGCCCGCAGGCGGGATTTGATTTGCTCATGGACACTGAGGAAGTCGGCGCCGGTGCGGTCCATTTTGTTGACAAAGACCATGCGGGGCACCTGGTAGCGGTCCGCCTGGCGCCAGACGGTTTCCGACTGGGGTTGGACCCCCCCCACGGCGCAGAACACGGCGATCACCCCGTCCAGAACCCGCATGGACCGCTCCACCTCAATGGTGAAGTCCACGTGGCCAGGGGTGTCGATGATGTTGATGCGGTGATCTCGCCAACTGGTGGAAATGGCGGCTGCCGTGATGGTGATGCCCCGCTCTTTCTCCTGAGCCATCCAGTCCGTCGCGGCAGCGCCGTCGTGGACCTCTCCCAGCTTGTGTACCACACCGGAATAGAACAGAATCCGCTCGGTGGTGGTTGTTTTGCCGGCATCAATGTGGGCGGCAATGCCAATGTTGCGAACGTGGTCCAGGGAGACAGTGCGGGACACGGAAAACCTCCGAAGTGTGTGCTTCTGACCGAGGGCGGTGCAATTCTACAGACAAACCCGTTCCTCTGACGTTGGACCCGCCCATGGAACCTGGGGTACAACGTCAGGGGAAGGACGGTCAGTAGCGGTAGTGGGCGAAGGCTTTGTTGGCTTCCGCCATCTTGTGGGTTTCTTCCCGTTTGCGGACGGCACTGCCGGTTTCATTGGCGGCATCCATCAACTCCCCCGCCAGCTTCTGGGCCATGGAGCGCCCGGAGCGGGCCCGGGAGTAGTTCACCAACCAACGCAGGGCCATGGCTGTGCCCCGCTCCGGGCGCACCTCCATGGGGACTTGGTAGGTGGCGCCACCGACGCGCCGAGCCCGCACTTCCACAAGGGGGGTGATGTTGCAAATGGCAGTCTCGAACAGGGTGACGGGGTCGCCGCCTGTGCGCTCCCCCACCAGATCGAGGGCTTCATACAGAATCCTCTGCGCCGTGGACTTCTTGCCGCTTTTCATGAGTCTGGCCACCAGCATGGCGGCCAGACGGTTATTGAAACGTGGATCGGGCGTAACCGGACGCTTCTCGGCGGTATTGCGGCGGGACATGGGGTGGAGACAGTGGAAAAGTCAGTGGGAAATTGAACGATGGCGGAGCAGGCCTTGCGCGGGTCACTCCTTGGGTTGCTTTGCCCCGTATTTGGAGCGGGATTGGCGACGGTCCTTGACCCCTGCCGTATCCAGGGTGCCGCGAATGATGTGATAGCGCACACCCGGAAGATCCTTGACCCGCCCTCCGCGAATCAGCACCACGGAGTGTTCTTGCAGGTTATGGCCCTCCCCACCGATGTAGGCGGTCACCTCGAAGCCCGAGGTGAGCCGCACCCGGGCCACCTTCCGCAGCGCGGAGTTGGGCTTTTTGGGAGTTGATGTGTACACCCGGGTACACACGCCCCGCCGCCCGGGGCAAGACCGCAGGGCGGGGGATTTGGTCTTGTCTCTCAGCCGAGAGCGCTCGGTACGGATGAGTTGCTGGATCGTGGGCATTCGAGGCCTGGTAATAAACCGCGGCGTGGTCGCACAATCTACAACTTTACCGCATCACTGCCTTGGATCGGCCCCTTGGCTGGGCGGCTGAAGCCGATGCCACAGGTGCAAAACTGCACGTCCTTGGGGCCGCGAAGGATGAAACCGCCGCCGCGAAGGTCGTGGTGGTGGTCCAGATGCATGGATTCCAGTTGGTTGACGGTGTTCTGGTTTGCCCAAAGGGTCATGCCGTCCGTGCGGGCCATGGGCTCGCCTACCACGATACCGGCGCGGATGATCAAGACCCAGCTCTGGCATCCACCGGGTTGCAACTCCAGGCTGGCAACCCCCGGGCGGGACGTGAGGGCAGCCTGGCGGCTCAGTTCCGCAGCGGCCTGGGGGGTGATCTGGAACGGGGTGTGTCTGGTCATGGTGGTTCCTCAGTTGCGGCTGCGTTGCGAACCATTCTCGCCCGGCGGCTCGCGAACCACCACACCCAAACCGTTATGGACCCGGGAATCCACGCCCCGCCCCCGCACGGTGGTGACCCCCCGGAACACCAACGTGGTGGAACTGCCGCCATCGAGATTGAGGGCGTCCTCCATGCCCAACTGCCGGGCCAGGCGGCCAGCTTCCTTGAGGGTGGGTCCGGAATTGCCCAGACCCTGGACCGTGAGGAGCCATAGCTGATCCTGACCCCAGGCCACCACGCTACGGGGCGCCTGCTCCCTCTGAAACTGGGGACTAAAGCGCTCCAGACCCGCATTCAGCACCGGCCGACCGCCCTGCAACAGGAGAGGACCGGCCCCCAGAACATGGGGCTGCTGGCCAAAGACTCCGGGGGTCAGCCGTTGATCAAGGACAACCGAATCACCAAGCCGCAGCGGCAGGCTGGCGCCGCTGCGGGCCACCAGCAACCAGCTTTCAGGGGCAAGAGCAACGCCGCCCTTGAGTTGAAAAGCGGCAAAGTGGCGCACCACCCGGTTGCCTCGCACCAGGAAACCGGTCTCCCCCTGGGTGAGGGGATGATAATGGCTGCCCCAGTGGTGGGTATAGCGCGCCACCCCTTTCTGGACGTAGCCACTATTCAGGTGACTGACGGTGATGGAGCCCCTGGGTCCCGTCACCGTCTCTTTCATTGTCAACCGCCCGAACACCGGACGCTTCCCCGATCCCCAGCCAATCGCTCCGCGGCCGAGAATCGGCCCGGAAAGCCAATAACCCTGCCGCTTGATGGCCCCCAACGGCAGTTTGCGAATGCGGTTGAAATAGCCGCCGTTGATGGCCAGATCCGCTTGCCATGTCTTGGCCAGCGCCTGGAGAGAATCGAGCCCGCCCATGCCGTGGGCTCCGGTCAGGGGCAGCATGGTGACCGATGGGTTGGTCAGGTCCAGGGCCACGCTGTGGACGCGAAATCTCCTCTGGCCCAGGGTCAGGACCCTGGCATTGAGTCGGAACTGCTTGAGGGGTGGGAGAACGGCTTGCCCCCCTGTCGGCCCCAGGATCCGAAGGGCGAGAAAGTCCTCATAGGACAGATCCAGAACAAGACGCTCCGGGCTGCCGAGAGTGAGAACGCGGCTGTCGGAGCTGAGGATTGTTGTGTGCAGGTTCAGCAGACCCGGTGTCCACTGGTGGGGAATGCCGAGGGTCTCCATCTCCCGCAGATGCACATCCCGGGAGCGCATCTCCACCAGCAACGCCCTGTCCTCAACACGGAAAGGAGCGGGACCCAGGAAGTCCAGCACGATCCGCACCCGTTCAGCGGACTGTCCCAGCCGCACGTTGACCAGTCGTGGTGGGGGAATCCTGAGATTCAGCCGTGAACCCGCCGCCGTGAACCGCCAGCGGAAGCGCTCCGCCAAGGGGGCAATGTCCACGGCCGACGGCCCACTCCCCAAGGGAGGATCGGCCTGTTGCAAGGGGACAACATGGCCGAACCAGGCCAACTGCAGGCCATCCGCCCCACGATTGACCCTGGCCCCCAACCGATGGGTCAGGATGTCAATCGGTACAACAAGGCGCTGCCCGGAGCCCGACTCTCCTTCAAGGCGCCATGGAAGGTGGAGTTCGGCGCCGTTCACTGCAATGGTGTCCCCGGTGATCAGGCCGGATTCCGGCTTCTGCGTCTCCTGAAGCGGCTGCGGGGGTGGCGGCAGTGTGGTTGGCGGCTCGGCCTGAAATTGCTCCGTCGACGGAGAGGGACGTGGCGGTGGAGCAACAGGGGGCGCCGAGTTTTGCCCACGAACCGGGGCAAACAGGCCGAAAAGCAAAGAACTTGAAACGCTCAGCGCTGCAAACCGGCCAACGGCATTACCCATTGGCCAGAACAACCAGGGAAGGCGCTGTCATTTTCGTCTTCGCGGCTAACCTGAAAATTTAGTCCGGCTGTTGTTAATGTCCACACCATCCCCCTGTTCCAACTGGCCTTACCAGGACTCTTCCGGGCCCGATTGGCTGGAAGGAGAGCGGGACGGCTGTGGCGTCGGGTTTCTGGCCCGGCTGGACGGCCGGGCCAGCCACTGGCTCCTGCGGCAAGCCCTGGGGGGCCTTGCCTGCATGGAACACCGGGGCGGCTGTGGCGGTGACCGGGACTCCGGAGACGGGGCCGGTGTGCTTTGCGCCATTCCCTGGCCCCTGCTGTCGACCCTCTGGCCTGCCGTAGCGGCGCTGCCGGATGGGAACATTCCCGCCTTGGGCATGGTGTTTCTGCCCAGGGACGAGGAGGCCCGCTCCACCACCCGCCGTCTTTGCGAGGAGCAGGCGGCCCGGTTGGGCCTCCGCAGCCATGGCTGGCGGGTGGTGCCCGTTGACCGGGATGTGCTGGGTCCCATGGCCGCCGCCAGTTGTCCGGTGATTGAGCAGTGGCTCCTCTCCATCGATGAGGGCCATGGGGACCAGGAAGCGTTGGAGCGCCTGCTGTTTCGTTGCCGCCGCCGCATTGGCGCCCGCCTTGGTGACGTATTGGGGACGGAGGCGAGTCGCCATGTCTCCTTTGCCTCCCTGAGCACCCGCACGGTGGTTTACAAGGGCATGGTGCGCTCCGAAGTGCTGCCGGTTTTCTACAGGGATCTGCAAGACGAGCGCTTTGCCGTTCCCTACGCGGTCTACCATCGGCGGTTCAGCACCAACACCCTGCCCCGCTGGCCCCTGGCCCAGCCCATGCGCCTGTTGGGCCATAACGGTGAAATCAATACCCTGCTGGGGAACATCAACTGGGCCCTGGCAGCCCAGGACGGCCTCAAGCAAGTCTGGAAAGACGCCGCGTCGGACCTGCATCCCGTGGTGAATCCCGCCTTCAGCGATTCCGCCAACCTGGACGGGATGCTGGAGTTGATGGTGCGCAGCGGTCGCCCCGTCATTGAAAGCCTGATGACCCTGGTTCCGGAGGCGTTTCAGCAGCAACCGGAATTGGAGGGGCGCCGGCAACTGCAAGACTTTTATGCCTACTGGGCCGGCATCCAGGAAGCCTGGGACGGACCCGCCCTGCTGGCCTTCACCGACGGGCGCTGGATCGGCGCCTGTCTGGATCGCAACGGTCTGCGTCCGGCCCGCTACTGCGTCACCCGGGACGGGCTGGTGGTCATGGGGACGGAGACCGGTGTGGTGGAACTGGACGAGGCCGCCATTGTGGAGAAAGGGCGCCTGGGTCCGGGTCAGATGTTGGCCGTGGACCTGGAGAAGGGCCGCCTGCTGCGCAACTGGGAGGTGAAGGAAGAAGCGGCCAGCCGCTATCCCTACGGCCAATGGCTGCAACTGCGGCAACAGCTTGCGCCCCAGGCGTGGTACGGGGAGCCCCTGTTCAGCAACCTGGAACTGCTGCAATTGCAGACCGCCGTCGGCTTCACCGCCGAAGATCTGGACCTCATCATCGAGGACATGGCCGGCAAACGGAAGGAGCCCACCTTCTGCATGGGGGACGACATCCCCCTGGCTGTTCTCTCCAACAAGCCTCACCTGCTGTACGACTACTTCAAGCAGCGGTTTGCCCAGGTCACCAATCCCCCCATTGACCCTCTGCGGGAAGAGCTGGTGATGAGCCTTGCCGTTCACCTGGGGGCCCGTGGATCGGCGCTGCAGCCATCCGCCGAGGGGGCGCGCCGCCTGGACCTCCCTTCCCCGTTGCTCAACGAGGCCGAGTTGAGCCGGTTGAGCACATCCGGCTGGAGGCTCCAGCACCTCAGCACCCTGTTTCCTGTGGCCACCGGCCCGGATGGCCTGCAAAAGGCCGTGGAGCAACTCTGCCGTCAAGCGGAGCAAGCGGTGCGGCGCGGCGCGGAGATTCTCGTCTTCTCGGACCGTCAGGACGGTGGCCTTGGCCCCATGCACAGCATCATTCCGCCGTTGCTGGCCACGGGCGCCGTCCATCACCATCTGATTCGCGCCGGCTTGCGACTGCGGGTTTCCCTGGTGGTGGAGACGGCCCAATGCTGGACCACCCATCACCTGGCCTGTCTCATCGGCTATGGCGCCAGCGCCGTCTGCCCATGGCTCACCTGGGAGATTACCCGCCACTGGCGCAACCATCCCCGCACCGTCAAGATGATCGAGCGGGGCACGCTGCCCGCCATGGATGCCGCCCAGGCCCAGGCCAACGTGCGCTACGCCCTGGAGGCGGGTCTGCGGAAAATCCTCTCGAAAATCGGCATCTCCCTGCTATCCAGTTATCACGGCGCCCAGATTTTTGAAGCCGTGGGCATCGGGGCCGATTTGATTGCCACAGCCTTCCGTGGCACCACCAGCCGTGTGGCGGGCCTCAGCTTCGCCGAACTGGCCAGTGAGACTCTGGCTTTCCACAGCAAGGCTTTCCCGGAATTGAGCCGCAGCAAGTTGGAGTTCATGGGCTTTGTGCAGTACCGCACAGGGGGCGAATATCACCTCAACAGCCCGGAGATGGCCAAGGCGCTCCACAAGGCCCTTGCCCAGGGACCGGGCTACGACCACTTCACCACCTACCAGCAACTGCTGGAGCGGCGCCCCCCCACCACCCTGCGGGATCTTCTGGAGTTCCGTGTGGCCCAATCCCCCACCCCCCTGGAGGAGGTGGAAAGCGTTGACCACATCTGCCGGCGCTTCTGCACCGGGGGCATGAGCCTGGGGGCCCTCTCCCGGGAGGCCCATGAAACCCTGGCCGTTGCCCTCAACCGCATTGGCGGCAAGAGCAACAGTGGCGAAGGCGGGGAAGATCCGGTGCGCTACGGGGCGCTCACCGACGTGGATGAGGCGGGGCACTCTCCCACCCTGCCCCACCTGCGGGGTCTGCGCCCCGGCGATACGGCCTGCTCCGCCATCAAACAGGTGGCTTCCGGGCGCTTTGGCGTCACTCCCGCTTATCTGCGCTCCGGCCGACAACTGGAAATCAAGGTGGCCCAAGGGGCAAAACCCGGGGAAGGGGGTCAGCTTCCCGGAACCAAGGTGGATACCTACATTGCCGGGCTGCGCAACAGCAAGGCCGGAGTGCCCCTCATCTCGCCGCCGCCCCACCACGACATCTATTCCATCGAGGATCTGGCCCAACTCATCCATGACCTGCACCAGGTTCATCCCGCCGCGAAGGTGTCGGTGAAGCTGGTGGCGGAAATTGGCATTGGCACCATTGCGGCCGGGGTGGCCAAGGCAAACGCCGACGTGATTCAGATTTCCGGCCATGACGGCGGCACCGGCGCCTCGCCCCTCAGTTCCATCAAGCATGCGGGTGTTCCCTGGGAACTGGGCCTGGCGGAAGTGCATCGCTGCCTGCTGGACAACGGTTTGCGCCAGCGGGTGATCCTGCGGGCTGACGGCGGCCTGAAAACCGGTTGGGACGTGGTGATTGCCGCCCTGCTGGGGGCTGAGGAGTTTGGATTTGGTTCGGTGGCCATGATCGCCGAGGGATGCATCATGGCCCGGGTGTGCCATACCAACAAGTGCCCCGTTGGCGTGGCCACCCAGAAGGAAGCCCTGCGCCGCCGGTTCGTGGGGCTGCCGGAGCATGTGGTCAACTTCTTCCTTTACGTGGCGGAAGAGGTGCGCCAAGTCATCAGCCGCCTGGGCCTGCGGTCCATGGACGATCTGATCGGCCGCGTGGACCTGCTGGCCGCTCGCAACGTCACCCTGCACAAAACCCGTGGCGTGGACATGGGCAGCCTGCTGAAGCCCATGTCCCATGCCGATGACCGAAGTTGGCTTAACCATGATGCCGAGGCCCATGGCAACGGTCCCGTCCTGTTGGATGACTTGTTGACGGACCCCGCCCTGCAGCAGGCCGTGACCCACCATGGCTCCATGACCGTGGATCTGGAGATTGCCAACACGGACCGCAGCGTGGGGGCTCGCCTGGCCGGGTTGATTGCGGCCCAGCACGGCAACCGGGGCTTTGGCGGTCAACTCCTGTTGCGCTTCCGCGGCTGTGGGGGGCAGAGCTTTGGCGCCTTCTGCATCCAGGGCCTGGATATGGTTCTCCATGGCGAAGCCAACGACTACGTGGGCAAGGGCATGAACGGCGGACGCCTGGTGATCGTGCCTCCCAGAACCTCCAGTCTGCAAGCGGGCAATCACGTGATCCTGGGCAACACCTGCCTGTACGGAGCCACGGGGGGACAGCTCTTTGCCCATGGCCGGGCCGGCGAGCGTTTCGGGGTGCGCAACAGCGGCGCCCGGGCCGTGGTGGAAGGCGCTGGGGATCACTGCTGCGAGTACATGACCGGTGGGGTGATTGTGGTGCTGGGTCCCACGGGCCGCAACGTGGCCGCCGGAATGACCGGCGGGGTGGCCTACCTGCTTCAACAGGGGGACACGGCTGTGCGCATTAACAGGGACACCGTTAAACTGCGCAGCTTGGCGGAATCCACGGTGCTGGCGAACCATCTCAAGGCGCTTCTGGAGGACCATCTGGTGGCCACAGGCAGCCCCAGGGCGGGAGAGATTCTGGCCCAGTGGGAGGAGCAGCAATCCCGTTTTGTCGCCCTGGTTCCCCCCGCCGAGGAGGAGGGACTGGGGTTGTCTTCAACTCCTGTTCAGGGTGACGCAGTCCCTGCCGATGCCCCTGTGGGAGCCTGATAAGCTGATTCTCCGAACCTGGCCTTGCATGGCTCAACCATGATTGAAACCTCTGGCGTGATTGAACGGGAACAAGGCAATGGCTTTTACAGGGTCACCCTTGACAAGCCAGAAGGACACCAATGCCTGTGCCGTGCTGCCGGAAAGCTCACCAAATTCCGTATCAAGCTGCTGGCGGGGGACAAGGTGACCGTAGAGATCAGCCCCTACGACCTGACCCGTGGCCGCATTACCTATCGGGAGCGCAACATGGGTGCGCCCCGCTCCGGCGGCCACCGGCCGGGTGGACGTCGCCGTTAATCACGGCTGTTGGCGTCGGGAGACAGCACCTTCGCCAGTTCAGCACGGATCACGCGCCGTTGCTTGACGCCGCGCCACTGGTGACGGAGTTCCTTTCTGTAGAACACCTGGGTGGTGGGGGTCCCGGAAACACCCGCCTGCTGGGCAATGTTGGGCTCCGCCTCAATGTTGATCTCGACGGCATGGACCTGACCTGACAGTTCCGCCACCACGCGCTTCAACTGAGGCTTGAGCACATGGCAGGGGCCGCACCCTGGAGCAGTGTAGATCACCACCAGGGGGGCAGGGCTGTCATGGTAGAGGCGGCGCAGAGCATAGCTGCCTTGCTGCCAGAGGGCTGTGGGGGAATAGGTTTCCTCTGTGGCGGGGCTTACCGGTTGGGGCGTTGGGACCGGTTCCGGCTCCGGCGTGTTGCGGGATACCGGGACCGCCAAGTTCTCCTCCGTCAGCCATCCTTCGGCGGCGAGCGCCGCTTGACAGCCCGTGGCCGCCGCCGTAACGGCCTGTCGCCAGCGGCGATCCGCCACGTCCCCGGCCCAGAAGACGCCGGGGACGACCGTATCCGGTTGTCCCGGCTGTCGAGGCAGCAGATAGCCGTCTCCATCCAGGGGAAGCTGCCCCTGGACCAATCCTGTATTGGGAGTATGGCCGATGGCATAGAAAAGCCCCCGCACAGGCAGGGTCTTTATGGCGCCGTCAAGGCGGTGACGCAGTTCGACGGCCGCGAGCCAATCATCCCCCTGCAGGGCCACCACCTCGTGGTCCCAATGGATGGTGACGTGATCGTTGGCCATCACCCGGTCCGCCATGGCCCTGGAGGCTCGCAACCGGTTGCTGCGCACAATCAGATGAACGTGGGAACCGTATTTGGTCAGGGCATGGGCTTCTTCACAGGCGGAGCCCCCACCCCCAATCACCGCCAGGGGCTCGTCCCGGAATTGGGGAGTGGCCCCGTCACATACGGCACAAGCGCTGATGCCGTGACTCCAGAACCGCTCTTCCTGGGGCAGGTGAAGGCGGTTGGCGCGGGCCCCCGTGGCCAGGATCACGGCGTGGGCCTGCAGAGGCTGTCCCTGGGCCTGGATGGTGAACGGTCGCCGGCTCAGGTCCAGCCCATCGGCATCCGCCTCCAGCAAACGGGCTCCCCAGCGCACAGCCTGGGCCTTCATGCGGTCCATGAGTTCAGGACCCAGAATCCCTTGGGGAAAACCGGGAAAGTTCTCCACGTGGGTGGTGGTCATCAGTTGCCCGCCAGGGATGCCCCCCTCCTGGAAGCCGGTGATGAGCAGAGGCGCCAGGTTGGCGCGAGCGGCATAGAGGGCAGCCGTATATCCTGCCGGACCTGAGCCGATAACAACCAGGTTTTCCGTTGCGGATGGGTAAGGGGAGGGGGAGACCATGGATCAACAAATCCAGACAAGGGAAAAGATTTTCTTTTCTTTCCGACAAAGAAAAGAAAATCTTAAGTTCCTTAAGGAAAAGGGAAGACGGCAGGACAGTTAGGAAACCCTGACCCAGGTGTAGACATGATGAAAACAACGCCACGATCCGCCACCCCTTTCCATTCCTTCGCGCCAGAGTTGGCTGCTCTGGAGTGGACAGAAGAAGGGGAACTTGCCGCTGCTGCCCGCTGCCAAATGGTTCAACGCCTTCTGGAAGCGGAATCTCAACCTGAAAATCAGGTGGAGTTGATTCGTGCTTCCCAGCCCTGGTGCATCAAGGGCAACGGCGAACCACCACCCCAACCCGATCATCCCCATTGGGACGGCTGGGGCATCAGTTCCGGCCGTCGTTCCCCGGATCATCGGGGGTACGGCGTTCCACCGTCGGAGTAGGACGCTCGCTGCGACGGGGGCGGTCCGAGGAACCGCCGCGAGGCTCCGCCTTGCGGACACGAATGGCGCGCCCCATCCACTCCACATCCTGAAGGTCGTCAATGGCTGACTGCTCGTCAACCTCGTTGACCATGTCTACAAAGGCGAACCCGCGCTTTCGGCCTGTTTCCCGGTCGAGGGGAAGGCTCACACGGGCCACAGCGCCGTAGTAGGCAAAGAGCTCCTGGATGTCCTCCTTCTCGGCCGTGAAGGGAACGTTGCCGACGTAAATGCTCATGAAACGGGCGGGCTGAAACCGCAGAAGAGAAGGCTGGCGCCCCAAATGAGCAACAGCCATTCCCACCTTAAGACCATGGGGGCCGCCAAGCGCTTCCCGGCAGCACAAACACGGATCCCGGGGGTAGGGTCACCCGAACCCGACACCCTCTTCATCACAGTGTAAAGTTTTGTTGCACACATGGACATCCCATGACCTCAACTTCCTTCTCTCTTCCAGCCAACTCCAACCATCAGTGGTTCCAGGAGACCGCCGCCGCCCAGATCCGCCGGGAGCGCCTGGCCAAAGCCGAGAAGCTCAACGGACGGGTGGCCATGCTGGGTTTCCTCCTGGCTGTTCTCACCGAGGCCATCAGCGGTTACAGCATTCTTGGTCAACTGCACTTCGGTTGAGACCGTTGCTCCTCTCGGCCCCACCGGGCTGGACTGGCCAGCCCCTACAAGGCCCACAGCGCCCGGTTCAAGATTCCTTGAACCAGGCGCAGCACAATAAACGCCAGGATGGGAGAGAAGTCAATGCCGCCCAAAGGGGGAAAGATTCCTCGGAACAATCTCAGATAGGGCTCACTCAACTGGGCCAGAATGTGCCCCACTGTCGATTGCCTGAGTTGGGGAATCCAGCCGCTGAGAATGTAGAGAATCAAGAGAAACTGATAGAGATCAACCAGCCGGTTGACGCTCTGGATCACAAGAAATACGAGAGACATGGACGGATGCAAAGGGAGGCGGCGCCGGGAGCCGGCCGTCTCAGCCAAACGTATCGTCCAGCAGTGTGTTAATGCGCTGGCGCAGGTTCTGTCGATCCGATTGGCGCAGCAGGTTGTGACGGGTAAAAACAGCGATCTGCACCAGGCCCACCAGCATCAAGGCGTTCCCCAGGAGGGGAATGCTGTTCAACGCCTCGGCGACACCGCTGACCAGTTGAAACACCACCAGAGCAGCGATCAACAGGAACAGGTTGCGGATGGGTCGTCCAAGGCTTTTCAAGGACAGACTCCAGCCCTGCTGATCGATCCAGCCTTGCAAGAGATCAAGCAGAGCCTGGAATTCCCCACCTTCACCCTTGCCCTCGTCCTGCTCGGAGGCGGGCGCCGGGGCTGCTGACGGAGCGTCAAACGTCTGACGGCTGGCTCGGGATGGATCAGGCATATCCTTCGTGTCCTGCATCGCTGTTGGTGGGCGTTGCACGTCAATTCAGACTAGCTGTTGACGGGTGTCAAGGTCGCCTCCCCGGAAAGGGGCTGGAAGGGGGCAACCAGAGGGAAGGACCCCTCCTGCAGCTTTTCCGCCAGAGCGGCCGTGATGTGGTCGGTGAGCCGCAGGCTGGTGGCGGATGCCGTGGAGACGGCATGTCCCCCGATGGTGATCCGCCCACTGAGAAGGTCTTTGTAGGAAACACAACCAAACCCGGGACGGACCCGGCGGGGAATGGAAAAATCCAGCACAGGGGCCTGGAGTTGATGGTCCCCCACCCCTGCCGCCGCCGCTGCCCTGATGGTCAGCAGAGGGACAGGGGCGGCCAGGGCCACCATCACCCCTGCTCCCAACTCCCCGAACCAGCAGGGGCGCAGCCAGGCCGGCTGGATGTGTCCGGCATCGGCGCTGACCGCCGCCGTGGCTCCCGGCGCCAGGGCATGGCCGCTGGGCAGGCGGTTGCAGTGGGGCTGATGGCCAATGCCCGCCCCCACAACCACCCCGACGGCGCCGGCCACAAAGACGGGGGAACCCACGCCCAGGCAGTGCAGACCAGGGCTGCTCAAGCCAATGCTGCGGCCGCCGGGCGCCGTGAACACCCCGTTGCCCAGTCGCTCCAGCAGAGGTCCGTGGAAGGACCAGATGCGCATCTCGCCGCTGTTGACCGCCACAATGCCGTTTTCACTGATGGCCCGCGGCAACAACAGACGGGTCATGCCCAGGCCGGCCAGATCCAACTGGGTCACCAGTTCCTGCCGTGGAAACTGAGGCTGTTTCTCCCCGGACGCGACAAAAGATACGGCAGCCCCCTTGAGCAAGGCATCCAACACGGCCGCGCCGCTGCGTTCCGGGCGGTCTCCCCCGCTCAGGGGCAGGGTCAGGCTGTTGTTGCTGCCGTGGCATTGCAGATGAACCCCGGCCAGTTCAGCCCGTTGGATGCGGATCGGGGGATCGCAGGGACCCAGCCCGATGGCGAGACTGGCCTGGGTGCTGACGCTGCAGCCGCCTGCAGCCAGAACATCCGTCCTGGCAAACGCCTTCTGCAGGCCCACCGTGGCCACGTCCGCACGGAACTGCGCGCTGGTGCGCACCCGCAGATCACCAGCGGCCTGACGGTGTTGCAACTGCTCCATGGTGCGGCGGGGCGATGGGGACACAGGACCGGCGGGAGCACTTCGCTAGGCTCATTCCATGGTGGCTGCTGTCCTGCTGATCTGCTGCCGGTGAATCATCTGCTCCAGCTTCTGCGGCATGCCTGAACCCATCGAATTTTCTGCTCCGGGGAGGGACCCGACCAGCGAAGGCCGCATTGTGCCTACGGATTTGCGGAGCGAGATGTCCCGCTCCTATCTGGAGTACGCCATGAGCGTCATCGTGGGTCGGGCCTTGCCCGATGCCCGCGACGGCCTCAAGCCTGTGCATCGGCGCATCCTCTACGCCATGTATGAACTGGGTCTTACGGCCGAGCGGCCCTTTCGCAAGTGTGCCCGGGTGGTGGGGGAAGTGCTGGGTAAATATCATCCCCACGGGGAGAGCGCGGTGTACGACGCTCTGGTGCGTATGGCCCAGAGCTTCTCCATGCGGGCGCCGCTCATTGACGGCCATGGCAACTTCGGCTCCGTGGACAACGACCCCCCTGCCGCCATGCGGTATACGGAGTCACGTCTCCAGGCGCTCAGCACCAGCGCCCTCCTGGAGGACATTGAAAGCGAAACCGTCGACTTTCTGCCCACGTTTGACGGCTCCCAGCAGGAGCCCACGGTGCTGCCCGCCCGCATTCCCCAGCTTCTGCTCAACGGTTCGGCCGGCATTGCCGTGGGCATGGCCACCAACATCCCCCCCCACAACCTGTCGGAACTGATTGCCGGTCTGGATGCCCTCATCAGTGATCCCCAGTTGAGTGACCAGCAGTTGCGCCAACTGATTCCCGGTCCCGATTTCCCCACCGGTGGTCAGATCCTGGGGCGCAGCGGCATCAAGGAGACCTATCGCAGCGGGCGGGGCTCCATCCCCGTGCGCGGTGTGGCCACCGTGGAAACCCTGCACATCAAAGGTCGTCCTGATCGGGATGCGGTGATCATTACCGAGCTTCCCTACCAGGTGAACAAAGCGGCCCTGATCGAGCGCATTGCCGAGCTGGTGAACGAGAAAAAGCTGGAGGGAATTGCCGATATTCGCGATGAGAGCGACCGGGAGGGAATGCGGGTCGTCATCGAACTCCGTCGGGATGCCTATGGCCAGGTGGTGCTCAACAACCTGTTCAAGCTCACCCCTCTGCAGGCCAACTTCAGCACCAACATGGTGGCGCTGGTGAAGGGTGAGCCGCTGCTTCTCAACCTGCGCCAGCTTCTGGATACGTTCCTGGTTTTTCGCATCGAGACCGTTGAGCGGCGCACCCGCTATTTGCTCAGCAAGGCGGAGGAGCGGGACCACGTGCTCCAGGGCTTCCTCATGGCCCTGAGGGACCTGGACGAGGTGATCCGCCTGATTCGCGCTGCCGCCGATACCCCCACGGCCCGCAGCCGGTTGGAGGAGAGGCTGGGTCTCGGTCCCCGGCAATCCGAGGCGATTCTGCAGATGCAACTGCGGCGGCTCACGGCTCTGGAGGCGGACAAGATCCGTCTGGAGCACGAGGATCTGCTGAGGAAAATCACCGACTACCGGGACATCCTGGCCCGCCGTGAGCGGGTCAGCGGCATCATTCGCACGGAACTGGATCAACTGCGCTCCCGCTTTGCCACGGAACGGCGAACCATGATCCTTGACGGTGACGGGGACCTGGAAGACATTGACCTCATTGCCAACGAGCGCTCCGTGGTGTTGCTCACCAGTGGCGGCTACCTGAAGCGCATGCCCGTGCGGGAGTTTGCCGCCACCAACCTGGGGACCCGGGGCAAAGCCGGAACCCGCAGTGAAAGCACGGAGCAGGTGCGCCTGTTCATCAGTTGCAACGACCACGACACCCTGCTGCTGTTCAGTGACCGGGGCATTGTCTATGCCTTGCCCGCCTACAAGGTGCCCATTGCCAGCCGCACCGCCAAGGGCTCTCCCATCGTTCAACTCCTCCCCGTTTCCCGGGAAGAGGAAATCACCTCCCTGCTGGCCCTGCCCGACTTCAGCGAGGATCAGCATCTGCTCATGCTCACCCGGGCGGGCTTCATCAAGCGCACAGCCCTCAGCGCCTTCGCCAACATTCGCGTCAGCGGGTTGATTGCCATCCACCTGGAACCCGGCGATGCCCTGCGCTGGGTGCGCTTGGCGCGGGTGGGGGACAGCGTGCTGATCGGCTCCCGGTCGGGGATGGCCATTCACGTGTCCATCAACGACAACCAGTTGCGTTCCATGGGACGCACAGCCCGGGGTGTCCGGGCCATGGCCCTGCGGCAGGAGGATCAGGTGATCGGGATGGACGTTCTGGTGGGAGGCCCCCAGGCTGAACCTGCCCCCTGGGTCCTGGTGGCTTCCGCCCATGGCCGCGGCAAACGGGTAGCCATGGAAGAGTTTCCCGTGCAGGCCCGTGCCGGTATGGGGCGCCGCGCCCTCAAGTTCCGCGACTCCGGCGACGCCCTCATCAGCCTCCGCATCCTGGGGGAGGCGGAGGAGGTGTTGCTGGTGAGTGAGCAAGGGGTCATTGTGCGCCTTCAGGCCGATCAGATCTCCCAGCAGTCCCGGGCGGCAACCGGCGTCAGGTTGCAGAGACTGGGGGCGGAAGATCATCTGGTGGAGGTGGTGCTGGTGCCACCGGCCTCCGGGGACGAGGAGGGGAACGACAACGGCAGCCAGGACGCCGCGGCGGTGGAGCCGCCGATCCTGACGGCCGAACCCCAGGTGGAGCCTTGAGCGCCCCGGGGCCGCTGGTGATGGGGGTGACCGGCGCATCGGCTCAACAGTTGGCCGTGCGCGCCCTGCAACTGCTGCTGGATGCCGGCGAGCAGGTGGAGTTGGTGGCCAGTCGGGGTTGCGCTCAGGTGTGGCGGGATGAGCAGGGGCTGGCTCTGCCCCGTTGCCCCGATGCCCAGGAGGCGTTTTGGCGCCGCCAGTGTGGCCGCCAAGGGGGGCAACTGCGCTGTCACCCCTGGAACGCCCTTGGGGCCGCCATCGCCAGTGGCAGTTATCCGGTACGGGGCATGGTGATTCTGCCCTGCACCATGGGCACCGTCGCACGCCTGGCGGCAGGGGTGTCTCTGGAGTTGCTGGAGCGGGCCGCGGACGTGCAACTCAAGGAGCGTCGCCCCCTGGTCATCGCTCCCCGGGAAATGCCCTGGACACTCATCCACCTGCGCAATCTCACGCGGCTGGCGGAGGCCGGCGCCCACATTGCTCCCCCCATTCCTGCCTGGTATCAGCGCCCCGAGTCTCTCAACGACATGGTGGATTTTCTGGTGATCCGCATCCTGGACAGCCTGGGCTATGACCTGGGGCAGCAACTGCGGCGCTGGCAGGGGCCTGTATCTCTTCCCGTGAGGCCTGGGGCATGAAGCGGGCTCTGCTGGTCCCCGTGCTGTTAAGCCCATGGCTGCTGGCGGTGTGGGTGGGGTTCCACAACTTGCGTCAGCCGCCCCGCCATCTGCAACTGCTCACCGGGACCACCCCCCCCCTCCCCATTGGGGGCTGGCTGCTGCTGAGTTCCAGTCTTGGCGCGACCCTGGGGGCCGCTACCGTTGGCGTGTTGCTGCGGACGGAACCCTTGCCGCGCCGCCGCTGGCGGCAGGCCGGCCCGGAGGATCCCCCCTATGGGGACGAGGCGGACGATGGGGTGACAGGAGAAGAACCCGACGACCCCGGGCCGCGGTACTGGGGCGGCGCCGAATCCAGCCCGGGGGAGCCGCCCCCCATCATGGATGTGCCGTTCCGGGTGGTGCGGGCGGCGCGGCGGACCCCCGACCCTTCCCCGTCTCCTCCCACCAGTGCTCCTCCCACCAGTGCTCCTGCCGCCAGCAGGGACGACGACGATTGGCAATCATCACGGTCCGAGGGCTGGTGAACAGGGCGGGGGCGGGGCATATTCAGCGCCACCTCAGCGCTACCATGGGTAACTCCATGACCATAGGGCCGTGACCAGGGACGCAACAGCCTCGCCAGCGCCTCGTGGACCTGCGCCGGCCAAGGCCGATGCAGCAGCCAGGCCACCCGCCAAGCCGGTGGGCAAGCCGGCCGCCAGGAAAAAGCCGCAACCGGAGGACCAACCCTTTGGCGAGTTTGTCCCCGGTCTGCTGATCCCGGCCATGGCCCAGGCCTGCGCCACCCATGGGGGCTCCGCCCCAACGCTCCAACTGCAGGAGACCGCCATGCCTGTGGTGGGTGGTCAGTGCTGGCAGATCCAGGGGGAACTGCCGGGACCGCGCCGGTTCTGGCTCTGCTTCGAGAAACCGGACATCAACAGCCGCAAAACCTTTGCCCTGGCGGAGTCCGGGCAGGAGCCTTCTCTGCTGGAGCCTTTTCTCATTGACGAGAAGCGCATCTCCCTGGCCCTGCTGGTGGCGCGCCTGGTGCAGCGTCTCAACGGCCAGAAGTGGCTCGGCCCCAACTGAGCCCCAACTGGGCATGCGGCCTCATGGGCGGCGACCGACCCTGTATCTGTAACAGAGTCGAGCCCCTTGACGCCACGTCAGTAGACTGGGCTGCAAAAGGCGTCCCTTGTCGGAGCGCCTTTCATTACCAGCCTTTCGTCCCCCTGCTCTTCCCATGGTCAGCACTGCCCCAGCGCCCACCACCTCCGGCTTTGCAGAGATTCGCCCCGGGGTGAAGGCGCCGGTCAAGGACACCATCCTGACCCCCCGGTTCTACACCACGGATTTCGACGCCATGGCCGCCATGGATCTGCGGCCCAACGAGGCGGAGTTGGAAGCGGTCTGCGAGGAGTTTCGTAAGGATTACAACCGCCACCATTTCGTCCGCGATCAGGAGTTCGAGGGGGCCGCGGACAAGCTGGATCCCGAGACCCGGCGGGTGTTTGTGGAGTTTCTGGAGCAGAGCTGCACGTCGGAGTTTTCCGGTTTTCTTCTCTATAAGGAGCTAAGTCGCCGCATCAAACAGAAAAATCCCCTGCTGGCGGAATGCTTCCAGTACATGTCCCGGGACGAGGCGCGCCATGCCGGATTCCTGAACAAGTCCATGGCGGACTTCGGCCTTCAGCTTGACCTGGGCTTCCTCACCGCCAACAAGGATTACACCTTCTTCCAACCAAAGTTTATTTTCTATGCCACCTATCTCTCGGAGAAAATCGGCTACTGGCGGTACATCACCATCTTCCGTCATCTTGAAAAGCATCCGGAGAGCAAAATCTTCCCCATCTTCAATTTCTTTGAAAGATGGTGTCAGGATGAAAACCGACATGGAGACTTCTTCGACGCCTTGATGAAGTCTCAGCCGGATACGGTGCGCGGTCCCGTGGCCCGTCTCTGGTGCCGTTTCTTTCTCCTGACCGTCTTTGCCACCATGTATGTCCGAGACGTGGCCCGCAAGGAGTTTTATGAGGCCCTGGGCCTGGATGCCCGTGATTACGATAAACACGTCATTGAAAAAACCAACGAAACCTCCGCCCGGGTCTTCCCGGTGGTGCTGAACGTGAACCATCCGGACTTCTATACCCGTCTGGAGCGAATTGTGGGCAACAACAACCGGCTCGCCGATGCCGATGCCGGCCCATCTCCCATGCCGGTGAAGGTGTTGCGCAAACTGCCCTTCTGGATGGCCAACACCTGGGAAATGGCCCGGCTGTTTTTCCTCAAGCCCATTGCCTCCGAAGCCCTGCAACCCGCCATTCGCTAGCCCCTCATCCCTGCACCCCAGCGTCTGTCCCCCGGCTCCCTGGGTGTTGTTGCCGTGCAGTTGAAAGGGTGGGGCTGGGGATTAGGATTCCTTGCCAAGATGGTCCCAACGCCATAGGCTCCACTGGCGCGGGTGCGGTCCCTGCCTTGACCCTGACGTTGCCCTAGAGGGAGCGCCGGGCCAGACCATTTTGACCGGTTGCTGGTCCGATCTGATTCCACCACGGGTTTCATCTGTGCGTCAGGTGAAGCTTCATAACGGGCAACGCCAGGCCTCAAGACTGTCCCTGTAGCGTCAGGCACCATTGTCAATCTTTCCGCCCCATGGCTATTGCCCTGGCCGCCCTGCTCAAGGAGGGAACCAAGAAGTCCCACACCATGGCCGAGAACACCGGCTTTGTAAGCTGCTTCCTCAAGGGGGTGGTGGAAAAAGCCAGCTACCGCAAGCTGGTGAGTGACCTCTACTTCGTCTATGGGGCCATGGAGGAGGAGATGGCCAAGCTCAAGGGCCACCCGGTGGTGGGTCCCATCGTGTTTGACGAACTGAATCGCAAACAAAGCCTGGCCCAGGATCTGACCTACTACTACGGCGAGAACTGGGACAGCCAGGTTCAGCCGTCGGAATCCGCCAGGACCTACATGGCCCGCATCCATCAGGTGGCTTCCCGGGAGCCGGAATTGCTGGTGGCCCATGCCTACACCCGCTACATGGGGGATCTCTCCGGTGGGCAGATCCTCAAGACCATTGCCCAGAAGGCTCTGAATCTGGGGGACCGGGACGGGGTCAACTTCTACAACTTCGACGCCATCGCCGACGAGAAGGCCTTCAAGGCCATGTATCGCGCCAGAATGAATGGCCTGCCCATCGACCAGGCCGCTGCAGAGCGAATTGTGGAAGAAGCCAACCATGCCTTCGGCCTCAATATGCACGTGTTCAAGGAGTTGGAGGGCAATTTGGTTCTGGCCATCGGCAAGACCCTCTTCGGCTTCCTCACCCGCCGTCAGCGGGCCGGCAGCACGGAAGGAGGAGCCACCGCCACGGCGGCTTGAGGATCCGCACCTTGCGGGACGCGCCCCTACGCCCCCTCAAGGTGCTTGTTCCCGGCACAGGGCCACGGTTTCAGTGTGGCGGCCTGGCAGTGGAGTTGCAGTTGGCGGCCACCGCCCGGACGCTGGTAGCCACCCAGGTGGTCACCTACGGGCAGCGGCAGCCGGATGCCCCCTTCCTGGAGGACCTGCTGGGACAGGAACCGGCAAGCATTCAGCGTCAGACGTCTCTGTGGCTGGTGAGTTGGGGCTTTCACGTGCCCCGCTTGCTGCGGCGGCTGCGGGGGCGGGCCGTTGCCTACCATGCCCACAGCAGCGGCTACGGCTTCCCCCTGCCCTCCGGCGTCCCCGTGCTGGCGGTGAGCCGCAACACCATGGCCTACTGGGGGGCCCAGGCGCCCCGCAATCCCCTGTTCCTGCTCCCCAATGCCGTGGCGCCAGCCTTCCACAACCGTGGCGGCGCCCGGGATCTGGACGTGCTGGCGCAGCGCCGCAAGACCGGCGTCTACGTGCTCCACACCCTGGCGCCGGCCCTGCGGCGGCGAGGCTTGCGGGTCCACGTGCAGGAGGGCCGGGTGGAGCGCCTGGAGGACCTGTTCAACCGCAGCAAGGTCTATCTCTACGACTCTGCGGACCACTGGAACCGGGCCGGGGTGAGCGAGGGCTTCGGTCTGCCCCCCCTGGAGGCGCTGGCCTGTGGCTGCGTGGTGTTCTCCAGCTTGAATCACGCCCTGGCGGATCATCTCACCCCTGGGGTCAACTGCTTCCAGATCGGTGCGGGCACACTGGCGACGGACGTGGAGCGCATCTGGTCCGTCTGCCGCATGGGGACGTCCCTACCCCACGCCGCCGCTTCTCCATCCTCGGCGCCCCAGGGCAACCACCACCCCCGCCAGCTTGAACAGGTGCTGCAAGAGGTGAATGCCCATTGGGATCGCCTCGCCGCCGGAGAGCAGCCCCTGCGGTCCACCCCCGACCCATGGCCCCTGGCCGTCCGCTGCAAACGCTGGCTGCGGCGCTGGCGCTGAGCGCCGGGGCCATACTGTCAACATCACCGGGAACAGGATGACCATCCTGGATCATCTCAACAGCAGCCAACAGCAGGCCACGGCCCACCACTGCGGTCCTCTGCTGGTGGTGGCGGGCGCCGGCAGCGGCAAGACACGGGTGCTCACCCATCGCATTGCCCACCTGCTGGGACGCCACGGGGTGGAGCCGGAGGCGATCCTGGCAGTCACCTTCACCAACAAGGCGGCCCGGGAGATGAAGGAGCGGCTGGAACTGCTGTTGGCCCGGCAGCAGGCCATGGACAGCCATGGTCAGCCCTGGGACACCCTGACGGAGCCGCAGCAACGGCAACTGCGCAGCCGGATCTACCACCAGGTGATCAAACGCCTCTGGATTGGCACCTTCCATGCCCTCTTCGCCCGGCTCCTGCGCATGGAAATGGATCACTACCGGGATCCGGAGGGATTCACCTGGACCCGCCAGTTCACCATCTACGACGAGCAGGACGTGCGCAGTCTGCTCAAGGAGATCGTCACCCAGGAGATGAACCTGGACCCCCGTTCCTTCGAGCCCAAACAGGTGCGTTGGGCCATCAGCAGGGCCAAGAACCAGGGTTTCCTGCCCGATGCCTATGCCACGATCCACCGGGGTCACCGGGGCCACAAGATTGCCGAGGCCTACCGCCGCTATCGCCGCGCCCTGGCCGCCAACAACGCCCTGGATTTCGACGACCTGTTGCTGATCCCTGTGCAGTTGCTGCGGGACAACGCCCAGGTGCGGCAGCACTGGCACCAGCGGTTTCAACATCTGCTGGTGGATGAATATCAAGATACCAACCGCACCCAATACGACCTGCTGCGATTGCTCGCCACCAACAGCGCCGAACCAGGCGCCCATCAGCCGTGGCAGGACCGCTCCCTCTTTGTCGTGGGGGACGCGGATCAAAGCATTTACAGCTTCCGGGCGGCCGACTTCACCATCCTGATGGATTTCCAGAGGGATTTCGGGGATGGGCAGAAGGATGGGGACACCCGCACCCTGATCAAGCTGGAGCAGAATTACCGTTCCACCGCCACCATCCTGGCAGCCGCCAACGGGCTGATTGCCCATAACCGTGAGCGCATCGAGAAGGTGCTCCATCCCACCCGGAACCAGGGCCGCCCCATTCAACTCAGTCGTTGTGACGACGAGTTGGCCGAGGCGGACGCCCTGGTGCAAACCGTTCTGGCGGCCAGACAGGATCCCGGCCTGCGGTGGGGAGACATGGCGGTTCTCTATCGGGTCAATGCCCAGTCCCGGGTGCTGGAGGAGGCCCTGGTGCGCGCCTCGGTGCCCTACACCATTGTGGGCGGCTTGCGCTTTTATGACCGTCGGGAAATCAAGGACGTCCTGGCCTATCTGCGCCTTGTGCTCAATCCAGCGGATAACGTCAGTCTGTTGCGGGTCATCAACGTGCCCCGCCGCGGCATCGGCAAAACCACCCTCCAACGCCTGACGGATGCCGCCACCCAGTTGGGCGTGCCCCTATGGGAGATCGTTTCCGATCAGGAGTCGGTGCAAACCCTGGCGGGACGCAGCGCCCGCTCCGTGTTGCAGTTTGTGGAACTGATCCGGGCCTTGCAGCAGCAGGCCCGGCACGGGTCTCCAGCGGAGGTGGCGCAACAGGTGATTGAAGACAGTGGCCTCATGGCCCAACTGAAGGCGGAGGGTACCGATGAGGCGGAGGAGCGGCTCCGCAATCTGGGGGAACTGGTCAATGCGGCGCTGCAATACCAGGCAGAAACCGATGCACCCGAACTCCGGGATTTCCTCACCTCCGCCGCCCTCGCCAGCGAGGACACGGACAAGGAAAAAAGAGATCTCAAGGCGGACCGGGTGGTGCTGATGACCTTTCATGCCAGCAAGGGGCTGGAGTTTCCCTTGGTGGCCCTGGTGGGTCTTGAGCAGGGGTTGTTCCCCAACCACCGGGCCATGGAGGATCCGGCCGCCATGGAGGAGGAACGGCGCCTCTGCTACGTGGGGCTCACCCGGGCCAAGGACGAACTCCACCTCTTCCATGCCCGGGCGCGCCGGCTCTGGGGTGGGGCACGGCAAACCGCCCTGCCCTCCTGCTTCCTGGAGGAACTGCCGGAGCAGGTGGTGGAGATTCGGCTTCCCCGCAGCAGTGGCGTGTTTCTGCGCCGTCAGTTCCATCGGGACACGCTGCTGCGCAGCGCCCGCCCGGAGGACAAGCCGGCGGCCCTCCCTGACAGGGGGGCCACCCGGATTGCCTGGCGTCCCGGGGACGTGCTGGAGCATGAGCAGTTTGGACAGGGACAGGTGACCCATTGCTTCGGTGGAGGCAGCAAGGTGTTTCTGGCCGTGAAATTCGACAAACAGTCTCCCGCCAAGGTGCTGGATCCCCGCCTTGCCCCCATCCGCCGGGTCGGCGCCCCTGACTGAGGTGTGGCAGATGCCCCTGTGGCCCCGAACCTGGCCACTGAACTCCAACACCTGTTGGGCCGGCACAGCAGCCGGGCCTTGACCACACTGCTGGCCAGCCTCAGCGGCCAACCCCTGAGGGTATGGCTGGTGGGTGGGGTGGTGCGGGATCAGTGGCTCCGCCGTCACCGCAACGGGGTAGGCCAGGGCCGGGTCATTCAACCCATGGACGTGGACCTGCTGCTGGCGCCGGATCCCCAGGCGCCCGAACTCGCCTTGCCCCAACTGGCGCCCCACTGGGAGGCGGCTTTGGCAGCGGCGGGATGCTCCTTCAAGGCCCAGGTCCATGGCGAATTCGGCACGGCCCGGTTGGCGCTCCAGCCCTCCCACCCCACGGATCAGCCCTTGCTGGCCATTGACGTGGCCATGGCCCGCACCGAGCGCTACCCCGCACCTGGGGAGAATCCCCGGGTGCGCCTCACGACGGCGCCCGATGCAGCCCTGGCGGACCTGCGCCGCCGGGATGTGTCCATCAATGCCATGGCCCTGCCATGGCCCACTGGCCCACTGGTGGATCCCCACGGCGGCCAGCGGGATCTGGAGCGGGGCCTGCTGCGCTTTCTCCACACCGCCAGCCTCCGGGACGACCCCACCCGGGTGATTCGCGCCGCCCGTTACGGAGCCCGCCTGCACATGAACCTGGCCCCGGAAGCGCGCCACCAGCTTCGGGACGCCATGGCCCGCTGGCCATGGCGACGTGAGCCCCCCTGCCCCCCTGCCCTGGGGAGCCGCCTGGGTATGGAGTTGGCGTTGTTGCTGAATCAGGAGCCATGGGGGCAGGCCGTCACCCTCCTGCAATGCTGGGGCGCCCTGGACCTGGTGGACTGGTCGGGAGCCTTGCAGCAGGACGCCACATGGCGGCGGCGTCTGCACTGGGCCGCCCGCTGGAACCTGCCCCTGCTGCCGGCCCTGCTGATGGGCGCCGCCGACCCTCTGGCGGTGGCGCAACGGCTACAACTCCCCATGTCTCAGCAACGGCTCATGGCCCAGACCTTGGCGCTGCAGGATTGGTTGGGATAGGATTCTCCTTCGATGTTCCGATGCGGGTGGTGCGGAGGCGGGGCGCAGACCATATCCGGCGCCGTCCCCGGGAGTAAAGCGGGAATCGCTATTTAACCTTTTTCCGGTTATGGGTTCCGAGGCTGGAGCACTGGACTTTGAGGAGAGTCCCTGCCCGGTTCACCCTTTCTCCTCCTTCCGAGGATTCCGGCCAGGTTTCCGGGGCGGGGGGAGTTGGGCAACCTCCCCTGGAACGATCACATCGGCCAACTCCACCCCTACTGGCAGCAGAGACTCTCCCACGCCGCCGCATTCCTGTACGGGCGCCTGCTCCCAGGGGCAGCGGCAACTGCGGTGATCGGTTGTCAACAGGATGAAGCAGGGGTGATCCCCCACGGGCCACAGGCCCAGGAGGCTGTCGCTGCGCTCCAGAAAGCGCAGGCCGATCCGGCCCAGATCACCGGGGCGGTTCGGCGCCAGTTGGGCAACGGGCAGCCGTTTGAGCCGGCCATGGCGGGTGGCCAGAAGCAACTGGCTGGCGCCCCCGCAACAGGCGGCGCCCACGATGGTTTCACGGGGGATCAACTGCAAAAGCGGTGCGCCGGCAGGGCTGTCCAGTTCTTGCAGCAGGTGGGGGGTCACATCCAGGCGCAGCAGGCGGCCGCAACTGGTGGCCACCACCAGAACCGCCATGTCTGCCGGGCAGGGCGCCACCCGGCAGAGGGTCCGCCCCGGCCGCAACTTGAATACGGTGACAGTCCGACCGGAGTTGCGGGACCGGGCCGCCAGTTCCAGAAGGTCCGCAGCCTTGAGCCGGCGGCAATGACCATCATTGCTCAGCAGGGCCAATCCTGCGGTGGCGGCGGAACCACCCAGCAATGTCAACTGGACAGGGTGGTCCGCCTGCCCCCCCAGCTTCTCGGGCAGAAAACGGGCCAAGGCCTGGGGTTGCGGTGTTGTTCGCTCCCAGCGAAGGGTAGCGATTCGTCCCATGGCGCTGAACACCACGATCCGGGGTTCGGAATGGACGGGAACAATGGAACGGGGCGGTTGAGGCTGGCCGGAAAGGGGCGCCGGCTGCTCAAGCCGGAGACGGGACACGGCAAGGGGAGACGTCAGCCTCAACTGCCCATCAGCCTGCACCAGCAGTTGCCCATCCTCCGGGATGGCCACCCGGGCCTGTGGGTGCTGTTCCGAGCCGATTGGTTCGGCAGCGGTGGACGGCCCACCGGTGGCCATCCGCCCCAGAAGGCGGGTGCGGCGTGGCGTGGCGTGGCGCTGGCGCAGTTGCAGCAACTGGCGGATCAGCGCTTCAACTCTCCTGTCCCGGTTGTCCAGCAGCAGACGGAGTTGGGCCTGGGCGGCCTCCAGTTCTTGCCGTTCCGTGTCCAGGCCCTGCCGCTCCATGCCGGTGAGGCGGCGCAGGGGCATGGCCAGCACCGCTGCCGCCTGGACCGGGCTGAGAGCAAGCTGCGCCTGGAGCGCCGCCTCCGCCCGGGCCGCCTCCGGCGCCCGGCTGACCAGCAGAATCACCTGTTGCAGTTGGGCCTGGGCTGCCAGCAACCCTTGGACCACCTCCAGCCGCCGGCTGATCTTGTCCAGAGCAAAGCGGTAGCGGCGCAGAGCGGTTTGCTCCCGGAATTCCAGAAAAATCTCCAGAACCCGCCGCAGGCTCAGTTGGGCCGGCTGGCCATCCACCAGAGCCAGAAGGATGGCGCCGAAGTTGCTCTGCAAGGCGGTGCGGCGGAACAACTCCTGCAGAACCCGCTCCGGCCGGCCGTCCCGGCGCAGTTCAATCACCACCCGCATCCCTTCCCGGTCGCTCTCGTCGCGGATGTCGGCAATGCCGCTGAGGCGGTCGTCATTCACCTGCTCCGCCAGCTTTTCAATCCAGTGGGCCTTACTGAGCTGGTAGGGCAGTTCCGTCACCACGACAGCATGGCGACGACGGCGCCCCTTGGCGGGCCGGATGGCTTCCACATGGGCCACACCCCGCACCCGGATGCTGCCCCGCCCCTGCAGATAGGCCTCCCGCAGGCCACTGCCTACAGGGATTTCCCCTCCTGTAGGGAAGTCGGGGCCGGGGATCAGTTGCAACAGGTCTTCATCACTCAGCCGGGGGTTGCGCAGAAGCGCCACCAGGCCATCCACAATCTCCCCCAGGTTGTGGGGAGGGATGTTGGTGGCCATGCCCACGGCAATGCCGGCGCAGCCGTTCAGCAGCAGCATGGGAAGCTGGGCAGGCAGAACAGCCGGTTCCTGTTGAGACCCGTCAAAATTGGGGGTGAAGTCCACCGTGTCCTCCCCCAGTTCCCCCAGCAGCACCCCATGGGCCAGGGGCGCCAAGCGGGTTTCCGTATAACGCATTGCCGCCGGCGGATCGTCGTCCACCGAACCGAAATTGCCGTGGCCCTGCAGCAGCGGGTGGCGGCTGGTGAAGGTTTGCGCCTGACGCACCAGGGCGTCATAAACCGCGGTTTCCCCGTGGGGATGGTATTTCCCCAACACGTCTCCCACCACCCGGGCACACTTGCGGAAGGGACGCTCCGGCGTCAGGCCCAGTTCATGCATGGCATAGAGAATGCGCCGCTGCACGGGCTTCAGGCCATCGCGCACGTCGGGCAGGGCCCGGCCCACGATCACGCTCATGGCGTATTCCAGGTACGAGCGCTCCATCTCCTCCCGTAACGAGGTGGGGACAATGCGATCACTGACCATGCCGCTTGATCACGGGTTCGGCCCAGCCTAAGGAAAGGCTGGGCGCTTCCCTTCAGGGGAGGGGGCGTCTTCTTCTTCGGGTTCTTCAGGTGCTTCTTCGGGCAACGGTGGCCTGCTGTCCCGCTCCAGGCGCCGCAATTTGGCAATGGCGCGGGCCTGTTCCACCGTATTCTGCAAGCGGGAATCCATGAAGAGATCCCGGGTCACCGCCCGCAACTTCTCTCCCCATAACTGGCTTTCCTGAAAATCCTCCTCCACGTAATCCGGATCCCGATCCAGGGCGCGGACGGCCATGCCGATGGTGGATTCATCCCGATCCCCCTGGTTGTAGAGAGCAGCGGCCAGGGCCAGTTCCGGCTCCGCCACCCGGTTGTTGATGGCAATGGCCTGGCGCCAGCGCTCCATGGCTGCTTCGGGTTGGTCGGCTTCGTAGAGCACCAGGCCCTGGTTGTTGATGGCTGCCCAGAAGTCGTCCTGTTTGTCGGCCGCCTCCTGAAAGGCGGCCAGGGCTTCTTCCCCGTCCCCCTGCAGGAACAAAGCGTTGCCCAAATCGAAATAGGCGTTGGCGTTGTCCGGATCCAGGTCAAGGCCCTTGCGGATCAGGGTTTCCGCGTGGGCAAAGTCATCGTCGGCCATGGCGAGGGAGGCCTCGGCAAACCAGACCCCGGCATTGTCGGGATCCAGAAGTTTGGCCTGGGCCAGAGCCTCCTTGGCTGCTGCAGAATCCCTGTTGCGCAGCCGGGCTTCCGCCAACAGCAGCCAGCTTCGGGGATTCGAGGGCAGCAGACGGACGGACAAGTCAGCCAGGCTGGCGGCTTCTTCCAGTTGACCGGTCTGTAACACCTGGGCCGCGGTCTGGGCAATGCTCAGGGCCGAAGCCTCCAGTTCCTCGCCTTGGGGAATGTAGACGTAGGGCACCAGTGCCGCAGCCGGGGCGGCAAGGAAGCATCCCCAGGCTGTTGCCAAACCTGTTGCCAGGACAGACAGCCTGAATCCCTGTGGAAACAGGACGGGACCAGTTCCGTGGGCGCCCACGATGAAGCAACGGTAATGAATTGGCTAGTTTACCCGAGTTCTGGACAGGAGATGAAGGAGTTCCGCGAGGAAATGAAGGAGATCCGGGGCGAACTCGCTGAAATCAAGGCGGACAACAGAGTGATCAACGAGAAGCTGGATCGCCTGACCGAGGCCGCCATGGCGGTCAGGTAGCCCCGAGGAGAACGCCCGCCGGTAGCTACGGCTCCTTCACCCTCCCCCTCCCATGGAGAAGGGGAGCCCCGTTGAGCGCCCCTGCCCCCTCCGGGGTGATGCGTGACGGGTGGCAGACAGGGAAGCCTCCTGTTCTGGCCCGAGGGGCTGTGTTCCGGCAGCCGTTACCAGTCCCGCCTCTTTGATGCCCAACGGCTGGCGCAGCGGGGCCTCCGCCAACCACGGCCATAGGAAGCCGGCTCTAACTCCAGGCATTTTCCAGTTCGAGACCCAAAAGCTGGCGCCGCAGCAGATCCAGGCTGGCGCCCACGCTGACGGACTGGATCCAGTGGCGGCCACGACCGGAACCGAACCGCTTGGCGACCGTGACGGCGCCCTGCTCACCGGCCACGGCAAACACCACCAGTCCCACCGGTTTGTCGGCACTCCCCCCGCCTGGTCCGGCGATGCCGGTGACCGCCACACCCCAGTCCGCCCCAAGGCGATGGCGCACCCCGACGGCCATGGCCTTGGCAACCGGCGTACTCACGGCCCCATGGCGTTCCAGATCAGTGGCGGCAACGCCAAGCAGCTTGTGCTTGACGGCGTTGCCATAGGCCACGATGCCTCCCGGCACAACCGCTGAACTGCCGGGCACCGCGGTGAGGGCCGCGGTCACGCCGCCACCGGTGCAGGACTCGGCAACGGCCACGGTTTGCCGGCGCTCCATCAATAGGTTCAGCACCACACTGGCCAGGCTGTCGTCATCCCACCCATAGAAGCTGCTGCCCCCCAGTTTCATCAGCCGCCCCTGGGTGGGGGCGATCAGGGCCTCGGCCCCTTGGCTGGTCTCGGCACAGGCTGTAATCCTGAGCTTCACCTCGCCCGTGCCGGCATAGGGGGCAACGGTGGGATTGGTTTGGGCCAGTTCGGTGGCTGCGGCCTCCGCCAGCCGGGATTCACTCACCCCCCAGAACCGCAGGATACGGCTCGTCACTACGCCACGGCCATAGGACTGCTGCCGAAGCCAGGGCACGGCGGTTTGCCGCCACATGGCGTGTAGTTCAGATGGCACGCCGGGAAAGGTGAGAATGACGAAGTCCGGTTGGGGCTCCCAGATCATGCCCGGAGCGGTGCCGGCGGGGTTGGGAATGACGGTGGCGCCCCTGGGCAGCAGGGCCTGTTTGCGATTGCCGGCCGGCATCGGTTGCCCCCTGGTTCTGTAGCGGGCGGTGATGGTGGCCAACACCTCCTCCCGCAGTTCCAGGGGTTGGCCGAAGAAGCTGGCCATGGCCTGGGTGGTGAGATCATCGGCGGTGGGACCCAGACCACCGGTGGTAACGAGAAGCCGACAGCGACCGCTTGCTTCCCGCAACGCTTCCTGCAGCCGTTGACTGTTGTCCCCCACCACCGTCTGACGGAAATGGGGAATGCCCAAGGCCGCCAATGCCTCCGCCAGCCAGCGGGCGTTGCCGTTAAGGATGTTGCCCAGCAGCAACTCGCTGCCGATGCAAAGCACCTCTGCCCCTTCCCTTGGGTGACCCTGGTCAGGATCCATGGGTGTCGTTGCCATGGGATAACACGATCTCGGCCGGTTCGGTCTGAGGGGGTTGTTGGGTTGAAGGGCGATTGGTTGTCGCCGGGCTCAGGGGCGCCACCCGCTCCCGACCACTGCGCAGGAGCAACCAGATGAGCAAGGCCGTCGCCAGGCTGAACCAGAGGAAACGATTGCCCACGTTGGTCACCACCAGGGCCAGACAGGCCAGCCACTGGGCAACGGCATAGATCAGAAAGACGGTATGCCGATGGCTGAAACCTGCCCGCAGCAACCGGTGATGCAGATGACGTCGATCCGGGTAGAAAGGGGATCGACCTGAACGCAGCCGACCCATCACCACGGCGGACATGTCCGCCAGGGGCAGGAAGAGAATCACCAGGGGCAACAGAAGACTGACGCCGGCAAACTCCTTTGCCGGACCGATAATACTGATGGAGGCCAAGGCAAAACCGAGAAAGTGGGAGCCCCCGTCTCCCATGAAGATCTGCGCCGGGTTCAGGTTGTAGCGCAAGAATCCCAGGCAGGTTCCCGCCACCGCCGCAGCCAGCAGTGTGGGGGCCAGCGCAACCTGGTCGTTCACGTAGAAGGTGACAACCGTAAGGCCCACCGCCGCGATGCCGCCAACCCCCGCCGCCAACCCGTCAAGCCCGTCAATCCAGTTGATGGCGTTGGTGATGCCCACCAGCCACAGCATCGTCACCAGCAAACTGAAGCCCGTGGAGAATTGCAGTACCTGCCCCCCCGGATAGAGGTCAACGGCGCTGATGCGGACGCCCGCCTCCCACGCCATGGTTGCAACCAGAAGCTGCACGCAGAGACGGGGCAGTGGCGGCAGTGAGAAGAGATCATCCACCAGGCCGATGCAGAAAAACGCCAGTGATCCCCCGATGGCCGTCCAGATCAGCATCTCCTGATTCCTGGGCAGAACGCCAAAGCCTCCGCAGGCCCAGATCACGGCCAAAGCCAGGCTGAACCCCAGCACCATGGCAATTCCCCCAATCCGCACCATCGGTGTCTTGTGCTGCTTACGGGTATCGGGTCGGTCCGTGAGGCCCAACCTCAGCCCCACCCCCCGCACCAGTGGGACCAGCAAGGTTGTGATCAGCGCGGAAAGACCAAACACAAACAGGCTGAAGCTCCAAGGGCTGGCAACACTGGCGAGGATGTCCGCCGTCTCAGCGGCCATGGCGAGTGGAGCCTGAAGAATGGGGCAGACGGGATTGGGTGACCATGGGCACGGGAATTACAGCGGAAAACGACGACACAGTTCATCCACCCGCTGGCGGCAATGGTGGAGCGCCTCTTCACTGTCCGGGTTCCGGAGGCGATCCGCAATCACGTCGGCCACCTGTTGAAAGGCTTCCCCGTCAAATCCCCGGGTGGTCATGGCGGCAGTGCCCAGGCGGATCCCGCTGGTGACGAAGGGGGACTCGGGATCAAAGGGAATGGTGTTCTTGTTGACGGCCAGCTTGATGTCACCGAGCAGGGCGTCAGCCCGTTTGCCGGTCATACCCAGAGAGCGCACGTCCACCAGCACCAGATGGTTGTCCGTTCCCCCGGACACCAGCCGCAGGCCACGCTCCTGCAGACGCCCGGCCATAGCTTGGGCATTGGTCACAACCTGCCGGCTGTAGCGGCGGAAATCGGGGTCAAGGGCTTCCCCCAGGGCTGCGGCCTTGGCGGCGATCACGTGCTCCAACGGTCCCCCCTGACAACCGGGAAACACGGCTTTGTCCAGGAGTCTGCCCCGGTCGGTGTCGTTGCACAGAATCAGACCTCCCCTGGGACCCCGCAGGGTCTTGTGGGTGGTGGTGGTCACCACATGGCAGTGGGGCAGAGGGCTGGGGTGAACCTCCGCCGCCACCAGTCCGGCAATATGGGCCATATCCGCCAGCAGATAGGCCCCCACCTCGTCGGCAACGGCCCGAAAGGCGGCAAAGTCGATGATGCGGGGATAGGCCGAGAAGCCGCAGATGATGAGCCGGGGTTTGCACGCCATGGCCAGGCGGCGAACGTCGGCAAAGTCCAGGCGCTCCGTCTCCGGATTCACGCCGTAATGCACCGCCCGGAACCATTTGCCGGAGACGCTCACCGGTGAACCGTGGGTCAGGTGGCCGCCGTGGGACAGGTCCATGGCCAGGATGGTGTCCCCGGGATTCAGCAGCGCCAGAAACACCGCGAAATTCGCCTGGGCGCCGCTGTGGGGCTGCACGTTGGCCCACTCCGCCCGGAAGAGGCGCCTGGCCCGGCTGATGGCCAGGGATTCCACCGCGTCGATATGCTCACAACCGCCATAGTAGCGCTTCCCGGGCAACCCCTCCGCGTACTTGTTGGTGAGAACCGTTCCCTGGGCCTCCATCACGGCCCTGGAGGCAAAGTTCTCGCTGGCGATCAGTTCAATGTGCTCCTGCTGGCGTTGCTCCTCCTGCCTGATCAGGGTGGCCAATTGGGGATCACTCTCCGGCAGGGAGTGGTTGCGGGCGGCGCTGGTGGTCAGGCTCAAGGGTGGTCACGGGTGCTCCCTTGAATGGTAAATCCGACGGGAAAACCGCGGCATTCTTGCCTGAACCGTTACGGACGCCCAGGTACACCGAAGCCGCCCATGAGGGGCGGCTGGCAGGGGGCTGAACGGGCCTGGAGAGATTCGAACTCCCGACACCCTGATCCGTAGTCAGGTGCTCTAATCCACTGAGCTACAAGCCCATCAGACGCCCCCAGGCGCCAACGGCAACCTGATGGTAATCGATTATGCACCCGGGCAACTCCGGGCGTCAAGTCCATGGGGTTGGCTCGTGCCGGAGGGCGTCGCCGGAGAGAATGGACGGGCGCTGCTGTTGCCCCCGCCATGCCCCTACGCTGGATCGGTGAACCGGACCCCGCGGATCCCCGCTATCAGGATCTGGAACGGCGGGTCAATCTTGCCCTGCACGGC
Source organism: Cyanobacteria bacterium MAG CAR3_bin_5 (assembly GCA_026709085.1). Taxonomy (GTDB): domain Bacteria; phylum Cyanobacteriota; class Cyanobacteriia; order PCC-6307; family Cyanobiaceae; genus Synechococcus_B. The sequence continues at coordinate 9,395 of JAPOTR010000004.1, read as the reverse complement.
GCCCTCTACGCTGCCCTCAATTCCGGTCTCTGGTTCATCCAGTTGTTGCGCCATCCCTGGTCCCATCCGGGCTGGTTCAGCCTGGTGTGGCTCCTGGCGCTGCTGGTTCATCTGGCTGTCGTGGCGCAACGGCGGATCCGCCGCCGCGCCCCTGACGGCAAGCCCGGTTGACCGGGCCGGAAGCCGTGGGCCGGGGTTGCCGATAGAATTGGTCAGCAACCACATGGTCGTCATGCTGATCGTTGAGATCATCAACACCCGCGAGGTGTTGCGCAAGCACCTTGGGCCGGTGGGGGACCGTCTCGTGGGTTCCGTCCTTGACCATGAGGCGCAAGTGGAGAAAGTCGTGATTGAAGAACTGGAAAAAGCCTTTAAGTCCTTTGGCATCGAAGCCAATATCCTGTCCGTGGAGGGCATGGAGATCATTGGAAATCGCCTGGAGGTTCCCCTCAAGTTCCGGGAGCGACGGCAGGTGATCCCCTGAGGGCCGGCCAGCGGCGGCGCCAACGGTCAGTCCGCCTCCGGCCTGGGGGCGGACTTGCCGCCACTCCTGAGGCGGCGGCGCAACAGTTGCCACAGCGCCGCCGCTTCCGCCACATCCAGGCGCTGGGCCAGAAGGCCATAGCTCACCAAGCCCAGACCGGCGGAAATCAGGAGTTCCAGCACACCGCCCACAAATTCCCGGGACCAGTCCACCAGGTGGCTGGCCAGCGCGGCCGCCAGCGCCGCCGCGGCTGTGGCCAGCAGCAGGGCCAGACCGTCCCGCAGCAACGGCCCCCATGGCAAGGATTGCCCGTGGCGCTTCAGGCCGATCATCAGGGCCAGGGATGCAATCACGTTCACCCCCATGGTGGCCAGCACCAGCCCCGCCGCCCCGAAATTAAAGGGCAGCAGCGGCCCGGCGGGGGTCGGTCCCCCGGTGAGACCCCAATCCAGCACAACGTTGAGACCGATGCTCACCGCCGCAATACGGAAGGGGGTGACGGCATCTTCCAGGGCATAGAAGGCCCGCACCAACACGTCCCTGGCCAGGTAGGCGGGCATCCCCAGCCCATAGGCCACCAGCAGGGTTCCTACCAGTTCCGCCGCCCGGGCGTCAAAGGCGCCGTGGCCATAGATGGTGCGGATCAGGGGTTCCGCCAGCACCATGAGCATTGCTCCCATGGGCAACATGGCGGCAATGCTCACCATGAGGCCCCAGCGCAGTTGCCGGCGGAAACCCTCCCCGTCGCCGGCCCGCACCAGGCGGGACAGGGCCGGCAGCAACGGCACCAGCACCATGCTGGAGACAATGCCCAGTGGGGTCTGCGCCAGGAGATTGGCGTAGGTCAGCCCGGCGGCCACCCCCGCCCGGGGCAGGAGGGACGCAAAGAACAGGTCCGTAAAGACGGCGATGTAGAGCATTCCCGAGGACAGGGTAGCGGGACCCATCACCCGCAGCACCTCCCATACCCCCGCATCCCGCCAGCGCCAGCGCAGCCGTGGCCAGCCCAGGCCCAGGCGACCCATGGCCGGCAACTGCGCCAGCCACTGCAGGATCCCGCCGGCGGTGGTGGAAATGCCCAGAACGATGCCCCCCAGCAGGGCTTGTTCAGGGGCGCCGATGTCTGCTCCCAGTTGCCACCAAAGCCAGCCCAGACCCGCCAGCACCGCCCCACTGGACAACAATGGGCTCAGGGAGGGCAGCCAGAACGCATCCGCCGCATTGAGGGCGCCAAAGCCCAGACCCACCAACCCGGCCACCAGCGCCAGGGGCGCCATGAGCCGCACCTGAAGCACGGCCAACTGGCGGATGGTCTCCTTCCCCGCCAGGGCCAGACCGGGCGCTGTGACGTCAATGATCACCTCGGCCCCCAGGACCAGCGCCAGGGTCGCCAGCGCCAGCGCCGCGCCCACCATGGTGTTGACGTTCTCCAGCAGCAGCCGGGCCTGGTGACGGTCTCGCTTGGCCAGCACCGAGACCATGGCGCTATGGAAGGGGCCGTTGATCCCCCCCAGCAGGATCAACAGGAATCCGGGGACCACGTAGGCGTAGTTGTAGGCGTCATAGGCCGGGCCAATGCCGAAGGCTGCCGCCAGGGCCAACTGGCGCACCAGGCCCCCCAGTTTGCTCAAACCGGTGGCAACGCCGACAATCAGCCCGATCCGGCCGAGGGAACGCGCAGGCGGGGAATGGACCATGGGGGCTGCCAATGGTGCAGGATAGCCGGGTGTGGAAAGGGAGCCGGGAATGGGTCGGACGGAGACGGGGCAATCCCGCCGGGTGCTGTCCTTTGCTCCCCTCGCTGAAGGGGTCCTGTTGCGGCGCTACCGGCGCTTCCTGGCGGACGTGCGACTGGCGGACGGGACCGAGGTGACGGCCCACTGCCCCAACACGGGTCCCATGACCGGCGTCTGTCAGGTGGGAGCCCCGGTGCGCATCCGCCATGACCCCGGCCCCCGCCGCAAACTGGCCTGGACCTGGGAGCAGATTCAGGTCCGCGGTGACGGGGGACAGCCCGAGTGGGTGGGCATCAATACCGCCCTGCCCAACCGTCTGCTGGAGCATGCCGTCCGTCAAGGGAGGCTGGACCCCCAGCTTGGCGCCTACGCAACCATCCGCCGGGAGGTGGCCTACGGCCGCCAGAAGAAGAGCCGCATCGACCTGCTGCTTGAGGGGGGCGAGCGGCCCGTCTACGTGGAAATCAAGAACACCACGTGGAGCGAGGGGCCGGTGGCCGTATTCCCCGACACCGTAACCGCCCGGGGGCAGAAGCACCTGCAGGATCTCGTGGACGTGCTGCCCGCGGCCCGGGCCGTGCTGTTGCTGTGTGTCAGCCGCAGCGACTGCCACAGCTTCGCCCCCGGTGATCGGGCCGACTCTCGCTATGGAGAACTGTTCCGGATGGCGCGCACCGCCGGGGTTGAGATGTATGCACCGCGCTTTGCCCACAGGCCGGACGGGGTGGACTGGTGTGGACTGGCAACGGTTCTGGATCGTCAGCCTGATGCCCCTAGCCCCTGCCCCTAGCCCACGGAAATAGGGCTGCGCTGCTAAAGCTGGATCTCTGGGGTGAAATCTTGTAACAGCGGCTACAAAACTTCCGCCTCCGGGGCTGCAATGTGTTGCAAGAGTTGGCGACATTCGCCGACGTCTCTTCTTGTTGTTTGCACGTGCTTTTTGTATGACGCTTGCAATGCACCGCCCGCGAGTGACCGCGGCCCAGCAGTTGGCACAGAAGAGCCTGTTGAACGGTGTCGCTCAATTGACCGAGTTCATCACCAAGGGCTCTTTTAACCGATTGGCCTGGTTGGCCTGCATCCCCTTGGGCCTCATGGGCCTGGGCCTGTTCAATCTTGCCGCCAAGGCTCAGGAAACCATGGAGGGGGCTGAGCCGGAAATCAGCGCCGCCTTCCTGGCCAACAACCTCTGGCTGCTGATCGCCACCATCCTGGTCATCTTCATGAATGCGGGCTTCGCCATGGTGGAGGCGGGGATGTGCCGGCAGAAGAACGCGGTCAACATCCTCTCGAAGAACCTTTTCGTGTTCGCCTTGGCGGTGAGCGCCTACTGGCTGATCGGCTACTCCATCATGTACGGAAACTCCGTCGCCGGTGGCTGGCTCTATTTTAACGGACTCTTCTTCGATCCCTACGTCTCGCCGGAGACCATTGCCGAAGCAGGGCTGGTGCCGACGGTGGACTTCCTTTTCCAGTCCGCCTTCGCCGGCACAGCCGCCACCATCGTTTCCGGGCTGGTGGCGGAGCGGATCAAGTTTGGCGAGTTCGTGATCTTTTCCCTGGTGCTCACCGGGATCATCTACCCCATCTCCGGAAGCTGGCAGTGGAACGGCGGCTGGCTCTACGAGATGGGCTTCATTGATTTTGCCGGCTCCTCCATCGTTCACTCCGTGGGAGCCTGGGCCGGTGTTGTGGGCGCTGCTCTCCTCGGTCCCAGGATCGGCAAGTTCGTCAACGGCGAGGCCCAGGCCATGCCCGGTCACAACATGGGCATTGCCACCCTCGGCTGCCTGGTGCTCTGGATTGGCTGGTACGGCTTCAACCCGGGCTCCGAACTGGCCATGGACCAGTACGTGCCCTTTGTAGCGGTGACCACCACCCTGGCGGCTGCCGGCGGCGGCATCGGCGCAGCCCTGCTGTCCAAGATCACCTCCGGCAAGCCCGATCTGACCATGATCATCAACGGCATCCTGGCGGGGCTGGTGAGCATTACCGCCGGTTGCGGCAACATGACCCTGGTGGGCTCATGGGTTGCCGGCTTCGTTGGCGGCTTGATCGTGGTGCTTTCCGTAGGCTTTCTGGACAGCATGGGCATTGACGACCCCGTCGGGGCCTTCTCGGTTCACGGCACCTGTGGCGTCTGGGGCACCCTGGTGATCGGCCTCTGGGGTGTTGAAGGCATGGATGCCGGAGCCGCTGGAATTGGCCTGTTCAACGGCGGCGGCTTTGCGCAATTCGGCTATCAGTTTGTGGGCGTGCTGGCCTACGGCATCTGGACCGTGGTGACCTGTTTCATCGCCTGGCAGATCATTGGCGCCATCTTCGGCGGCATTCGGGTGACCGAAGAAGAGGAGCTTACGGGTCTGGATATTGGCGAGCACGGCATGGAGGCCTATCCGGAGTTTGCCTCCAGCAACGGCTGAGCGGTTCCGAGCCTGGCGCGCCGGGTCGGCATCGATTGGCTTCCCGGCCGCCCCTGCCAACCTTCCATCCAACTTCCATCTCAAAGGCTCTGGACTACCCTGGTCTGGGGCCTTTGCTGTTAATCCGCGATTGCCCCACCTACGCTGCTCACCCATGCCGTTGTGCTCCTGTGGCTGAAGCCATTGATACCCAGGCGTTCCGCCGCACGCTCCACCACTCCGACAACTACAACCGGCGGGGTTTCGGGCGAGCCAAAGAGGTGGCCAGCACCCTGGAGAATGCCTACCAGTGTGATCTGATCCAGCAGATTCGCGCCAACAACAACAAGCTCACCCAGGGCCGTCTCACCATCCACCTGGCCGAGGCCTTCGGTTTCTGCTGGGGCGTGGAGCGGGCCGTGGCCATGGCCTATGAGACCCGTCGCCACTTCCCCGAAGAGCGCATCTGGATCACCAACGAGATTATCCATAATCCCTCGGTCAACCGCCATCTGCGCCAGATGGGGGTGTTGTTTGTCCCGATCATGGAGGGGCGCAAGGACTTTTCCGCCGTGGAGCAGGGGGACGTGGTCATCCTGCCTGCTTTTGGCGCCACGGTGGCCGAGATGCAACTCCTGAATCAGCGCCAATGCACCATTGTGGACACCACCTGTCCATGGGTGTCCAAGGTGTGGAGCACGGTGGAGCGCCACAAGAAGCGGGACTTCACCTCCATCATCCATGGCAAGGTGAAGCATGAAGAAACCCTGGCCACCAGTTCTTTTGCCGGCGCCTATCTGGTGGTGCTGAACCTGGAGGAGGCCCGAGTGGTGTGCGACTACATCCTCTCGGGGGGGGATCGGCAGGCTTTTCTGGAGCGCTTCAAGAATGCCTGCTCCTCTGGATTCGATCCCGACAGGGATCTGGTTCGGCTGGGGGTGGCCAATCAAACCACCATGCTGAAGACGGAAACGGAGGCCATCGGCCGGCTCTTCGAGCAGACCCTGTTGCGTCGCTACGGCCCCACCTCCCTCAAGGAACACTTCCTGGCCTTTAACACCATCTGTGACGCCACCCAGGAGCGTCAAGACGCCATGTTTTCCCTGGTGGAGGAAAAGCTGGACCTGATGGTTGTGATTGGCGGCTACAACTCCTCCAACACCACCCATCTTCAGGAAATCGCCATGGAGCGCGGCATCCTCTCTCTCCATATCGATGCTCCCGAGCGCATTGGCCCTGGCAACGCCATCGAACACAAGCCGCTGGGCCAAAACCTGGAGCGACTGTCCCCCTTGCTGCCGGAAGGGAAGATCACCGTGGGGGTCACATCAGGGGCATCAACCCCTGACCGGGTGGTGGGGGAAACCATCCGCGCCCTGTTCGAGATTGCCAACCACGGCTTTGCCGATGAGGAGTTCTGAAGTTGCGCCACCGGCCCCCTGCCAGCTATCTCCCCTGGACTGAGCGAATAGCTGCGCTGCTGACCCAACCAGTGGTGATCCTGGGATGTGCAGGTCTGATTGTGAATCTGCAGGACAAGCGGGTGGATGACCTGCCCTTGAAGATCATGGAGACGCTGCGCAAAGCCCCCCACTGACCATCCCGTTTGCCCATGGCTTGCGGGGGCTTGGTGCGTTCCTTAGCGCTCAGGCACACTGAGCAAGACCCATGACCCGATTTGATCAAGCTGCTGCGCACCCTCAGCCAACCGGTCACCAATGGCGCCGGTCTCATGGTAGGGACACCCGATCAGCAAGGCGGCATCATCAAGATACTCCACAGTGATGTCGTTCTCGCCAATGACTTGGCAGACATCGTCTGTGTTCGGATAGGGCCGAACACTGTGCAGACATGAATCTCCGGTGCTGTAGCGGGATTTGGGTGCCGGTAGCGTCATTCTAGGGGATCTCTGTCGGTCTTAGACAAAAGGTGGTCCCAGGTTTCAGTGTCAATGTGTGTGTGGCATATTGACTCAAGGTCCAACAAGGGCCTATCTCCGGGCCTCCGAGTAGCGCTCATCGCACGAATTGACGTGTCAACATCATCCCAGCCTGTGTAAAACGATCTATCGTTCAACAGTTCCAGCAGGCTCTGCTGGATCTCAGCCTGTACCCCGACACTGCATGGCTTACGCTTGGCTTTGGACTTGGAGCCGGCAATTCTCTTCATGTCTCGTAATGGCGTAAATGTGTCCGAGAAGTTGCCTTCGGGAGAGTATGTGTATACTCTTATTCTTGAGACTTTGTTTTCCTCGTATGTTGTCAATGATTTGATTCTAGAGAGTGCCTCTAAATCTAGATTAGAGATGAAGAGAAGGGCCAGACCAGATAGAAGGAGGGGAGAGCGTACCCGTTTTGCGTCCATGGAAAACCCCAATGAGAGTGGATTGAATTTACAGGGTTTGTGACGCGGCTACAACTCTTCCAACATCACCCATCTGCAGGAAATCGCCATCTTCATCTTCCTGCCGGAAGGGGAGATCACCGTGGGGGTCACCTCGGGTGCGTCCACCCCTGACCGGGTGGTGGGGGAAACCATCCGCGCCCTGTTCGAGACTGCCAATTCCCCAACGAGGGGGTTCTGAGCCTCAGCGGTTCGCCCAAATCCTGTTGACGATCTCCATGCCCGTCAGGGCCTGCCAGAGAAAGAGGGTCATGACGCCCATATTCAGCCCCACATGGGCTTTTCTCGCCACCACGTTGCCCCGCTGCATCAGGGGGACGAGGGACGCGGCCAGGGCAATCATGCAGGCCATGGCGGCCCCTGCCAGCAGATGGGGACCCACAAACAGCTTGCCGTTATTGAGGTAGGTGACCCCCATGCCGAGGAAGACGCCCAGCACCATGAACGCCAGAACAAGGGAGCCCGCGAAGAAATGACGCTGGCTCACCTTGCTCTTGGCCAGTTGTTTGCGCAATTCGGCATCCTTTGTGGTGCGTAGCTTCTTGCTGCGGATGCCCAGGAAGAGGGCATAACCGCTCAAGGCCAGAAGCGCCCACATCAGCAAGGGGTGGACGAAGTTGAGGCTGAAGCCAACGGTCTCCGGCATGGCGACGTCAGGGCATGGTCTGCTGGTTCAAGTTAGGAACTTACCGCTTGACGTGTGCCTTAAGGCACGCTGCTAATGGAGAAAGTGGCGGCGTCCCGTGCAGACCATCACCAAACCATGGTCGTTGCAGGCTGCAATGGACTCCTCGTCCCGCTTGCTGCCGCCCGGCTGGATGAGGGCGCAGATGCCGGCACCGGCCGCCAGCTTCACCGTGTCGGCAAAGGGGAAGAAGCCGTCACTGGCCAGGACGGCGCCATGGGATCGCTCTCCAGCCGCCGCCAGGGCCAACTCCGCCGCGCCAACGCGATTCATCTGCCCCGCACCGATGCCCAGGGTCTGCTGATCCCTGGACACCACAATGGCATTGGAGCGCACATGACGCACCACCCGCCAGGCAAACTCCAGTTCCTCCAGGACCACGGCGTCAGGCTGCGCTGTGGTGACCACCTGCCAACCGGAGCGATCCACAGGCTCATGGTCCCGCTGCTGCACCAGAACGCCCCCCAGGATGGTGCGCAATTGCCGACCGGATGCACCAGCCACGGCAGCCTGGTCCATGGCGAGAAGACGCAGATTGGGCTTCCGGGCCAGGCACGCCAGCGCCTCCGCCGTGACCCCGGGGGCCACCGCGCACTCCACAAAAATGGCGGCCAGCCGCGCCGCGGCGGCGGCATCCAGGGGCCGGTTCACCGCCACAACGCTGCCAAAGGCGGACACCTCATCCGCCGCCATGGCCCGCTGCAGGGCCGTGGCCAGGTCGGCGCCGGTGGCCACGCCACAGGGATTGGTGTGCTTCACTACCACAGCGGCCGCCTGCTCCGGTGGAAACTGCTGCACACTGGCAAGAGCGGCGTCCAGGTCCAGCAGATTGTTAAAGCTCAGTTGTTTGCCCTGGAGTTGCCGCGCTGCGCCCCAACCTGCCTGGGAGTCTCCATACCAAACAGCGGGCTGATGGGGATTTTCCCCGTAGCGCAAGCGCTGCCGTTGGGGCAGGGTCACCTGCAACGGATCCGGATCCTCCTCCAGTTGAGCGCCAAACCACTGGCTGACGGCGGCTTCATAGCGGGCAGAGTGCCGGAAGGCCGCCAGGGCCAGACGCCGCCGCTGCTGAAGGTCCACGCCGCCAGCGGCCAGGGCCTCCAGGAACGGTCCATATTGATCGGGGGCTGTCAGCACACTGACGTGGGCGTGGTTTTTGGCGGCGGCCCTGAGCATGGTCGGGCCGCCAATATCGATCACCTCAACGGCCTGGTCCCAGGTCGCCGTGCCGCCGGCCACCGTGGCTTCAAAGGGGTAGAGATTGACCACCACCAGATCGATGGGGGGAATCCCCTGGCGTTGCAGATCCTCCAGGTGCTCCGGCTTGTGGCGATCCGCCAGGATGCCGCCGTGGATGCGTGGATGCAGCGTTTTAACGCGACCGTTCAGCAACTCGGGAGCGCCGGTGTGATCCGCCACGGTGGTGACCGTCAAGCCCCCCTCTTCCCGAAGGAGCTGGGCCGTTCCCCCACTGCAGATCAACCGGAAACCATGGCGCTGCTGTAACGTCGTGGCCAGATGCGCCAAGCCGATTTTATCGGAAACGCTGAGCAGTGCAGTGGGAGCCATGGGCACCTCAAGACAGGATCCATGCTAGGCACAGGACTCATAATCAGAAGATGAGAGTGGTGCCCAGGAGGACGGCAGAGAGAAAGATATGTGCACAGCGGTCGTAGCGGGTGGCA
>JAPOTR010000038.1 GCA_026709085.1 Cyanobacteria bacterium MAG CAR3_bin_5 | reverse complement strand
TTGCCTTCGTCCGCCTCACCGACCGCTGCGCTACAGGCAGCAGCCTCATGCCCCAGAAGAAGAATCCCGACGTGCCGGAGTTGGTGCGCGGCAAGACCGGGCGGGTGTTTGGCCATTTACAGGCCCTCCTGACCGTCACCAAAGGTCTTCCCCTGGCCTACAACAAGGACCTGCAGGAGGATAAAGAGGGGCTGTTCGACGCGGTGCGCACCACCAGGGACTGTCTGAAGGCCATGACCATCCTGGTGGAGGAGGGCCTCTGTTTCCAGCCCCGGCGGTTGGCGGAAGCCGTTGGCGATGATTTTGCCAACGCCACCGACGTGGCGGACTACCTGGTGGCCAGAGGCGTACCCTTCCGCCAGGCCTACGGACTGGTGGCTGGTCTGGTGAAAACCTGTCTGCAGGAGGGCATCCTGCTGCGGGATCTGCCCCTGGAGCGATGGCAACAGGTCCACCCCGCCTTTGCCGAGGATATTGTTGCCGTACTGGAGCCCCGGCAGGTGGTGGCGGCCCGGTTGAGTGAAGGGGGGACGGGGTTTGTGCGGGTGCGGGAAGCCCTGGAACAGGCCAGAATCGCCTTTGCCGATGCAACGGACCCGGAGAACCTGTGAACCAAGGTCCTGCCGCCACCGGCCCGGCCGCCGCTGCTTCCCCACCGCAGCCGGCCCTGGTGACCATGGTGGAAGCCGACAGCATTGCCGCGGAGTTGGGCGTCCAGCCGGGGGACAGGATTCTGCGGATCAATGGTGTGGCCCCCCGGGACCTGATCGACTATCGCGTTCTCATCGGTGAAGAGGAAATAAGGCTTGAGGTGCTGGATGCAGCGGGGCAACACCATTGCATCTCGTTTGAGAAGGATATGGATACGGATCTGGGGCTGGAGTTCAGCGAGGCGTTGTTTGACGGTTTACGGCAATGCAATAACCGCTGCCCGTTCTGCTTCATTGACCAGCAGCCGGCGGGTAAGCGCTCCACCCTCTATCTCAAAGACGACGACTATCGACTCAGTTTTCTCTATGGCTCCTATCTCACCCTCACCAACCTGACCCCGGCGGACTGGCAACGCATTGAAACCCAACGCCTCTCGCCGTTGTACGTGTCGGTCCATGCAACGGATCCGGACCTGCGCTGTCGCCTGCTGCGCAACAAGCGGGCTGGCGCCATCCTGCAGCAACTGGAATGGTTTGCCCAACGACGGTTGCAGATTCATGCCCAGGTGGTGGTTTGCCCCGGATTGAACGACGGCCCTCAGTTGGAGCGCACCTTACGGGATCTGGCCCGCTGGGGTGGTAGCGACTGGCCGGCGGTGCTCTCCACCGCCGTGGCGCCGGTGGGCCTGACCCGCTTCCGACCGGATACCGCTGCAGACCTGACGCCGGTGACCCCCCCTCTGGCCTGCCGGGTCATTGCCCAGGTGGAGGCTCTGCAACAGGAGTTCCACCACTCCATGGGGAGCCGCTTTGCCTGGCTGGCGGATGAGTGGTATCTCATGGCTGCCCAGCCCCTGCCGCCCCGGTCCACCTATGGGGACTGGCCGCAGCAGGCCAACGGGGTAGGGAGCATTCGCGCCTTTCTGGAGGCGTTGGAGCAGTCCACCACCCAACTCCCCGCCGTCCTCCCGGCGCCCCGGCGCTGCAGTTGGGTGGTGGGTGGTCTGGTGGGGCCGGCATTGCGGCCGGTGGCGGAGCGTCTCCAGGGCATCCGGGGGTTGGACTTGCTGTTCTATCCTCTGCCCAGCCCCTACTGGGGTCAGGAGTTGGTGGTCACCGGCCTGCTGACGGGCGCCGACCTGCTGGACGGGCTGAGGGGGAAGGATCTGGGGGATCAGTTGTTGCTGCCCAGCGTCATGCTCCGCCCCGGCTCTCCCCTGTTCCTGGATGACCTGACCGTGGACCAGGTGGCCGCCGGCCTGGGAGTTTCCATCCGCCCTGTGGCCGATGCCGGGGATCTGGTGGCTGCCTGTCTCACAACAGGAAATACCGCTGCGCCATGGGCAACACCTGGGCCGGTTCACAGGTGAGCAACTGCCCATCGGCAAACACTTCATAGGTCTGAGG
>JAPOTR010000036.1 GCA_026709085.1 Cyanobacteria bacterium MAG CAR3_bin_5 | reverse complement strand
ACCAAGTGGCGTAGGTGGAAAACTTGTACCCCTTTTCATGGTCGAATTTTTCCGCTGCCCGCACCAGACCCAGACTTCCTTCCTGAATCAGGTCCTGGAAGGAGAGGTCGCGGTTCATAATTTCTTTGTTAATTTTCATTTTTTTAATGATATAAATAACCAACCGTAGATTGAGCTGGACTATTTTTCCCTTGGCTTGCTGGCCCAACCGCAGCCGCCGTTTGAAACTGGTTCGGGACATATTGACCCGCCCTGCCCACTCGCTCACTGAAGGGTAGCACTTGTTCTCATCGAAATAGATCTTTCTCTCTTTCTGCAGATAGAGCAAATCATCTATTTTCTGTGCAAGTTCAATCTCATCATCTCGTTTCAAGATAGGCAAACAAGAAGGATATTGAGCAGCAAAGTTACCATCACTAATTTGTTTAAACCATGTAAACAGTTTTTCATATTGACGGTTATTCTCTGCTGTTCTCAATGTGGCCAGTAAACTTTTCATCAGTCCATCAAAGTTTTGTGTGTTATTATTACTTATCTCTTGCAAGCTGACCGGTAATGACAGCTTGCTTAGAGTCTTCAGATCTAATCGATGGGGATGGCGACAATTAATCTCATGAATTAAGGAGATTTTACCAATGACTAAACGGTCAGGAAAAATCTTATGTGAGCGACGATCTGCAATAGCTACACTGATGAGCTTTGCTTTATTATTGCCATCGTTACGGAAAACAGTAACTATACATGTAGATACAAATTCAAAGCGTTTGTTGATTTCACGAGTTAATTCAAGATAATCTTTATAAGAGCAAATTAAATTATTAAGTTGTACAGCAATGAAAAGAAATGATCGGATATTGTCTTGATTAGAAGTCTTGGTTTTTAGATCAACAATTTCTTCATCTGTCGATTGAAATAAGATAAATATATTCTTAACTTTCATGTTGAAAATAGTGTTGGACTGACGTTCAGGATTGGACGCGGGGAAGCATCGGTTGAAATCATTGACTTTACCAGTCTGTCCATCCAACTGGCGCTCGCTGTGGTAGCCCAATGTCTTCAGCAGTTCAGTGGCCACCTGAGGGAGATGACCGCTGGCCATAGGAGCCAAAGCAGATTGAATAGCAGCAATGGTTGGTACACTATTTGTCATTTTTATCCTCAAGAATAAGCCAGCTAACCAACTCAAAGTCACTGGAGGCCCTTGGTGACTCTATTCGCCTAGGGAGCTTGAAGTCACGCCCACTGAATCCCCGCAGTCCGTCCACTTGCGTTTTATTGTGTCGCTGCCTGATATGAGCAATAGCATCCCTGAGCAGTGTGTTGTAGTGGCTCATGTTCTGGCCTTGTTGAGTCCTTTGATCAAAGCTGTGACAGAGTTGGGTGAGGACAGTCGTTTCCCCAGCAGTGGTCTCTTCAAACATGGCCAGCGTCTGCCGGGCATTACCAACAGCGTAGCGGATATTGCCACTGTAGTTAATGAACACCAGGTAGTAGGGATGAACGGGGCTGGCCGTTCTCTGGCGTTTGTCTGTGGTGGGATTTCGCTGACGCAAGCAAAAGATCACACCAGGTTGAATCTTCTCGCCCAAAGCAGCAGTTATTGCATACACTCCCAGAGGCATGGCCTCCAGAGCAGCCCGGTTGCGCTCCAAGTAGCGCAGAAGCTGGGTGAGGAAATCGTCCAGGGTGAAGTCCGCCAATACGGGGGCATCGTCCAGGTCCTCCAGGTGGGGGACTTCCTCCCGGAGTTGGAGAAGCTGGGCGTCCCGGAAGCGCAGGTCCCGCGCCATGTCCTCTTCGCTGAAGGGGTCTTCGTCGCCGCTGGCGGTGAGATCCGCCAAGGCCATGCGGGCTTGCACCCGGTTTTGCAGCCGCAAGTAGGTGTCCATGTCCTCCGTGGGCCAGTAGTTCACCATCCGCACGGACGGGTTACGGCTGCCGATGCGGTCAATGCGCCCGAACCGTTGCACCAGCCGCACCGGATTCCAATGGATGTCGTAGTTCAGGACCGTGTCGCAGTCTTGCAGGTTTTGCCCCTCGGAGATGCAGTCCGTGGCAATGAGCAGGTCAATGTCACGGTTGGCGTCTGTTGTGGATCGCTGGCGGGCCGTGGGAGCAAAGTTGCTCAAGACGGCGTTGAAATTGTTGGGGCCGGTCGTGGTGTGGGTTTCATCGCCGGAGACCATGGCCATGGTGATGTCCAGGTCTTGGGTTAATGGTTTCAAGTTATCGTACAAATAGCGGGCCGTGTCCTTGAAGGTGGTGAACACCAGCAGCTTGCGGTTGGGCTGGCCGGCCTTGTGGCGAATGCGTTGCTTGAGGTCTTGCAGCTTGCCGTCCCGCTCCGGCGTCACGGCGGCCACCCGCTCCCGAACCGTGGACAACATGGCCCTGTCCTCCTTGAGGTCGCATTTCCAGCGGGGGAGGTCCAGTTCAGCCAGCCGGTAGGGATGGCGGCCCCGGTTCACAGAAAACTCCTCGTCTTCGTTGTCATCGTCGGGCAGAGTCTCTCCATGGATCAGGCCATGGGTTCGGGACTTGTCCCCCTGCTCGTATCGTTCAATTTTCTTCAGCAGATCATCGATCTTTTTGATGGTGCGATCCATGGTAAGCCGTAAGGCATGGGCGGAGCTTTCCAGCCGTTTGAGCAGGTTGACGCGCATCATGCCCACCAGGAAGCGTTCACTGTCTTTCTGGTTGAAGTTCTGCTCTTTGCGCTTGCTTTCCAGTTCATCCAGGCGTTTCTGATCCACCACGTAGGCGCTGGGCTGATACACCGCCAGCATGAACGCGCCGATCCGCTCCGCAAGATCCTGGTAGGAAAGTTCTTCGTTGATGTCGGTGTGGGGGTACACGTTGACAGGTTGGACGCGCCGGGGGAACCGGCCGATGCGCTCCATTTCGTCGGCGTAGAATTTCTCGATATGGCGGCGGGAGCGGGAGATGGACACCCCGTTCAGCAGCCGCAGAAAATCCGCCCCCAACGAGTCCAGGAGTTGAGCCTTGTCTCGCCTCTTGCCCTGGGATTGCTGCTCCCACTGCTTGAACTCTTTCTGGGCCTGGACCATCAAGGCGCGAATGCTTCCCACCCCCAGACTCTCTTGAAACGTCTGATCCTGGCCCTCGGTCATCAAGTGAATCTGGTTGCGCAGATCCATCAGGGAGGTGTTCACCGGTGTGGCTGATAGCAGTAACATCTTGGTTTGGGCGCCAGAGCGGATCACTTCCTCCAGCAGGCGTTTATAGCGCCCACCGCCGGCGTTGCGGAAGTTATGGGATTCGTCAATCACCACTAGATCATAGTTGCCCCACTGGAAATTGGCCACGTCAACATCGCCGAAGCGTCCAGACGTGCGGGACAAGTCCGTATGGGACCGGAGTACATACCGAAAATGGTCTTCGGGGAACGGGTTTTGCACATGGTTGTTTCCGGAGAGATATAGAGACCAGTTGTCACGGAGCTTGCGCGGGCATAACACCAACACCTGCCCTTTGCGTAGCTCAAAATCCTTGATCACCGCCAGGGCGGTCCAGGTTTTGCCCAGGCCCACACTGTCCGCCAGGATGCAACCGTTGTGCTTCTTCAGTTTGTCAATGACGCTCTTGACGCCCTCCTGCTGGAATTGATAGAGCTTGTTCCACACCTGGCTGTCTTTCAGGCCCGTGGTGGTGGCGCTGTCGTCCCCAGCCTGGCGGGCTGCAATCTCCTGGCGGAAGATTTCGTAGAGGGTTTTGTAATACACCGCTTCGGGAGCATAGTCCTTGCCCATGTGGGCCAGGGCGGCCAGCACCTGCTGTTTCACGTCCCTGGTGTACTCGTCGTCTGCCCAAAGCCGGTCGAACCAGTCTTGCAACTCCTGGACCGTCTCCCGGTCCTTGGTGGCCAGGTTGATTTCCAGGTTGGGCTGACTACCTTCCCCCAGACCCCGCCTGGTGAAATTGGAACTGCCCACCACCCCTATGGCGCCATGGGACGAGGCGGTGAGGTACATCTTGCCGTGGAGAAAGTTGGCGCGGCTGACGGCGCGGATCTCCACCGCGCTTTGCCGCACCCACTGGGCGCAACGCATGGCAAGGGCTTTTTGCGCCAGGACGTACCTGGGTTCCAGGCTGCCCTCGGTCAGTTCAAACGCTTTGGGTTCCTTCTGCCCCGGATCCAGATCCTCCACCGAGCCGGGATCGCCGAACAGGAACCGGGTGCGGCTCATGCCCTCCAACTGGTCCGCCAGGAGGCCATAGCCGTGGATGGTGAAGTAGGCGGAGACAACGCTGAAGTCTTCCCCGCCGGCCAGTGCCTGCCTCAGATAGGCCGCCACCGAGCCGGTCCGGTTGTCCAGGATGTGGCGGTCAGTCATTCTTCCCGGCGCCCGAAGGAAATTGTGCCGCCCCGGGCAAGCTGAGGCTGACGGTCCCGCTGCCCAGGGTGAGGGTGGATGCTTCCAGCCAGGCGCGGCGCACCACGGCAAGCCCCACACTGCCTGTGCCCAGGGCCAGCCGGGAGGTGATTACCCCGGCGCGGGCGCCGTCTTTACTCTGGATCACGTTGTTATCGGGCAAGGCTTCCAGGGGGGTGGGGCTCCGCCAGAGGCGAAGCTGTTGCTTGACGCCGTCATAGGTCACCAACCTGGCCAATACCTCCTGCCCCAGGTAACACCCTTTGCTGAGGGCCACAGCCCCGGCAAGACCCAGTTCAAAGGGATTGAAGTCGCCGTTGATCTCGTTGGGCCAGGCCGGCATCCCCTGCTGAAGCCGCAGCAACTCCACCTGGGTGGCGGTCAACCGGGGGCAGCGTTCCAGCCATGGGGGCAAGGGGAGGGAATCCGGCAGCAGCAGCCGCACGCCCGGCGCCCCGTCGCCAAAATCCGTACCCCCTGCCAGCAGCGCCTGGGCATCACCCAGGGCAACCGCGCCCCAGCCGGCCTCGGCGGCCTCCATGGCGAGGCCCTCGGCAGCCAGCAGAGGAGCGGCGCCCTCCCCCAACAGGCTCACCTGCCGGGCCTGGACCATGGGCAGCAGGGTGACCTGATCCGCGGGAAACAGATGGCGGTCAAAACGCTGATGCAAGGCCGGGCCGTCACCGGCCAGCACCAGCAACCGGGCGGCCTGCTGGTCCACCAGAACATCCAGAAGGGCGGTGAGTCGGGCTGTGGTGGTCACTGCACAAGTGCGCCGCACACGACCGGGTGGGGCGTTGCCCAGATCCTGGGTGGTCTGGTCATGGAGAAAACGCAGGCTATCGGCGCCGCTCAGGCGCAGGAGTTGGACGGTCCGTTCCGTTCGCACCGGCCAGACACAGGGCTCCGGTAGGGCTTGGCTCAGCCAGTGGGGGAAGGGGACTGGGGTGGTCATGGCCGGCGCTCCAAGGGGGTGCTGATGTGCTCCAGCAGGAAGAGGGATTTGAGATGAAGCCCCGCAGCGGCCAGGGCGGCTTGCCCCCCCTCCCGGCGATCCACAACGGCCACCACCTCCTCAACGACATAACCCGCCTCCCGCAACCGCTGCACCGCTTTGAGGCAGGAGTTGCCGGTGGTCACCACGTCCTCCAGCACCGTCACCCGGGCGCCGGGGGGCGGCAGTGGGCCTTCAATCCAGGCGCCGATGCCATGGCCCTTGGGCTCCTTGCGTACAATGAGGGCATCCAGCCGGCGGCCCGCCAGACCGGCGGCCATGGCCACGCAACTCACCAGGGGATCCGCCCCCAGGGTGAGGCCGGCCACGGCTTGGGCGCCGGAGTGGACCTGCTCCAGCAGCAGCGGCGCCAGCACTGTGGCGCCGGCGCCGCTGAGGCTGACGGGTTTGCAGTTCACGTAGTGTTCGCTGCGCCGGCCACTGGCCAGGAGGAAACTGCCGCGCCTGTAGGCTTGGCGGGCCAGCATCTGCTGCAGGGCTTCCCGGCGCCGGGCCGGTGGGACGTGGAGCGACGGTGGGGCAGACGGCTGGATGTCCATGGCGCCGACAGGGGAGCTTCTATAGTGAAGGTTCACGGCTGACGTGATGGCCCCTTTTGCTCCACTACTGCCCTTGCTGCTGAGCGCCATGACTCCGGCAGCACTGGCCATGGCTGCAGACTGTGGACCCACGTCACCCACCCCGGATGCTCCTGTTCCCTGGGTCCGGTCCTGGCTGCCCCCGGCATTGCGCCAGCAATTTGACTTGCTTCCTGCCCCCGACGCTCACCAGAGCCCAGCCCCGGACAGTGGCGAGGAACAACCGTTGGCCGCCGCGGGGGAGAATGACGACCCTGCCTTTTGCCCCCTCTAACCGGTTAGGCCCATCCGGTCAGGTCCGGTTTAAGTCACGTCCAGATCACAACTCCGATAGGTGGCGGCCTCCGCCAGGTATTCGGCTTCGATGCGTTCGGAATCCGCCAGATCGGCAATGGTGCGCGCCACCCGCATGAGGCGATCAAGGCTGCGCATGGAGAGACCGAGACGGTCGGCAAGTCGATCCAGCAGGTGGCGGGCGGCGCTGCTGAGGGGGCTGCAAAGGCGCAACTGACGACCGTCCAGGAGACGGTTATCAAACAGTTGGCGGCCAAAACGCTGGCTGGTGTTCCGGCGGCTGGCGGCCAGGCGCTGCTGCACCTGGGCGGTGGTTTCCGCGGCGACGGGACGGCTCACCTCCGTGGGGGAGAGCCGTCGCACCGGCACGTGCAGATCGATGCGATCCAGCAACGGACCCGACACCTGACGCCAATAACGCCGCCGCACGGCATCGCCACAACTGCAGCTATGGACCGGATCCCCCCACCAGCCGCAGGGGCAGGGATTGGCCGCCGCCACCAGTTGGAACCGGCAGGGGAACCGCAATCGCTGCCCGGCCCGGGCAATGTCGATGGCCCCCTGTTCCAGGGGTTCCCGCAGATGGTCCAGGCAATGGCGGCCGAATTCCGGCAGTTCGTCAAGAAACAGGACCCCGTGGTGAGCCAGGCTGATTTCACCGGGGAGGGGGAGGGGTGAGCCGCCCCCCACCAGGGCCGCCGGGGTGCAGCTATGGTGGGGAGACCGGAAAGGCCGCTGATTGCGCAGGCCCGCTTCCGGCTGGGCAAAGGCCACCGAATGGACCCGTCGCACCGCCAGGGCCTCTTCCATGGAGAGGGGCGGCAGCAAATCGGGCAGGCACCGGGCCAGCACGCTTTTACCGCAGCCGGGGGGACCCACCAGCAGCATGTGGTGCCCGCCGGCAGCGGCAATTTCCAAGGCCCGCCGCCCATGGCTCTGCCCCTGCAGATCCCGGAGGTCGAAGCCGAACTCATCCGCCATGGCCGAGAAACAGCCTTGATCCGGGGCGGGTTGGGGTTGGGGATTGTTGAGTTGTTCCTGGGCCTCGTTGAGATCCGCCGCCGCCAGGACGGAGAGCCCGTCAATCTGGGCCGCCTCGGCTCCATTGGCCTTCGGCACCAGCAGATGCCTGACCCCCGCAGCCCGGGCCGCTTCGGCCATGGCCAGCACCCCTCGCACCGGCCGTAAGCTGCCATCCAGCCCCAGTTCCCCGGTGGCCCAGAGTCCCTCCAGCCAGGTGAGGGGAATACGCCCGGCGGCGGCCTGCAGGGCCAGGGCCATGGGCAAGTCGAAACTGGGGCCTTGTTTGCGCAGGGCAGCCGGAGCCAGATTCACCGTGAGACGAGACACCAGCGGGCGCTGGCCGCTGTTGCGCAGGGCGGAGCGGATCCGCTCGCGGGATTCCTGAACCGCCGTATCCGGCAAGCCCACAATCTGAAACGCCGGCAAGCCGGGGCCCAAATCCGCCTCCACCACCACGGGGCAGGCCTCCACCCCGACAATGGCGGCACTGGTGCAACAGGCAAGCATGGCGTTGAGCGGTGGAGTGTCCGGCTCAGTGTTCCCACGCCGGGTCTCAACGCTCCACGGGCGCGCTCTCCCCCGTCGTTTTCCACCCATGACCGGCCCGCAAGTCAAAGGAATTCACTCGTTGACTCCACCGGAACCGTGCAGTACCAGCGATCCTGCCCTGCTTCCTGGAATCAACTTCCAGCATGATAGCGTCACCACTAGCGCCGGCGTCCCTCCCTTGCTTGATGCGACTACTGAGAAGGTACCCACTCGTACTCCTTCCGTCGATTTGGCTGCAAGTTTGCAAGGACAGACCTTTGGGACCGTGCTGGCCGATCCACCCTGGAGATTTGCAAACAGAACCGGGAAAATAGCGCCGGAGCATCAGCGTCTTGCCCGTTACCATACTCTGTCCTTTGAGGAAATAGCCGCCTTGCCGGTAGCGGACTTCATGACGGAAGCTGCCCATTGCTATTTGTGGGTACCGAATGCCTTGCTACCTGAAGGACTGGCAACCCTGAAAGCCTGGGGATTTCAGTACAAAACCAATTTGATCTGGCACAAAGTGAGGAAAGACGGCGGATCGGACGGGCGGGGCGTCGGCTTCTATTTTCGTAATGTTACGGAGGTCATCCTGTTTGGTATCAAGGGGAAAAACGCCCGTACTTTGCCCCCTGGACGGAGTCAGGTGAACCTCATTGCTAGCCGCAAACAGGAGCACTCCCGCAAACCTGACGAGCAATACAGCCTGATTGAGAGTTGCAGTTGGGGACCCTACCTGGAATTGTTTGGTAGGGGGATCCGGAAGGGGTGGCAAGCGTGGGGCAACCAAGCAGCACCGGAATACGAACCGGACTGGCCTACCTACCAGTATAATTCCACCATGGTGACAAGATCACAGTACCTCTTGTGACCTTGTGGTAGATGAGCAAGCTATGACCCTGACAGTGTTTCCTGCTGAATTGGTGAGCAAATCTGAGATACACAGTTACCGAAGCGCAGCGGCCGTTCTTGCCCGGAATTCTACGTACGTTGGAGAGGTCAGAGAAGTCCCCGGCGGTTAGGGAGGAGAGGTTTCGCCCGGAGAAATCGCGGACGGCGCCGGTGGAGTTCAGAGCATTGAGGCGCTCACAGATGTTCTGGGTTTGCGGGTAAACGGCGGGGGAGAAGGTTAAGCAGGGCTGCCAGTGGCGCCGCCGTCCAGGCCAGGGCCGATGCCTTGGCTTGCAAGGAGCGCAGGGGGAGAGTACATGGGTCATCGACGCTGTAGGTAGATGCTGCCGCTCAGCGCCTTGCCGTTATCCACGCGGCTCACACCACGAGACTTGGGAAAGAAGGGCCTCATCTTCCCAAGCTGTTCCTCACTGAGCCGGAACAAACCGGCCTCCATCCTTCCTCCTCCTGAAGCCTTCTTGGGGATTCCCCTCACCAGACAGGCCGTATGGCTTGATTTCCAGCCGATAACTCTCGAATTGCACAACCCTGAACATGACGAATGGATGTAACCGATCACGCCGGAGATGGTGCTGATCTTGGCTTATGGAATCCTTGCCGTACCTCCGGAGACCCACCCCTTTCTACTGTCAGCCCGCTCCTCCCAACATCATGCCCGCGAAAGAAGGCGACCATACCTGCCTGCGATAACGGGAGATCCCAACCCGTTACCCACCTGGGATAAGCCCACACCCCGGATGCTGCAATCCAGCACCTGTGCCGGATGGAGCACCGGCAAGGGCGCCCCCACGGCTCCGGCTGCAAAGCCCTGTCGCAACTGCAAGGTGCAGCCGATATTGGCGGAGACGCAGAATTGGGCGCCTGTGGCCGTCAGGTCGGCGCATTTTTCTTCCCCCAGTTGTGCGGCAATCTCCGGTTGAACGATGTTGTAAATCCCGGCGCTGCCGCAACACACCCCGGCATCCAGGGGTGAGGCCAGGGTGAGGCCGGGAATGGCGGCCAGCAATTGCCGGGGCGCGGCGGCGATGCCCTGGCCGTGGAGCATGTGGCAGGGGTCGTGGACAACAGCCTTCAGGGGCTGGGGCGCCAGGGGTTGGAGCGGAGCGCTGAGGCCCAGTTCCGCCAGAAACTCCTGTAGATCCTTGACCCCCTGGGCAAAGGGGCGCCCCGCCTTTGCCCAGGGGGTGTCGGTTTCCAGGATGCGGTGGTAGTGCTTGAGAGTATGGCCACAGCCGGAAGCAGCCACCAGGACGGCATCCAACGGTTCGGCGCCGGCGGGCTTGCCCACACCCGCCACCCCGGCAAAGGCGGCCACCAGATCCCTGGCCAGGGCCTGGGTGTGGGCGGTCTCCCCCTGGTGGTCCGTCACGGCGCCGCAGCAGCCTTGCCGGGGCGGGATCACCACTTCCACCCCGTTGGCCGTCAGCACCCGCACCACCGCTGCATTCACCTCCGGTTCAAACAGCCGTTGCACACACCCCAGCACCAGACCCACCCGCGCCCGTCGTGGCCCCTGGGCAGGCGTCACCAGGGGAAAGCCGTCCCGGAAACTGGCGGCGGAAAGGGGGGGCAGCAGCGCCTCCATGGCGCTGATCTCCGGCCCGAACAACCGGGTCAGGCCACTGCGGCGGGCCATGGTTTGCAGCCAGGAGCCGCCGTAACAGCGCATGGGCGCCAGGAGCCGGCGCAGCCGGCCGGGATAGGGAAGCAGGGCGAACAGAGCTTGGCGCAGGAGGCGCTGCCATGGGCTGCGCACCTGAAGGTCGTTGAGCCGGGGACGCACCTGGGCAATGAGCTGGTCGTAACGCACCCCGGAAGGGCAGGCCGTCACACAGGCATAACAGCCCAGACAGGAATCGAAATGGTCTGCCACATCGGCCAAGTTCAGTTCATCCGCCTCCACCGCCTTGAGGAAGTGGATGCGGCCACGGGGGGAATCGGTCTCGGCGCCCAGAATCCTGTAGCTGGCGCAGGTGCTCAGGCAAAAACCGCAGTGAACACAGGGGTCCGTCAGGTGCTGCTGGGCGGAGGGGTGAGATTGGGTGGAGGGTTGGGATGGGGTGGGCGTAGCCATCAGCGGGGAAGGAGGGAGGGCAACATGGAAACAGCTCTTTACAGGTCTTCTGTGGCCTGCTTATCTGATGCTTCTCCATATTGTATCTGTAACTTATTGATCTTGTCTTTCAATTCGTCTGACTGTAGACTTGCTGGTATAATTACCCACTTAAGCCAAGTCAGGAAGTCCTTCATACCCTCCTTAAAGATGTCGTCTTTAGCCAACATTCCAATAACGGTGAAGACAAAAGCGCCCAACAGCAACAAACCTAGAAACAACAGCACTAGTAACAACTCTTGCCAATGGTCTGCAAAAAGCCCTAATGAGGATAAACCCTACGAGGACCGGCAGACCAAAGCCGGAAAATAAAGCAAGGCAAGCTCAAATTGTCTCTAGCGTTTCCCCGTGGACCAAGAATCATTAACATAACTTCATTCATGTTGCCCATGGACTGTTCCATGATGTAAGCGGCTGTGGCGGGGCCAAGGGTAAAGGCCCCATGGAGTGATGGCAGAATCCCGATGAGGAAGTTAAGCACGGCTCCATGGGATCAATACACCTCCACCGGCGCCCGCACAGGGCGGCGGGCGGCTTCCGCGCAACCGGTGGGGGTGGGGAAGAGCTTGTTGGGGTTGGCCCGTTGCTGGGGATCGATGGCCTGGCGCACCCGGGTCATGGTGTCCAGATCCATGGTGCTGAACATCAAGGCCATGGCGCTGCGCTTGTCGGCGCCAATGCCGTGTTCTCCCGTAATGCTGCCCCCCATCTCCACACAAAGATGAAGGATATCCGCGCCGGCCTGCTCCACCCGCTGGACGATGCCCGGCTCGTGGTGGTCGTAAAGAATCAGCGGATGCAGATTGCCGTCCCCGGCGTGGAACACGTTGGCAATGGGGAGGTTGTAGCGGCGGCTGATGGCGGCAATGGCCTGGAGCACCTTGGGCAGCGCACTGCGGGGCACCACCCCGTCCTGAACATAGTAGCTGGGGCTGATGCGGCCCATGGCGGCAAATGCCGCCTTACGGCCCTTCCATAACCGCTCGCACTCCGCCGGGGAATCAGCCTTCCGCAGGCCGGTTGCCCCGGCGGCCGTCAGCAGGTCTTCCGTGGCCCGGCAGGCCGCCTCCACTTCCGCGGCCTGGCCGTCCAGCTCCACCAACAGGGCCGCAGCCGCATTCCTGTTGTAGACGCCGGTCCGAAGCAGGTCTTCCGCGGCGTTGAGGGTGAAGTTGTCCATGATTTCCATCCCGGCGGGCAGGATGCCGGCCGCAGTGATGCGCCGCACCCCGTCTCCGGCAGCCTCCATGGCGGCAAAATCGGCCAGCACCACCCGCACGGTTTCCGGCTGACGCAACAGCCGCAGGCGAATGGCCGTGGCAATCCCCAGGGTGCCTTCACTGCCGATGAAGAGGCCCCGCAGGTCCAGGCCGGGCATTTCCGCCACATGGCCGCCAAAGCGGGTCAGACCGCCATCGGGCAACACCACCTCCAGTTCCAGCACATGGTTGCTGGTGACGCCGTACTTGAGGCAATGCACACCGCCGGAATTCTCGGCAATGTTGCCGCCGATGCTGCACACGTTCTGGGAGGACGGGTCGGGGGCGTAGTAGAAACCGTCCCCCGCCACCGCCCGGGTGACCCAGTTGTTGATGACGCCAGGCTCCACAAGAACGGTCTGGTTCTCCACATCAACCTCCAGAATGCGGCGCATCCGGCTGGTGATGATCAGCACCGCCCCCTCGCTGGGAATCGCTCCGCCCGAGAGTCCGGTGCCGCTGCCCCGGGCCACGAAAGCAAGCCCCAGTTCGGCGCAAAGCTTCACGGCGGTCACCACCTCGGCGGCGGAACGGGGCAGCACCGCCAGGTTGGGGGCGCGGCGGTGCAGGGTGAGGCCGTCACAGTCGTAGGCCAGTAAATCCTCACGGCGTTTGAGAACGCGATTGGCCCCC
Source organism: Cyanobacteria bacterium MAG CAR3_bin_5 (assembly GCA_026709085.1). GTDB lineage: Bacteria > Cyanobacteriota > Cyanobacteriia > PCC-6307 > Cyanobiaceae > Synechococcus_B. The sequence goes on along the minus strand of JAPOTR010000036.1, from coordinate 7,198 downwards.
AGTTCGGCAGTGAAGCGTTTGTGGATGGCGGGCCAGGCAGGGGGGGGAGAAGGAGCCACGGCAAGCAGAGGGAACTAAGGCGTTGGCGAAGGTGACGGGATTGAATCGGCGTCTCCCTGCTCCAATCCCGGGGTTGCCTCCTGGGTGGGGCTGGGCGTCGCCTGCAGAAACAGATCATCGGGAATCTGCAGGGGGCCGCTGCCGCTGTCCGCCATCGAATCCGGGCCCTGCTCCTCCTCCGGCCAGGCGAACTCCTCCAGGCCGGCATCTATGGCCTCCGCCGGTTCTGTGGCGTACTGAAGGTTGCGGGCCTTCTGGAGCTTCTGGATCAGGTCGGAGGGATCTGTAAATCCTCCTCCCGATTGGCGGCCCTGGTCAAAGTTATAGAAACGCTCTTCCCGCTGGTCTTCCCGGGTGATGCCCGGGGCGGAAGAGGACGTGTCCCCCCGGGCCCCGGGGGCGTTCAGCAGGGAAACTGGCGCGGCGAGAAGCAGGAGGAGTCTGAAGCGGGCCATGGCGCGTCAATCCGGTTCTGTTCTCCAATGGTATGCATGATTTCATGCTGGACGCCTGATATTTCATGCCGGACATCCGGCCCTTGATTCCCTGTCTCCCCAGGCTGTTGTTTGGCAGGTTGTTTGTGAAATTCATGCGCATAGCCACTTGGAACGTCAATTCCCTCCGGGCCCGTCTTGAGCAGGTGGTCAACTGGCTGGAGACCCACCAGCCGGACGTGCTCTGTCTCCAGGAAACCAAGGTGGCCGACCACCTGTTTCCCCATGACCCGCTGAACGCCGTGGGCTACAGCGCGGTCACCAGTGGTCAGAAGGCCTACAACGGGGTGGCGCTCATCAGCCGTGAACCCCTGGATGACGTGCGCATCGGTTTCGACGGGATGTTGGAGGAGGACGAGGAGGCCGTGATCCTCGGTGAGCAGAAACGTGTGATCAGCGGCCGTCTGGGTTCCCTGCGCATCCTCAACCTTTACGTTCCCAACGGGGCGTCCGTCGGCAGCAAGAGCTACGGCTACAAGTTGGCCTGGCTGGATTGCCTGGGCCGCTACGTGGCCAGCCAGTTGGAGCAGGGTGAACCCCTCTGCATGGTGGGGGACTTCAACATTGCTCCTGAAGACAGGGATCTCCATGATCCACAGCGGTTCAAGGGCCACGTCATGGCCAGTACACAGGAACGGGAAGCCCTGCGGGTGGTGCTGGGACAGGACCTCAAGGACGGGTTTCGGCGCTTTCACCCGGAAGGCGGCCACTGGAGCTGGTGGGACTACCGCGCCGGAAGCTGGCGGCGGAATCGGGGCTGGCGTCTGGATCACGTCTATCTCACCCGGGATCTCTACGACACCGCAAGGGACTGCTGGATTGATCGCCGGCAGCGGGGCCTGCCCCGACCCAGTGACCATGCCCCCGTCGTTGTGGAGTTGTTTGCCGGCGCCGCCGCGGACCGTTAGCGGTATGGTTTTACTCTTAAGGTTTGACCCATCGAACTCGACGACGTGGCCCCAGCTTCTCCGCTGAATACGACCCGCTCCGGAGAGATCTTTGACGCAGCCCTGGCGCTGATGCCCGGGGGCGTGAATTCACCGGTCCGGGCGTTTCGCTCAGTCATCGGCAAGCCCATCGTCTTTGATCACGTCAAAGGCTCTTCCGTGTGGGACGTGGATGGCAACCGCTATATCGACTACGTGGGCAGTTGGGGACCGGCCATCTGCGGCCATGCCCGGGCCGAGGTGATCAGCGCTCTCCATGACGCCCTGGACCGGGGCGCCTCCTTTGGCGCCCCCTGCCTGCTGGAGAACACCTTGGCGGAGATGGTGATCGAGGCCGTGCCTTCCGTGGAGAAGGTGCGCTTCGTGAACTCCGGCACGGAGGCCTGCATGGCGGCCCTGCGGCTGATGCGCGCCTTCACCGGCCGGGACAAATTGATCAAGTTCGAGGGCTGCTACCACGGCCACGCGGACATGTTCCTGGTGAAGGCAGGCTCCGGCGTGGCCACCCTCGGCTTGCCTGATTCCCCAGGCGTGCCTCGTTCGGCCACCGCTTCCACCCTGACGGCTCCCTACAACGATCTGGAAGCCGTCAAGGCGTTGTTTGCGGAACATGAAGACCAGATTGCCGGGGTGATCCTGGAGCCTGTGGTGGGCAATGCCGGCTTCATTCCCCCGGATGCCGGTTTTCTGGAGGGTCTACGGGAACTCACCCGCGACCAGGGATCCCTGCTGGTGTTTGACGAGGTGATGACAGGCTTCCGGATCAGCTATGGCGGCACCCAGGCCCGCTTTGGCGTCACCCCCGATCTCACCACCATGGGCAAGGTGATCGGCGGTGGGTTGCCGGTGGGAGCCTACGGCGGTCGGGCCGACGTGATGGCCATGGTGGCGCCGGAAGGCCCCATGTATCAGGCCGGAACCCTCAGCGGCAACCCCCTGGCCATGACGGCCGGGATTGCCACCCTGGAACTGCTGAAGCGCCCTGGCGCCTACGATCACCTGGAGACCATCACCAAGCGCTTGGTGGCAGGGATCCTGGAGGCCGGCCGGGAGGCGGGGCTGCCCATCACTGGCGCCAGCATCAGCGGCATGTTCGGCTTTTTCCTCCGTGATCAGCCCGTGCGCAATTTCGCCGATGCCCAGGAAGCGGACCATGAACGGTTCAGCCGTCTCCATCGGGCCATGCTGGAGCGTGGCGTGTACCTGGCCCCCAGTGGTTATGAAGCGGGTTTCACCTCCCTCGCCCACAGCGACAACGACATCGACACCACCCTGGACGCCTTTCGCGAGTCCTTTGCGGAGATTGCCTGACGGGATCCCCCGTATGGCCCCGCTCAGCGGCGCCAGCGGGCAAGAAACGCTACCATCACCAGCAGCACCAGCAGCACGGCCCCTGCATCAATCAGTCCCCAACTGGTCAGCCAAGCGCCCATGGTGCTTGCAACAGGGTGTGTGGACTGGCCAATCAAGCCTAGTCAAAATAGAGCACACTCACCAGGCGGCATTGGTCTTCTGCCATCTGGGCTGTTTCCAGCAGGGTGTGGCTGTCGTGAAACACCATGCAGATCAGTTGGTCACAGCGCTCGATAATCTCCTTGTTGCACAGACGACTGGCCTCTTGTAGAGGCAGGTGATCGTGCTCGGGCTTTTCAATCAGGTGAAGCACGTGTTCCATCTGCTGGCGCGACTCCTTGCTCTGCCGGGAAAGGCTCTGGGGCAGCACCACCGTCAAGGCGCTGGGCTTGACCGCCAGAACGCCACGGATGACGGCGGCGTTGGTTCCCATGGCCCCAGAGGTGAGCAGGCTGTGACCTTCTCGCACCAGGGCGCTGGCCAGCAACTCCACCAGATGGGACGTGGTCATGGCCACATGCCGGGAGCCAAGCATGGCGATTGATCGCTTGCCCTGACTGTTGAGCAGGGCCAGTTCATGGGCCAGTGTATCAACCCGATCCACCGGGGGGGCGTCAAGGGATCTGGGCAAGGGCTATGCAAAGCTCCTTGCAAGGTAGCAGTCACCCTGCGCCATGGTCGCTTTTACAACAGCTCCGGGATCATGTTCCGGTATCAGGTCTCAGGGTCGGGAGCGGGGCGGGGCAGATCGAGTCGCTCCAGCAAAGGGGTGAAATCGCAGTTCTCCTGCATCAGCCGCAAGGCGAAGCTGGCCTTGATGGGTTCATGGAGCCTCACATGACCAAAGGCCCGCTCCACCAGCGCCACGGTGCCCAGGGTGTCCTTGCTCACCTTTAACAAGGGCACTTCCAGTTCTCCGGCCCGGGTAATCAACTCCGGAAGGGGGGATGATGCCCCTGTGAGAATCAGGCACTGGGTGGAGGCTTCCAGGGCCGCCAGTTGAATGTCGGTGCGGTCTGCGCCGGTCACCACCGCCATGTTGCGCCGCTTCCGGAAGACCTGCATGGCCGAATTGACACTCATGGCCCCAATGGACAGGCTTTCGACAAGAAGATCCAGCCGCTCCGGACAACACAGCACCTCCGCATTCAGCCGCTGACTCAACTCCCGGACACTCACGCTCCGCAGCAGGGGACTACGGGGCAGGACCCCCAGCAACGGCAGGTTGAAACGCCTCAGCAGGGGTTCCAGATCCCGTCTCAAAGAGGGAATCACCTCCGGATCCACGGCATTGAGCACCACCCCCACGGCCCGTCCGTTCAGGCGCTGGCAGGCGTCAAACAGCGTCTCCAGGCTGGTGCTGCCCTGCCAGGGATGGATCAGCAGCACGGGAGCATCCAGACGGGCCGCCAGGGCCGGCAAGTGCAACCCGAAGCAGCAGCCTTCGGCCAGGGAGCCGGGACCCTCCATGAGGGTCACCTGGGCCGTGGAGGCCTCCAGTTCCTTCTGCAGAACCGGAAAATAATCCCGCTCCGTGGCCTGGCCCAGATGGGCAAAGTCCAGGCGGCCCGTGGAGGCGGAGGCCGCCAGGGAGGGAATCAAATCCGTGGGCGCCAATTGGAGCATGTCCCCAATCAGGTGGGCATCATCGTCCAAAAGACGGTCTGCGGGCTGACGCTGACGCTCCAGGCTGGTGGCCAGCGGCTTGCTGTAGCGAAAGCTGATTCCCCGGGATTTCAGCCATTGGGCAACCCCCAGAACAAGGGCGGATTTGCCGCTGTACGGCTCTGCCGAGCCGATCAACATGGTGATGGACACGCCAGACCAGGTGCTGGAAGCACTTTAAGCGGAAACCTACGCAGAAAACAGTTGTGTCCAAAAGCTCCGGGGCATGTCGGGGGTCTGCTGACCATCGGGGTGGCTGGCGCCGCGGCGGCACACCTCCAGGAACCAGAGCACAACCTGATAACCGGGGACCGAGAACCGGTAGAGGGCTCCCGGGACGGGGTGGACGGTCAAGGTGCAAGGGCACGGGTCCGCCGGAAGCTGGCCGGGTTGCCATCTCAGAGAAAATGCGATGGGTTGCCCGTCCTGAATCTGCCGGGCCCCCATGAGTTCTCCTCGGGAGAACATGGCCACCGCATCCCCAAGGTGGTCGGATCCCGGCGCTGCCCCGCAGTAGGGACGAAACAGGGACACCTGTTTCTGGTGCTGGCTACCGTGGCGAGGGATGGAGACTTCCATGGGTTGTCGGTCAGGGGAACAGGACGTGACACAAGCAAGGATTCCCGCGGCAGCGAGGCCATGACGCTGATGGACGAGCGCCCCAATCCCTGGTCAAGGCGCGTTGCCGTCACCGGCGCCGGTGGCGCCCTGGGCTCGGCGCTGCGCAAGGGGCTGCAACGGCGAGGGGCCACGGTGATCGGCATCAGCCGGAGCCCGGCGCCACGGAACGGGGACGGCCCCCGCCAGGACTGGCTGGTGTGGAACGGGTCCGTTGATGCTGCCCTGGAGGCCCTGCTCCTGACGGTGGACATCCTGGTGATCAACCACGGCGTCAATCCCCTTGGGCGCCGTGACCCCCAGGCCATTGCCGAAACCTTGCAGGCCAATCTCGTCAGCGCCCAGGCCTTGATCCACCTTTTCTTCCGCCAGACTCATCAACTTCCAGACCGGCGGCGGGCCTATCGTGAACTCTGGGTCAACACGTCCGAGGCGGAAGTGGGTCCCGCCTTCAGCCCCGTCTACGAGGTGAGCAAACGTAGCCTGGGCGCCCTGCTCACCCTCCAGACTCTGGATGCGCCCTGCACCGTCCGGCGCCTGATTCTGGGGGCGTTTCGGAGTGGCTTGAACCCCTATGGCCCCATGTCTGCCGGATTTGTGGCGGAGCGGATTCTGGATCTGGCGGCCTGGAACCTGCGGCTGATCATCGTGAGCTTCAATCCCTGCACCTATCTCCTGGCGCCCCTGGCCATGGGGATGGATGCCCTCTATGGACGGCTCTGCACCCGCCCGACCCCGGTCAATTCCCAGGTACGCGACAGGTTCAACGGCGATCCGTAAGGATGTCGCAGCCATCCCGGGTGACCACCACCGTGTGCTCCCACTGGGCGGACAGGGAGTGATCCCTGGTCACCACGGTCCAGCCGTCCCGCAGGGTGCGGCAGGACCGTCCCCCGGCATTCAGGATGGGCTCCACCGCCAGGGTCATGCCCGGGCGCAAGCGTATGTTGGGCAACTGGTGGGTGCGGTAGTTGAAGACGGAGGGCTCCTCGTGGAGGTTGCGGCCAATGCCATGGCCCGTGTAGTCCTCCACCACGGCATAGCCATGGGACTCCACGTGATCCTGCACAGCCCCGGCAATGTCCAGCAGGGTGTTGCCCGCCCGCACTTGGGCCAGACCACGCATCAGGGCTTCCAGGGCCACCCGGCTCAGGCGCTGGGCCGCCTCGCTGACGGAACCCACGGCAATGGTGACGCAGCTATCCCCGTGAAAACCCTCAAAACACGCTCCGGTATCCACCTTCAACAGATCCCCGTCCCGAATCACCCGCTTGCGACTGGGAATGCCGTGGACCACTTCGTTGTTAATGCTGGCGCAGATGGACGCGGGGAAGCCCTGGTAGCCCTTGAAGCTGGGCACGGCCCCCATGGCCCGAATCCGTTGCTCCGCATGGGCATCCAGATCCGCGGTGGTCTGTCCCGGTTCCACCAGCTCCATGATTTCCTTCAGGACGGTGGCAACGATCCGGCCGGCTTGTCGCATCTTGACAAGATCCCGGGCCGATTTGGTCTCGATGCCGCGTCTACTCTGGCGAATGCGCGGGCTGCCGGTGGCTGCGCTGTTGATCAGGAGGTCAGCAAAGAGCTTGTTCACGGTGGAGCCGGGGCCTGGCTCCTTAACCTAAGCCACATGCGCCGACAAGGGGATCCGCCGCAACCATGAACGCACCGAGTTGGCCGCAGACCGTTGGCCTGATGCGTCGTTGGCACGGCCGTCTCGGGCCGTTGCTGCTGCTGCCCTTGCTCAACAGCGCCTTGACAGGCGTAGCCTATCGCCTGGGCAAGGACTGGCTGGATCTGGAGCGGGACCAAGTGCATTGGTTGATGGCGCTCCATGAAGGGGAGTGGCTGGGAACGCCAGGCAAAAGCCTGTATGTGCTTTCCGAGGCTCTGGGGGTGACGTGGCTGCTGGGCACCGGGAGCGTCCTGGCTTGGAATCGCTGGAAACCCAAGGCAACGGGGACAAAGGGGAAGAAGATCCGCTAAGGTTCATGGCTGTTCATTGCGGTGCGACTCGTTGATGGCCCGAGGTCAGGAAAACAGCCCTGACAAAAGCCATCC
>JAPOTR010000056.1 GCA_026709085.1 Cyanobacteria bacterium MAG CAR3_bin_5 | reverse complement strand
TCAGGCACTAGGCTCTTCTACGGCCTGCAACAGTCCCTATTTCACAGGTTCCTTAATTGCCGCCACAAAGCGGGCCTGTACAGTCTCCACCTCCTCATCGGTCACTGCCGGTTATTCCAACGGAACCGGGGCCACTGGGAATTGCTCCCAAATCCAGGTCAAGTCTTCGGGGGCTGGCCGCCGTGGGATGTGCTTTGACATCGGTGGCATCCACCATTAGCACCAGATATCCTAGGTGTCGTGATCCGGGAATGGGCATCCCGCCAACATCACCTGGCCGCCAGCCACCGGCATCTTCTGGTTATGGGTTTTGAGATCCCAAGGGATACAGGTCCAGAAACCGGAAGATCTGCTCGTTGCCGTCACAGCGGATCAACCGCTCCTGCAAGGTCCAGTGGCCACTGCTCAGCAGTGCAAAGGTGTCGCTGAGCTGTTGTTCCGGACCCAGAAACTCACCACTGCGGGAATCGCTATAACGGCTCCGATAGTGGCGGCTCAGGTATCCCGCATCCGTCTCGGTGACGGCATCGGTGTGGATGGTCACCACCTGGCCGTGGATATGGCGATGGACCATGGTCACCACGTTGCCCCGGATGCGATAGCGGTCACCTGCGGCCTTGCCGGTGACAATCACCTCCATGCCCACAGGGTTGGTGTCACCGGCAACAAAACCATTGTCCCCATGAACCTGGGCAAATGGGCGGCGCACCCGGTGGATGGCCACTTCCCAAAGCTGGTTATGCACGGCTTTGGCCAGGTCTTGATCCGATAGGCCTTCAACCCGGGCCTTCAGGTCCGGCCCCACCTGGAAGTCGCCGGTTACCGTGTTCCCCCCGCTGGTAACCTCACAACGTCCCCGATACCCGGGGAAGCCCGGGTCCCAGGTGTAGCGATTCTCATAGGCCGCCTGAAACGCATGACGGCAATCCGTGCCTGGTTTCAAGGTGGGTGCAGAGAGATGGGCGGGCATGATGGTGGCGGTCATGGCGTCGGGGAAGGGTGGAAGATCAGTCAAAGACATTACCCCCGCCAGATCCAACCCAGCCCGAAGCCGGCCAGAAGGCCCCCCAGATGGGCTTCCCACGCCAGATTGGGCACGATCAGGGGAAGAGCGGCGTTGATCGCAAGCCAGAAGCCCAGTTGTTTCAGCAGGCTCCTTCCCACCGGGGTGCGCCTCTGGCGAACCGCTGAAGCAAGCCACACCCCAAGTAACCCGAAAACGGCGCCGGACGCCCCCACGGCCACCCCGCCGGGATCCCCCAGAAGGACGGAAAAGGCGCTTCCCGCAACGGCGCAGACGCCCCAGATCAGGCCAAAGCGGAGCGGACCCAATCCCTGCTCCACCTGGGGACCCAGGTTGGAAAGGGCCAGCATGTTGAATGCCACATGCATGATGCCTTGGGAATGGAGAAGGGTGACCGTGAACATCCGCCACCACTGGCCGTCGATCACCAGCCAGTTGGCCAGGGCGAAGATCTCGAAAAGCTGCTCCCAGAGTGGGGGCCAAAGCCAACTGAGTAGATGGATGGCAACTGTGACAACAACGATTCCTGTGGTAACAGGGGCTCTGGACACGCAGCATTGCGGGTTGTGGGCCACCATAGCGGCAGCGCAACCGACGCCAACGGATCAGGCGCCGTGGGTCCGGGGCGGGAGTAGGATGAGTGACTGCGCAAATCGGGCAGTGAATGGCCATCCATGAGATCTTCATGCCGGCTCTGAGCTCAACCATGAGCGAGGGGAAGATCGTGTCTTGGCTGAAACAGCCTGGAGATGAGGTGAAGAAGGGGGAAGCGGTGCTGGTGGTGGAATCGGATAAGGCCGATATGGACGTGGAGTGTTTCCACAGCGGCACCCTGGCCGCGGTGCTGCTGCCGGCAGGGGGCGCCGCCCCGGTAGGGGAAACTCTGGCGCTGGTGGCGGAAACAGCCGCCGAGGTGGAGGAGGCCAGGGCCCGGGGCAACAAAGGGGCCAGCCAGCCTCAGCCTGCTTCCGAGGGCGCTCCGCCGTCACCAGCCCCCTCGGAAGCACCGTCAGCGGGTGAGGCGCCGGTGCCCCCTGCCGCTGGCGCCTCGGCAGAAGCGTCGACTCCGGCGACCGTTGCTGCACCAACCCCCCCTGCGCCAGCCCCTGGAGGCCGCATCATCGCCAGCCCCCGGGCCAAGGCTTTGGCCAAGCGCTTGGGGGTGGCGCTGGAGCAGGTGCAGGGCAGCGGTCCCCATGGCCGCATCATCGCCAACGACGTGGAACGGGCCGCCGGACAACCGCTCTCCCCGTCCGTGGCCCAAGAGGAGCGCCCCCAGACGGCCACCACGGCGCCGGCTCCCACTGGCGCCGTGGTGGCCTCAGCCCCACCTGCCCCGGCAGCCACAGCGCCCACCCTGGCCAAGGCCGCTCCAGGGCAGGCGGCGGCATTCACCACCGCCCAGCAGGCTGTCAACCGCAACATGACCGCCAGCCTCAGTGCCCCCTGCTTCCAGGTGGGCTATACCGTCACCACCGATCCATTGGAGGCGCTCTACAGGCAGGTAAAGCCCCGGGGGGTCACCATGACGGCGCTACTGGTGAAGGCTGTCGCGATCACCCTGGCCAGCCATCCCCAGTTGAACAGCACCTACACTCCGGACGGCATGCGCTTTGGCGCCGGCATTCATGTGGCGGTGGCCGTGGCCATGGAAGACGGCGGGTTGATCACCCCTGTATTACGGGATGCGGAGCGCACGGATCTTTATTCTCTGTCCCGTGCCTGGGCCGACCTGGTGAAACGGGCCCGTGGCAAACAACTTCAGCCGGAGGACTACAGCGGCGGCACCTTTACCCTTTCCAACCTGGGCATGTTTGGCGTGGATCGCTTTGCCGCTATCCTGCCCCCCGGTACCGGCGCCATCCTGGCGGTAGCGGCCTCTCGCCCCGTGGTGGCTGTCACCGGAGGCAACGCCATGGCCATTCAGCGGCAGATGCAGGTGAACCTCACCGCCGATCATCGGGTGATCTATGGCGCCCATGCCGCCGCCTTCCTCAAGGACCTTGCCAAGCTGCTGGAGACCAGTCCCGAGTCTCTGGCCCTCTGAGGGGTGGGGATGGGGGCCGCGAGGATCGAACTCGCCTAAGGCGGATTATGAGTCCGCTGCATTCACCAGATTGCTAGGCCCCCATGGCGCCATGCCCACCAACCTCGTCACCGGCGGATGGCGCCCCAGTGAGCTTAGGCTACAGGCTCTGCTCCTGAGCCAGAAGCCATGCCGCCACAACCCGGGTAGCCTGGCAGTCGTCGTGGTTGTACTCCAGGATGCGCTGCAGGTCATGGCCATGGCCATGACGACGCCAGTGGCGCCACCACAACACGGCCCGGGCCCCCTCCGCGTTGGGTTGACGCCAACGGAACCCCAGCCATGTGGCCACACTCTTGAGGCCATAGCTGCTGAGGGGCAGTACCCATTGCTGACGCACCAACTGATGCACGTCTATGAGGCGCTGCTGTATATCCTCCCGTGAGGCCGGGCTGGCGCCGGCCCGATGGGCCAGGCGCAGAAGTTCGACCCGCTCCGTTTCCCCGTAATGGAGCAGGGGCCAGCCTGGAAAACGGCTCAGCAGGCCATGGATGCGCCGCCAGCAGCAATCGTCGCCCTGGCAGGGCAAACAGAGAACGGGTTGGTGTTGCGGGGAAGCATCTGTTGGGCCCACCGTCAGGTTCAACGGCGCCCCCGGATCCGGTCGGGGCCAGACCAGAAAGCCATGGAGGTAGTTCTCGCGAGCGTCGGGGTCCGCCTCAATGTCGTAGAAGAGTACCCCCGGAGCCTGGTGAAGCCGTGTCGTCAAGCTGTTCCGGAGCGATGAGGCGCCGCCGGGGCACCGCTGGACCCGTTGGCTCTGCTGGCTCCGGGCCTGGAGCACCAGGGCGGTGGCCAAGGCGTTGTGGTGATCCGCCTGGCTGGGGCGCCCCTCCCGGGCCAGCGCCTGCCCCAGCCAGAGCGGATCGCTGCGGGCCAACTCCGCAATGGTGTGGATCTGCAACCGGATCAACTGGCGACGGCGCCCTGCCCCCACACCGCTCACGTCTCCCAGATGGCCACTGGCGGCGGCATGGGCATTGCAGGGCCGCCGCCAACAGCAGACGGCGCAACGTTTGCGCTCTGCAATCAAGTCCGGGGGGTGGGGTTGGCTCAACCCCAGCGCCATCTCCGCCAGCAGCTCGTCAAGCTGGGGCTGCAGCGGGTCCAACGACACCTGTTGACAGTCCCCCCCAGTGCTCAATATCAGACCATGGGGGGGATACTGCCCTTGAAACTCTTGCAGGAGGCGGCCCAAAAAGGCCAGACACAGCCGTTGTTCACGGTTGATGAAGCGGCCTGTGCGCACCAGCAGCGGCACGTAGCTCCATGGTCCCAGCCGACTCTCGGCGTCACGGCGCAACAGGAGGGGTGCCCGTCCTCTCAGTTGGAGGCGTTCCTTCCGGGCCAGAAGCCGCAAGCCCTGGATAGCCGCTGCGCCCCGGAAGGCTTCCGTGGCGCCCCGCCCCATGGCCAGACCATGGCGGGCGCCGTAACGGCTGAGGCACCGCTGCTCCTGCCCCAACTGAATGGCGCGCTGGGGATGCCATGCCCGCTGGGTGGGATCCCCATGGAGATCCTGCCAGGCCTTGCGGGGGCAGCGCAGCCAACTCCGCAGCAGCCGGTCGCTGATCACCAGGCCGTCACTCTTCAAGAGTCACCCGCCCCGCCTGAGCGGCGCCCTATCCGCTGCCCAGGTTGACGTCATCTTCAACCCCGGTTCACAAGAATCCATACGGACAACCAAACAACTCCCGCCAGGCCACCTTAGATTGCTCCAAGAGACACCTTCGGGATGCACATCAGCCAGTTGCAACACCCCAACCAGCTCCATGGGCTGAGCGTCCCGGAGTTGGAGCAGATTGCGCGGCAGCTTCGTGAGAAGCACCTACAGACCGTGTCCACCAGCGGCGGACATCTGGGTCCGGGTCTGGGGGTTGTGGAACTGACCCTGGCGCTCTATCAAACCCTGGATCTGGACCGGGACCGGGTGTGCTGGGATGTGGGCCACCAGGCCTATCCCCACAAGCTGATCACCGGCCGTTATCACCGCTTCCACACCCTGCGGCAGAAAAACGGCGTTGCCGGCTACCTGAAGCGCAGCGAAAGCCCCTTCGACCACTTCGGGGCGGGCCATGCCTCCACCTCCATCTCCGCAGCCCTGGGCATGGCCCTGGCTCGGGATCGCAAGGGAGAAGACTACAAATGCGTGGCGGTCATCGGTGACGGCGCCCTGACCGGCGGCATGGCGCTGGAGGCCATCAACCACGCCGGCCATCTGCCCAAAACCAGACTTCTGGTGGTGCTCAACGACAACGACATGTCCATCTCACCGCCGGTGGGGGCCCTGTCGGGCTATTTGAACAAGCTGCGCCTGAGTCCGCCCATTCAGTTCCTCAGTGACTCCATGGAGGAAAGCGTGCGCCACCTCCCCTTTCTGGGGGGGGAGCTTCCCCCCGAACTGAGTCGCATCAAGGAAGGCATGAAGCGGTTGGCCGTGCCCAAGGTGGGGGCAGTCTTTGAAGAGTTGGGCCTCACCTACATGGGTCCCATCGACGGCCACGACATCTCCGCCATGATCCACACCTTCACGGCGGCCCACAACTGCGAAGGCCCCGTAATGGTCCACGTGGCCACCACCAAGGGCAAAGGCTACGCCTATGCCGAGGCGGACAAGGTGGGCTATCATGCCCAATCCAGCTTCGATCTGGCCAGCGGCAAGGCGAAGCCCAGCACCAAACCCAAACCCCCCAGCTATTCCAAGGTATTCGGCTCCACCCTGGTGCGGATCGCCGAGCACAACCCCCGGGTGGTGGGCATTACAGCGGCCATGGCCACGGGAACGGGGCTTGACCTGCTGCAGAAGGCCTTGCCGGATCAATACATTGACGTGGGTATCGCCGAACAACATGCGGTCACCTTGTCGGCCGGTATGGCCGCCGAGGGGTTGCGACCCGTGGTGGCCATTTACAGCACCTTCCTGCAGCGGGCCTATGACCAGGTGATTCACGACGTGGGCATCCAGAAGCTGCCGGTGGTGTTCGTGCTGGACCGCGCTGGCGTGGTGGGGGCCGACGGCCCCACCCATCAAGGCCAGTACGACATCAGCTATCTGCGGGCGGTACCCAACTTCACGGTGATGGCCCCCAAGGATGAGGGGGAGTTGCAGCGCATGTTGGTGACGGCCCTGGCCCATGACGGTCCTGTGGCCATGCGGATTCCCCGGGGCAGCGGCGTGGGTGTGCCCCTTCTGGAAGACGGGTGGCGACCTCTGGAGATAGGTCGTGGCGAGCAGTTGGCGGCTGGGGATGATCTGCTGATCGTGGCCTACGGGACCATGGTGCAGCCCGCAATGGACACTGCAGGGCTGCTGCAGGAGCACGGCATCCATGCCGCAGTGGTCAATGCCCGCTTCCTGCGCCCCATGGATCAAGCCCTGCTGCTGCCGTTGGCTCAACGCTGTGGCCGGGTGGTCACCATGGAGGAGGGCACCCTGCTGGGGGGCTTTGGCTCAGCCGTGCTGGAAATGCTTCAGGACAACGATTGTCTGGCGTCGGTACAGCGTTTCGGGATTCCGGACCGACTGGTGGACCACGCCAAACCCCAGGAAAGCCTCCAGGATCTGGGGCTGACCCCTCCCCGAATGACGGACGCCATCCTGAGCAAGCTGGCGGCTCGCAAAAAATCCCCAGGATTGGTGGCCACACTGTGAAGCTGTGGACCAACCGCTGGGGATGGAAAGCGATGGGACAGGGAGATAGGCAGAGGCTAAACGAGTTTCACAGCAAGCCCTGGGCGGCCAGCCCCTGGATGGCTCCCAGGCCAAGTACGTGACCAAGGCTGGTGGTGCCCAGCACGGCACCGGCGCTGAAGCCGCCAAAGAACTTGGCGTCCCCAGGCATGGCCGGCCCCACATCGGGTTGCTGAATGGTGGCCTTCCCAATGGCAATGGCGGCCACGTTGCACGCCAGCATCACCATGCCCACTGCAGGAGTCCAGGTGACGGTGGCGGGGGTCAGAGCAAAGAGTGATTCAATCAAGATCCTGGTCCTCCAAACAAATTGTGAGCACAAGGTGCTGTGACATTTTTGCCAATCAACCTCAACCAAGTCCACCTTTCCGCCGCTGCCTGTAAGACTTGTTCACCTTTTGTTCGGATCTTCCCCAGCCTCTTGCCGCTGCCGGCCGGCCTGGGCAAAGCCCAGGGCAATCAGCAGGTTACTGGCGGTCAGGAAGGCTTCAGCGCTCCCATGGAGGAGGTCCACGTCTGCCAGTTGTTGCCCAAAACACAGTTGAGCAACACCACCGGCCACCACGGTCACCAGAACAAAGACAAGTGTAGCGGCAAATCCCCACCAAGCCAGTGGCGGAAACCGCTCACTGCGCCGGGCATACCACAAAAAGGCCAGAAAGGGGATCAGGGAAAAGGCAAACAGACTGGAGGCTGACAGCAACGACGCCATGGACATCAGGGGGAATGGCGGCTGGGGGCCTGCTTCCACAACCACCAGGCCGCCAGGGCCAGGGTGCTGTTGCCCAGCAGGGTGGCGGCGGCTTGCAGGGTGACCAGCCATTTGAGGCTGTCGGCATTGTCAAACACGTGCCATGTGCAGGCGCACAGGGCGCTCACCAGGGCAGGGGTCATGGCCATGGCCAGCCAGCACCAGTCCGCCTCCCCCCGCAACCGCCCGTAGCGCACCACCAGACCCATGGCGAGACACCACTCCAGCACGGAACTGACGTGGATCCACCAAGTGGGAAGGGACAAGGCATGCATGGACAGCACTGGTGGGGCAGACCACCTGCAGACCACCCTGAGCCTAGCCTCAGGACCTATGAACCGTGAACGTGACGGTTCCCCGCCAGGCTGGCCACCATCCAATGGGTCAGCCCACGGGCCGGGGGAGACGCCGACACCCCTTGATGGTATTCTGGGAGGATCACCGAGTCACCAGGAGAGCGTCTTCGGAATCCTTTTGACGGTGATCAGGTGATCAGCTTTGGCCAGATCACTTACTCCGAAACAACAACCCAGATGGAATTACAACTTTGTGATTCCCAACCCAATCTTTGCGTTAGAAACTGATGATCGTTTACCTCATTGCATACTTTTTTTATTCCAAAGTCAAAATTGGAGTTATGACTACAATGAATCTGGTTGTGGAACTTTGACGTTTCCCATTCTGGAAAAACGGATTCGGAAGGTTGTCATGCTGGTTCTCAACCACATCACTGCCACACAACCAAGATCGCTAAAGACTCTCCACCAGAGAATCCAAAGGCAACCTGGAATTATCCTCCATTGTGGATTTTCCTACTTCCTCTGTCTTTGGTGATTCCCATGGAAATCATCATTGCACGAAAACCAGAAGTGCTAGAATGGCAGCACCACCACCGGCATCGTCTTGGAACCTGGGCCGTGCATTGTACGAGGGAGGGGGAAGCCTGGCGGTATCCCTGGCTTTACAGCGGTGGCGTGCCCGCAGTGCAAAAACTGTAAAAATCGCTTGACAAACACTAGAGGCATCGACAATGCAGACAGCAGACGCCATAGCTGCGCGTTAACCTCGCCGCCTGAAGCCGCCCCCGGCCGCCGGGCATACATAGGCGGGTCCCACACTACGCCAAGTTTCAGCAACAGAACTGGGAATGCCAGCCGGATCCTGCAGGAGGGCTCAACGCTTTACCCAAAAATAAGCGTTTCTCCAAGAAACAACATGACTACCGTGAAAGGAGCGAAACAATCAGTCCGGTTACCTGCTTATGAGCCCTGAGCCTGGGGTTGCCCCCCGCCCCCCGCTGCCTCTGGGGCCGGTCCTCCAGTTGGCGCTTCTGCTGATCCTGGCCCTGCTGGTGCTTCTGCCCCTTCTCTGGCTGGTGAGCACGTCCCTGAAGGGACCCGGCGAGGATATTTTCCGGACGCCCCCCCGGCTGCTGCCCCAATCCCCCAGTCTGGCGGCCTACAAACGGTTGTTCCAGGACACCCTGATTCTGCGCTATCTGCTGAACAGCACGGTGGTCAGCGCCGTTGCCGTCATGGCCAATCTTCTTTTCTGCAGCCTGGCGGCCTTCCCTCTGGCGCGGCTCCGCTTCCCCGGCCGCGGCCTGGTGCTGGCCCTGGTGGTGGCCACCATTCTGATCCCGTTTCAGGTGGTGATGATTCCCCTCTACCTGGTGATGGTGCAACTGGGTCTGCGCAACAGCTACATGGCCCTGATCCTTCCCAATGCCGCCACCGCATTCGGTGTTTTTCTGCTGCGCCAGAGTTTTCTCGGCGTCCCCCGGGAACTGGAAGAGGCCGCCCAACTGGACGGCTGCACTGCCCTGGGGCGCTGGTGGAACGTGCTGATTCCCGCCGCCAGGGCCGACCTGATCACCCTGGCGGTATTCGTATTCATTGGCACCTGGAGTGATTTCCTCTGGCCCCTCATCATTCTGGACGACCCACAGCTATACACCCTGCCCCTGGGCCTGCAGCAACTCTCCAGCAGCTTCTCCCTGGACTGGCGCCTGGTGGCTGCCGGTGCTGTGGTCTCGATTCTGCCGGTGCTGGCGCTGTTCACCGTGGTGCAGCGGTTCATCCTGCCCAGCGATGCCGCCAGTGGCGTGAAGGGGTGAGGTGAGGCGCCTTAGCGGGTAATGATGTCCTTGGGGGCAATGGGATAGGGGATGCGGTGGTGGCGCATCCGCTTCCACACCTTCACAAAGGCAGCCACCACCAGTTCCAGTTCCCCACGGCTGAGCCCCGATTGACGCAGTTGTCCATCCCGGATGCGGGAATCCACAATGCGGCGCACGGTGGCGTGTGCTTCGTTTTCGGAGACCTCCGGTGGCAGGGAGCGCAGCGCCGCTTCACAACCATCGGCCAGCATCTGAATCCCGGACTCCCTTGATCGGGGAGTCGGCCCCCGATAGCGGAAGTCCTTCTCCAGCGCCATGGAGCTTTGCTTCCGGGCAGCATGCCAGAAGTACTCCATGCGCATGGTGCCCTGGTGCTCCGGGATGAAATCGCAAACGGACTGGGGCAGATGAGCCCGACGGGCCATGCGCACACCCTCGTCCACGTGGGCTTGCAGCACCTTGGCGCTGGCCCATGGATCGTTCAATACTTCATGGGGATTGGGCCCGTCCGCCTGGTTCTCAATGAACCACCGGGGCCGGTGGAGCTTGCCGATGTCGTGATACAGGGAGCCGGTGCGCACCAGATCCACGTCCGCCCCGATGGCCCTGGCCCCCTCTTCCGCCAGACCACAGATCATGAGCGTGTGCTCGAAGGTGCCCGGTGCTTCCCTGGAGAGGCGTCGCAGCAACGGGCGTTGCAAATCAGCCAGTTCCAACAGGCGGCTGCGGCTCACCAGGCCACAGGTATTTTCCAATGCCGGCGCCAGGTTAAGGCCCAGAAGCAGAACGGCCCCCATGAGCAAGCCTTCCCCAACAAGCTCCCCACTGCTCAGTAATCCCACAGACAACCCCATCCTCTCCGCCACGCGGAATACGAGCATCTGCAGCACCAGCGCCCCCACGGTCAGCAGGGTGGCAGTCTGCAACAGTTGGGCGCGACTCCGCTGCCGGCCGGCGATCAGGGCCGCGCCGGCCCCAATGGTGCAGGCAACCAGCACCCGCAGCAAGCCGATGTTGTCCATGGGGAAGGGCCAAAGGGCTGAAGCCACGGCCAACCAACCCAGAGCGGCGCCCGCCCCCGTCACCTCCGCCAGCAGAAAAGTGGGTGGCGCCAGAACCGCCAGTGGGCTGACCGTTGCCCTCAACCAGAGCTTCACCCCTTGAACCAGGGCCATGGTGAGCAGAAGCGCCAACCCGTGCTGTGGCTGCAGCCGGGGATTCCAGCGGCGCGCCACCTGCACCACCAGCCATGATCCCAGCGCCGCTTCTCCAAAACGCCAAGCCCAATCCCTCAACCGGAGTTGACGGGGTACGAAGTTGAAGTGGTCCAGCAGGTCAAATTGTCGTGAGTTGATCTGCTCCCCACGGCTGACAATGAGGTCCCCTTCCCTGACCTGGATCACCTCGGCGTTCTGATTGAGCAGCTTGTCGATGAGTTGGCGGGTTTGGCGCAGATCCGTCCGCACGTTGGTTTGCCCCAGGAGGGAGCGAACCAGCAGTTCGGCGCCCACCTGCTTCTGCAGCTCAGGCAGGGCGGACAATTGCAGCCGGGCTGCATTTTTCCAACTCTGCTCGGAGAGGGACGCCACCAACCCCTGGGCCAACATGCGCTGCTGGGCCTTGAGAATCTCCTGCTCCCAGGCCTCCCGGTTCTCCCCCTGCAATTGCTGCTGATCCTCCAGTTCTTCCCCGGAGAGGTCAATGGGGGGCACCGCCAGGTCGTCTGCAGCAATACTACGCCTCAACTCCCTGAGGTTTTGCTCCAGGGCCTCCTGCAGCAGCAGGTTTTGCCGGCGGTCAACCTCGTGGACCACGGTGCGGCCCAGGTCGCTGCGCCTGGCTTTCCGGGAGGCCCGATCCACCACCTGGGCCGATGCCGGCGCCCGATAGTCCTGCTCCACGATGGCTCCCACCGCCAACACCGGCTGCCGCAACAAGGGCCAGCTTGAGAGAATGCCCACCAGCAAGGCCGCCAGAACAACGGCCATCCATCCTGACCAGGTCCATGGCCGTGGCCACGGCCGCGGTTGTTGCGTCCGCCAGAAGCAACGCAGCAGAAGGGCCAGCCTTAAAAAGCCCCTTCTGGGTCGCCCAACCTTGCGAAGGCGATCAAACCAGCGGACTATAGTTCTATAAATTTTGCATCAGGCATCGGTGCTGCAAGTGTAGCCCCGCGCCAGCAGCCTGCTGCATGCATTGTGGAGACCATGGCAAAACGTCTCAATGGTCAGGCGCTGGCTGCTCGCTACGAGACCAGCCTCAGAACATCCGTTGCCCAGCACCTGACCACCGCCGGTTGTCCTCCCGGGCTGGCGGTGGTGCGGGTCGGGGATGATCCGGCCAGCGGGGTCTACGTGGGCAGAAAGGCACAGGCCTGTGGCCGGGTCGGCATCAGGAGCCGGATCATCCACCATCCGGCCACGGCCAGCCAACAGGAGGTGCTGGAGAGCATCTGCCGGCTCAATGCCGATCCCGCCTGTGACGGCATCCTGGTGCAACTGCCCATGCCTGCCCCACTGAATGCCCGCCAGCTTCTCCTGGCGGTGGATCCAGCCAAGGACGTGGATGGGTTGCACCCCCTCAACCTGGGCCGGCTGGTGCGGGGTGAGCCGGGGTTACGCCCCTGCACCCCGGCAGGGGTCATGGCCCTGCTGGCCCATGGCGGCATTGCCCTGGAGGGGATCCGGGCGCTGGTGATCGGCCGCAGCATCCTGGTGGGGCAACCCATGGGGATCATGCTGCAGCAGGCCAATGTCACAGTCACTGTGGCCCATTCCCGCACCCGGAATCTGGCTGATCACTGCCGTCAGGCGGAACTGCTGGTGGCCGCCGCCGGACAGCCAGGCCTGGTGGGAGCCCACTGGGTACGGCCCGAGGCTGTGGTGGTGGACGTGGGCATTCACCGCGTGCCACCGCCACGGCAGGGAACACGGGCAACCCTGCGGGGAGACGTGTGTTTCGCGGAGGTGGAGCCCCGGGCCAGCCACATCACCCCCGTTCCAGGAGGGGTGGGACCGATGACCGTTGCCATGCTGCTGTGGAACACAGTGCAGGCCTGGCAGCAGCGTTGTGGCGTCGTGGGCGGGATCACCCCTGTGCCGCTGCCCCGCTGAGGTGTTCTCCGCCGCTGCTGCCGGCTGCTTCCCTGGGGCTGCCGACCCTGAGGGACAATGGCTCCCCATGCCGTTTCTGTGGGACGGCTCCATCTCCATGCGTCATGGCCCATCAACAGCCCTTTGAATTGGAGACCTATCTTCAGGCCAGAAAGGAGCAGGTGGAAGCCGCCCTTGCAGAAGCCGTGACCCTGGAGCAGCCCGCCAGCCTGCGGCAGGCCATGGAGTACTCCCTGCTGGCGGGGGGGAAGCGGTTGCGCCCCGTCCTCTGCCTGGCAAGCTGTGAACTGGCGGGTGGGGATCCCCGGTTGGCTCTGCCCACGGCCTGCGCTCTGGAGATGGTGCATACCATGTCCCTGATCCATGACGACCTCCCGGCCATGGATGATGACGACCTGCGGCGGGGCCGTCCCACCAACCACAAGGTGTTTGGTGAAGCCATGGCGATTCTGGCCGGTGACGCCCTGCTCTGCCAGGCGTTCGAGATGGTGGCGGGTCGCTCCTCCGATGTGCCCGCCCCGCGGCTGCTGGCGGTTACCACCGCCCTGGCCAGGGCCGCGGGAGCACCGGGCCTGGTGGGTGGGCAGGCGGTGGATCTGGCCAGTGAAGGGAAGCGGGTTCCTGTGGAAACCCTGGAGTTCATCCATCTCCACAAGACGGCGGCCCTGCTGGAGGTGTCGGTCATCAGCGGCGCCGTCATTGCCGGGGCGGACGAGGCGCTGGTGGCTGATCTGCGCCGCTATGCCCGCAACATCGGCCTGGCGTTCCAGATCATCGACGACATTCTGGACGTGACGGCAGACAGCGCCACCCTGGGGAAAACAGCGGGCAAGGATCTGCTCACGGAAAAGAGCACCTACCCGGCCCTGCTGGGCCTTGAGGCATCGCGCCGGAGCGCCACCGAACTGATCACGGCCGCCAAGACCGCCCTGGCTCCTCACGGGGAGGCCACCCGCCCACTGCTGGGCCTGGCGGACTTCATCGCCACCCGTAACCACTGACAAGCCATGGATGCCCTCGCCGTGATTTTCGAGAACGTTGTCCTCGCCTGGGGCTTGCTGGCCTGTGGCGTGGCCCAGCTCAGTAAGCTGGTGGTGGTGTTGGCGACGGAGCGGCAATGGCGCCCGGCGGTGCTCCTGGAGACCGGCGGAATGCCCTCCAGTCATGCGGCCCTGGTGAGCGGGATGGCGGCCGGCGTGGGCTGGCAAGCGGGCTTTGACCAGCCGCTGTTTGCTCTGGCCTGCGCCCTGGCCCTGGTGGTGATGTACGACGCCAGTGGTGTGCGCCGCGCCGCCGGCCTCCAGGCCGAGCGGCTCAACACCTACATGACGCCGGCCGATCCCGACCGTGGTTCATCCCTGGAACCCCTGAACACCAACCTGGGGCATACCCGGCGCCAGGTGTTGGCGGGGAGTCTGCTGGGGATTGCCGTGGTTCTTCTGGGCATCAGTCGGATGGGGGGCCTGCTGGCGGGGCTGACGTGATGGGCAGAGGAATTGCCCCACCGGATCGCCGCGGGGAAGAGCCGCAAGAGCCATGGCATCCGCCAAGCCCTACGAGAAGGACATCTGACCCTGGTGTATCCCGCCCCGCCGCAACCGTCATCTTCTGGTTATTGAGTCCTGAGCCTCGACTCGAATCCGAGTTTCCCCCTGCCCCACCATTCGCCAGAGCTTCCTTGCGGCTGGACAAGCACCAATTCAGACGACACCAAGTCGGTTGGCTTTACATTCTTTAGTTACTCCATTAGTTTCGGCCAAGTTAGTCTGAATCACACAGATCCCATTGGCATTGGCGTGAAACTCGCCATCGAACGCAAGTCCCTAGATAATCTTTTCCCAGTGTCAGGCGCCTATCGTGCCCACGTTGACGATCACGGGCGGATCTGAAGTGACGGAAGGCGGCGCTGCGGAGTTCACCATAACGGCTAGTGAGGCGCCGCTGATGGATCTGACAGTAAATCTATCGGTAGCCGACGCTGCCAGCAACTTTGTAGCTGACGCTGACGAGGGCGTCCAGACGGTTGTCCTTGCCAAAGGCGCCACCAGCGTCACCTACAGCGTGGCCACTATAGACAACAGCGGCCCCTTTGCGGACGAGCTCAGCGGTGAGATCACGGTCACCCTGAAGAACGGCACGGGCTACAAGGTCGGCACGTCGTCGTTGGCATCGGGACGGTGAAGGACAACGACCCGACCAGGGTGACCCTGGAGGGGCTTGGAGTGGATCTGCCCGAGGGCGCCAGCACAAATCTTTCGGTTCGCCTGAGCCGTGTCCTGGTTACCGGCGAGACCCTGCCGGTGGCGCTGACTTTCGGCGGGGCAGCAAGTACGCCCAACTTGACTTCGGCCGACTACACCCTCTCCCCGATTAGCAGGAGCTACGGCCTGCTGGGGTCCCTGACACCCTAGGTGACCCTCGGTAATTCACACTTGACTTCTACGGGGAAGGGTTGGGCTTTCCAGATGTGTTCACAATATTCCCGCACGGAGCGATCCGAGGAAAAGAAACCGTTGCGGGCAGTGTTGAGCAGGGACATGCGATTCCAGTGGGGACGATCAAGCCAGGCCTTACTCACCTCTTCCTGGGCCCGTAGGTAGTCCTCGAAGTCGGCAAAGACAAAGAAAGGATCGTAATTGGTCAGGTTGTGGACCAGGGGCTGGAACATGTCCTGGTCACCGTTGCTGAAATGCCCTTGCTCCACCAGCTTGACTACCTGTTGCAACAAAGGCTGCCGGGCCAGGACTTCCCAGGGACGGTAGCCATCCTTATGGATCTTTTGTAGTTCCGCCGCTGTATAGCCAAAGAGGAAGAAGTTCTCTGGACCCACCTGATCACGGATTTCCAGATTCGCTCCGTCAAGAGTGCCAACGGTGAGGGAGCCGTTCAAGGCGAATTTCATGTTACCGGTGCCAGAGGCTTCTTTCCCCGCTGTGGAAATCTGTTCGGAAAGATCCGACGCTGGATAGATAGACTGACCTGTGGTTACATTGTAGTCTGGCAGAAAGAGCACCCGCAGGCGGCCATCCATATCGGGATCGGAATTAATGGTGTCCGCAATGCCGTTCAGGAAGCGAATGATGAGCTTTGCCATGTAATAGCCTGGCGCCGCCTTGCCGCCAAACAAGACGGTACGGGGTGGTATGTGGTCAGCGCAGCCCTCTTTAATCCGCACATATTGGGCCGCCACTTGCAGCGCATTGAGGTGTTGCCGTTTATATTCGTGAATCCGTTTGACTTGAACATCAAACAGGGAACCGGGATCCACCAGAATACCGGTGCGACGGTGAATAATGTTGGAGAGATTCCGCTTGGCGGCCAGGTGGGTTTGCTCCCAGCGCTCCAGAAAACCCTTATCGTCTTGAAATGCCTCCAGCTTGCCGAGCTGGTCCAGGTCTTGAATCCATCCCTCGCCAATCACCTCATTGAGCAGTGCACGCAGCTTGGGGTTGGCCAAGGCAAGCCAACGCCTGGGGGTGACGCCATTGGTGACGTTGGTGAACTTTTCCGGCCAGAGGGCTGAGAACTCCGGCATCAGGGTGGTTTTTACCAACTCGCTATGCAATGCCGCTACGCCGTTGACATGGTGGGAGCCAATGGTGGCCAGGTGGGCCATGCGCACTGCCTTCTCCCCGTCTTCATCAATAATGGAAAGCGTTCTCAGAATGTCGGTGTTTCCTGGATATTGCAGACGCACCTGCTGGAGAAAGCGCCGGTTGATTTCATAGATGATTTCCAGATGCCGCGGCAGGAGGGAGGCAAACAGGGGCAGATTCCACTTCTCCAATGCTTCGGGGAGCAGGGTGTGGTTGGTGTAGGCCAGGCTGCGGCTGGTGATGCTCCACGCGGCATCCCACGGCAGGTATTTCTCGTCAATCAGCAACCGCATGAGTTCCGCCACGGCAATGGCGGGATGGGTATCGTTCATCTGAATGGCCCAGTGCTGAGGAAACTCCTCCAGCGGGATCTGCCGCTTTTCAAAGGACCGCAACATGTCCTGAAGGGAGCAACTCACAAAAAAGTGCTGTTGCTTGAGCCGCAGGCGCCGCCCCTCGTCGGTGCCGTCGTTGGGATAGAGCACCTTGGAGAGGGTTTCCGATCCCACCTTTTCCTCGACGGCGCCGTAGTAGTCGCCAATGTTGAAGGCATAGAAATCAAAGCTCTCGGTGGCATCGGCCCGCCAGAGGCGAAGGCGGTTGCAAGTGTTCACCTGGTACCCCAGAACCGGCACGTCGTGGGGGATGCCGATGGCGTGCTCTGCCGGCACCCAGCGGGAATGGTAGTGACCCTTGGTGTCGGTATAGCTTTCCGTATGGCCGCCAAAGCCCACCACGCAGGCCTCGTCGGGTTGGGGCAACTCCCAGGGCCATCCGGCCTTCAGCCACTTATCCGTAATTTCCACCTGCCAGCCGTCACGGATCAACTGGTCGAAGATGCCGAACTCATAGCGGATGCCGTAGCCCACGGCCGGCACCTGCAAACTGGCCAGGGACTCCATGTAGCAGGCCGCCAGCCGCCCCAGACCGCCGTTGCCCAGTCCGGGTTCCTCCTCCACCTCCAGCACCGTATCCAGGCTCTGGATGCCAAACTGCCGCAGGGCCAGAGTTGCGGCTTCCTCAATTTCCAGCATGACCAGGTTGTTGCCAAGCTGGGGACCAATGAGAAATTCCGCCGAGAGATACGCCACGGTCTTGCGGGGGGTTTCCCGCAGTGCCTCCTTCCCCACCAGGTAGCGCATCATCAGCCGATCCCGCACCGCATGGCTCAGGGCCATGTAGAGGTCGTGCTTGGTGGCGTTCGGAGCCAGTTTCCCGAGGGTAAAGAACAGGTGCTCGGTCATACCGTCGAACAGTTCGCTGGCTTTGAGGCCACTGCGCTCCGGATCCGCGTAGCAACCGGGCGTTGGGAGACGAAACTCTGCAGGAGTGGGATTGGTCATATCTGAGAGGACAGGGAACAGGTGGCGCCACCCGACCTCAATCATTGATTCTAGCGAGGGCAAACCGGGCAGTTGTTAAACTCTCCAGAAAATTCCGCTCCGGCCCCCGTTGGGGACGCCCTTGTTACCCGTTGAGGATGGGTCTAGGGTCTAGGTATCAACCCATCCCAGCCGGTCTTCCCCATCTGTGCCCACAATGATGCCCATGTCCCAGGCCCTGTTCTGGGCGCCGCCCCTGCACCCGCTGGTGGTAAGCGCCCACGACATGGAGTCGGCAGAAACTCTCCTGGGTGCTGCCGAGTTTGTGGTGATTTTCCTGGCGGCCCGGCTTCTGGCCGAGGTTCTTGTCCGCCTCAGCCTACCCACGTTGATTGGCGAGCTGGTGGCTGGCGTCATCATTGGCGCCTCCGGTCTCCATCTGGTGCTTCCGCCTGAAGTCCAGAGCAACATCAGCACCAACCTGCTCCATCTGGTGAGCGGCCTGTCTTCGGTCCCCAAGGAGGTGGTGGACGAGATCTACGCGGAAACCGCGGTCAAGCTGGCCAGCTTCGCCCAGGTGGGTCTCTATGCCCTCCTGTTTCTCACAGGCCTGGAAAGCGACCTGAATCAACTGCTCAAGGTGGGGGTTCGGGCCTTGGGCGTGGCCATCGTCGGGGTGATTCTGCCCTTTGCAGCGGGCACTTTGGGGCTGATCTATTTCTTTGACGTTGACGTGATCCCGGCCGTCTTTGCCGGCGCCGCCCTGACCGCCACCAGCATCGGCATCACCGCCAAGGTGTTCGGCGAACTCAAGTATTTGAAAACCAGCGAAGGGCAGACGGTGATTGGCGCCGCAGTGCTGGACGACATTCTGGGCATCGTGATCCTGGCGGTGGTGGCCAAGCTGGCCACGGGGGGTTCTCTGGCCGCCGGTCCCATCGTCAAGCTGATGGTGGCCGCCGTAGCGTTTGTGGCCGTCTCCCTGTTCCTGAGTCGCACTGCCGCCCCCTGGTTCGACCGGCTGGTGGATGCTCTGGCGGCTCCGGGGGAGAAAATCGTCTGTGGCGTTATCGTGCTGTCTCTGGGCTGTTTTGTCGCCACAGCCATTGGTCTGGAGGCGGTGCTTGGCGCATTCGCAGCAGGCCTGGTGCTGAGCAGTTCCAAACACGTCCATGAACTCACAGCCCTCACCGAGCCCATCGTGGCCCTCTTTGCCACCCTTTTCTTCGTGATGATCGGCACCGGCTTCGATTTCTCGGTGATCAATCCACTGAATCCGGACAATCATGGCGGCCTTGTGATGGCTGGCTTCCTGCTCGTCGTGGCCATCCTGGGCAAGGTGGCCACGGGCTGGGCTTATTGGAGCAAGGAAAAAACCAACCGCCTGGCTGTGGGTCTGGGGATGATGCCCCGGGGAGAAGTGGGCCTGGTCTTCCTGGCCCTGGGGGGGAGCACCCACGTGCTCAGCAGCAACCTGGAGGCGGCAATTCTCCTGATGGTGATTGGCACCACCTTCCTGGCTCCCCTGCTGCTGCGCCTGGTGCTCTCCGCAACCGACGACGACCCTGAACCCGAATTGGCAAGCCCCGCCTCGTCTTAAGGCTTTTCTTCGTTCCCTCCCCACTGCGCGCCATGACCGTCATGCATTCCAAGACCTCAGCCACCTTGCCGGAACCGCCGGCCGCTGATGGCGCAGCAGCGGCCCATGGCGGCATCAGCATCGCCAGGGATCCCTGGACGTTTCGGGGGCATTCCATTCACTGCCTGAAGGCAACACCCCAGGACCATGGGGCGGCCATGGCCAGCCAGCGGCGGCCGGCCCTTGTGCTCATTCACGGCTTTGGCGCCAGCACCCGCCATTGGCGCCACAACATTCCCTGCCTCGCCCAACGGTACGAGGTCCATGCCTTTGATCTGCTGGGTTTCGGCCGTAGCGCCAAGCCCAAGGACTTGGCCCTGGACACCACCTTCTGGCGCGATCAACTCCTGGACTACATCAGGGAGCGGGTGGGACGACCGGCGGTGTTCGTGGGCAACTCCCTTGGGGGATACGTGGCTCTTCGGGCGGCTGCGGCTCAACCGGATTCCAGCGCTGGCGTGGCTCTGCTCAATCCCATGGGACGGTTTCGCTGTGAGCAGGAAAACCTGCAGGGGCAGGGGCGCTTCTCCTGGGCGGCCAACGGTCTGATGGGCATGGGGCGCGCCCTTCTCAAAACACGGGTCTTCCAGAGACTGCTGTTCGAGAACCTGCGGCGACCCGCCAGTATCCGTCGCCAGTTGCGCAAGGTGTACATGGATCCCACCAACGTGGATGATGCCCTGGTGGATTCCATTCGCCGCCCTGCCCTGGATCCGGGCGCCTTTGCCGTATTTGCCAACGTCCTCAACATGCCCGCCCATGCGCCGGTGGACGACTGGTTTTCCCGGTTGCACGCCCCGCTGCTGTTCTGCTGGGGACGCCATGACCCCTGGATCAAGCCCGTTCCCCGGCTGGCCCTGTTTCGTCAGGCGGCGCCGGAGGCGGAGGAAGTGATTCTGGACGCTGGCCACTGCCCCCATGACGAGCAACCGAACAGCTTCAATCCGGCCCTTTTGCACTGGCTGGATCGTCTTGGAAACACGGCCGGAACCTGATCCCCATGGCCCGCCAGTGTTTTCGTCCAGGCAGGAGCATCGATAACCCTGATTCCGGACAAGGTGGGAGCGTGGTTGGGGTGACGCGCCTCCTGGCTGCCTGTTGTTGGCTGCCCGGGAGTTGACGGGCCAGGATTGCACAGGTATGATAGATTTAACTCGTCTTCCTTGTCCTTTGCCGCATCCAATTTGATCAGAACAAAGGTACTACTGTACCCCCCCCCCCCCCGCACGGGCTTTCCCCTGCGGGGCGGTGCTGCTGAAGGCAGTGGCCTTATCTGTGTGAATACTGCTGGAGTGAGGCAATGACTTGGCTGGGAAGACTGAGAAGTGAGCATCCCCGCAGCGGTGGGGACGGCGGCAAGGGAACCGCTGGCGGTGGCTTTGGCGGGGGGCGATTGGGATATGCCGAAAGGAAAAGTGACCCTGGCGGCTTGACAAGGGGGAGACGCTGCCACACGGCGCGGCTGCCGTTATTAGAATTCAGAAGATCAGAAGATCAGAAGATCAGAAGATCAGAAGATCAGAAGATCAGAAG
>JAPOTR010000049.1 GCA_026709085.1 Cyanobacteria bacterium MAG CAR3_bin_5 | reverse complement strand
CTTCGAGCGGATGGAGAGACAGCTTGACAAGCAGCAGGACTTGATTCTGGCCCTGACGGATCCGGCCAGACGCTCCCCGATGCCCAAATAGCCCGTTGCCCTGCCCGGTCTGATCCCCGCTTCCATCGCGGCTCCAGGCGTGGTAGGGTGAACTGCTCACCTGCTTCGCTTCGCCTCATGCGGCATGTTCCCCTTTGCAGAACAAAAGTACCACTTGCCTCCCCCCCCCCCCGCAGAGGGAAGCTGGCTCCTGTGGCGCTGCTGAAGGCAGTGGCCCAGTCTGTGTAAATGCTGCTGGAGCAAGGGAATGAGCCGGTTGGGAAGGGTGGGAAGTGAGCATCCCCGCAACGGTGGGGACGGGACGGGAGCCGCTGGCGATGGCCTTGGTGTGGATGAATTGAGATATGCCGGAAGGGAAAGTGACCCTGGGTACTTGACAAGGGGGAACCGGCCGATTGGTGCTATAATCGCAGGAGCGCAGGAGCGCAGGAGCGCAGGAGCGCAGGAGCGCAGGAGCGCAGGAGCGCCCAACCTGTGTCCTGGGGGTGGGGTCATGGTAGCGCCTCCCCCAGGCGGGGCGCTACGGCCTGCCTCCCCTGATTCCACCGGCCAACGCCTGGGGCGGGGGTTGGGGTCCGCCTTCGCCTCGGCGCTGCTGAGCCTTGCGCCCCATCCGTTCCTCGCCGCCGCGCCCCTGGCCCTGGCACTGCCCCTGGTGACCGCCCCCGCCGCTCAGGCCCAGACGGTGCAGACCCTTGTCGGCAATACGGATCGAAGTCGTACAGCTTCAACCAATCTTCCTTCAGGAATAAAATTCACCACGGGAAGTTCGCCTGCCACCTTAACGGACGTGCGCATATTTGTGGTCAGCGGTGGCAATTCCAACACGGTGGTCAAGATCCGGGCGGGCAACACCACAAACCCGACGGGTGCTGAGGTGGCGACACTCAGCAATCCACCCACTTTTACTGCCAATGGCTTGAATACTTTCACCGCCCCGGTCGATACCGTGCTGGTGGCCAATACAACCTACTTCCTCTCGATAAATGACGGGGTAACCGATTCAGGGGATCGGATCACATTCTCAAGAACCTCCGGCAATGAGCAAGCCGGCGTTGCGGACTGGAGGATTGCCGATGAATTCGTTGCCTTTACCAGTAGCAATACGTGGGTTAATAATACCAATGTACCTATCTTCGAAGTCCGAGGCTCAGTCACCCCACCAGCCGCCCCGACGGGGTTGGCGGCCACGGCGGGGCACGCTCAGGTGAGTCTGAGTTGGACTGATCCGAGTAACAACAGCATCGGCAAGTACCAGTACCGGCAGGGGTCCGGCTCACCCCTCGTGTGGGGGAGTTGGACGGACATCTTCAACAGCGATGCCGATACCATCAGCCACACGGTGAAGGGGCTCTTCAACGGCACGGAGTACAGCTTCCAGGTGCGGGCCTTTGTGGGGTCAACGGCCGGGGCGGCATCGGCCACCGCGACCGCCACGCCGGTGGATCCAGTGGTGAGCTTTGCGGCTGCCAGCAGCAGAGCTGCGGAGAATGCCGGCACCCGCAACGTAGCGGTGGCCATCAGCCCGGCCCCCGAAATCACGATCACGGTGAACTACACCGTTACCGGCTCTGCCACGGAAGACACCGACTTCTCCATCACGGGCTCCGGTACGGTGACGGTGGCGGCCAACGCCACCAGCGTCAACATCCCGGTGGCCATCACGGACGACACGACAGATGAGAACGCCGAGACGGTGATTCTGACCCTGAGCACCGGCATGAATTACACCGTGGGCAGCACCAGCGTTCATACCCTCACCATCACGGATAACGACGGGAGCAACGACGCCCCGACAGTGGCCAACACCATTGCGGACCAGAGCGCCACGGCAGGGATGGCCTTCAGCTATGCGTTCCCGGCCAACACGTTCAACGATGCCAACGGCGATACGCTGAGCTACAGCGCCGTGCAGGGGGACGACAGTGCGTTACCCACCTGGTTGAGCTTCACCGAGGCCACCCGCACCTTCTCCGGTACACCCCAGTCCACTGACGTAGGCACGGTAGCGGTGAAGGTCACGGCCAGCGACGGTAACGGCGGTTCCGTCTCCGACACGTTCAACATCATGGTGAGCGCCACGCCGCAGTCCCCGCCAACGGTGAGCATCGCCCGGCAGGGGAGCGCAGCGGTGACGGAGGGAGCGGCCGTGGTGTTCAGGGTAACGGCGTCCCGTGCAG
>JAPOTR010000065.1 GCA_026709085.1 Cyanobacteria bacterium MAG CAR3_bin_5 | reverse complement strand
TCGGTCACGACGATCTCCACATCGATGGGCTCCGCTGGAACCGGATCGATGCTCACGGTGACGATGTTGGTGTCGGGATCTCTGATGATGCGCACCATCGGCGGATCGTCATCGTTGACGGTCACCGTGGCGCTGCTGGGACTGCCCAGGTTATAGGCGTTGTCACTACGCACCGTTACGGTCACCGCCCCGTTGGGTTCATCGGTGTTGTCATCGGTGGTGGCCACCCTGTAGACAGTGGAGGCGGAACCGCTGGGGATCGTCACCTCCTGACTCCCCTCGTTGCCGGCGGCCACGAAGTCCTGCCCGCCCGCAGTGTTCTCCGATACGGTGAGCAGAACGGTGAGCGCTGCAGTGGTGACACCCGTGCGGCTCACCGTGAAGCTGGCCTCACCCCCTTCCGTCACCGCCGCGCCACCGCTGACGGTCACCGTCGGCAGGGTCACCGGCGTCACCGGCGTAACGGGCGTCACCGGCGTAACGGGTGTGACAGGGGTGACGGGTGTAGCGGCGCTCACCGTGATGGTGAAGGTGTCGGATACAGAACCGCCGTTGCCGTCACTGGCCGTCACCTTCACCGTCAACGTACCCACATCCGTGGATTGGGGTGTACCGCTGAAGGTGCGGCTGCCCTCCGTGAAGGTGAGCCAACCGGGTAATGCGCTGTTGTCCCCCTGCGTTGCCGTGTAACCCAACGGGTCCCCATCCGCATCGGCAAAGGTATTGGCCGGGAAGGCATAACTGAAGGCCGCGCCTGCCGTGGCGTTCTGATCGGGAATGACAGTGGCCACCGTCGGGGCGTTGTTGGCGCCGTCGTTATCCGTGATGGTGAGGGTATGAACATTGGTGCTGCCCACGGTGTAACCCGTGCCGCTGCTCAAGGTCAGAATTACCGTCTCCCCGTTCTCGTCCACACTGTCGTCGGTGACGACCACCGGGATGTTGACGCTGCCGATATTGGCCGCCACGGTGACCGTCCCTGAACCGCTGATGGAGAAGTCACTGCCTGCCGTGGCGGAACCGCTCACCGCGTAGCTCACCGTGATCTCGGCCGTGGGGGCGGGGCTGATGCTCACCGCCACGTTCTGCGTTCCCCCACTCTCCGCTACGGCGCCGCTGCCTGCTGCAAAGTTCACCGTTGGGGTGGTGGGCGGCGGCGGCACGGGGGTGGTGTCGTCATCCGTCACGGTGACCGTCACGTTACTCGTCACGCTGTTGTAGCCGCCACCGCTGGCGCTGTGGCTGAGGGTGGCGCTGTCGTTGACGGTGTCAACATCCTCCCCTGCCGCGACGGTGACCGGCTGGGCAGTGTTCCAGGTGGTGGTGGTGAAGCTCAGGGTGTTCTGATTACCGGGGCTAACGGAGTTGGTGTCCACCGTCACGTCGGTGTTGTTGCTGGCCACGGTCACCGTCACCGTACCCGTGGGCTGGGTGGCCAGCCGCACCGTATAGTTGCCGCTGCCGCCCTCTGCCACTGTCAGCGACGTGGGGCTGAACACCAACCCGGCGCTGTCGTTATCCGTGATGGTGAGGGTATGAACATTGGCGCTGCCCACGGTGTAGCCAGTGCCGCTGCTCAAGGTCAGAATTACCGTCTCCCCGCTCTCATCCACGTTGTCGTCCGTGATGGCCACCGGGATGTTGACACTGCCGATATTGGCCGCCACGGTGACCGTCCCCGATCCGGTGATGGAAAAGTCACTACCTGCCGTGGCGGAACCGCTCACCGCGTAGCTCACCGTGATCTCGGCCGTGGGGGCGGGGCTGATGCTCACCGCCACGTTCTGCGTTCCCCCACTCTCCGCCACGGTGCTGCTGCCTGCTGCAAAGTTCACCGTCGGCGTGACGGGTGTGCCGCCGTCGTCGTCGTTCACCTGCACCGTGGCGCTGCTCGAACTGCCGAGGGTGTAGCCGCTGCCGCTGCGTAGCGTCACCGTGATAGGGCCGCTGGGTTCCGCCGTGCTATCCCCGTCGGTGGGAATCAGCCAGGCAAGGGAGGTCTGGTTGGCGGGAAGCGTGCGGACGCTGTTGCCTTCCAGGGCGTCTTCGAGGAAGTTGGCGCCCGGCGCATCACTCAGCGTGACGTTCACCGTGAGGGCAGTGGTGGGGGCAGGATTGGCCGTGATGGTGAAGCTGGCATTGCCCCCCTCGGTCACCGCACCGCCGCCACTGATGCTCAACGACGGCGTAGTGGGGGTGGCCGCGCTCACCACGATATTGAACGTATCCGATATAGACCCACCGTTAC
>JAPOTR010000032.1 GCA_026709085.1 Cyanobacteria bacterium MAG CAR3_bin_5 | reverse complement strand
CTTCCTCCTCCTGAAGGTGGCTTGGGTCTTCCCCCTCAGCGGCGGGGGCTCTCTTGACACTTTATGAGTCCTGACTCTAGGCACTTTTCCAATGTTTTCCGAGCATATCCGCTATAGTTGTGGAGCTAGACGCTTCAAGTCAGCAAGACCACTTTCCTTGAAATCCATTAGCACTGGATACTGTCGGTCAGCGTTGCGGGTGAGATATTGACGCTCTTTTCTGCCAAGATCTTCCATGGCCTCATGAACAATTAAACTAATAAATGGCAAGCTTCCTTTTTGTAATTCTAACAAGGTAATGGCAACACTTTTGGCTTTATTGTTACCGCGTACACCAAATAGATAGAAGTCACGCTTATTATGGGTCAAGGTCCAGTCTACACTGTAAAGTCCATCGTTGGGGAGTGGACTTTGGTCGGATATAGGCGAGAATAGTTTCAGCTTGGCTTGTATGTATTCACTCAAGTCTTCATAAAAAGTACTGCGGATAGTCTCCTTTGTCCAATAGCGCATGTTACATACTTTCTGAATGCAGCCAGCAAACTGCATGATTCCTTCATAGAGCATGTTAGCCGATGTATCAACATAGAGATTTCCCTCTTCAAACTTAACCCCGTTGTTGATCAGAATGTCATTGAAGATACGCTGGCGGGTGCTGATGGTCAAGTCATAGCTGTAAGACAGTCTCATCAGCGTCATGGCACAATCATGAATACGAACATAGTCCTCGCCAAGAGGGCTATTCTGTAGATAGATATCTACCATATCGCCATCCTCATGAGTGATGGGAATGATCAGTTGGTAATGGCCAGGGCACCGCTCATAGAAGTCAAAGCCCGCTGCCATGCGGGTGCTGAGTAGGGATCTTATGTTACTGATGTTCATAGGAGAGCCTCAACTGTAGCTGGCTGAAATTCGGAAAATACTGATGATGGTTCGATACAGCAATTTTCCTGAAGAAGACTGGAAGCGCCTCTTCCAGGGTTGCATATCGATCAGTGATCGTG
Source organism: Cyanobacteria bacterium MAG CAR3_bin_5 (assembly GCA_026709085.1). Classification (GTDB taxonomy): domain Bacteria; phylum Cyanobacteriota; class Cyanobacteriia; order PCC-6307; family Cyanobiaceae; genus Synechococcus_B. The sequence continues at coordinate 20,386 of JAPOTR010000032.1, read as the reverse complement.
CGGTCACGCTCCTGCGGCTGTGTGCTACCTGAGGCAAGATCTTGTTCGCTGATGCGGTGGATATGGGATTTGGCATAATGACCATCTGGAGATCGACTGCGCTCTCCATGTGGTCCATTATAGCGAATCAGATTGAATTTACCTATTCCCAAGTCAGTTTTTCTGTAGCACAGTCCGATGGAAAAGTTTTCCATAAACATGAGGTTCTGCCGGACAAAGACCGTGAAAGCGCCGTCGTCATCCTTTCCACCGCTCTGCAAGTCCAGGTCACAACGCCGGCTGCCGTTCTCCTCCCGGTAGCCTTGACTGGGCCGTTTCTCAACGATGGTCTTGGGGAGGGCTATCAACATCTGAATCTGTTGCTGTGTGAGCATGGCCTCTGCAAGGAGGGGACAAGTCCTTTCCCAATCCTACTCCCCCACAGGCAAGGTGGGGATTGGTGAGCCCAAAAGTCAATCGTAGAGTGGGCTTTGCGTGGGCAAGTAGCCTTTCTCAGGCGCCAACGCTCGGAACTCATAGAGAGCTCACCCCGCCACACGGGCCGCTCCCAAAAGCCTGCTCCCAGCCCAGCGCCTAGCCAATCCCCCCTCCCTGTAGGGAGTAGCATCCCCACATGCCCCAAATCGCAGCCAGTCCGGAGGTCCTTCGCTGGGCGCGGCAGCGCGCAGGGCTCAGTTTGGCTGATTTGCGAGGCAGGTTCCCGAAACTGGAGGCATGGGAGGCGGAAACCCGCAAACCCACCATGAAGCAGTTGGAGGATTTCGCGAAGAAGACGCGGACGCCGTTCGGGTTTCTCTTCCTCCCGGAGCCACCGGAAATGCCCTTGCCGTTTGCGGACTTCCGCAGGGTGGAGAATCGGCAGCGCCAAGGGGTCAGCCCGGAGTTGATGGACACCATCCACCTCATGCGGCGACGTCAGGCCTGGCTGCGGGAAGAACAGATTGAAGCCGGTGTGGCGCCGCTGGCATTTGTGGGCTCCGCCAGGCTTATGGACGACCCGGCAGCCACAGGCCGGGACATACGGCAGGTGCTTGGGTTGCAAGATGGCTGGACAGGACTGGCAACCACCTGGACAGCCGCCGTGGGTGCGTTGCGCAACGCCATTGAAGGGCTCGGTATCATGGCGGTGATCAACGGCATCGTCGGCAACAACACTTGGCGCAAGCTGGATGTACAAGAGTTCCGAGGCTTTGCCCTGAGCGACCCCTATGCTCCCTTAATTTTTGTGAACGGCGCTGACGCGAAGTCTGCCCAGATGTTCACCCTTGCCCATGAACTGGCGCATGTGTGGTTGGGGGACGTGGGCGAAGGGCTGTCCGGTTTCCAGGGGTTGGAGCCGGACGGTGGCGAGGTGGAGCGATTTTGCGACCAGGCGGCGGCTGAATTCCTGGTGCCTGCCGTGGAGATCCGGGATGCTTGGCAAGGTGGCGCCGACCCTGGCACAGCCTTTGAAAATCTGGCCAGGCGTTTCAAGGTCAGTCCCGTGGTGATCGGGCGGCGGGCCATGGATCTTTGTTTGGTGGAGGCTGAACAGTTTTTCAACTTCTACAACGACCATACGCAACGGGAATACCAACAAAAACAATCGGAAACCGGTGGTGGTGATTTCTATCATAACCAAAATCCAAGGGTGGGCCAATTGTTTGCCAGCCGCGTCATTCGAGCGGCTAAGGAGGGGCGCATCGGTTTCAAGGAGGCCTATGACCTGACCGGACTCAACGGCGGCGCCTTCCAGACGTACGCCCGCAAGCTCGGTATCATGTTGCCATGAGTTCTTCCCCCAGCTACCTGATCGACTCGGACGTGCTGATCACGGCGAAGAATCGATACTATGCCTTTCCGATTTGTCCGGGGTTTTGGGACAGCGTCCTGCATTACCATCGGTGCGGGCATCTCCACAGTGTTGATCAGGTCAGGCAAGAACTACTCCGCGGCAGAGAAGACGACGACCTGGTGCAGTGGGTTGGCCAGTCCGTTCCAGCAGGCTTCTTTCTCGCCAGTGGCGATGACAAAATCGTCTCTGCCTACAGGAGAGTCATATCCTGGGTTATGTGCCATCAACAGTACCAGGACGAAGCCAAGACCCAGTTCGCCAGTGGCGCTGACGGTTGGCTGGTGGCCCATGGCATCGTAACGGGACAAACCGTCGTTACCAACGAGCAACCACGCCCGGAGTCACGCAACGTGATCAAGTTACCTGATGTCTGCCGTCAGTTTGAGGTCGGATTTGAAGGCACCTTTGCCATGCTGCATCAGATCGGCGTCCAGTACCATTACTCGCGCTAGCCTTCAGCAATGCCAGCCCACACCGAGCGCGCCTTTGAAGCCGCAATCGAACACTGCCTCACCACCCAGGGCGGCTACGACAGGCGAGCTCCGGCGCACTACTCGGAAGAACGGGCCTTGTTCCCTACTGACGTGTGCGGTTTCCTGCGGGAGAGTCAGCCCCAGAAATGGAGGGCTCTGGAAAGCGTGCGCGGGGCGCAAACGGAAGCCACGGTGCTGGAGTCCCTGGGGAAAGAACTGGAGAGCAAGGGCACGCTCCACGTCCTGCGCCACGGCTTCAAATGCTACGGCAAGACCTTCCCCATGGCCTGTTTCCGGCCCAACACCAGCATGAACCCCGATGCGGCAGAGAACTACGGCAGGAACCGGTTGACGGTCACGCGCCAGGTTGGGTTCACCTCGGTGATGAAGAGGCCGGACGGCAAGAACCGCCGCTGCGTCATTGACGTGACCCTTGCGGTTAACGGTATCCCCGTCGTGACTGCCGAACTCAAGAATCCGCTGACCGGACAGTGTGCTGCCGATGCAATGCGTCAGTATCAGGAAGACCGGGACGGGCGCGATCTCCTTTTCGCCTTCAAGAAGCGTTCCCTTGTCCACTTTGCAGTGGACCCGGACGAAGTGTGGATGACCACCCAACTGAGGGGTAAGGAAACCCACTTCCTGCCGTTTAACCGGGGCAACAACCATGGGGCTGGCAATCCGCCGGTGGAGGGGAACTGGAAGACCCACTACCTCTGGGACGAAGTGCTACAGGCGGACAGCCTTCTGGAAATCCTGCAGCGCTTCATGCATCTAGAGAGAAAGCAGGTCAGAACCGACAAAGGCATACGCACCCAGCGGAAGGAGAGAATGATCTTTCCCCGCTACCACCAGCTTGACGCGGTGCGGCGGCTGGTGACTCATGCCAAGGCCCACGGCGCGGGGCGGAACTACCTGATTCAGCACTCGGCCGGTTCCGGCAAGTCCAACTCCATTGCATGGCTTGCCCACCGGCTGGCCAGCCTCCATAACCGGCACGACGAGAAGGTATTTCACTCGGTGGTTGTCGTCACCGACCGGCGCGTTCTGGATCAGCAGTTGCAGGAGACCATCTACCAGTTTGAGCATAAGACCGGCGTTGTGGAGAAGATCGACCAGAACACCCGGCAACTGGCCCAGGCCCTATCCCAGGGAACACCGATTGTCATCACCACGATTCAGAAATTCCCCTTCATCTCGAAAGCCCTTGCGACCCTTGAGAAGAAAGGTTCTGGTATGAAGATCGACACGGCAGGCAAGCGTTTTGCTATCATCGTGGATGAGGCCCACTCATCCCAGAGCGGCGAAACGGCCACCGCGCTCAGGGGCCTGCTGAATCAGGACGGGATTGAATCCGCGATTGCAGGCCAGCTCTCGGAGGAAGAAGATCAGGATCTCTCAGATAATGTAAAAGCGGCAATCCTTCGAGATGCCCTGAAGCGCAAACGCCAACCTAACCTTAGCTTCTTTGCCTTCACAGCCACACCCAAATTCAAGACAAAGGCCCTGTTCGATGAGCCTGGCCCGTCCGGGGCTTCGCCGTTCCATGAGTACACCATGCGGCAAGCCATTGAGGAAGGCTTCATCATGGATGTGCTTCAGAATTACACCACCTATAAACGCTTCTTTGGCCTGATCAAAACAGTGGAAGACGATCCCGGCGTGCCGCGAAGGAAAGCCGCAAAGGCGCTCAGCCTCTATCTTGAGCTTCACCCGTTCAATATCGAACAGATCATTTCCGTTATCATCGAGCATTTCCGGCTCCACGTGATGCACGAGTTGGGTGGGAAGGCAAAGGCCATGGTGGTCACGGGTTCCCGCCTTGCCGCCGTGAAATACAAGCTCGCCTTTGATCGCTACATCAAGGAGAAGGGCTACAGCGGCATCTGTTCCCTGGTGGCCTTCTCGGGGACCGTCGAAGACCCGGATGCGCCCGGATCGTCCTGGAATGAAGTGGGCATAAACGACGGACTGGCCGAGAGCGAACTCCCGGAGGCTTTTGAGCGTGACGATTACCGGGTTCTCCTGGTTGCCGAGAAGTACCAAACCGGCTTTGATCAACCCCTGTTGCAAACCATGTATGTGGTAAAGCGGCTGGCCGGTGTTCAGGCGGTCCAGACTCTTTCACGGCTCAACCGTATCGCCCCCGGCAAGTCACGCACGTTTGTTCTCGATTTCGCTAACGAGGAAGAGGATATCTACAAGGCATTCAAACCTTACTATGAGACACCTTCTATGGGAGAGAACGCCGATCCGCAGCGCCTATCAGAGCTACAACATCACCTGCTGGAATCAGCGATCTTCACAAAAGACGATGTAACAGAGTTCGCTAAAGTCTGGTATCGCGGTAAGCATCATCATTCAGCAAGCGATAATAAGAAAATGAATGCGACCCTTGACGCCGTTGTTCAGTGCTTCCAAAGCCACGAAGAGGAAGAGCGCGAGGTCTTTTGCGGCCAGTTGAAAGCCTATCGTAACCTCTACGCCTTCCTGTCCCAAATCATTCCCTATCAAGACAGCGAGCTTGAGAAGCTTTACACTTTTGTGCGAAAACTTCTGGCAAAATTACCATCGCCAGGAGACGGCCATACCTTTGTTCTGGATGATGAAGTGGCGCTGAAATTCTTCCGATTGCAGCAGATGTCCGAGGGCTCGATCTGCCTTACGGAAGGCGAGGCTGCCCCCCTGAAGGGACCGACCGATGTGGGCACAGCTTGCGCCAAGGAGGGAGAGATCACACTTTCCAGCTTGATTGATCGTCTCAATGAGCGCTTTGGGACTGACTTTAGCAAGGCGGATCAGTTCTTCTTTGACCAGATACAGGCTTCAGCGGAGAATGACGAGCACGTTGCAGAGGCAGCCCGTGTCAATAATTTTGCGGACTTTGCAACTTCTCTGAACCGTAAGCTTGATGACCTGTTCATTGCACGTATGGAGGGGAACGAAGAGCTATTGAAAAGGGTGATGGAAGACGATGACTTTCGCTCCGCTGTCCATGAACACCTGGCCCAGGCGATTTTCCGCCGGATGCGCGGAGGAGGATAGACTTCTCCCATCTCGCTTCTGGCTATGAATATCCTGCAATGGGGCAATGGCTTCTCTCACCGCCGGGCAGCTACCAGGGCAGCGGCGGCGGTTACACCGTGGGCAGCGCCAGCCATGTGGCCACGGCATCGGCCCAGCCCACGGCATGGGGCGCGGATGCCAACTGGTAGACGCCTGCAGTAATGGCAGGCTGCAGGCGGGGATGGGGGCCGTTGGCGCCGGGAACGACAATGGCGTGATCCGCCCTGTCCAGAAGCGCCATGTCGTTGGGGGAATCCCCCAGGGCCAACACCGCCCGCCGCCGGGGATCCGCACGGCGCAAGGCCGCCAGGGCCTGGCCCTTGTCGCTGCCGGGGGCAATCAGATGGGCAAAGCGGTTGCCCTGCAACACCTTGAGACCCCGGGCCGTTGCCACTGCCTCCACCGCTTCGATGGCAACGGCCTGGTCCTCCGCCAGCACAAACGGTACGCTCCAACGGCGCCGGGCCGCCAGGGCCGCTCCTGCGGCCGAGAGCCCGGTGCGGGCCATGAGTTCCCCTTGGGACAGGTCCTCAAGGGCGAGAAACCGGGCGCCCAGATCCGCGGCCAAGGTGTCCAGCAGGGGCCGCAACCGCTGACCGGGCCAGCCCAGGGGCATGACAACTCCCCCGCCAGGAGTAGGTTGATGGGGTGTCCCCACCTGCCAACCCTCCGGGTGGGGGAAGTGGATGGCGCCGCCGTTTTCTACGATGTAGGGGCTGCTGAGGCCGGCGGTGACCTGGAACTGCTCCACCTCTTCAGCGGTCTTGCTGGTACAGGGGACCACCGGAACGCCCTGCTGCTCCAGGCGCCGCAACAGGGGCGCCGCGGCGGCAAAGTCGTAGGCATGGTCCAGCAGGGTGCCGTCCAGGTCGGTGACCACCAGCCACCGGCTGGCCACGGTGGGAGAGGAAAGGGGTTGCATGGTGGTTTCAGGCGGTCTGAAGCCAGAGCGCCTCGTAGGGACTGAGCGCCAGGCGGGGGCCGGCAATGGTGCGCTGGCTGAGCCGGTCTCTCCAGCATCCCTTGTGCCGGGGATCCAGCAGGGAAACATCCAGTTCCACAGCCTCCTCCCGGAAGCTCTGCACCACCCACAGGCGGCCGGGATCATCCCTGTGGCCCCGCCGCAGAACGACCATGTCGCTGCGCTCGGGGCTCAGCACCGCCATGGGGGCCTCTGGGTGAAACGCGGGGATCCGGGCGCGAATGCCCAGGATATGAGCCATGAGGGTGCGGATGATGGCCGGAGGACTGTCGGGATTGTCCAGGCGCCGGCGCAACGCTTGCAGATCAAACCGGGGCCGGTTCAGGTCACGGCGGCAGCCGGTCCTGGAGTATGTGGAGTGGTCGTTGCCGGCGGCCAGGAGGGCGGGCAGGTAGAAGGCCGGCACGCCGGGCAGGGCCATCACCAGCAACTGGCTGGCCAGGAAACGCTCCACCTGAAGGCGTCGCGGGGTGGTTGCCGATCCCGCCATGGCGCTCCACCAGGCAATGTTCAATTCATAGGGGCTCAAGCTGCCGTCCGCTTCAGTGCGGTGACTCACCAGCCCGCCCCGCTCTTCGCAGCGCATCAGCAGGTTTTGGAGTCGCTCGGGGCTGATGAGTCCCTCGGCAGGCCGCAGACCAATGCCGTCGTGGGAGGCCGTGAAGTTCAACATGGCGCTGCCCTGGGGCAACCGGGGCCAACGGGCCAGCCAGCGGTTGATCAGATCACAGCGATTGGAAAGCAGGGCCTCCAGCAGCAGGGGCGGCAGGGGAAAGTTGTAGGCAACATGGGCCTGGTCGCCACTGCGCAGATAGGAAAGATTTTCCTCTTCCGGAACGTTGGTTTCCGTGAGCAGGACGCCGTTGCCGGTGTATTGCTCCAGGAGAAGGCGGAGGGCCTGCACCACGGTCCGGGTTTTGGGGCGGTGCAGGCAGGTGGTGTAGGGGTCTTTCCAGAGAAAACCGATGGCATCCAGCCGAATCCAGTCCACACCGTGATCCACGTAGGCGTGCATCAGCCGGGCAAAGGCTTCCAGCACCTCCAGCCGGCTCCAGTCCAGGTCCACCTGGTCCGGTCCGAAGGTGGTCCAGACCGGCCGCAACCCCTGGTGGGTTTCCATCAGGGTGAACAGCACCGAACTGCGGGGACGGACCACGTGGTCCCATCCCTGCAGGGCCGTGGGCGCCATCACCATGAACGATCCGGGCTCCTGGCCACGGCGAAACTGCTGCACCCAGGGATGGGCTGCGGAGACATGGTTGACCACCAGGTCCGCCATGAGGCGGCGACCATGGGCCAACTGCCGCAGATGGCGCCAGTCCCCAAAGCGGGACTCCAGTTGGGTGTGGTCACAGACGGCAAACCCCCGATCACTGGAGGAGCGCAAAAAGGGCAACACGTGGACAACGGGCAGCCCGACCGCGCCGTAGTCCTGTGACAGGAAACGATCCAGCACCGCCAAGGTGGGTTCGTCAACTCCGGTGACGGTGTCGGCGTAGGTGATGAGAATGGCGGTGGACTGGTCCCAGCGCCGGCAGGCTGCCGATTGGCCGGAGGGCAGTTCCCGGGGAAGCAGCTTGCGCAAGCGGGCCTGCAGGTCCGGTTGGGGGTAAATACTCTGCAGCAAGCGGCTCAGCTTTTGGCTGACGGCCGCCGTGTCTTGCTCACTTGCAGGCTTGCTCTCTGGCACAATCCGTGGTTGCAAGTCCCGATGACGGTAGATTGCTGACAACGCTGCCAAAGCATTGGCCCATTCACAGGGGTTTCGATGGATTTTCTTCAGGACGCCATTAGCACTGTTCACAATCACCGCCCCATGGAGGCCCGTCAGGAGCAGCGGTTCAACGAGCAGTTGGCTCAGCGTCGGGCTTGCATCTTGATTCCCTGTCTCTTTGACGAGTTGCGCCGTCCTGCGCTGGCCTTGACCCGGGACGTGCTGGCCCGCTTCTCCAACCTGAGCCAGTTGGTGATTGCCCTGGCCGCAGAGCATCAGGACGAGGTGGATCAAACGAAGGCCTTTTTCCAGGAGATGCCCTGTCCCGTCCAGGTGCTGTGGACCAACGGGCCCGTGCTGGCGGACTTCATGGCTCACACCCATGATGCGGGTCTGGATGTGCTGGGACCGGCCGGCAAGGGTTGGGCGGTGTGGGTGGGCCTGGCGGCCGCCACCCTGGAAGCTGAACTCATTGCCCTGTTTGATGCGGACATTCGCACGTTCAACCCCTCCTATCCCGTGCGGATGCTGGGTCCTCTGCTGGAGCGCCAGTTTGGCGTGGCCTACGTGAAAGCCTTCTACAGCCGGCTCTCCCTGGAGGAAAACCGCATGCATGGCCGCGCCACCCGGCTGTTTGTGATGCCCGTCCTGGATGCCCTGCAGCAATTGGTGGGTCCCAAAAACCTGTTGAGCTACCTGCACGCCTTCCGCTACCCTCTTTCCGGAGAGTTTGCCTTTACCGCGGATCTTGCCCTGAACCTGCGGGTTCCCTGTGACTGGGGATTGGAGATGGGTCTGCTGGCGGAGGTGTGCCGCAATCTCACCATCAGCCACATTGCCCAGGTGGATCTGGGGGTGTTTGACCACAAACACAAAGGTATCGGCACGGCGCGGATGGAGGGGTTGCAACGCATGTGCTCGGAAATCCTTGCCTGCCTGATGCGGGCGTTGATGGAGCATGAGTCCATCGCCCTGAGCCGGGAAGAGGCCGCCACCCTGGAGGTGCTCTACCAGCGGATTGCCAAGGATCGCGTGCGACAGCACCACCTGGATGCCGCCATCAACGGTCTGCCCTACGACCGCCATGCGGAGGAATCCATCGTCAACTGCTTTGCCAAGCTGGTTCGGCCCTGCTGGAATGATTTCATGGGGGCTCCAACGGGGTTTCGGCTGCCCAGTTGGACCCGGGCCCTGGCGTTTAACCCCAACCTGCGCCAGGAAGTTGTCGCCGCTGCAACCAAAAGCACGACCGCCATCCAGGTGGTCTGAGCACCCTGTTTCCGCGTTTCCGCAACGCCCCTTTCTGCACCGCAAGTTCTGTAACGCTAGACACAAAACCTAAGCTGTAGCTGTGGATGAATTGAAAAATCCTTGCTGATCCTGTGTGGAATGGTGTTATCACAACCAGTCTGACGCCCTCGTGGTCCTCCGATCCGACGAGGAAAACTTCTATATGGAGAAAGTCGCCTTCCCATTCGACATGGTCAGCTTCGAGGCTCCAGCTTCAACAAAAGTGTTTGTCTGGGGATATTGCAATGGCAGCGTGGCAATTATTGACAGCTTTGTTGTGGGCAAACCCATGGCGCCCAAGGACAATTCAGCAACCTGACCTTGGCAAGGATGGAACAATCCATCACAGACCCTGCACAAACGCCTCCGCCCAGGCCAGGGTAGCCTGCACCCGCTCCACGCTGGGAGCCTCGCAATAGAGGCGCAGCAACGGTTCCGTCCCCGAGAAACGCAGCATCAGCCAGTGGCCCCGTCCCTCCCCCAACCGCAGTTTGATGCCGTCCCGGTGGTTGATCTCCGTTACGGGTTCACCGGCAACGGTCCGGGGTGGCTGCTGCTGCAACACGGCCAGCAGGCGGTTGCGGCTGGCCGGAGCGCCAAGGCGTAGATCCAGGCGGTCGTAGTGGAGTTGCAGGCCGGAGCGGCGCTGTAGCGTTGCCAGGCGCTCACCGAGGGGCTGCTCCGCCGTCACCAGGGCCTCCAGCACCAGCAGGGCCGCCAGGAGGCCGTCCCGCTCCGGCAGGTGGTGTCCGAAGCCCACTCCGCCGGATTCCTCCCCCCCCAGCAGAACAGCTTCCTGGCGCATCACGGCGGCAATGTGCTTGAAGCCGACAGCCGTCTCCACCACCCGCCGGCCGCGGTGCTCAGCCACACTGGTCATCAGATCCGAACCGCTGACGGTCTTCACCACCACACCGGGCCGGGAGGAATCACGGCCCAGGTGGTCGATGAGCAAGGGAATCAATTGCTGGGTGCTGCAGAAGGCGCCGGTTTCGTCCACAGCGGCCAGGCGGTCCCCATCTCCGTCAAAGGCCAGGCCCACCGCGGTCTTCTCAAGTATTCCGGCGGCCTTGATCCGACGGGTCAAGTCCCACAGATTGGGGGCCAAGGGCTCCGGCCCATGGCCCCCGAACAACGGATCCCGGCAACCGCGGATTTCCCCCACTGAAGGCCCCAGCAGCCGGGAGAGTCCCCCTGCCGCCGCCCCGTGCATGGCATCCACCAGCACCCGCAAACCCATGTTCTTCAGGCGCTGCGCCAGCATCCGGCAATCCACCAGTTGGGACAAGCCCGCCAAGTAGGGGGTCCAGGCATCAAAACGGCTGATGGGACCACGGCCGGGGGGAACCACGGAACCGGCCTGCAAGCGGCGCTCTACCCGTCTTGTAAAGGCGGAGTCCACCGATCCGCCAAAGGAACCCTTGATCTTGAGGCCCAGCCATTCGGGGGGATTGTGGCTGGCGGTGATGACCAACGCCCCCAGGGCCTGCCGTTGCCGCACCAGCCAACTCATGGTGGGGGTGGGGGTGGGGTCGTTGGCCAGCAGGGGCAGCAGGTGGCAGCCCTGCACCGCGGCAGCGGCCAACTCCGCCAGTTCCGGGGCCAGAAAGCGACGGTCAAAGCCAATGAGCACCTCTCGACTGTCGAGACCCTCCGGAGCGGCGGCAGCCAACTCCTGGGCGGCGGCGGATGCCGCCTGCAACATGGTTGCGGCCGTTACGTCCACCCCCAGCACGCCCCGCCAGCCGTCAGTCCCGAAACGGATGGGTCCGGCGGAATGCTTCAGGGGGAGCAGAGACATGGCGGCAGCCTCAGGAAGGGGTCAGCGAGTAGCAGCGGCCTGGTTCCGGATCCAGCAGTTGGGTCTCCGGGAAACGACTGTTGACCAGGGCCGTGGCCGTGGCGATGCTGCCGCGAGTCCAGAGCAGCCTGGGCAGCAGTCCGGAGTTCCGGGTCTGCCCCCCGGCCGTGCTGGCCAGCACCCAGCGGGGCTGGAACCGCTCCAGCAATTGGGGCAACACGGTTTGCCCCCGCACAAAGGCGCCCACCAGGGGCAGGCCGAGATCCACCACGGGTGTGATCACGGCATCCAGCTTCCGGGGCGGCATGGCGGGATCCAGAAAGCCATGGGGCTCTACATAAAGGTTCCCGTCAGGATGTTGGAGAAGAAAGCCGTTTTCCTGCCCCGGCACGGCGGCCCCTGCCGTGGCCGTGATGATGAGGGGGCCGCCGGCGCCGCTGGTGTGTTGGTGGCTCTGGCCAGGGGCCAGGGTGGTGACCTGGGTAAATCCCAGCGCCAGGGCCACCTGGGCGGCGGCGGCAGAGCCCACCACAGGGATGGAGCGCTCCAGTTTCCTGAGGGTGGGGAGATGGGCATGGTCCGGCAGGCCCTGGGTGAGAAGCACCAGGTCAACGGCCGGTGGAATGGGCCAGTCTTGCGGGAGGCGGGACTCGAAAAACCAGGAACTGTTGCCGAAACAGAGGGAACCCACCAACCAGGGATCCAGCAGGACGTTCAGATCCGGGAAGCCCAACTGCCAGCCATTGGCGCCGAAGTAGGTGGCCCGCATTTCATGGTTCCGGGATGGAATGGAGTTTAGGGGCTCGCTGAAGCAGTGCATATCCACTGCAAAGCCTGATTTGCTAGGAGGGCAACCATGTAGCCACCTCGTTCAGGAGGGGTAGATCATGCAGCCAGCCGCCACGCTCCCTGGGCCGTCCAGCATTGGAGAACAGCGCTTCGGGAATGGGTTCTTCAACTGGATCGCCCGGCAACTGGGCAGGATCCGGACCGGGACAGCCTTCCCGGGCGCGGCCAGCATGAAGGAGAGAAGGAAATGGATCCTGGCGGACCTGGATCTGGAGCCCATCCTCGTCAAGGCCATGGACGCCGAAGAAGGCCACGGCTGGACGTTGGACTTTGCCTCTCGGGTGTCTCGGGAGTATCGCCGGTTCCTGGTTTTGTGCCTTGAGCACCCCCAGGATCCGATTGTGCCCTCCAGCCTGGTGGACGACTTCTGGCATCTCCACATCCTGGATACCCAGAAGTACGGTGAAGATTGCCAGCGCTGCTTCGGCTCCATGCTCCATCACTTCCCCTATTTCGGGATGCGGGGAGAAAAAGACGCCACCAATCTGCGGGAAGCATGGCTGAAAACACTGGCGTTGTACCAGTCCACGTTCGGCGCCGCCGCCCCCGCCCACCTATGGCCCCACTCCAACCGCTGCCCCAATTGCGGCCGCCGCTGCCGAGGTGTGGAGGATGGAAATCCTGCCCATGACGTCTTCGATGATAGACGGCCAAGGCTTGCTGATCTGGGGGTGAGCCATACAGGCGGTATCAGTCGGGATTTGGTGGGAGTAAAGTGAGACTATCAGGGATGGACCTTTGTAAAGTTTGGCAAGTTCTCATTGGTCTTGGTTGGCTGGCTTTGATTGCTGCATTTCCAATTACTTCATGGCCATTGATATCGGATCAGATTACAAATCACAAATCCGAAGATTTGCAAAAGTGGGGTTGGTATTTACTTGGTGCAGGGATCGCTCCTCTTACTCTTCTATTAACACATGATCGCACCCGATCATTGAGAACGCAAACAGGTGTATTAAAAAGTCAGACAGATGTAGATACTTTTACCAAATCAATCAAATTGTTAGGAGATGAGCAAGCTGCAGTAAGACAAGGAGGAATTTATTCTTTAGGTAGAATTGCTAAAGATAATTCTAATTTACATCCAACAATTATGAAAATTATGACATCTTATCTTCGAGAAAAAACTTATGAGAATTTTAATGAACAGCTTAAGAAAGAATCGTCAGGCAATAAAGACAAGCTTATTGAAAAACTCAGACTTGCACAAGAATCAGCACCTTCAGATATTGAAGCGGCTATAGACGTAATAAGAGAACGGCGGATTGAAAATGATAAGTTATTAAAAGATAGCAAAAAGTCATTTCGATTTGATTTATCTAGTTCTTATTTCTTCAATGCTAACTTTTGCTCTATTGATAAATTTTCTGATGTCAATTTCTCGGATACTACAATACAAGGATGTCGCTTTAGTAAGACTGACTTATCAGGATCACCTTTCATTTCATCCAACTTGCAAGAATCATTATTTGTAGACTCAGTTCTCAAGGAATGTGAGTTTAAGAAAGCTGATCTTCGTAAATGTGACTTTGAAGGATGTGATTTGTCTGGCTCAGAATTTGAGAGCTGTGATCTTACTGGTGCAGAAAATCTAACACAAGAACAAATTGACAGCGCCAAAGTTGATCAATATACAAAACTACCTGAAGGAATCAGCTATCCCAAAAATTCAAAATGAACCATAATTCTCGACACTATGATTCTGCCTCAAAGCCAGCGGAAATGGGGGGCGTAATCTCCGGGTAACCAGGAACTGCCCAACTGTTGGCTGGAGAGACCCAAGCCAAGGAGAGCATCCCATGACAAGGATAGATGAGCTGCGCTTGGGCGCAAGGTGAAGGTGGATGGTGACCCACGATACAGCCGTAGCCTGAGCCGAGGAGAACAAATGCTAAACGCCACCGTGCCATCAAGACGCGGCTGGACAAGAAAGCTGTCACCGTTTCACCAGCCTGTTAAGCTGAGCCAGCAACTTCCCGCTGGATTCGTTTTGCCCATCACGTCAATGACAAATCCTGTCACCGTGCGCTTAAAGTCCCCCCCCCGGCTGTTCTGGGTCATCTCCGGCCTGTTGGTTGGCCTGTTCTACGGCTTGGCTGCTCTCAGACACACCTTGTTGAACAGTGGCGGCCTGGATTTGGGAATCTTTGACCAAGTAGCCTGGCAAATGAGTCAAGGACTGGAACCCCGCTCCACCCTTACCGGGCTGCACCACATGGCTGACCATGCAGCCTGGGTCTTTTATGCCATTACCCCGCTGTATTGGCTGAAGCCATCCGTCCACTGGCTGTTTCTCACCCAAAGCGCGGGGCTTATTCTCACGGCCTGGCCTCTGTGGCATTTGGCTGTGCAGGCCGGCTTGAAGCCACGGGAACGGTGGACGGTCTGCGGACTGTACTGGCTTCAGGCAATGGTGTTTAACGTGAATCTCTGGGATTTTCGCCCAGATGCCTGGGCTATGCCCTTTCTCGCTTTAGCCATTTGGGCCAACCGTGCTGAGCGGCGCTGGCTCTGGATTGCCTGCTTATTCCTGGCCATGGGCTGCCGTGAGGTGTTGAGTCTCATTGTCGTTGGATTTGCGCTGGAACAGGCCTTACGCCAGCGTTGGCGCTGGGCAGCAGAGGCGTTATTTCTGGGGATTGGATGGTTGTTTTTTGTAATCAAGATCATTAACCCTATTGTAAAAGACGGAGCTGCCTTGCAAGGTGTTTCTCGCTATCATCATCTTGGAGATAGTGTTGGCGATATTCTCCAGAATGCACTGTTCAGCCCTGAGAAGTTTCTTGGGGCCTTGGACTGGCCGGACATTGTCTTCTACCTGTTCCTACTTAGCTTGCCTCTAGGCATGTATTGGCGGCGCGCTTCCTTCCCCATGCTCACAGCAAGCCTGCCCTTGATTGTTTCTAATGTGCTATCGGATTACTCAACACAGCGAAATTTAGTTCAACATTACAGCCTGCCTCTAGCCGTCCTCCTGGTTGTGGCCAGCATGGATGGCTTGGCTGCTGACCTCCGTTATGGCCGTCTCTGGCTCGCTCAACGCTGCTGGATTGGTATCTCCTTGGCAACACTCTGCTGGGCGCTGTTGATCAAGCCAGGACATTGGATAACTTTCAAACGTATTGATCAAGTGCAAACCTTTCAAGCCCTGATCAAGCAGATTCCTGCTGATGCTGGTGTGCTCAGCCACAACCATTATATCTCTCACCTCAGCCAACGTCCTGTTGTACAGTTACTCCGAGAGAATTTTCCTCTGGAAACTGCAACGATTGTCCAACAGGCCCAACTGGATGTGGCCTTGCTAAACCCCAATGACCCGGCTTGGCCCAGCAGCAGTGAAAAGACTGCCGCCACCATCGAGCAGCTTAAAGCCATGTCATGGGATTGTGAAGAGCACGATCAAAGTGGCTTCGTGCTTTGCCGGAAGCCCACGTCATAATCTGTGCCCAGCCTTTCCCCCAATGGCTCGAATATCGCGCCGGTGCTGTACTGTGGGCTAAGCGCTGAAATAGCGGGCCTTGGAGTGGAGGGCCACCAGGGCGGTGGTGCTTTGCTCCGGCTGGAGTTGATCGCTGCTGTCCATGGTCAGGCCAATGGCCTCGGCGCCGAGCCAGGTCAGTTGTTGGCGGGAGTCGGCCACGTTGGGGCAGGCCGGATAGCCGAAGGAGTAACGGCTGCCCCGATAGCGTTGGGCCAGCACGTCCCGCAGAACCTCCGGTTCCTGCCCCCCGAAACCACAGGCCCGGCGGATCCGGGCATGGATCCATTCCGCCAGGGCCTCCGCCATTTGCACCGCCAGGCCATGGAAGTAGAGGTAGTCGCTGTAGGCATGGCTCTGGAAGAGTTCCTGGGCAAACAGGCTGGCCTGCTCCCCCATGGTGACCGCCTGCATGGGCAACACGTCCGTCGGCTGATCGTCGACCAGATCCCGGTAGAAGTCCGCAATGCAGTAGCGGTTCCCGGAGCGTTGGCGGGGAAACACAAACTCCCCCAACCGCTCCTGCCCCTGGGGGGCAAACACCTGCACACTGTTGCCCCGGCGCCCGCAGGGAAAGTAGCCGTAGGCCACAGCCGGTTGGAGCAGCCGCTCCTGGCGGCAGCGCTCCAGCCAGTGGGTCAGTGTGGGTTCTGCGGTGGTGCGCAACAGGTCTTCATGGTCCGCCTTGGATTGATCCTTGCCCCGGCGCAATTGCCACTGGCCCACGAACAGGGCTTGGCGATCCAGGTAGCCCGCCACCTCCTCCAGGGGAACGTCATGGCTGTGGAGCAGGCGGGCGCCCCGGAACGGCGGCTGCACCGCGGGTTCTGCCGGAACCACCGCCGAACGGTCCGTGGAGGCTTTGGCGGTGGGTTCCGCCGTGGCGTTGTTCCCGCTGGCTGTGGCCCCTGACGGGGGCGCGCCCTGGTCTGGCTGGGCAGTGGCATCTTCAGCCACCAAGCCCACCCCTGGCGGGATGCCGTCCAGAAATCCTTGCCGGTGATCCCAGCGGTGCGCCTCACGGGCTTTCAGGTAGGCATCCATGAAGCGCAGATCGGTGAAGGCATCCTTGCCGTAGATCACCTGGCCCCGGTACACCGCACGGCAATCCCGATGGACAAACCGGGGGGTGAGGGCTGCGCCCCCCAGAATCACCGGCGCCTGGATACCGGCATCGTTGAATGCCGCCAGGTTGTCTTTCATGAAAGCTGTTGATTTCACCAGCAAGCCACTCATGCAGATGCAATCCGCCTGGTGTTCCTGTTGGGCATTGATAATGGCGGTCACGTCCTGCTTGATGCCCAGATTAATCACTTCGTAGCCGTTGTTGGTGAGAATGATATCAACGAGATTCTTGCCAATATCATGCACGTCCCCCTTGACGGTGGCGATCAACACCTTGCCCCGGGCTTGGTTCCGACCCTCGGTTTTCTCCATATGGGGTTCCAGATAGGCCACAGCGGCCTTCATGGTCTGGGCGGATTGGAGCACAAAAGGCAATTGCATCTGTCCGGAGCCAAAGAGTTCACCCACCACTTTCATCCCGTCCAGGAGAAAGCGATTGACAATCTCCAATGGCGGTGTTGTCTGCAACGCCAGTTCCAGGGAATCCTCCAGATTGAGGCGTTCCCCGTCAATGATGTGCTGTTTCAGGCGCTCCTCCACCGGCAAATCCGCCAGGCCCGGCCCTGTGGCTCTTGCCGCCTGGCCGCTCACCCCGGCAAACATCTCCGTGAGGGCCGTGAGGGGATCATAGGTGCATACATCGCCGCTGAAGCGGCGCCGGTCATGGATCAGATCCCGACAGACGTCTTGTTGTTCCTGGTTGATCTTGTTCAGGGGAAGAATCTTGATCGGGGAAACAATGGCGGCATCCAACCCCGCTGAACAGCAGTCATGGAGGAAGACGGAATTGAGCGCCATCCGGGTTGCAGGGGAGAGGCCGAAGCTTACGTTGGAAATGCCCAGCACCACATGCGCCTCCGGCATCTGCTGGCGGATCCGGCCAATGGCCTCCAGGGTGGCGGCCGCATTGCGGCGGTCCTCCTCCACACCCGTGGAGATGGGCAGCGCCAGGGGGTCGAAGAACAACTCCCGTGGAGGAAGACCGTAGGCCAAGGCATCCCGGTAGGCCCGCTGGGCAATGGCCAGCTTCTTCTCGGCGGTGCGGGCCATCCCCTCCTCGTCAATGGCGCCCACCACCACACCGGCGCCAAACCTCAGGGCCAACTCCAGCACCTTATGAAATCGTGGCTCCCCGTCCTCATAGTTTGTGGAATTGAGAATACACTTGCCCCCGGCCACCTTCAGGCCCGCTTCCATTTTCTGCCACTCGGTGGAATCCAGCATCAACGGCAGATTCACGTTGGTGACAAGGCGTTGCACCAGGGCTTTCATGTCGCTCACGCCATCGCGGCCCACAAAATCCACGTTCACGTCCAGAAGATGGGCGTTTTCATTCACCTGCTGTCGGCCAATGCTCACCAGGCCGTCCCAATCGTCCTGATTAAGAAGTTCCCGCACCTTCTTTGAACCACTGGCATTGAGGCGTTCGCCAATGATGAGGAAAGAATTGTCTTGATGATAGGTGGTGTTGGTATAGATAGAGGCGGCGGCGGGCTGGTAACCCGAGGGGGATGTGCCGTTGTTGCCGCCTTGGCGGACGGGACGGGGGGCGGGCTGAAGCTGCTGGCAGTGTTGCACCAACGCCTCGATATGGGCCGGGGTGGCGCCACAGCAGCCCCCGATAATCTGTACACCCAGATCTTCTATAAAGTGGTGGAGGGCCATGCGCATTTCCATCGGGGTCAGCCGGTAATGGGCCACGCCCCCCACGTTTTCCGGGAGGCCCGCATTGGGAATGCAACTGATGACAAACGGGGATTGCTCGCTGAAGTAGCGCACGTGGGGTTTCATCAAATCCGGCCCGGTGGCGCAATTCAGCCCCAGCACGTCAATGGGGAAGGGCTCCAGAATGGTGACCACTGCCGCGGCATCGGCCCCCACCAACATGGCGCCCGTGGTCTCCATGGTGACGGAGACCATTATGGGAAGCCGACGACCGGCGGCCGCCATGGCCTCCTCCAGACCCTGGAGACCCGCCTTGATCTGCAACATGTCCTGGCAAGTCTCCAGCAGGAGCAGATCCGCGCCCCCGTCCATCAGCCCCCTGGCCTGCAGGGCAAAATCAGCCTGCAAGCGGTCGAAATCCACCTGTCCCAGGGTGGGCAGTTTGGTGGTGGGTCCGATGGAGCCGGCCACAAAGCGGGGCTTGCCTTCTCTGCTGAACTCGCTGGCCGTCTCCGCCGCCAACTCCGCTCCCCGCCTGTTGATGGCGTAGGCCTGATCGGCCAGGCCGTATTCCCCCAGCACCAGGGGTGTGGCTCCGAAGGTGTTGGTTTCAATCACGTCGCAGCCCACCTCCAGAAAGCTGCGATGCACCGCCTGCACCACGTCGGGGCGGGTGAACACCAGGTGCTCGTTGCAACCCTCCAGTTCGGGACCGCCAAAGTCCCTGGCGGTCAGGTCATGGCGCTGCAGGGACGTGCCCGTGCCCCCGTCAAACACCAGAACAGGGCGCTCGGGGCCATGGAGTCGCTGCAGAAAGGCGCTGGCGACGTCAGCCGCGCTGCGGGCCATGGTTTATCGAGGCGGTGGACTTGACTTTACGCGCCACCCGTGGAAATCCCTGTGACCCAATGGCGGAATTCCTCGTCCCGCCCTTCCGTAACGGCCTGGAGGCGGTGGCGGAGCCGCTCCATAACGGGGCGCTCGCTGGCCAACTCGGTGGTTTCAATACGACGCACGGGGGTGATGCGGGCGGCGGTGCCGGTGAGAAACACCTCGTCAGCCAGGAGCAGTTCCGTCTTGTCAACGGCCCGCTCCACCACCTCGTACCCCATGGAGCGGGCCATGGTGATAACGCTGAGCCGGGTGATGCCCTCCAGGATGTCCTGATTGACGCCCGGTGTATGGAGCACGCCGTCCCGGACAATGAAAATGTTCATCCCCGAGGCTTCGCAGACCTTGCCCTGGCTGTTCATCAGAATGGCCTCGTCAAAGCCGCTTTTGACGGCCTCGGTCTTGGCCAGGGACGAGGTGATGTAGGCGCCGCTGATCTTTCCCCGCAGGGGCAGGGAGCGGTCCTCCTGGCGTGTCCAGGAACTGAAACGGCAACTCACCCCCTCCGGGGAGAGATAGTCCCCCAGTTCCAGCCCATAGATGAGGAAGTCCGTCTCGATGCTGTGGAGGCGCGGGGCAATGCCCAGATCACTGGTGTACACCAGGGGACGAAGGTAGATGGGCGCCCGAGGCCGATTGGCCTTGATCACCGCATCCACACCGGCAATGATCTCCTCGCTGGAGAGGGAGGTGTTGAGAAAGGAGGCGCTCTGGCTCAAGCGACGGGCGTGGCGGTCCAGACGGAAGAAGAGCATCCGATCAGCGCCGCCGGGGTCCGGGATGGCCCGCAGGCCGCCAAACGCCGCCGTGCCATAGTGGAGCGCATGGGTGGCGATGGAAAGCTTCGCCTCGGCAAAGGGTCGGCATTGGCCCTCAAACCAGACGTAGGGAAGAAACCCGTGCATTGTGGTGACGTTGGTGGTGTGGCCTGATCTTCCCATGGGGGCCTGTCACACGATGGTGACAAATCACAAAACCCTTGTCAAAACCTGTTTTTTAACAAGGGTCAGCAGGGTCTTCAGGCGGGGAGACTGGGATTTTTCAAGATGCCCTTGGATCTACCAGAGCTTATTCACCTTGTGGATCAACCCGCCCTTGACTAGGCGGGGGCATATCTGTGTCCAGGATAAGCAGTGATCCGCTTTGTCAGAAGTTCCCTAGAGTCAGGACTCATAAAGTGTGAAGAGAGCCCCCGCCGCTGAGGGGGAAGACCCAAGC
>JAPOTR010000064.1 GCA_026709085.1 Cyanobacteria bacterium MAG CAR3_bin_5 | reverse complement strand
AACGCCGTCAACCCCCCAGGCTTCCCCGGCAGCGTGATCTCGCTTCCCCGGATCTGGAAGGTGGGCAGAGCCGAAGATGTGCTTCCGACCCAGAATCCACCCTGAAAGTAGAGAAGAAGTTCGTCAACGGCCCAGCCCTTGACGCCGCTCAAGGCCGAGGCATGGTCAGATCGGCTGATGTAACCGAAATTGATCAGATCCGAATCATTGGTTACTCCGTCGTTCAACGAAAGATAATAAGAGGAGTTCGCCTTCAGTATGGTGTTGGCCGGGGCGGTGAAGGAATAGTTTGTAAAATTACTACCGGTACTACCGGTGAGTGTCGCTACAACAGCATTATTAGGCGGGTTCCTCGCAGGACCCCCCGGATTCCCCATGGGGGCCTCCCTGATCCTGATCATCGGGGTACGACCGTTGCCGCCACTCACCCCCAACTGCACTTCCGTCAAGATGGCGGGTTTGCTTCCCGTGGTGAACTTCAGCGCAGTCGGACGGTTGCTGATCGTGTTGGTGGTCCGCAGATTGTCCAGAAGGGTCGTTGTCTGGGCCTGAGCGGCGGGCGCCAGCAGCAGCGGCAGGGCCATCGGCGCGGCGATGAGGAACGGCTGCGGCCCAAGGCTCAGCAAAGCCGAGGCCAGGGCAGTCCCCAAGCCACGCCCCAGCCGGCGGCCAGCCCGATCCACCGAGGCAGCCCGCCGCCGGAAGCCGTCCCCCCACCCCACGGCAGAGGCAGAAGGCGGTCCCCAGCCGCCTCTGGCCGAGCGCCCTGTCATGATCCCGGCCCCCAGGCCACAGGTCGGGCCGCTCCTGCGCTCCGGTTCCTGGTTCCTGGTTCCTGGTTCCTGGTTCCTGGTTCCTGGTTCCTGGTTCCTGGTTCCTCCGGATTATGCCGCCTAGCAGCTTTCTCCCTCTTGTCAAGCCCACAGGGTCGCTTTTCCCAACGGCACAGCCCGATGCCCCCTCGCCAGGAGCGCCGCCACCACTCTGCCCCTCTCCACCGTTGGGTGGATGCTCCCCATGGGCGCTTCTCAACTTGAACTTGAACTCGGCCATTGCCTACCTTGCCTCAGTAGTCAGGACTCATGCACAGCGGCCATCGCCTTCAGCCCCCTGCGGGGGGGGGGGGGGCAGTAGTGCGTTTGTTCTGGGGAGAGTGGCGCGGGGCAAGGCGAGAAGAAGACTGCTTAGGCATGATACTACTCCCAGACCGCCGCCACCACCCCGTTCTCCCTGAACCCTGTAGCATGGTATGAGCCCGCTTCGCGCCGATGAATGCCTTCCTCGCGCCCCTGCTCCCAACACTGCCCACCGCTTCCTTGATGCTGATCGGTCTGGCCATGCTATGGTAAAGGGTGAACAACCTGCAGGACGAGGTGAAAGACCTGCATAGCGACATGAAAGAAGGCTTTGAACGCATAGAAAGGCGCTTTGACAAGCAGCAGGACCTGATCCTGGCGTTGACGGATCCGGCCAGACAGTCCACGGCCGCCAAGGGGTAGCCCCCTTCGACCAGTTTCCCGAGGGGCGTGCAGGGCGGTTATCCTGGGCAGGTCCGCGGTCTTGCCCCGATGCCTTCATGGTTGTTCCCCGCAGCGCTCACCGGCGGGATCTCCCTCCTCACCGGCGCCCTGGCCGTCATCTGGGCGGAGATCAAGGCCAGCGAGGTGCGCCAGCAGGAGGCGCTCAAGGCCATGGAGGCGCGCCAGCGGGAAGAGATGCGGGAAACGCGGGCCGACATGAAAGCGCTGGGCGAGAACGTGGATCGCCTGATGGAGACCATGATGACCGTCAGGAAGTAAGGTCCGGCTGCATTGGGCGCCGGCGCTGCGGGGGCCGCTCAGGGCGGTTACCATGGACAGGCCCGCGGTCTTCCCCCGATGCCCTCATGGTTGTTCCCCGCCGCGCTCACCGGCGGGATCTCCCTCCTGACCGGCGCCCTGGCGGTGATCTGGGCCGAGATCAAGGCCAGCGAGGTGCGCCAGCAGGAGGCGCTCAAGGCCATGGAGGCACGGCAGCGGGAAGAAATGCGGGAGATGCGGGAATACCTGAAGGCCAGCGAAGCCCGCCAGCAGGAGGCGCTCAAGGCCATGGAGGCTCGGCAGCGGGAAGATACGAAGGCCAGCGAGGCACGGCAGCGGGAAGAGATGCGGGAAACGCGGGCCGACACGAAAGCGCTGGGCGAGAACGTGGATCGCCTGATGGAGACCATGATGACCGTCAGGAAGTAAGGTCCGGCTGCATTGGGCGCCGGCGCTGCGGGGGCCGCTCAGGGCGGTTACCATGGACAGGCCCGCGGTCTTCCC
>JAPOTR010000011.1 GCA_026709085.1 Cyanobacteria bacterium MAG CAR3_bin_5 | reverse complement strand
ATCCGGGGCGAGGGCCAGCGCCAGCCCCGGCGTCAGGGTGAGCCGGTCGTTGGCGGTGGGGAAGCCATAGGCCAGTTGGGCTTCAAACTGCTGCCCAGTGCTGCCGGGGCCAGCCATACCCTCCAGGACGACGGGCTCCTTCCATCGAACCTATGCCCCTGATTCCCCGTTGGCGCTACATGACCCGTAAGGCCAAGGTAGCCTCCACAGGAATGGCCTTCACTCTTTACTGTAACCCAGACGCCGTGCCGCAGCGTGGCAGGCGCGGCGGGTAAGGGCCATGGCGGTGAGGGTGGGGCTTTGCCAACCGGAACTCACCCAGCAGGCGCCATCCGTCACCAGCAGATTGGGGCAGTGCCAATGGCGATTCCAGGAATCCAGCACGCTGTCTTGGGGGCTGCACCCCATGGGCGCCCCACCCACTTCGTGGATGTAGTAGCCCGGCGGCGCTCCGTGGCGATGACGCGCCTCCACGGCCCGCACCAGGCCGGCAATGCCGGGCATCCGCACCAGATCCGGCAGGCTCGTTGTCACCCCGCCGCTGACCCGCACCACTTCCTCCATGTGGTGCGCCATGGAACGCAGCAGGGCGTATTCCGCGGATCGCCAGCGGCAGCGAATCATGGGGACCGGCAGCCCGCAATGGTCACGGTGGGTGGGGTCCAGTTGAACGCGATTGTCCGGGTGGCTGAGCACCTCCCCATGGCCCACCAGAAACCCCATGGCTCCCGGCCCCACCCGCCGCAACGGCGCCGGCACCCCCAGGCGCTGGGCGCCGCCCCACAGCCCGTACCCCCGCAGCGGGGCGCCCCCGGCCGCAGTCGCAGCGGTGCTGTGGCTGTCGTTGTGGGGAATGAAAAAGCTCTCCGCGCCGGAGAGGGGCGCTGTGGCCTCGTCACTGGCCACATTGGGCAGATGGAAAAAGCGGGCAACGGACACGTGGTCCATCAGGCCCCGACCGGTAAGGCCGGCCGGGTCAGGGAGGCCCGGTGTGCGATGGGCCGGCCCGGAGTGGAGCAGGATGCGCAGGCTTTCAATGGTGGAGGCGCAGAGCACCACCAGCCGGGTCCGCAGCAGTTGATCCCGGAGCGGGCTCCCGGCACGGTACACCACCCCTTCCGCCTCCTGCTGCCCCCCTTGGTCCATGGCCACATGGCTGACGGCAGCGCCACTGATCAGTCGACAGCGGCCGGTGGCCATGGCCCGCGCCAGGGCCGCCCCCTGACTGGTGCGCCGCGGCCAGGGATTCCGGTCGTCCAGGTTGGGTTCCAGGGCAAAACCACGGGAGGGGATGAGATGATCCTGGGGGCGATGGCGGGTCAAGGCCCTGCCCATGTGCTGCTCCGCCGCAGTGAGGGGACTGGCCGGGCGGTACCACCCATCCGGGAGCACACTCAACCCATCCCGCCGGCCCCGCACTGCCAGGAACTGCTCCAACCAGGTGTAGTGGGGATCCAGATCCCGGTAGCGCAGAGGCCAGTTGCGGCCATAACCATCCCGATCAGCCCCCCGCAACTCCCGATCCGATAACCGCAGGGTGATGCCCCCCCAGGTGAGGCTGCGCCCCCCCACATGGCGTCCCCGGGTCCACAGAAACGGCTGGTCCGGTGGGGTGCTGTAGGGATGTTTGCGCTCATCCACAAACAATTCCGGGTTGGCCTTCCAATAACCGGGGTGATAAGCCTGGCGCCGCTGTTGCCCCCGCAGGAGATGGATAAGGCGTTTGCCGGTATTCCAGGGCTCTCCCCCGAAGGCTTGGCGCGGGGCCAGAGCCGGCCCCGCTTCCACCACCACTACCTGCAATCCTGCTTCCGCAAGGGTCATGGCGGCAACGCCGCCGGTGGCCCCGGAACCCACCACTACGGCGTCACAGTCCGTTGGCGGCGGGGTGGCGGCAGGACTGTGGCGGGGCATGGATTGGGGAGGGGAGCCCACAGGCAAGATTGTATTTCAGGGGCCTGCAAACATGACCAGTGAAGACGCAAAGGGGATCACTTTAGCGGTTTTCCGGGTCGCTGATTAACCACCAGCCACAGCAGGGACAATCGATACCTCGTCCCCCTCCTTCAACGACGTGGCTTGATTGTCAAGAAAACGAATATCCTCACTGTTGACATAGATGTTGAGAAAACGGCGCAGCTTGCCGGAGTCATCACAAAGACGCGCCTTGAAGCCGGGGAAGCGTTCATCAAGGGCCTGGATCAATCCGTTCACGTCCACGGCATCCAGCTTGACAACGGCTTCGTTGCCGGTGAACTGTTGCAGTGGCGTGGGGATCAAAACTTGAATGGACATGGGGGTCCTCAGTGGGGTGGATCGTGGTGGGCCGGCTTCAAACCGCCGAGGCCATATCGGCAGACTGAGACTGGCCGGAAGCTTTGGCCCAGGCTTGATTGAAACTATCCAGCCGGGCCTCAATCTTGAGGGGAGCGCCAATCACGTCGCTCACGGCCTCTGCTGTTTTGAGGCCGTTGCCGGTGATGTAGGCCACGGTGGTTTCATCCGGATGGATCCTGCCGGATTCCGCCAGTTTCTTGAGCACGGCAATGGTGGTGCCGCCCGCAGTCTCTGTAAAGATCCCCTCCGTTTCCGCCAACAGCTTGATGGCGGAAACGATCTCGGCATCGCTCACGGCAGTTATACTGCCGCCGCTTTGCCGAGCCACGTCCAGCGCATAGGGACCATCGGCGGGGTTGCCGATGGCAATGGATTTGGCAATGGTGTCGGGTTTGACCGGGGCAATGAAATCCCGCCCCGCCGCAAAAGCCTGGGCAATGGGTGAGCACCCCTCGGCCTGGGCGCCGCTGAAGCGGATCGGCTTTTCCTCCACCAGGCCCGCCGCCACAAATTCACGGAAGCCCTTGCAGATCTTGGTGTACAGAGACCCGGACGCCAAGGGGGCCACCACGTGATCCGGCAGGCGCCAGCCCAACTGCTCGGCCACTTCAAAGGCCAGGGTCTTGGAACCTTCGGAGTAGTAGGGGCGCAGGTTGATGTTGACAAAACCCCAGCCGTGGGAGTTGGCCACCTCACAGCAGAGGCGGTTCACCTGATCGTAGTTGCCCTCCACGGCCATCAGGGTGGGGTTGTAGACGAGGGTGCCCAACACCTTCCCGGCTTCCAGGTCCGCAGGAATGAATACACAGCAGCGCAGGCCGGCATGGGCGGCGATGGCGGACGTGGAGTTGGCCAGGTTGCCGGTGGATGCGCAGCTTACCGTGGTGAAGCCCAGTTCGCGGGCGCGGGTCAAGGCAACGGACACCACCCGATCCTTGAAGGAAAGGGTGGGCATGTTGACCCCGTCGTTCTTGATGTAGAGACGTTTGAGGCCGAGGCGCCGGGCAAGATGGTTGGCTCGCAGCAGGGGCGTCAAGCCCGTGCCCACGTCAATGGGGTCGCTGTCGATGGGCAGGAAATCCCGGTAGCGCCAGATGGACAGGGGGCCTGCTTCAATGGTGGCGCGGCTGACCCGCGCCTTGATGCGCTCCATGTCGTAGACCACCTCCAGGGGACCGAAACACACCTCGGAACACACATGGTGCGCAGTCGCCTCGTAGGGATGACCACATTCACGACACCGCAGGCCGGTGAAGGTGGCTTCAGAACTCCGTCGGGGGTCGGTCAGTGTAACGGTCACGACAAGAGGGCTGGAAGACTGGTGAAAACTCTAGCAACGGATCCCGGCCCATCCCCCCAATACCCGACCGGGAAAGTCGGGTATTGGGGGGATGGGCGGACGTCAATAGCGGTTCAGGCTGGGATCGATCTCCGCCGTCCAGGCATCAATGCCCCCCTCCACGTTCACCCCTTTCACCCCGAAGCGGCGCAGGGCCAGAACGGCTTTTGCGGAGCGTCCCCCCATCTTGCAATGGATGTAGAGGCGGCGCCCGGCGGCCATGGCCTGCACCGTCTCCACTGCCGACCCGCTTTCAATGGTGTTGAGGGGCACCAGCTCCGCTCCGGGAATGCGGGCAATCGCCGCCTCCTGGGGCGTGCGCACATCCAGGAGAACCATGTCGTCAGCCCCCTGGTCCAGCAGGGCTTTCAATTCCCGCACGGTGATGCTGTCCACCACACCCGCCTCCTCCTGGCCGGGGCTGGACCCCGGCACGCCACAGAACTGTTGATAGTCAATCAAGCCGGTGATCCTGGGCCGCTCCGGGTTGGGGCGTAGCTTGAGTTCCCGGAAGGTCATCTCCAGGGAATTGAACAGCAACAGCCGCCCGCTCAGGCTACGGCCAATGCCGGTGATCAACTTGATGGCTTCCGTGGCCTGGATCAGGCCGATGATCCCTGGCAGGACACCCACCACACCCCCCTCCGCACAGGAGGGCACCAAGCCCGGCGGCGGCGGCTCCGGATAGAGATCCCGGTAGTTGGGTCCATCGCCAAGGTTGAACACCGTGGCCTGGCCCTCGAAGCGGAAGATGGAGCCATAGACGTTGGGCTTGTTCAGGAGCACACAGGCGTCGTTCACCAGATAGCGGGTGGGGAAGTTATCGGTGCCGTCACAGACCAGGTCGTAGGGTTCCATGATGCGGAGAGCATTCTCCCCACTGAGGGCCGTGTCGTAGAGATCCACTTGGCAGTGGGGATTGATCTCCTGGATGCGGTGCTTGGCGGAGGCGATTTTCGGTTGCCCCACCCAACTGGTGCCATGGATCACCTGGCGCTGCAGGTTGCTGTGGTCCACCACGTCAAAGTCCACAATGCCAATGCGGCCCACACCGGCCGCCGCCAGGTAGAGCAGCAGGGGGGAGCCCAAGCCACCCGTCCCCACACACAACACACTGGCTGCCCGCAGACGTTTCTGGCCCTCCATGCCGATTTCCGGCAGGATCAGGTGGCGGGAAAAGCGGGCGACCTCATCCTGGCTGAGGGCCACTGTGCTTGTATCTGGCGGCAACATGGCGGGAACAGCAGACAAAAGACTCATGGTCTGTAGTATGGCTGCTCCCCGGGGTGGGGTTTCCCGAAACCCGTTTGCACAAGTTCAATGCCCACCGGCTGAAGACGGCCTGATCCGCTGACCCACCAGGCGCCCCGGTCCGCCGCTGTCAATTGGCTATCGGGGCGGGCAATGGCAGAGATCCACACCAGACTTCGGGGCCAGGCGTGGCGCTGATCCATGGCGGAAGGCAGCGGCGCCCCCCGGGGATGGGAATGGGCCACCCCCAAAAGGAGCACCCCCTGATTGCGGCAATACTTCTGGGCCGCAATCAGTTCGAGGGGATCCACCACAAAGCGATCAGAGCGGCTGTGGGCATCCTGCGGATCCCCCGCCTCATCCTGGGAACTCCGGGAATCCTGGGGCGGATGGGTCTCCGGCCAGTTGGGGCGCCACACATTCCGACAGGGCCAGACCCCCTGCAGGTGCAGGGTCCCGCCATGGCGCCGGCCCAGGAGCAGCGCACAACCCTCCTCAGGCCATGGCGCGGCAAGACTCCGCTCCAGGGCCACCAGACGTTGCCGACTGATCCGGAGCGCCACTGGTATCTTCGCCGTCATTTCATTACCGTTAGGATGGCTGACCCGTCAGGTTCATGGTTGACCCTGTCAAAGCCGAAATCCGATCCTTTACACCACCAATCCGCCCACCGGGCACTCAGGACGATCCAGCCTTGACCTTTTCCAAACGCTACGACGAGGCCATTAGCAAGATCAATGCCTCCCTGGACAAGGTGGACTGGGAGAAGGCAGGCCGCATCGGCACAATTACGGCCATTCTACTGGTTGTCAGCCTGGCGCTGGTGCTGGTGAACAGCATTCTGGCAACCATTCACCTGATTCCTGTTCTACCAGGACTGTTGCAACTCCTGGGCTTGGTGGTGGCCGCCCAGTGGTGCTATCACAACCTTTACACAAAGGATAAACGCCAGGCTTTCCTTGAGAGGCTCCGCAATCTGCGCAAGGAGTATCTGGGTTAGGCTCAGGGCCCGTAACCGGAAGATGACGGTTGCGGCGGGGTGGGATACAACCGGGATACAACTGGGTGAGATGCCCTTCTCCCAGGGCTTGGCCGATGCCATGGCCCCTCTGGTTCTCCCCCTGACCATTCCCCTACCGTCATCAACCCCCCTTACGCAGAACTCGGGGTGATGGAGAGGTACACGGAACCGTGCCGCCGCGGCCCGTTGGGATCACGCAGGGCGAGCCTCAGTTGTCTCACCGCCAGCATGAAGTCCCTCAGACTGCCGGCGCCGTTGTCCAGTCCTGCGCCGTTACACTGGGGGCCTGAGCAGGCCTGGGGGAGGCGAACACACTGCGTTCGTCTGTGCCGAGGCCGGACATCCATATGGCCAGCAGACCGGCCACTGTGAGCAGACCAGCCGGCGCGACCAATCCGAACCACCGGATCACGGCTCCCATCACCAGATTTCACCGAGAGTAATCCCCACAGTTTCATCCCATGAGCCTGATCACCCAGCCGGAGCGTTTCAGCGAGGAGGC
This sequence comes from Cyanobacteria bacterium MAG CAR3_bin_5, assembly GCA_026709085.1. Taxonomy (GTDB): domain Bacteria; phylum Cyanobacteriota; class Cyanobacteriia; order PCC-6307; family Cyanobiaceae; genus Synechococcus_B. The sequence continues at coordinate 16,035 of JAPOTR010000011.1, read as the reverse complement.
CTGGGACCTCCTATTGGCCGGTCAAGCCCAGGCCCAGGCCTGGCAGCACCGGCAAATGGATGTGGAGCATCTGCTGCTGGCCCTGCTGGAGACATCCGCCGGGGAAACCTGGCGGCGCCGGCTGCGGCTCAATCCGGCCCACCTGTTGCCCCGATTGGACGAGTTCTGTGGGGATCAACCCACGGAAGACAGTGACGCCCTCTACCTGGGACCCGACCTGGATCAACTCCTCAACGATGCGGACCGATTGGCCCACCGCTGGGGATCCAGCAGCATCGACATGGCTCATCTCCTGCTGGCCCTGGCGGAGGACGAGCGGATTGGCGCGGCCCTGCTGGCGGATCAGAACCTGAGTCCGGCGGAGGTCATGCGGCTGCTGCGGTTGCAGCCCGGGCCGCCCCCGGCCGCCAACCGGCTGCCAGCAGCCAATCGTCGCCAGCCCCCTCGGCAGAGCCACAACGCCCTGCCACCGCCACGCTCCTCCGGCGGCCCCCCACCGGAGCGGTCCCACGGCCTGGCCGCCCCCGATCCGGATCCCATGGAGTCCCCGGCCCGGACCCGGCAGCGCCCCTCCTCTTCCCAGGGGAACGGATTCGTTGCCGCGCCCAAGGCAGACCCGGCCCCTCTGCCCCCCCCTGACGACCAGCCGGTGGCGGCCCAACAACCGGCCCCGCCGTTGCCACCGCCGGAACCATCGGCTCTGGAGCGCTATACCCAGGACCTCACCGCCCTGGCCCAGGGGGGGCAGTTGGATCCGGTGGTGGGGCGGGATCGGGAAATTCGCCAGGTGGTGCAGGCGCTCTCGCGACGCACCAAGAACAACCCGGTGCTGGTGGGCGCCGCCGGAGTGGGCAAGACGGCCCTGATTCAAGGGCTGGCCCAGCGCATCGTGGCGGGCAAGGTGGCGGATTCCCTCCGGGGACGACGGCTCCTGGCCCTGGAGCCCGGCAGTCTCATCGCCGGCGCCAAATACCGTGGTCAATTCGAGGAACGCCTGCGGGCCGTGCTGGAGGAGGCGGCCGTTGCTGATGGTCAAGTGGTGTTGTTCATCGATGAACTCCACACCCTGGTGAACAGCAGCCGCTCCAGCAGTGACGTGGGCAGCCTGCTGAAGCCCGCCCTGTCCAGGGGGGAACTGCGCTGCATTGCGGCCACCACCGTGGAAGAGTATCGGCGCAGTGTGGAGAAGGATCCGGCCCTGGAGCGCCAGTTTCAGCAGGTGCTGGTTCGGGAGCCCTCACCCCGGGACTGCCTGGCCATTCTGGAAGGGCTGCGGGAGCGCTATGAACGCCACCACGGCGTCACCATTGCCGATCCGGCCCTGGAGGCGGCCATCCGCCTGGGGGACCGTTACATCAATGACCGCTGTCTGCCGGACAAGGCCATTGACCTGATGGACGAGGCGGCCGCCCAGCTTAGACTGGACGCCACCTCCAAGCCGGCCCTGGTGGAGGAGGCGGAGCGGGAACTGCACCGCCTGGAGCTGGCCCTGGTGGCGGCGGAGCAGGCGCCCGCAGCCGAGCAGCAGCAGTTGGAGCGGCAACGGGCGGAAGCGGCAGCCACTCATCAAGATCTGCACCAGCGCTGGCGGAAGGATCGGGAAGAATTGAGCCAACTGGGCCAATGGCGTCAGCAGGAGGAAGATCTACGGCAGCAGATGGCCAAAGCCGAGCAGGAAGGAGACCTGGAGACCGCAGCGCGCCTGGAGTACGGGGAGTTGCGGCGTCTGGAGCACCAGTGCCAGGCTTTGGAGGCCCGGCGGCGGGAAGCCCGGCAACGGGGGGAAGCCCTGCTGCGGGAGCAGGTGGAGGATCAGGATATTGCCGAAGTTGTGGGCTGTCGGACCGGCATCCCCCTGCAACGGCTCATGGCGGGGGAGCGGCAGAAGCTGCTGAAGCTGGACCAGCAGTTGGCCCGTCGGGTTCTGGGGCAGGGGACGGCGGTGGAGGCGGTGGCGGCCGCCATCCGTCGCGCCCGGGCCGGCATGAAAGACGTGCGGCGCCCCGTGGGATCGTTTCTCTTCCTGGGGCCCACCGGCGTGGGCAAGACGGAACTGGCCCGGGCCTTGGCGGCGGCGCTGTTTGACCAGGAGGACGCCCTGGTGCGGCTGGATATGTCGGAGTACATGGAGCGCAACGCGGTGGCGCGCCTGCTGGGGGCGCCGCCGGGATATGTGGGCTATGAAGAAGGGGGGCAGCTTACGGAAGCCATTCGTCTGCGTCCCTATGCGGTGGTGCTCCTCGACGAGGTGGAAAAGGCCCATCCCGACGTGTTCAACCTGCTGCTCCAGGTGCTGGACGACGGCCGTCTGACGGACTCCCAGGGCCGCGTCATTGATTTTCGTCATACGGTCCTGGTGATGACCAGCAACATTGCCAGCCGCCAGATTCTCGCCGCCACCGATGAATCGGCAGGGGAGGAGGCGCTGGAGGCAGTCATTGATCAGGCCCTCAAGGTCAAATTCCGCCCGGAGTTCCTCAACCGGATTGACGAAGTGATCCGCTTCCAGCCCCTGGGACCGGAGCAGATCCTCCCCATCGTGGAACTCCAACTTCAGGAGCTTGGGGAGCGGCTGGCGGAGCAGAATCTCCGTCTGGAGGTGGACGGGGAGGTGGCGAAGGCCCTGGCCGAGGACGGGTACGACCCGGAGTTCGGGGCGCGCCCGTTGCGCCGTGTGCTGCGGCGGCGCCTGGAAAATCCCCTCGCCATGGAGGTGTTGGGGGAGCGCTTCACGGAGGCCCAGGGGGTGCGGGTGCAACTCTGCAGTGACGGAACCCTGGGGTTCGTTGCCCTGCCCTGAGACGGTTGCTCTGCAGGGAGGGGCCTGTCCGCTAAAGTGGCGCACCAGAACCCCGCCCTGATTCCTGAATTTTGTCTGCCCAGTCAAAGTCCAGCGCTGCCCCCTCGCCGGAGGACGGCTCTGCGGTGAAGGGGCCTGCTGTAAGTCGGCCGTTCTTCTCCCAGGTTCTGGCGGAGTTGGGGCGGGTGGTGTGGCCCAGCCGCCAGCAACTGTTCAGCGAGTCCGTCTCCGTCATTCTGATGGTGGCCATGTCGGCAGCGGCGGTGGCGGCCTCCAACCGTTTGTTCTCCTGGATCTCCAACCGGGTCTTCCTCGGTTGACTTCATCTCCTCTCCGCATCCGTACATGGCATCCGTACATGGCGTCTGAACCCTTCAGCCCCACTGACAGGCCGGAGTTTCTCCAGCCCAAACAGCACGCAGATTTCGAGAAGGCAGCCCGTTGGTACGGGGTGCAGGTGGCCTCCAGTTGCGAGAAGAACGTCAAGGCCACCCTTGAGCAGCGGGCCCTCACCCTGGGGGTGGAAAATCGCATTCTGGAAATTGCCATTCCCCAGACACCCGCCATCAAGGTGAAAAAGGACGGCAACCGCCAGGTCATCGAGGAGAAGGTGTTTCCCGGTTACGTGCTGGTGCGCATGGTGCTGGACGATGAAACCCAGTCGGCAGTGCGCACCACCCCCAACGTGATCAACTTCGTCGGCGCCGAGGAACGCCGTGCCGCCGGCAGAGGTCGCGGCCACGTGAAGCCCGTGCCCCTGACCCAGAAGGAGGTGAACCGCATCTTCCGCCGCACCCAGGAGAGGAAGCCCACCGTGAAGGTGGATCTCACCGAGGGTGATCAGATCCGGGTGGTGGACGGTCCCTTCAAGGATTTCGAGGGGGAGGTGATCGAGGTGTCCGGAGAGCGCAACCGGCTCAAGGCCCTGCTGTCCATCTTTGGCCGCGATACCCCCGTAGAACTGGAATTCTCCCAGGTGGCCAAGCAGGAGTGAGCCGTTCCGGTTCTAGGTTGCTCCGTTTCCCCTCTCTCCTTTTCTCTCTCATCAGTCCATCGTTATGGCAAAGAAAGTGACGGCCCTGATCAAGCTGGCTCTCAACGCGGGCAAAGCCAACCCGGCGCCTCCCGTGGGTCCGGCCCTCGGTCAGCACGGGGTGAACATCATGGCGTTCTGCAAGGAGTACAACGCCAAAACCCAGGACAAGGCGGGGATGGTCATCCCCGTGGAGATTTCGGTCTACGAGGACCGGAGCTTCTCCCTGGTGCTCAAGACCCCTCCGGCGTCCGTGCTCATCAGCAAGGCGGCCAACATTGACAAGGGTTCCGGCGATTCCTCCAAGGGGCAGGCCGGCAGCATCACCACGGCCCAGCTTAAGGAGATTGCCAAAACCAAGCTGCCCGATCTCAACTGCCACACGGTGGAGTCCGCCATGCGGATCATTGCCGGCACAGCCCGCAACATGGGTGTGGCCGTGCAGGATTGATGCCGGGTGGCCTGCCCCTAGAATGATCGATTCACCACTGTGGGGAGAACTGCCCCGGAGCAGTTCGTTTGCACCCCGACCCAGGACAGACCATGCCCAAACCATCCAAACGCTTCGTCGCCGCTGCCGCCAAGGTGGAGCAGCAGGCCTATGGACCCCATGCCGCCTTGACCCTGGTGAAGGAAAACGCCACGGCCAGGTTCGACGAAACCATGGAGGTCCATGCCCGCCTGGGCATCAATCCCAAATACGCAGACCAGCAGTTGCGCACCACGGTGGTCCTGCCCAAGGGTACGGGCCAGAAGGTGCGGGTGGCCGTGATCACCCGGGGCGAACAATTGGCCGTGGCCAAGGCTGCCGGCGCCGACCTGGTGGGGGAAGAAGACCTGATCAACACCATTGCCGGCGGGACCATGGAGTTTGATCTGCTGCTGGCAACGCCGGACATGATGCCCAAGGTGGCGCGCCTGGGGCGGATTCTGGGGCCGCGGGGGTTGATGCCCAATCCCAAAACCGGGACCGTCACCAGCAATCTGCCCTCCTCCATCAAGGAGTTTCAGGCGGGCAAGCTGGAGATGCGCGCCGACAAGACGGGCATTGTCCACGTGCGTTTCGGCAAGGCCAGTTTCCCGTCCGAGCATCTGCTGGCCAACTTGAAAGCCGTGCAGGAAACCGTGGACCGCAACAAGCCCAGCGGCGCCAAGGGCCGCTACTGGAAAAGCCTCTACATCGGCTCCACCATGGGACCTTCCGTGGAGATTGATGTGTCGGCGCTTCAGGATCTTGTCGTGGAAGACGCGGACTGACGTCCGTTGGCAGGGTGATCTGTACAATGGTTGGCTTCTGGCAATCGCCAGATTCAGGGCGCCCGCCCTGAATCGCGTCTGAGCCGCCCCTGTGGCGACTCCGGTGCAAACCGAAGACAGCAGGCTCATCCCCCCAAGGGATGCCGTAACTCCTGCCCAGGTCTGCGCAACTGTAGAGCCGGCTCCCCTCGGGGGTGCTCAGGCGCGGCAGATTTCGTGAATCCTGGTTTCGGGGCGGGTGTCTGCTGTTGTCCCGCTGCTACCAAACCATGGGTCGCACACTAGAGAGCAAGCAACAGGTGGTTGCCCAGCTTCGCCAGCTTCTGGATGAAGCCGACCTGGCTCTGGTGCTGGATTACAAGGGCCTCTCCGTCAAGGAGATGGGCGATCTCCGCTCCCGGTTGAGGGAGCATTCCAGTATCTGCAAGGTGGCCAAGAACAGCTTGATGCGCCAGGCCATTGGCGCGGATTCCCCCTGGACGGGCCTGGATCCGCTGCTCACGGGCGCCAACGCCTTCGTTCTCGTGAAGGACGACGTGGGCGGCGCCGTCAAAGCCATTCAAGCCTTCCAGCAGGAAACCAAGAAGTCGGACATCAAGGGGGGCCTGCTGGAGGGTCGTCTCCTGTCCGACGAGGATCTCAAGGCGGTTGGCAACCTTCCCTCCCGGGAGGTGCTCATTGCCCGGATTGCCGGCTCCCTCAACGGCCTTGCCACAAAGCTGGCGGTGGCCGTCAAGGAAGTGCCCGCCGGCCTCGCCCGCGCTCTACAGCAACATGCCGATGGGGAGGAATCCTCCTCTCCACCGGCGGGCTGAACTCCAGACGTTTCTTTTCCCTTTGTTACAGGGTTTTCATTTCACCGAGGTTCAACCATGTCTACCAAAACCGACCAGATTCTCGAATCTCTCAAGTCGTTGTCATTGCTGGAAGCCGCTGAGTTGGTCAAGCAGATTGAGGACGCCTTTGGCGTGTCTGCCGCCGCATCGGCCGGTGTGGTGATGGCCGCCCCGGGCGAGGCCGCCGCCGAGGCCCAGCCGGTGGAGGAACAGACCGAATTTGCCGTTCACCTGGACGGTTTTGAAGCCTCCGCCAAGATCAAGGTGCTCAAGGCGGTGCGGGAAGCGACGGGGCTGGGGCTGGCGGAAGCCAAGGCTCTGGTGGAAAAAGCCCCCACCCTGGTCAAGGAAGGTCTGCCCAAGGAGGCCGCCGAAGACCTCAAGAAGAAGATCGAAGCCGTTGGCGGCACGGTGACGGTCAAGTAGTTCCCAAAGAAAAAGCCCCTGCCAATGACAGGGGCCTGGGGGACTGGATCAGGCTTGAAGGTCTGTCCTTCGTTTCGACCTCTCGCCTGAGCACACTCCTCACACGGGTAATACCTTGACACGGGTTTGGCATTTTGTCCAGCCCCTTGCCGGCAATTCTTCTTTTTGCGTCAGCTTTACGCCAGCACACCCTTGCCATGACCGGATCCCACTTGATCACGGCTGCCTGTGACGGGTCCTGCATCGGTAATCCCGGTCCCGGGGGTTGGGCCTATCTTTTGCGCTTTGATGACGGCCGGGTAGAGGAGAAGGGTGACTTCTTCCCCGGGAACACCACCAACAACCGCATGGAGTTGCAAGCCGCCCTGGAACTGCTGAAGCGCATTGCCCGGGAACCACGCCGGCCCGGTTTCACCATCCGCACCGACAGCAAGTACGTGATTCAGGGCTTCAGCCAGTGGATCAATTCCTGGAAGCGGAAGGGGTGGAAGAAAGCCGATGGCAAACACGTGCTCAACCGTGATCTCTGGGAGGAACTGGACCAGGCGCGCCTGCCGGGAGTGAGATTTACCCATGTCAAAGGCCACAGCGGTGATCCTGACAACGAGCGGGTGGATGCCATCGCTGTTGCCTTCAGCCGTGGCGAGCAGCCCCTGCTCACCTCGGAGCTCCAACCGCCAGCATCCCGGCCGCTCGATACTGACGAGACCGTGGATTTTGCCCCACCCCGGTTGCATCAACTGCTGACCCGCCTGGAGATGGCAGACCGTTTGGCGGCGGGAGGCCATGAACTCACCATGGCGGAACTGGCCCGGTTGGTGGAGATGCCTGAGGCGGAGTTGAGACAACGGCAGCAGCCCTGGATCTGGCGGGACTGGCAAGTGCTCCCCTGTTCCAGTGGGTTCTGGCGACTACAGCGCAAACCGCTGGACCAGCATCATGGCTTAGGATGATTCTTTTAATGAAGGAAGCCCCCATGGCTGTGGATGATCCCTACCAACGGTTCATCGGATCCATGTTGGCTAGTGACGACTCCATGTTGGCTAGTGACGACTCCATGTTGGCTAGTGACGACGGGCCGGATCCTGAACTCATGAGTCAACAGATGCTACAGGCCCTGGCCTGGGCAGCGCAGGGACGGCAGCGGTCCCCATGGCGGGGAATGCTGGCCAGCACCGCAGCCATGCTGCAACGGCAGGATCCGCGACTGCAACAGCACTGCTTAGGGCTCACCTTCCCCAATCCCCTGGGACTAGCGGCAGGGTTTGACAAAAACTGTGTGGCGGCTGCCATCTGGCACTGCTTCGGTTTTGGGTTTGTCGAGTTGGGCACCATAACGACTCGACCCTACGAGGGCCACCCTCGCCCGCGCCTCTTCCATCTGGCGGCGGAGCAGGCAATCCTCAACCACATAGGTCTCTGCAACAACGGTTCGCTTCAGGCCGCCACTGTGCTGACGGAGCAGCAGTTGCCGCCGCCAGGTCAGCGGCCGGCCTTGTTGGGGCTCAACATCGGCAAATCCTTTCAGACACCCATTGAGGAGGCAGTGGAGGACTACGCCGTCAGCTACAGCCACTTGGCGCCACTTGCCGATTACGTGGTGATCAACGTGTCTTGCCCCAACGACCGCAACCTCTACAAGTTGCAAGGCGTAGAGGCCTTGCGCCAACTGATTGGCCACCTCCAGGCCACGCCACTGCCCACGCCGCGCCCCCCCCTGCTGGTAAAAATCGCCCCTGATCTGACCGATGGCCAGTTGCTGGAGTTGGGGGAGTTGGCCCTTGATCTTCACCGGCAGGGTGGCCTGGCGGGGGTAATTGCCAACAACACCAGCCTGGATCGCCAGGGCCTGGAGACACGACGTCTGGTGACGGGCCGCACGTTGGCGGAAGAGGCCGGTAGCCTCAGCGGAGCGCCCATTCGCGCCCGTTCCCTGGCCGTGGTGCGCCGGCTTTGGCGCCAGCTTCAGGGTCGGGTCCCCCTGATTGGGGTGGGGGGCATCGACTCGCCCCAAACCGCATGGGAGCGGCTGACGGCTGGCGCCAGCCTGTTGCAGCTTTATACCGGCTGGATCTACCGCGGCCCCCAACTGGTGCCGGCGGTGCTGGAGGGGCTACTCAAGCAGGTGGAGGCCCACGGTCTCGACACTGTGGCCGATGCGGTGGGAACAGAACTGCCATGGTTGCCGTAACGGGGGAACCCTTGTAGGTGGGTAACCCGGTTTCCTCGCCATGGTTCTGGCCTACATTGAGCTTCCTGAGAAGACTAGCGAGGAAGAATTTCTAGTACATAACTGGTAGATTATGTAATAAAAGGCAATACCATGTATTCTTGCGCCTAGGCTGCGCAGCAGGGATGAGGCCTTTTCCAGGAAGGGTGCAATGGAAGCCAAGCAACGCCTTGCGCCAGGCCGTGAAGCTACTGGTGCTCAGGGGGCTCAAGGGAGCTTGGAGGGGAGCTTGGAGGGGAGCAGTGTCTCCATGGCAAGAGCATCTCATAGCCCTCAGGCCATGAGACGATTCTTGAATTGCAAGAATAATTCACATAGATTCTCTCCAGGTGGTCACAATCAGTTAAAATCGCAAACAATTGATACAGTTGGGAATTTCTACGAATTCTTCGCTGGGGCTGGCATGGCTCGCGCTGGCCTTGGAGATCGTTGGCGCTGCCTGTTCGCCAACGACTTCGACAAGAAAAAGGCAGAAACCTACACTTTCAACTGGGGTCCAGACAATCTCCTGTGTCGTGATGTGCGAGATGTCACAACAAGTCATCTGACAGGCACTGCTGATTTGGTATGGGCTTCTTTCCCGTGTCAGGACCTATCGCTTGCAGGCGGAGGCGCTGGCCTCAAAGGCGAGCGCTCCAGTACATTCTGGCCGTTCTGGAGCCTGATAAAAGCACTTGCTGATGAATCACGCGCTCCTGCCGTAATTTCCTTGGAAAATGTTTGTGGAACGCTTTCTTCTCACGGCGGCAAGGACTTCAAGGCAATCTGCAAAGCACTTCGTGATGGAGGCTACAGGTTTGGAGCCTTGGTCATTGACGCCGTTCATTTCGTACCACAGTCACGACCTCGCCTCCTGATTATTGCAGCAAGAAATGATGTTCCCGTTCCCAGCGCTCTTTGCGCCCAGGAGTCAACAGGAATCTTCCATCCTCGGTCCCTCAGAAACGCTTTCGGAAAGCTGCCAGGCAATTTGAAGGAAAGTTGGATATGGTGGCGTCTTCCTGAACCGCCTTCGCGTGATGTTGGTCTCTCTAAGCTTATTGAAGAAAATCCCCATGATGCTCCTTGGCACACTGAAGCTGAGACAAAAAGGCTCATGAACATGATGAGCGACGTGAACCTGGAGAAGCTTCGCTCTGCAATGGGAGAACGGCGAGCAATTGGCACAGCCTACAAGCGAACAAGGCGCGACGAAATCGGCCGCAAGGTTCAGCGAGCCGAGGTGCGCTTCGACGACATTGCTGGATGCTTGCGCACTCCAGCCGGTGGATCAAGTCGACAGCTTATCCTCTTTGTTGAAGGCAGTAAAGTGCGGTCTCGACTCATCTCAAGCCGAGAGACCGCACGACTCATGGGCCTAGCTGACAACTATGTTCTACCCAAAAGCTACAACCAAGCCTATCATCTGACAGGTGATGGGGTCGTAGTTCCAGTGGTTCGCTTCTTGGCGGAAGCGCTCATAGAGCCTGTAGTCCTACATGTGGTCGAGAGATCCGGTAAATAACATGAGCATCATACCATGCGAGAAAGATAGCAGGCTTCAAAGGCAAATTGAGGAATTTGCTGAAGTCCTGAAAACACAGGCTCACACACTTGGGGACCATGGCCTCAGCGAGTCAGAATTTTACAGCAGCGGCCTGTTTCGAGGTGCAATCGAACGCATTCGCGGACAGTTTTCCGCCACGATGCGGGAGAAGAGAGAATTCGTTCAACACATTCTAAATTATATGGAAGACGAGAAATTTATCAGCAATTGGGAATCTGCTGGCGAAGCCAATCGTTCCAATGCTGACGAGTTTATTATTTGGAGTATTTGCATGAACACGGGTGCGGACCCACGCCACAGTGTTTGGTCTGGAATTCATACACCCCTGAGTGCAGAAATCACTTCTAACAGAAAACGTGTTGATGGAATAATTATCTGGGACATGGTATGTGGCACCATCGGGCGACCCTGTCCCAAATTGAAAGCCGACCCTTCCCGCGTAGCCACTGTGGGGCCTTACTGGCTGCCCCCGCCATGTCTGTACCTCCTGCCCTCAACGATTCCAAGTCCTCGAAGCAATCCGAACCCTCAAGCTCAGCAACTCTCCGACGTTCGGATCATGCAAGCCTTTAACGATTGCTTCCGCTGCAAGCTGGAGGAGATCAACTATGTCAGCTTCGATGTTGCCCATAGAGGCGCTGACACAGTTCGGACGACGCGCATTGTTCGAGATGGCGCAGTGCAGAAGGAGTCCAGGCCGACCGCAATCAAAAGAGCGTAGCCATGACCTCGGAGCATCGCAGCCGGACCATGCGCGCAGTCAAAGGTCACGACACCAAGCCCGAAATGGTGGTGCGGCGGCTCCTGCATCGTATGGGCTATCGCTATCGGTTGCACCGCAAGGACCTACCAGGAAAGCCAGACATTGTGTTTGGCTCACGTCGGAAGGTGATCTTCATTCACGGGTGCTTCTGGCATGGGCATTCTTGCAAGCGTGGGAATCGCCTGCCGAGAACCAACGCCGAGTACTGGATGGCGAAAATAGCGGGCAATATCAAGCGCCACGCAAAGCAACTCGACGAGTTGGCCGCAGCCGGGTGGGATGGAGCTTACCCTGTGGGAGTGCGAGCTTGCCAATGAGAAGGCGGTTGAACGACGCCTAAGGGATTTTCTCGACGAGACCGCTACCCCGTAGTTCTTTGGGGAAGCCCTGCCGCCAAATGGTTCTTCCCCGGTCATGGTTGCCGTAACGGGGGAACCCTTGTGGGTGGGTAACCGTTTCCCCCCCATGGTTCTGGACCAACTTTCCGACAGATTGCAGCGGTTCCGCCGCTGGTTGACGGCCACCACCGTGGCCATGGAGGCGAGCGACCAGGGGGTGGCGCTGCTGCGAATGGTCCCTCCACGGACAGGACAACCGCCCCAGATCACCGACTGTGCCGTGGCTGCCCTGCCGGATGGGTTCATCACGGCAGGGGTTCCCCAGGAGCCCCAGGCCCTGGGCCACTTCATCCGTGACCTGTTGAACGAAGAAGAGATTCCGGTGCGGGACGTGGCTCTGGAGCTGCCGGCTGCCTGCTGCCAAGCGCGGCTCCTGCGATTGCCGGCCGCCATCCCGGCCGCGGCCTTGCCCCGGTTGGTGCGCCAGTTGGCCACGGACGGGCAATTTCCCATGGCCTTGCACCAAGCGCAAGTTGCCACGTTGCCCTTCTCCCCGCAGGCCGGCACGGGATTACAACCTGTGCTGGTGATTGGCTGCGAACGCTCCACGGTGGCGGCCTGGCTCCAGACCATGGGGGCGGCCGGGCTGACGCTACGGCGGCTGGGTTGGGCGCCCACTACGCTTCTGCGGGCCTTCCAGGGGCTGCAACCCCTGTTTGGCGAACAGGAACTGGTGGGTCTGCTGGATCTTCAGCCCCGGACCAGCCGGCTCACCCTGGTGCTGGACGGGGCGCCCCAGGCCATAACCTCTCTCCCCGGCCTGCCGGATCCCGGTTTCCACCAACGTCTCCAGCAGCAACTGGAGGGGGAAGAACCGGGACCGGACGGGGATCTACCGCCCCTTGATCCCCAGGCATCCCGTGCCTTGACATGGGCCTTGATCGACACGGTGGAAACGGCTCAACAGCACCGCGGCGCCATGGCGCAACTCTACCTGGTGGGGCCCGGCAGCGCCTATCCCCGCATTGCTGCGCAGATTGCGGACCAATCGGGCTGGCCCACAGCCCTGCTGGACCCCATGGCGCTGCTGCGCGTGGGCCACCCTCTCCCCCCGGAGGCCGTGGTGGGTTCCGCCATGGCCCAGTTGGTGACCACCGCCCTGGAGGAGCTCTGAACCATGGTCAAGGCATCAACCCACTGGCCCGGGGTGGACCTGCTGACGGAACAGCGTCAGGCATTGGGGCTGGAACCACCGCGCCGGCCGGCAGTCTCCCTGGCGCTGCTGCGGGGCGCAGCAGCCGGTCTGGCCCTGATCGTCACGGTGGCGGCGCTGGGGGTGGCGGCCACGGGACAGCGCCAGGTCTGGACCCGTCGGGTGGAGACCCTGGCGCCAGAGGCCCGGGAGCATGATCACCTGCAAGAGCAGTTGCAGCAGAGCCACCATCATCTGGCCCGACTGCGGCAGAGCAACGGGGCACTGGTGCAGGCTCTAACCGCCCACCGCCCCCACTCGCTCCTGTTGATGGAGTTGGCGGACCGCACCCCCCAGGGCGTCCAACTGCTGGAACTCAACGGCGCGCCAGACGGCGTCACCATGAAGGGGCAGGCCGAGAACTGGCCGCTGGTGAACCTGTTCCAACTGCAATTGCAGGCATCGCCCCTGTTCCAGCAGGGCCCCGGGGTGCAAGTGAAGGGGCTCAGCCAACCAGGGGCCACAGGGACACCCAACCGGGTCAACTTCCAGCTTACAGCCCGCTTCCAGTCCCAATCCCTCCCCCAACTGCGCCGCCACCTTCAGCAGCGGGAGGCCCGTGGCCTGGTGCAGCGCCTCCACCTGCTGGAGGTCCATGGGCTGCTGCCCCCTGTGCAATCTCACCCCACCACCGATGACCAGCTTCAGTAGCCTGTCTTCCCCCAAGCAGCAGGTGCGTCAGGAACACGTCCTGCTGGCCTTCCCCATGGTGGTGGCAGGGCTGGTGGCGCTGATGCTCCTGCTGGTGTGGGTGTTGCCCCAATGGCGGCAACAACACGCGCTCATCCGGGATCGGGATGCCGTCCTGCACAAACAACAGCAACTGGACCAGCAGCGCCGGGACCTGGCCACGGCCCGGCAGCAGGTGCAGCAGCAGGTGAACCGTCAAGCCCAGATTCTGGCGCTGATCGCCCCGACGCGCCAGTTGGACACCATACTCACCGCCTTGGCCGACGCCGCCCGGTCCCACAACGTGACCCTTGTGCGCTATGAACCCCGCCAGCCCGTCGCGGGCGCACCGGTTACCCCCGCTGCTGAAGTCGGTGCGGCAGTGGATGGGGACGGGCCGGAGAACAGCGAAGGGGAACAGGAACCCGCTGCAGCCGCCGGAGATCCGCTGCTGGCCACGGGCCTGAAAAAACAGGAGGTGCTGCTCACCTTTGAAGGGGCCTATGGGGACATTCTGGCGGTCCTCCAAAGCCTGGAGTTGTTGCAACCCCTGGCGGTGGCCCATGACGTCAAGCTGGAAGGGCGTCCTCCTTCAGAAGAACAACCAGAAGACCAACCCCAGGCAACCCAGGCCGTGACCACCCGCATGAACCTGAGACTGACGGTCTACATGCAGGCGGAAGAGGGCTGACCCGCGCCGCCTGTAGATTGCCCTGAGAGCATTCGGTCCTCCATGCCTGAATGGCTCTCCCCACACTGCTCACCGGCGGATTGACAGTCCTGCTGGGAGCCCTGGCAGTGATCCGGGCCGAGATCAAGGCCAGTGAAGCCAGGCAGCGGGAAGACATGAGGGAGCTACGCACCACGGTGGACCGCCTCATAGGAGGCCTTCTGCCGGCAAGGCCCCCTGACGTCATCCGGGACCTTGCGGGAGGGGTCAGCTCAACAGATGGTTCAAAGGCGTAGCGCCGAAGGCTGCCGTGGCGGCGCCAATCCAGCGGTGAGACCACCAGAACAGCGCCACAGCCAACAGGATGCCCCCGTAGGCAGGGCGCAGGAACTCCGACAACACCAGCTTCTGCCGGCCGTCCAACACCGCGTGGAAGGGAATGACGGAGGTGGTGCGGCGCACCTCTTCAAACGCTTTGCCGAAGCGTTGCCGCAGCCGTCGGTCCCCGTGCCACACGGCAAATAGATGGTGAGCCATCAGACCCAGGCTGGTCACGAGGGCAAAGCTGGTGCCGAGCCACAGGGTGTGGGTAAAGCACCAGAGCAGTTGACCCACCATCTGGGGATGGCGGCTGATGCGCAGAATCCCTGTGGCGTAGAGGCGCATCCGGGGCTTGAGCAGGGCCGGGATTTCCAGCAGGTGAAAGGTGGCTGGATAGAGGAAGAGAAAGCTCAACGCCGTCAATCCCCACACTGCAGGCGCCAGCCCTGACACCCCCTGCAGATTCCACAACCGCAGGCCGTCGTAACGGTGGGTGAGGAAGTAGGCCACCAGCAGCAGGGCCATGGGCAGGCTGGCGCCCACGAAGATCAGCCGCCACAGCCGGTTGCCCAGGTACTGTTCCCCCCAAGGCCGCAGGGCGGCGCCACCACTATGAATGATGGCGAATCCCAGCAGCAGCAACAGCATCACCAGGCTTGTGTGATGCACGGAAATCACTTGACTTCCTCTCTGCCCTGAGAGGGCAGGGATTTCTTCTCGGATTTGGCGGATGCCTCATCCTTCAGGCGGGTTCCTGCTTCATCGCCGAGCGCGGGCGAACCCATCTTACCTTCAACTTTACCGGCGGCTTGATGTCTCCGCAAGGCTTGGGGCGACGGCGCAAGCCTTGCACAATGACCTGAATAGGGGGGCTTGTGTCTCTGGACAGCCATGGTCAGGGGAGGTTGGGCGGTGTGGCCAGGGCAGGCGCATCACGCACCCGCACCCGTTTGCTGACAATCAACGCGCCATCCGGGTGGACCAGCATGACGGTCCAGGTTTGGCCACCGGGTGTGTAGGGGGCCTGGACCCGTTTGAACAAGCCGCCAGCATGGAGGGTGCCCAGTTGAATGGTGGGGGCGCGCATGATCTGCGCCTCATAGGCGCTCACCTCCAGGATGCCCCCCGCCAACAGCCCACTGTCAAGGGGCTCATCCAGAATCACGTCCACGTCATAGCGTTGGCCGGTCAGCACGGCGTCGGGGATTTGCAGGGTCACCGGCAACCGCTGATCGCCACTGTAGACCCATGATTCCTCCTCCAGCACCTCCTGCTCAAGGATTTGCCCTTGGCGGCTGGAGACGGCCAAGGTCTGCGTGGCCTCCAACTGATAGAGAACGCCGGCCACCTCCCCCATGCCCCGGACTTCCAGTTCCAGCCGCGCCCGGCCGTCCGGGATGGCCTGGCCTTGGCTCACCTGCCATCTGAGGGGTCCGAATCTCTCCTCCAGTCGCTCCAGCCGGGCCAGCAACTGCTGGGGATCCATGGTCCCCTCCTGGTTGATCAAGGCCGCCAAGCCCGCGGTGTCGTTGTTGTTGAGCGCTTGGTGGAGACGGTCCACCAGTTGGCTCTCCAGCCGGGCCGCGTGCCCAGGCTGGAACAACGAGGCGCCAGCCAGAGCCCATGCTGTAGTGATGGACACCAACCTGGCGGAAATGGACATGAGGGTGCGCCCCTGAAAGCCTCTCCCCTACGGTAACCCCAATTCCGGACAAGAGGCGCCCCTGTCCGCCAGCCGTCACCCCGGGGAAAGTTGCAAACGGGCCGGTGATGAGGGATCATGGCCTTGTTCCTTTGCTTCGCTGCTCCTATGAACTTGACAGAACAAGAGTACTATATTACCCCCCCCCCCCGCAGGATGGTTTCCTTTCAAGGGTGAGGGAGAGTTGAGCAT
>JAPOTR010000039.1 GCA_026709085.1 Cyanobacteria bacterium MAG CAR3_bin_5 | reverse complement strand
TGCATGCCATGAAAGTCCGAACCGAGCAAGGTACGTTACGCAAGACCTATTTACTGGCGATCATCGATGATGCGACGCGAGTGGTGCCGTATGCCCAGTTTGCCTTTTCCGAAACCGCCCGGGACTTCCTGACGGTGTTCCGTCAGGCGGTCGAGAGACGCGGCATTCCGCAGCGCTTGTATGTCGATAACGGGTCGACCTTTCGCTCTCGCCAGCTGGATCTGGTGTGTGCCAAACTGGGCACCGCAATCCTGTTTGCGAAGCCTTATCAGCCTGCGGGGAAGGGCAAAATAGAACGCTATCTGCAGCGGGTCCGACAGCAGGTGCTGCGCGGCATCGATGCATGCCACTTGCAGAGTCTCGAGGCCTTGAATCGGCATTTCCGAGCCTGGGTTGAAGGCGAGTATCACCGCACCCCGCATCATGGACTCGGGGGTCTGACCCCGTTTGACAAATGGGCGCAGTGTAGCACCGAGATCCGGGTTGCCGAGAGTGATCTGAGCGATCTGTTCCAGTTTGAAGTCGAGCGCAAGGTCAAGAAAGACCGCACGATCCAGATCGAAAATGTGATCTATGAAGTGGAGGCCGTATTGGTCGGGGAAACCGTCACCGTGCGGTTTGATCCATCGGCACCGCCCGAACGTCCTCGGCAAGTGGTCTACCGGGGCAAACCGGTTGGCCAGGCCACCGTGGTCGATCTGGCAGCCAATACCCGTATCAAGCGTCAGCAGCCGACCCAGTCGATTGCCTTTCGCAAACTCGAAGACCCACTCGATACGGAGCCGGACCATGTATAAGCACCATTTTGCCTTGAACCGCTATCCGTTTGAACCCAGCCTGCCCCCGGATCAACTGTTCCAAAGCCAGAGTCAGCAGGAAGCCCTGATGCGCTTGGGTCAACTGAGGCAAGCCCGTGGTGGGATTGGCCTGTTGACCGGCGAGCCGGGCTGTGGTAAGTCAACGGTCTGCCGTCAGCTGTTTGCCGGTTTGCATTCGGGCGAGTATCGTCCCCGCTATGTGTCGCTCACCACCGGCAGCATTCTCGATTTGTATCAGGTCATCGCCCAGGCCTTCGGAGTGCCGCCAGCACGCCACCGGGCCCAGGCCTTCCTGTCGCTCCGCGAAGAGTTCTCGGTGCAACACCGGGAAGCCCGTCAGCTGTCCATCCTGGTCATCGATGAAGCGCATTATCTGCGCACCGAAGCGCTGGAGGAAATGCGCCTGATCACCAACTTCCAAATGGATTCGGAATATCGCCTCTGCCTGATCCTGGTCGGACAGACCGAATTGCGCGCCCGACTCGAGATGAATGTGTTCGAGTCGCTCCGCCAGCGCATTACCGCACGTTGTCATATCGGCAGTCTCGAAGCTGAGGAAATCCCGCGCTATCTGGAACATCGTCTGCGGCTGGCCGGTGCCGAGATTCCGCTATTCCCGGCCAATGCCATCGAAGCCATCGCCCAGGCCAGCAACGGAGTGCCCCGACGCATCGACCGCATTGCCCATCTGGCCCTGTCGGCCGCGGCCATTGAACAACACGACCAGGTGCAACTCGAAGATGTGCAAAACGCCATCCTGGATATCCAGTCATGAAACGCCGATCCCCCGCACAAATCCGTCAACTGCGTGAATTACCGCTACCCGAGGTGGCCACAGCGCTGGGCTATCAGCGCTCACCCCGGGATCCGGCCAAATGGAAAAAAGCATCCAGTATCATTAGTATCAACGGCAGTAAGTTCTATGATCACCTCATGCAGTGCGGGGGCGGCGGTGCCATCGATCTGGTTATGCATGACCACATGTGCACCTTCCAGCAGGCCCTACAATGGCTGCAACCGCTCGCCGAGGTCATGCCAATACCCCAAGCAAACTGGTCCACCGTACAACACTACCTGTGTCAGCACCGCAAACTGCATCCGAACCTGATTGAACAATACCATCGTCAACAACTGATTGAGGCCGACTCACGCAATAATGCGGTATTCTGTATGCGCAATGCACACCAGCAGGCCATCGGCGCCGAACTCGTCGGCACCCATCCCCAATACCCCTTCAAAGGACTCACCAAAGGCACCCGTAAACCACTCGGTAGCTTCTGGATCAGCACCGATCCGACCCGCAACCCCGCACAGTGCGACTCGGTATTGCTGGTCGAATCCGCAATCGATGCACTGTCGGTCGCTTGCCTGCCGAGCGCACCCCAGCAGCAGTTGATTGTCTCAACCGCCGGACTCGCTCATCGCGTACCGGAATGGCTCCATCGCCTGAATCTGAACACCATCGTGTGTGGCTACGATGCCGACCCACCTGCACAACTGGCCTATCAGGCACTGCAAACCGATCCTCGAGTCTCGAGACTGCTGCCCGGAAATGCCAAAGACTGGAACGACCTGCTCCGAAACCCGAGCCAA
>JAPOTR010000031.1 GCA_026709085.1 Cyanobacteria bacterium MAG CAR3_bin_5 | reverse complement strand
GGGCGCTCCTGCGCTCCTGCGCTCCTGCGCTCCTGCGCTCCTGCGCTCCTGCGCTCCTGCGCTCCTGCGCTCCTGCGCTCCTGCGCTCCTGCGATTATAGCACCAATCGGCCGGTTCCCCCTTGTCAAGTACCCAGGGTCACTTTCCCTTCCGGCATATCTCAATTCATCCACACCAAGGCCATCGCCAGCGGTTCCCGTCCCGTCCCCACCGTTGCGGGGATGCTCACTTCCCAACCTTCCCAACCGGCTCATTCCCTTGCTCCAGCAGTCTTCACAAGGATAGGGCCACTGCCTTCAGCAGCAGCCCCACAGCACCCGGCTTCCCCCTGCGGGGGGGGGGGGGCAGTAGTATCTTTGTTTCAGGAAAAGCTGCACTGGGCGGAGTAGAGGAGCAAGACCATTACATTATCCCCATCACCGGCCTGTTTGCAACTTTCTCCGGGGTGACGGGTGGCGGGTTCTTGTCCGGCGGGATCTCCCTGCTGACCGGCGCCCTGGCGGTGATCCGGGCAGAGATCAAGTCCAGCGAAGCCAGGACCGCCAAGCAGCCTGCCGGGGTCTGTTGTTGAGGCTTTCCAGCCTTTGTGGGGAAGAGGAGGGAGAGGGAGCGTCCAGACGCAGGCGGCGCCTGACCGGCCTTCCCCACGGGGCTGCCCTCTCACCATGACAAGCCAGGGGGCACGGGTTTTCAAGCGCCGGTAGCCTTTTACAGGCGGGGAAACGACGGCTTTTCCGGGCGCCCTTATCCAGAACTCGGGTGGGGCTAGGGTGATCCATCCATCCCCTGGGGGCAGGAGCCCCTGGCCGGTTTTGCAATTCTCCCATCTCGATGCCCAGGGGCAGGCCCGTATGGTTTCCGTGGCGGAGCGCCCATCCACAAACCGTCAGGCCATGGCGGAGGGCTGGATTCGCATGGATCCCCAGGTGTTGCAACGCATTACCGCCGCTGACGCCCCCAAGGGGGACGTGTTGGCCGTGGCCCGGATTGCCGCCATTCAGGCCGCCAAGCGCACCTGGGAATTGATCCCCCTCTGCCACCCCTTGCCCATCCACGGAGTGGAGGTGCAGATCAGCCCCATGGCCCGCCACTCCGGGCTACGGATTCAGGCTTCCGTGAATACCCATGCCCGGACGGGGGTGGAAATGGAGGCCCTCACCGCTGTGCAGGTGGGTCTGCTGACCGTCTACGACATGGCCAAGGCCCTGGATCCCGCCATGGAGATCGGCGGCGTGCGGCTCCTCGCCAAACAAGGGGGGCGCCGCGGGGATTGGCGCCATCCCCGCGAACCGCGCCAGGCTGTTGATTCCGACCCCGGCGAGGAGGGGGCGCCGTTGACCCCCTCCTCGCCCTGAAGGCGGGGGCGCCCTTGCCGACTCTCGGCTCCACCGCCGTTCAGCCGCTCCGCCAGGGCGACCAACACTTCCCACTCCACCGCCACGTTGCCCTGGGGTCCCCTGGGCCAACAGCGATCCAGCCGCCGCAACTCCGCCGGCCCCAGACGACCGCCGGCGCCGCCCGTGAGCCCCGAGCGTTTCAAATGGCGGAAGAAGGCCAGGGGGGAGGGCCAGCTTTGACTCCGCTGCAGGAGACAGCAATGGCGGAGCCGCAGTTGGTCCGCCAACACCCCTTGCAGTTGTTGGGCCGAGGGGAGGGGCAGACCTGTCCAGGCAACGTTCGCCCCTTGCGCGGCCTGCCGCCACCCGGTGAAGCTGCCGGACGTGGGCACCGCCAACAGCAGTTGACCGCCGGGGCGCAAGGCCCGGCACCACTGGCCAAGACTTTCCAGGGGTCGGGCCAGCCAGTGGAGTGCGAAGTTGCTGGCCAGCAAGGCGGGCTCCGCCACGGGCAAGCCCCTGTCCAGATCCCAGGGGCGCACCTGCAATCCCGTTGCCAGGCGCAGGAGGGCCACGTTGCAGTCCACCACCTCCAGCGGGGGACACCCCTTCCGGGCCAGGGCCAGGGCCAGCGTCCCCGCGCCGCCCCCCAGATCCAGCCGCGGCCCGGACGGCAGGCGGCCGGCCAGGGCGCCATGCCACAGCGCAGCCAATCGCCGCGCCACACCCCGCTGCAACCCGGCTTCCCGCACGTAGGCCCGGGCCTCGGCCGGTCCCATGGCGCATCTGAGGCCGGGAGCGGGGGGTGTCATTGGAGAGTGGCGATGGGGCCGGGGAGCTTCTCCAGCCAGGTGATCACCTGGGGGATGAGGCCCTCGTCCAGCAGGGCATGACCGGAGCCGGACAGGAGGATGTGGTCTGCCGTGGGTAATGCCTGGCGCAATGCCTGCCGGGCCAGGGGGTGAACAATGCGATCTTTCCCCGCCTCCACGTTCAGCACGGGCGCCTGTCGGGGGAAGGTGGGGGGCAAGTCCGCCAGTTGTCCCAGTCGGGTCAGGTCCTCCCGTAGCCGCTGGATGCCGGTGGCGGACACCGCCTCCGCCGGTAACCCCTCAGGCAGGCAATCCACCGGCAGGGGCGCCGCCACCTGCACCCGGAACCGGGCAAACAACTCCGCCACGTTCCCCCGTTGGAGATACTGATCCATGGCGGCCAGTTGCAGGCGTCGCTCTGCACCGGCAGGTCCCTGGGGCGCGAAGCGTCCGAAGCTGGCCAGCAACACCACCGCCTCGGCAGTGGCCAGCAGCGCCTCATCAACGAGATGAATCCCCATGGAACTGGCCATCACCACCCGCAGCCCCTCCTGTCCCCATGGGGGCATGGCCGGGGGCTGCGGCCCGTAGCCCCGCTCGCCGCACCGGCAGCGCCAGCCCTTGGCGGCAAACGCCTCACGCCAGGGTTGCCAATTCTCCGCCTGGGACGACCAGCCATGCATGGCCAGAATCTGGAGGGTCATCTGTTTTGGCCGGTAACGTGTTTCCCGGTAAGAAGAGTCTGCACCAAGGCGTCCACGGCCTGGGGGGGTTGGCCGCGGCGCAGCGCCACCCGTAGGCGGGCGGCGCCCCGGGGCACGGTGGGGGGACGAATGGCGGCCACCAGAAGCCCTGCCTCCTCCAACCGCTGTTGCAAAGCTATGGCCGCCTCCTCGTCCCCCACCAGGATGGGCACCACCGGACCATGGCCCGGGGGGCGGGGATAACCCAGGTCCACCAACCGTTGGCGCAGTTGCCGGGCCCTGGCCAGCAGGGCTTGGCGCTCCGGCTCCAGGCCGGGCAGCCGTTGCAGGTTGGCCAGGGTGGCGGCCGCCAGGGCGGGCGCCAGGGCCGTGGAGTAGCGGTAGCCGCCACAGAACTGGAGCAGGTAGTCCCCCAGCACCCCATCCACGGCCACCATGGCCCCGCCGCTGCCCAGGGCCTTGCCGAAGGCGCCCACCACCACGTGGACATGGGGGCAACCCCAGGCCAGGCCACGGCCCATGGGACCCAGCACCCCCAGGGCATGGGCCTCATCCAGCACCAGCAAGGCCCCGAACCGCCCACACAGCCCCGCCAGACCTGCCACGTCCGGGCTGGCGCCTTCCATGCTGAAGAGGCTCTCGCTCACCACCAGCAACCGCTGCTGCGGGCGCCGCTGCCGCGCCTCGACAAGGCGCCGTTCCAGATCGCCGAGATCGTTGTGGGCAAACCGCTGCATTACGGCGCCGCTGGCCCGCACCCCCAGGAGCAGGGAATGGTGGCAGAGGCGATCCGCCAACACCAGGCAACGGCGATCCGCCAGGGCCGCCATCACGCTCACGTTGGCCTGGAAACCACTGGGGAACAGAAACACCCGCTCCCGCCCCAGCCACCCGCAAAGGGCCTCCCGCAGTTGCTGATGGACGGGTCGCAGGCCCGTGATCAGGGGCGACGCACCGGCGCCGCCGCCCACGGTCATCCCCCCAGGACCGTTGCCGTCCTCCCCTGCCTGGGCCAAGCCCAGGTAGTCGTTGCTGCTGAAATCCACCAGGGGTTGCGCCTGGCCTCCATCGGCGCGCAGACCCTCTCCACAGGGGGCAAAGCACCGCTCCTGGCGCCGCAGTGCTGCGGGCAGCCGCCGGAGCGCCTGCCGGGCAAAAGCCAGAGGATCCCGGGTCATCCTCTGCAGCCCTTGAAGGTATGGCAACGGCCCGTCCCGCCAGCCCGCAGCCCAGGGACGCCGCCATCCGGACCCGGTAGTCTGCGGCCATGACCGCAAGCCCACCGCAGCCCTATTGCCATCAGCCCGTGCTCACCCAACAGGTGTTGGCCGGTTTTGCCGCCATGCCCCAGCCTGAACACCTGCTGGATTGCACCATTGGCGGCGCCGGCCACAGCAGCCTTCTGCTGGCGGCCCATCCCCACAGCCGACTCACGGGCCTTGATCGGGATCCCGATGCTTGCCGGGCTGCCGCCATGGCCCTGGCCCCCTTTGCAGGCCGTTGGCGAATCCACAACGGCAACTTCGCCAGCCATCAGCCCCCACCCCAGCAACGCTTCAGTGGGATTCTGGCGGATCTGGGGGTAAGCAGCCCTCAACTGCAGCAGGCTGAGCGGGGTTTCAGTCTGCGCCAGGCCGGACCTGTGGACATGCGCATGAATCAGGGGGCGGGGGAAACGGCAGGCCAACTGTTGCAACGGCTCAGCGAAGCGGAACTGGCCGCCTTGATTCGCACCTACGGGGAAGACCGCCGCGCCCGGAGCATTGCCCGCCGCCTGGTGGCCCGCCGCCCCTTTGCCAATACCACGGATCTGGCAGCCGCCGTTGCCGGCGCCTACCTTCCCCGGCAGCGCCATGGCCGTATCCACCCCGCCACCCGCACCTTTCAGGCGCTGCGCATGGTGGTCAACCGGGAGTTGGAGGCCCTCTCCACCCTCCTGCAGCGGGGGCCGGACTGGCTGCTGCCAGGGGGGGTTTTCGGGGTTATCAGCTTCCACTCTCTGGAGGATCGCCTGGTGAAACACGCCTTTCTGAAGGATTCCCGTCTGGAGCGGCTGACCCGCAAACCACTCACCGCCGAGCCGGAGGAAGCGGCCGGCAATCCCCGCAGCCGCTCCGCCAAATTGCGCCTTGCCCGCCGTTTTTAGGGGTAGGGATCATCCCCTCAACCTATGGCTCCCCAGGCTGGAGACCCCCTGGCCTGGCGGCATGAGCCCCCATCACCTGGCAATCAGCCCTCCAGCACCTGCTCCACCCGGAACCAGGGTCCACCGCGATTCAGGCAGCCCCGCAATTCCACCTGTTGCCCATCCCGCCAGTGCTGGAACCGGGCCTGAGCATGGGGGTCCAGGGTGATCAGGAGGATGGGGCCGTCCTCCCCATGCCCCCGCCAGCGGTGGCCCTGGCGGCTCACCCGTCCCCGCCAGTATTGCCCATGGGCGCTGAGGCAACCCTCCGGCAGGGGCAGCGGCTCAACGGACGGTAAGGGCTCGCCACGGTGTAAGGCCCTGAGACCCTGCTGTTGATGCTGTCGCCAGCGGGGATGATGCCAGGCCAGATCAGGATTGGGCAGCAGTCCGGCGGGGGCCAGGGGATCCTTCAGCAGGGCTTGTTGCAGGGCAGCGGTGTCCAGGGCGTGGGGGGGGCAACGGGCCTGTACGGACAGGGCCGCAGCCAGCCCGGCCACCTGGGCCAGATTCATGACCATGGGTTGGAGACGGGTGGCGCCGTTGGCCATGTGACTGGTGCTGACGGCCTTGTCCGCCGCCAGCAGATTGCTGCAACGGGAGGAGAACAGGATGCCGTAGGGCAGGGCAAAAGGGGTGCCGCTGGCGCGCCCGCCCCAGACCATCTGCTTGGGGGCCAGGGGCCATGGGGGGCCGGGGTAGTGGTGATCGTTGGGATAGTTGCCGATGGCCACCGTTGCACACCCCCCCTGCTGCTGGCGGGGGATGGGGCCATGGCCTGTGGCCTGCTCCGGCAGCAGATCCCTTTCCGTGGCAACGGCCATGCCCTTCAGCCGCCGCCCTTCCCGCCAGTAGGGCATCAAGGCCAGACAACTGGACCCGCCCGCGGCGGTGGGGAAATGGGGGGCGGGGGTGAGTGTGCCCCCCGTCGCGGTGGTCAAGGCCTGCAAGAAGGCCAGGCTGTGGGCCTGCATCTCCAGGGCCAGGGCTCGCTGTTGCTCCTGGTTGCCAACGGCCCGCTCTATCTGATGATGAAAATCGTTACCTTGCCGGGGCCAGTTGAGCAGCACCAACCGGTCCGGAAGCCGGCCGTAACTCAACAGGCGCTCCAGACCATGGTCGTCGTCGGCGCCGGTGAAGGGTTGAGGCAGGGGTTGACGCTGGTGAACAACCGCCCGGGCATCCAGTCGCCCCAGCGCCACCCAGGTGGGGGATTGCACCGGCTGCCGGCGGAACCATGGCTCCTGGCGCAGGCGAGACGCGGTTGGGGCGCTGGGTTCCCGCCACCGCTCCCGGGCCTCCCACCCCCAACGGAAGGGAACCCCGGCCACCGGCAGCAGGTCCCCCAGGTCGGAGCCGTCGATCACCACTTCAGCCCGGATGTCCAGGGCCTCATGCCCACGGCTCACCTCCAACGTATCGATCCGGTCGCCCCGCCACCGCACCGCTTCCAACCGCACCCCCCGCACCACCTGCAGCCGGGCGGATTCCGCCGCCAGCCAGCCCTGCAGCAGCGCCTCGGCCCGGTCCGGCCGCCAACAGAAACAACTCACCCAGCCATGGTCCAGACCGCTGGGCTCCGCTGCCGCCATGCCCCGCAGAAACGCCCCCCAAAGCCCCGTCTGCCAGGCGCTGAGTTCATGGCCGTCCCCGGCGCTCACCCCGGCGGCGCTCACCATGCCGCCGCACCAGGGGCCGGGCAGCAGGAGGATGGTGCGGGCGCCGGAGCGGGCCGCCTGCAGGGCGGCACAGGCGCCCCCCAGACCACCGCCCCACACCACCACGTCACTGCGGCATTGCTCCATGGGATCACTGCTGCCTGTTCAAGGATGCACCGGCTAAAATTCCGAACTGCACAGACGCCTCCGGGGCGCGTTGGCTCGCGTGGTTCATCGTTTTACTCTCACGACACCGCTGTACTACGTCAATGACAAGCCCCACATCGGCAGTGTCTACACCACCTTGGCGGCGGACGCCATGGCCCGCTGGCGGCGGCTCCAGGGGGATCGGGTGTGCCTGATTACCGGTTGTGACGAGCACGGCCTCAAGATCCAGCGCAGCGCCGCCGCCGCCGGTGTCCCCACCCAGGATTACGTGGATCGCATGGCGGGGCACTTTGCAGCCCTCTGGCAACGGATCGGCATCAGCCATGACCGCTTTGTGCGCACCAGCGCCCCCCGACACCAAGGGTTGGTTCACGAGTTTTACGAACGGGTGCGCCGCAACGGTCACATTCGCATGGGGCAGCAACAGGGCTGGTATTGCGTCGCCTGTGAAGAGTTCAAGGACGTGGACAACGAGGATGGCGGGACGCCCCGCTGCGCCATCCATGATCGCCCGTTGGAATGGCGAGACGAGGAGAACCTGTTTTTCTGCCTCTCCCATTTCCAGGAACCCGTCACCCGGCTGGTGGAGCGGGAATCCTTCATCGGTCCCCCCAGCCGGCGGCGGGAGGTGCAGCGGTTTGTGGAGGCGGGGCTACGGGACTTCTCCATCTCCCGGGTGGATCTGCCCTGGGGCATTCCCGTACCCCATCAGCCGGGGCACACCTTCTATGTGTGGTTTGACGCCCTGCTGGGTTACATCACCGCCCTGGGGAGCCCCGACGGTCCCCAGGATCTGACCACGGCCCTGGCCAGCGGCTGGCCGGCCCAGCTTCACCTGATCGGCAAGGACATCCTGCGGTTCCATGCGGTCTACTGGCCGGCCATGCTGCTGGCGGCGGATCTTCCCCTGCCGGAGCGGGTGTTCGGCCATGGTTTCCTCACCCGGGAAGGCCGTAAGATGGGCAAGACCCTGGGCAACACCCTGGATCCCGAGGCCTTGTTTGCCAAGGTGGGGGTGGAGCCGGTGCGCTGGTATCTGCTGCGGGATATCCAGTTCGGTGAGGACGGCGACATTCAGCAAAAGCGCTTTCTGGATCTGGTGAACAACGACCTGGCCAACACCATCGGCAATCTGGTGAACCGCACCGTCTCCATGTCCCGCCGCTGGTTTGAGGGCTGCGTTCCCCCGGAAGGAGAGGAGGATGCCGCCTCCCATCCCCTCGCTCCCGTGGCCACGGCCGCCACGGCCCGGGTGGGCCGGTGCTTTGCCCGGCAGGACCTGCAGGGGGCCGCCATGGCGACTCTGGGCCTTGCCGAAGCGGTCAACGGCCATTTGAGTGAGCAGGCCCCATGGAGCGCCATCAAGGATGCCAGCCGCAGGGACGGGGTGGCGGCCGTTCTCTACGGGGTGCTGGAAGCCACCCGCCTGGTGGGTCTGTGTCTTCAACCCCTGGTGCCGGAATTGTCCAACCGTCTGCTGATTCAACTGGGCTGTGAGCCCCTGGATAGCCGCCATGGCTTGCCCCCGGGGGCATGGGAGCGGCTTGTGCGCTGGGGTGGCCTTCCCCACGGCCAACCCCTCCCGGAGGCATCGCCGCTGATGGCCCGGCTGGAGCTGGACGGTGACCTCTGAAGGCTGGATCTCCAGCCGTTCCCCAGTCACGGTGCTGCTGGTGGTGGCCGCCGGTTCCCTGGTTGCAGGCTGCGCGCCAATCGATCTGACGACCATGCTGGGGCAACGGGCGCCCCACAAAGTGGAGGGGTTCACGTTGCAGAACCGTTTCGGTAACGGCGGGTTGAGCCTGTCCCTCAACAGTCCCAGGGCTCGTCACGATTGGATCCGCAGAACCTCCGTGGTGACCACACCGGAAGCCCTCATCCACCGGGACGGCGTCCCCGTCTACAGGATTCGGGCCCAGCGCGGTCTGCTTCTGGGCAGCAACCGGCTGGTGCAGTTGGATGGAACGGTGGAACTGGCGCATCTCCAGGAACCGCCCACGGTGGCCACGGGTGAGCGGTTGCGCTGGGATACCCGCCGAGGCCGCATGACCATGACCGTCAATCTGACGGTGGCCCGTCAGGACGTGGAAGTGACCGCTGAACGGGGCGAACTGGATTTTGCCGGCAACGATCTTGTCTTCCATGACCAAGTGGTTCTACTGGACCGGTCTCCCCAGGCCGGCGACCTGCGCCTTGAGGCCACAACGCTCCACTGGAACCTGGCCAGCGGTGAGATGATGGCGCCTGGTCTGGTGAAGGGTTGGCAGAACGACCCGGCCGGGGCGGTGCAGTTTGTGCAAGGGGTGGATCTGACGGGTAGCAGCCAGCGGCGCTGGCTGGCGTTGCAGGCGCCGGTCCGGTTACAGACCCGGCGCGCCGGGCAATGGCGGGCCTATGGCCCCGTGCTCTGGTGGTTGGACCGGCAACAACTGGAAAGCCCGGCTCTCCTGGAAGCCCAGATGGAAGACCTGCGGATCTCCGGCCGTTCCGCGGCGCTGAATCTCGAGCAGGACGTGCTCACCATTGCCGAGGATTGCCGATTCCGCCAGCCCGGCGAGGCCCTGAATGCCCAACAGTGCCGCTGGGACTTGCAGGAAGGCCTGATTGTGGCCAGCGGTGACGTGAGCCTGGAGCGGGAGCAATACCGGCAGGTGACCCGGGCCGACCAATTGCAAGGCCGGTTGGGTGAGGACAACGTTCTGAGACTCACGGCGCCGTCCCAGGGCCAGGTCACCACCGAGTTTGTGTTGAGGGAACCGGAAACGGCAGGGGATGGGGCCGGGATTTAGGCGGCTGAAGAACAAGCCGTGACATGGGCAAGGGGCAACCTCCAGCGGCTACGAATCCGGCGACGGATCCGGCGGGGGGCTGCACTGGCTGATGAGCAGGATCCCCTGGCCCCGGGCAAGAACACTGTGGGGGAAGTCCAGCATGGCCAAGTCTGATTCATGAATCCAGGCCAGGCAACTTCCCTGGGTTTTGAATTCATGGAACGATGCCCAGGCTTGGCCCATGATCGGACTGTATGCCGCCAACAGCGTGGTGATTTTGCCCTCCACCTTCACCCGGTCTGCAGGGGCTGTTGACAGAATACGCTGGATTTCTGGTTGCTTGAGAAATGCTTTCGCCTCAGGGGAATAATTGCCCACAAACCCCAGGTGGACTGTTGCAAGAATCACCAGCCAGGCACCAAGAATATGGCAGGTTATCCACGGTTTGAGGCTGTGCCGAATGGTTCTGTGGGGCCAATAAACCATCAAGCCTCCCAACAACCAACCACCACTGAGCAGGGTCAGGAGTAGGCGTAATTGTGCCGGATCAAGTGTTGTCTCAGAGTTTTCAACGATTCGCAAATCACTGCCAAAGGAAAGCATCAGGACAATGCCGGCCAAACAACAGTACACTGCGGCAATAGTCTGCAAAGACCGCCATCCCGTAACATCACCTCCCTCACGAAAACCTTTAGCCCTATGAGTTTCCGTTAAACGGTGCTCCAGATCTGCGGCAATCAGCAGGGCCGCAAACGGGTAGATGGGTAGTGTGTAGTGGTTGTGTTGAGAGGACGTAAAAGCAAGCAACAAGAGCATGGTTATGGGCGCCCCCAAGAGGAGCCAGCGCCGATGAGCCATGATCTGATGCGGACCTTTGCGCCTTGATCTCCCCCACAGGTTGGGGCTGGCGACGGCAAAAGGGAGCAGGGGTGACCAGGGAATGGAATTCAACAAGACAGAGGTAAAGTAAAAGGGAAAGCCGCTGAAGAGGAAGCCGGTTTGCGTCGCTTTCCTTAAGGGGAACTTGAGGGACTCCATAAATCCTGCAATCCCATAGGCAGCGATGCTCTTCCAGACCCAGATCAGGGTGGGCAGACATCCACAGGCCAGACCAAGCCAGAGCCATGGGCTCGTCAGCATCTTCCGGCCACGGGCCTGCCTGAGAAGCCAGGGCGTCAGCCCCGCCAGGGGCAGCAAAGCCAGAGCGCTACGCAGAAAGACGGTCAAGGCGAACAGAACACCGGCCAACCAGAGACGCCAGCGGCAGAACTGCGCTGAAGACCGTGCAGGTTTCACCAGCTCTTGCAGAAGCAGCAAGACCCCCCCCAGGAAGAAACTGGTATATGCCATGTCAGGGCTGATCGTACGGCTGTGAACTGCCCAAAGATATGACGTTCCCAGAATGAGGCTGGCCATAGCCCCAGCGCGACGGCTCACAATCAGAGAGCCAATCTCATAAACGAGCCAGGCGGAAAGCAGGGCCAGCAAGACAAAAGGAAGCCTGGCGAAAATATCGCTAACACCAAAAAAACCTCATTGATAGGGCCACAATCCAATAGTGGCCTGGCGTTTTATGGTGTGCCTCAGCAAACGGCATCCATGCCTCATTCTGATCAAGGAAGAGGCGGGCGCGCCGCATATACACTCCCTCGTCATGGGGAAGAAGACTTTGCTGACTGTCGTCAAAGAACTGCCAGAGAAGCAGGGGTAGAAGCAACAAAGGGGTGAACGGCAGTAGCTGCTGAAAGCGCCTGTGCATGAGACCCGGCTTGGCTGTCTCGCCCCACAGTACCACAGTAACTCTTAAGGCGTCTCTAAACGAGTCTTCCAAGCGAATGAGGGAAACAGGGAAACCCAGGATAGCAGCCCATTGCCAAGGACTTAAGCTACCCGAGTTCTGGATAAGGGGAGGCGAGGGAAAGTCCTCTTAGCTTGGTTCGATGGGCTGAGAAGCCTGATTGGGGCGAGGAAGCAGGGGAAAAGGGAACCCCGCTGTCGTCTGTTGCTGAGGCTTTCCAGCCTTTGCGGTGGGGGAGAGGGGGCTTCCAAGCTTAGACAGCGCTTGACTCGTATCTTCTCCACCGGGATGCCCTCTCACCATGCAAACCCAGTGGTGGAAGGGGTTGTCAATGCCGGTAACCTTTTACAGGTGGGGCAACGACGACTTTCCCCGGCGCCCTTATCCAGAACTTGGGGTTAAGCTGACTCCGTCGTCCTGCCGTCAAGGCCTCTCTTGATGCCTATGCAAGCGCACCCACCCCCCACCCCGAAGCAGCCCCTCTGCTCCATCGTCGTTCCCTGTTTCAACGAGGAAGCGGTCATCCGCAGGACCCATGAACGGCTGCTGACCCACTGGATTTCCGGTTGCAGGCACCTACTGGGCAATGTCTGGTGACATACAGATTATCTTTGAAGTTTGCGATATTCTCTGCATGCTTCCTGCAAAGAATCAGGTGCAGGCTCACGGAGCTTCTGGTCACGGTGACACATATTGTATAGACTCTTTGCATGTGTTTCACAATCTCCTTCGCGCTCTAGCTTAGGATAATCTTTGGACTCGTCAATATCCATACCGTCAAGATATGCAAGCCAAGTTTCGATATTCCGACGGGGAATGATGTGAAGCACATTGGCGTCCTTATGATCTCTCGGTGAAACACCATTTTCTCTGCACTCTGTTTCTAGCTGCTGATGGCGATCAGCAGTGTCTCCTGTATCGGCATCAATGACAACAATCAGATATGCATTTTCTCTCCTACGTATGACCTTTAGTTCCTCAGGATACCGTTTCCTGACCCATTGCTCTCCTGAACCGCTACTGTGAGGAAGAGGAAGAGTTTTGATGTCATGCGGCTTAAATTTCCGGAGCTTCAAGAAGCGACGCACGAAAGAGTCAGTCTGCTTGTCCTCGCAGAGCAGAACGATCTTGACGCCACTCATCTCTCCCACCCCCGTCCCACCATCTCGGAGAGAGAAAGCCCGTCGATCACCTCCTGCTCGGGCTCGGATCTCACTCGCACAGGGCTGATGCCGCCATCCCTGTAAAACCATCTGCCGCTCGCCCCTGCCATGTAATCAATGGTGACTGGATGATGAGAGAGGATCACTGCCTGCGCCAACGTGTCGCCACACTGCTCATCAATCTTGGCAAGAAAGGGTTGAACTTCCCGCAGGGCAAGATAATTGTCCGGTTCGTCAAGAAAGAGCAACGCTTGACTGGGGGACAAGTGAATGAGACTGTACAGGGCCACCAGCAACCTTTGCCCATCGGATATCTCATTCAGGCGGAAAGGTATTGTCTTGCGATCTTCATCACCGCCATGAAAACGAGCCTTCATAGTCCGAGTGTTCTCTCCAGATTCAATTAAGTTAATCGAATCAAATCCTGGCATTGCGTCTCGCAAATCCTCAAACAATGTCAGGATGCCGCCCATGTTTTCTTGTGAAGCATGGCGATACCAACTGACGAAATTCTTCATATGCAGATCGAGAACGTCGTCCTCGTTTCTGGCCTCACCCTGGAAAAGCGGGGGGCATGGGCTGACGATGATGAATCTGGCGATGGCACGTTTGAATTCCGTCAGTTTTTCGTTATCACGCCTTGCATCCAGAACGCCAACACCTGAACGGGACCAATCGAAGCGATACATGGGCCCTTCGGTATAATCATCATGGTACAGTTGGGCATTGCTGTCTTTGGAATCAAAGATGGGGTGGTCGTTATGGGTCAACAACTCTTTGATAATCCGCATTCGGCGGCGATCACGGTCATGCTCAGCGACCAATGTATAGTGGTAGATGTTGTCCTGAATCGTCAAATTGATCTCGAAGCGCTGTTCATTGCGACTCTGCCAGCGCGTCAGATCATCCGTGGACATCACCTCGTCGATTCTTGCGCTGCGGGCGATCAGTTGCTGAAGGACAGACAATGCTCTCAGAACCGACGTTTTGCCGCAGCCGTTGGGACCCAGCAGAACGTTGGTCTCGTCCAGTTCCAATTCGAAGTTGACCAGGCACAAAAAGTTGTCGATGTAGACCCTTGTCAGCATGGCTCGACTCCGAATGCAGCCCACCAAAAGCAGGGCAGTGAGCACCCGGGCCGTTGGCTTGGAATTTGCGCAACCATCATGGTCAAGCCTGCAAGAGGATGCAGTTTATCACGTCCCGGAGGGAGATGGGCAACCTCAAAGGAGTAAGTCACAAACAGGCGCCTTAACGGTTCCCCTGAACCTGCTCCACAGCTTGTGGCCATGAGGCTTGCAACGCCGGCAGACGGGTAAGATCGCCACTCGCCACGGCTGCCAGTTCACCCACCGCCTTGAGCAGGGGCTCCTCCTGGACGCGGGGATGGGCATGGGCCACGCGCCTGGCCGCCCATGGTTTCCAGTCAACGAGCAGCACTGCGGCCCGATAGGTTGTCGGCCAGGGGTTTTCAGGTAGAAGGGCCTCCAGTTGGACCAGCCAATGTTCTGCCGCTCCGGCATTCTGGCGCAGGATGTTGAGGGCCGCCAGGCTCCAGAGGGCATCTGTTGCCTGGGAGTCCTGGGCAAGGCGTTGGTTGGCCCAGGCTTCCACCTGTTGCTGATACAGAAAATGGCCGTCCAACTGATGGTGTGGGCCGATCTGTTCCATGAACCGAACCAGGCCTTGGGGACCCTCGCCCAGCCCCTGAGCCAGGGTGATAAATTGCTGGGCAAAGGGTTGACCGCGTGTCGCGCCAGGCTGACGCCGCCAAAGTTCCACAAAGCGGCCATGGCGCCACGGCCATTGCCGCACCCTCTGAAAACGACCGTCCTTGCGGATGCCATGGCTCAACTGGCGCGCCTGCTGCCGGTGGCGCCCCTGGTTGTCTGTGGCTACCGCCACCCATTCCGCCTGATCCAGCACCAGAGGATAGTGGGCCTCCCCCAAGCTGCGGGCCAGCAAGTGCCCGCCGTTCAACCTGCCGTAGTAGGTTCCGGTGTGCTCGTTGAGATCGGGGCCGTCCGGCTCCAGCACCATCACCAACGTCACAGGGGCAGGTCCGGTGCGTTGATGCAGGAACGTCATCAGGCTGACGACAGGGGGTTCCCCTGCTGCCCTGTGAATGGCGGTGACACGCCCCACAGCAGTGCTGCCTGTGGCCAGCAACAGGGATGCCGTCACGGCAGTCAAAGCCCTCCGGGAATCAAGCCACCGCTGCAAGGCTGAGATGAGAACCAGCCAACACAGACTGAGCCAGAGGATGAGCAGGGGCAGAACCGGGGCGATGTAGCGGGAATCCTTGTTGGGGCTCATGGTGGTGAGCAACCAGCCGCTGATTGTGCAGCCCAGCAGCCAACCCCAGCCCGCCGGGAGGGAAAGCTGCAAGGAGGGTGGCATTGCAAAGCGGCTTGTCCGCAGGCGACGCCACGCGGCCAGAGCCAGTCCCGGCAGAGCGCCTACCCAAGGAACGACGCCAAGCTGCTGCCGCCAGAGCCGTGGATACCAGAGCAGGCTGGCCATGGAGAACACGGGTGGATCGCCCTCGTTGACGCCTGCCCCCACCGCCCGATGGGTGCCGCCAATGGTGGTGATCCAGTTCTGGTGCAGCCAGGGCAGGATCAAGGCCAGCGCCAGGGCCATGCCCGCCAGGAGTTGCGGCCGCCGCTGGCGTTGCCCCATGCCGGTCGCCACCGTCCAGAGAGTGGGAGCCGCCAGAACCAGAACGGCGCTTTGCTTCACCAACAGCGCTGCCGTCAGGCCAAATGCCGCAAGCATGGCGGAAAGCCAATGCCCGCCATGGGGCGCGGGCCGCTGCCAGCGCCAGAGTTGCCAGAGGGCCAGTGTGGTGACTGCGGCGAGGGCAAGATCCAGGGTGAAATTCACCCGCAGGGAGACCAGTCCCGGGGCAATGGTGGCCAGAATCAACGCCAGGATTCCTAGGCGGGGGGAATGGAGTTGCCGCCCCCAGCCATCCAGCGCCAGCAACAGCAGGCCATGCCAGAGGGCCAAGGCCCAGCTTGCCTGATCCGGCAATTCACCCGCCACCACCATGACGGCGCCATGGACAAGGGAGGCCAAGGGCGGAATCTTGGGAGACAGCAAGAGCAACTCCCGCCAGCCCGGCCATCCACCACCCGGAAGCAGACCCAGAGCCCGGCCGTGGTCCACTGCGCTATTCAGGTAGTCAGCCTGATCCCAAGCGGGAATCGTCTGATCCGCCGCCAACCAGACCCGATCCGCCACCGTGGCCACCAGCCAGATCAGCAGCAGGGGCAACCAGCGCCGTAACCAACAGACGGCCCCCAGTCGGGACGGGGTGCCGATCATCCGCCTTCTCCCGTGGTCAGTGAGTTTACATGGCAGAGGCTACAGCAGAGAGAGGGCTGTCCTGGTCGCTTGCGGGGAGGGCAGCCTTGCAAGGCGTCCAGAGGATCCTTGTCAGGCATGGATCATTCACGGGATTGCACATGAATCAGCAAGACCCCATGACCTTGGGCGAGAATGGTATAAGGAAAATCCAGATCTTTCAAGTCAGGTTCGTAAATCCAGGCCAAGGGACCTCCCTGGTCCTTGAATTCATCAAATGATGCCCAGGACCGGCCCATAATTGGACTATATGCTCTAAGCAGAGTGGTCATCCTGTTAACTCTACCATTCTTTATCAAATCTACAGGGGCTGTTGATAGCACGTTTTGGATATAAGATTGTCTGAGAAATGCTTTCACTTCAGGAGAATAGTTACCCACAAAACCAAGATGGACTGTTACAAGAATCACCAGATAACCGCCAAGGATATGGCACGCTATCCATGATTTCAAGCTTTGTTGAAGGCTTCTACGTGGCCAGTAGACCATCAAGCCTGCCAACAGTCATACGCTGCTTAGCAAAATTAAGACTGCGTATAATCTCTCCATGTTGATAAGCGTCATATCTATATCTTTAATCATTGACAAACCGTCGCTCAAGCAAAATGCCAGGATTATGCAGGCCAGGAAAAAATGTACTAAGGCAATACGCCATAAAGACTGCCATCCCATGCCATTGCTTCTCCCAGGAAGAGCTTTAGCGGAGGAGTTGGTGACCTCTGTTAAACGATACTCCAGATCTGCGGCAATCAGCAGGGCCGCAAACGGGTAGATTGGTAATGCATAATGTTTGTGCTGAGAGGATGTGAAGGCAAGCAGTAACAGTATAACCGCAGGCGTTGCGAAGAGAAGCCAGCGCCGATGAAAACCATGGGTTGCCCCACGGCCTTTCCTCTCCCACAGGTTGGGGCTGGTGACGGCAAGAGGGAGCAGGGGTGACCAGGGGATAGTATGCAAGAAGAAGATAGAACCGAAATAATAGAAAAAACTGCTGAAGGGAAAGCCTGTTTCTCCTCCCGTCACTTTTCGCCAAGGGAAGTTTAGTGGCGCCATAAATCCTGCAATCCCATAGGCAGCGATGCTCTTCCACACCCAGATCTGGGTGGGTAGAGCACCGCATCTTCCGGCCACGGGCCTGCTTGAGGAGCCAGGGCATCAATCCCACCAGGGGCAACAAAGCCAGAGCGCTACGCAGAAAGACGGTCAAGGCGAACAGAACACCGGCCAACCAGAGACGCCAGCGGCAGAACTGCGCTGAAGACCGTGCAGGTTTCACCAACTCTTGCAGAAGCAGCAGGACCCCCCCAGGAAAAAACTTATATAAGCCATGTTGGGGCTGATCGTACGGCTGTGGACCGCCCAAAGATATGACGTTCCCAGAATGAGGCTGGCCATGGCCCCAGCGCAACGGTTCAGGATCAGGAAGCCAATCCCATAAACAAGCCAGGCCGAGAGTAAAGCCAGCCAGACAAAAGTAAATCTGGCGGCAATATCGCTAACACCAAAAAGTCTCATTGATAGGGCCATAATCCAATAGTGGCCTGGTGTTTTGTGGTGTGCCTCGGCAAATGGCGTCCATGCTTCATTCTGATCCAGGAAGAGACGGGCTCGCTCCATATACAAGCCTTCACCCTGGGGGAGAAGACTTTGCTGACTGGCATCAAAGAACTGCCAGAGAAGCAGATGTAAAAGTAACAAAGGCGTAAAGGGAAATAGCTGCTGGAAGCGCCTGTTGTGCATGGGACCTGGATTGGTTCTCTTGCGCCATAACAGCCATGAAATTGCTCAACTCCTGCATCAAAGGAGGATGACGGAATAACTTCCACTTTTACCTGACCGGTGAGACTGCCTGATAAGCAGACATTGGTCAGGTATTTTTCCCTGTGGGAAGCTAAGGAACCTCTGAACAAGTCCTCTTTGTCGTGATTTTGCATTTGAGAAACTCTGTGGCGATGGGAAAGTGGAAATCCTATTGATGTCTGGTCCTGGCTTTTTCAGAGGTTCCCTAACGGATCAACAGAAAAGCCTACCCTCGGAAGAGGGTGAGCTTTTCTGTGTACAGGTCATGGCACAAATCTACCACAATCCGGAAATCAAGACCAGAAAGTGGTTAAACTCACAATCCTGGAATTTCCTGCTTGAGTTGTTCGGCCCACTTGGCCAGGCGATCATCCGTCATGTCGGATTCGCTGTCCTCGTCAAGGGCCAAGCCACAGAACCGGTCTCCCATCACGCTCTTGGACTCTTCAAACGTATAGTCGCTTTTGTCCACATAACCCACCATGGTGGCGCCAGCCTGCTTGAAGAAGCCGTGCAGTTCCTCCATGGCGTCGCAGAAGTTGTCTGTATAGCTCCCGGAATCCCCCAGGCCGAAGACCGCCACGGACTTGCCGCTGAGGTCCAACTCGGCGATGTCTTCAAGAACGGAGTCCCAGGCCGTGCCTGAGCGTTCGGTGTCCGCGCCCGTATTCCAGGTGGGGATGCCACAGATCAGCCCGTCAAGCTCCGTGAACTCGCTGACGTCAGCCACATCGGCCAGATCCTGGGGGGCGTTGGCGGAACTGAGCAGGGCATGGAGCCGCTCAGCCACATCCTGGGTTTTCCCGGTTGTTGTTGCAAAGTAGATGCCGACAGCCATGAAGCCGTAAAGCCGTATTCGAGCCTACACTAAGGGGAGACTCGGTGGGGCCGGCGCGCCAATATGAACACTTGCCGATGATGATTGATACACATCCCATCCGTTCATCCCACCGCCCAGGGCAGCGGGGACGTCACCAGCCTGTGCCTGTTGTCCCGGAGGCTGGCGGGAAGGGGCATAGGGTCAAGCCACAATGAACAACCTGCCACAATGGCCAACTGCTCGGGATTGACTACCGCTCCGCAGACGGAGACGGCGCCCTCCTTCTCTGTCCGCAAGCGTCCCGGCGCCCGCTGCCTTGGTCCGAGCGAAGGCTGGCGGACCCGTCGTCTCCTGATGGCCACGTCGTTGCAGCAGACTGGATGGTCCCTGGAGAGAATCGCCAATCACTTGCGCTGCGCCACCCTCACCATCACGCGAGACATCACCGTCTATCAGCGCTCAAGCCGGTCCCAATCGGCCCATGGCATGAGGGCGGCGCTTGGGGGTTGATGAGGGTCAAATCACCAGGGACCGGTTCAGCTTGCCGCTGACCAGGCCCTCCAGGTCCAGGCCCACCGCGGTAAAGCCCAGATTGCGGAAATGGGCAACCAACCGGGAGCGGTCCACGTGGTTCAGGAAATCGGCAATGGCGGCGGCGGGAATCTCGATCCGCGCCGTGGCGCCCTGGCTGCGGACCCGCACCTGTCGATAACCGTGGGCCAGAAGCCATGCCTCTGCGGCCGCAACCCGCTCCAGGCCCCGGGCGGTGATGGGCTCCCCGTAGGGGAAGCGGGAACTGAGGCAGGGTTGGGCCGGCTTGTCCCACCAGGGCAAACCCAGGGCGCGGGACAACTGGCGCACCTGCAGCTTGCCGATGCCGCTGTCCACCAGAGGAGAGCACACTCCCTGCTGCCGAGCGGCGGCAATTCCGGGCCGGTGATCCCCCAGGTCGTCCTGATTGACCCCATCCACCACCTGGGCGCCAGCGGCGACGGGCTCCAGGCTGGCCAAGTGCTGGTGGAGGGTGGTCTTACAGGCATGGCAGCGCTCCGGGGGATTGTTGGCATAGTCCGCCACCCGCAACTCCTGGGTGGCCACCTCCTGATGGCGGATTCCCAGCCACTGGGCCTGCCAGCGGGCCTCGCGCCGCAAGTGGGGCGCCAACGCAGGAGACACGCCGGTGACCGCCAGGGCGGCATCCCCCAACTGCTCTGCTGCAATGGCGGCCACCAGGCTGCTGTCCACCCCACCGGAATAGGCCACCACTACCGCCCCGAACCGGCCCATACATCCCCGAAGCTGCGCCAACCGTGTCTGCAGCCCGGGCTCCAGTTCCTCTTGCAGCGGCAACTCAGCCATGGCAACATTGTAGATCCATGGGCAGGGTCATGACAGGGGCCGGCGCGATGTCCAGGCCGAGGGGTTGTGCAACCATCCTGGCTCATGCCGCGCCAGGGAGGGGAGGCGGCGCCGGCGCCACTGCTCCCCCAGCCGCTCCCCGCTGCGGCTTCCCCCCCTTCTGTTGGTGTTGGTCGGGGGTAGAGGGGAGGCGCTCCCCAGTGGGGGGTGCTGCCGGCCTCGAAGCCCAACAGCTTGGTGAGCGCCTCATGCTCCTGCAATGGGTGTGCGGTCTTCCCCGCCCCACGGCTTATAGGGCAACGTCACCTGAGGGGTTGAGGCTCAGAGCCTGAGCGTCTGTGGCGCCAGAGGAGCCCCACCAGGGGAGGGGGAGGGGCCACGGGCTGGAGGCGGCCAGGCCGTGGTCACGCCTGTGGCCGACTGATGTCTTGTCTCACCAGGATACCCCCCTCCCGGAAGTGACGGTAATACCTGGGATCCAGGTGGGGCATCGCCGATTGTTGTTCATAAATGCCGTCTGTAACCAAACCATAAGCACCCTGGAAACGCTTGAGCGCCTGACGGGTTGCAGGTCTATTGAGACCATCAGCAAAATCATCCGGTAAGCTATTATAGTGTCTTACTCTTATTAAGAGGTTTATCCGTTCTTCTTTCAGGCGTGGATGGGGGTGGACTGCTTCTTCTTGAAGAGGAAGAGCGGTGGCGATGGTACGGTTGAGAGCCTGCATGACACTTTTGGGAGTTCAAGTGGGAGTTCAAGCCGCCACAACGAGCCTTGCCAGCCCGCCGCTAAAGTCAATGGGACGACAAGACCTAAAGCATAAGAAGAGGGTTTTGAGCTTTTGAGGGTGGAGCAGACGGAGCAGACATTGGGAGCGAGATGAGAAATCTAAAAATATCCTTAGGCCAAGGCAAGAGCAGATTGGCGACACCATCTATTACACTATCTGTTTAAGAAGTCCTAATAAGCAATTAGGACCTGTTACTTTGTATGGCCTATACTCATAAGGCTTTGTCAGAGAGGCCAGGGTCCGCCAATCCGCCAGCGCAGCGCCATCAACAACACCAACAGCGCCAGAGCACAGGCGTTGGGTATCCTGGCCGGGGTTGGCCGAGGTTCCAGTGTTGAGGGGGGCAGCAACCGGCCACCCCGGGCCATGAGCGCTTCCGCACCCTGCTCGGCCCGCAGCAGCAGGTTGGCCAGCAATCGTTCTCCCAGCCCCAGCAACAGCGCCATGCTTCCTTTCAATCCCAGTTGACGCAGTTGGAAGGAACGGGTGGCCACAGCCCGCAGCAGATTCTGGAACTCCTCCTGCACCAGCGGTAAGAACCGTAGGGAGAGGAGGAGCATGAACCCCAGTTCCGTGGTGGGAATCCCCAGGCGCCGCAGGGGGCGCAGGATCCAGGCGAAGGCCCAGGCCAGGTCTTCCGCCGGTGTGGAAATCAGCAGCAGGTTGGCGCTATGGACCAGGGTGAAGAGCAGCGTCCCGCTGCGGAGGGCCAGGTCCAGAGAGGCCCGATTGACGGTCAGGGGTCCCAGTTGCAACGGCGGCCGGCCGACAGGTCCCCACTGCCAGAGTTGCCAGGGCGCCCCTGCTGCGGAGCGGGGCGCGCCCGTCGGCAGCAACCGCACCTCTGCCGACGGGCGCTGGGGCACCTGGGGCACGGTGGATACGGAAGGGATCACCAGGAAAACGGCGCCCACCAGACAGGAGGCCGCCAGCAGGAGGGGGAGCAGGCGACGCCACAGCAACCAGGGGAGGCCGGAGAGTGCCGTCAGCAGCAGCAGCAGACCCACAAGTCCCAGACGCCAGGCCCCGTTGGCCAGAATCGGCGTGATCAGAAACGCCAGAGTCCAGGCCAGCTTGAGGCGCACGTCCACGCGCCGGATCCAGCCCTGGTCCCCGTCCACGTATTGCCCCATGGGCAGTTGTCGTAACCAATCCATGGCAGGAGGGAGGGGCGGCGTGGCTCAACCAGTAGCCTGACATCTCAGCCCACTGTGGCGATGCAGGATGAATCCGCCCATGATCCGGCCCTCCTGGCCCTCCTGAACAGCATTGCCCGCTGGCGCAGCCAACGGTGTGACCTCCTGCTGCACAGTGGGCGCCTGGCGGATGCCCATGCTCTGGCCCAGGAGTTCATGGGCTGGGGAGATGACCCATCCGGCCCATAATCATTCATCACTCGCCTGTTGGGACGACGCCACCGCTGCGGCAAGACCCCGCTGGGACCGGCGTTCACTCTTGCCCCGCCAGAAGAGCCGCAGGGGCGACCCTTCAAAGCCCAACCCTTCCCGGATCTGGCGTTCGATGTAGCGACGGTAGTTCTCGGTGAAGTGCTTGGGATCATTCACAAACAAACTGAAACACGGCGGCCGGGTAGCCACCTGGGTGCCGTAGTAGAGGCGCCCCTGGCGGCCGCCGCGGCTGGCGGGGGGGCTGCGCCAGGCCACTGCCTCCTGGAGCAGTTCGTTCACTACGCTGGTGCTCACCCG
Source organism: Cyanobacteria bacterium MAG CAR3_bin_5 (assembly GCA_026709085.1). GTDB lineage: Bacteria > Cyanobacteriota > Cyanobacteriia > PCC-6307 > Cyanobiaceae > Synechococcus_B. The sequence goes on along the minus strand of JAPOTR010000031.1, from coordinate 73,670 downwards.
TCGCCGATGCTGCTCCACGGCAGCTTTTGCCAGGGAGAAAATCCGCTCCACCCGCTGCCCTGTTCGGGCGGAGATGAACGTCATGGGGGCCCAGTCCACAAAATACAGTTTGTCGTAGAGGCGCTTTCTCATGGCGGCCATGGTGTGGGTGTCCTTGGCTACGGCGTCCCACTTGTTCACCACCACTACGCAGGCGCGGCCTTCCTCGGCGATGCGCCCGGCCAGCCGCTGATCCTGCTCGGTGACGCCGTCCAGGGCGTCAATCACCAAAAGACAGAGGTCACTGCGGGCAATGGCCTTGAAACTGCGATTCACCCCGAAGAACTCCGGCCCGTAAGCCACTCGTCCCCGGCGGCGAATCCCGGCGGTATCCACCAGGCGCCAGCATTGGCCTTGCCGCTGGATCTGCGTATCGATGGCGTCCCGGGTGGTGCCGCTCACCGGGCTGACAATGGACCGGGGCTCACCGCAGATGGCGTTCAGTAAACTGGATTTGCCCACGTTGGGACGGCCGATGATGGCCAGTTGAATGGGTTCCACCTCTTCATCCTGCTGGTGCTCGGGGAGCAGGTCATGCAACTGGTCCAGCAGATCGCCGGTGCCCACCCCGTGGATGCTGGAGATCGGCCGGGGCTCGCCCAGACCCAGACTCCAGAAATCGGCCGCCAGGGCAGAGCCCATCTGGGGCGACTCGCACTTGTTGACCGCCAACAACACCGGCAGGGAACGATTGCGCAGCCAGGAGGCGATGGTTTGATCCGCCGTGGCGAGCCCCTGCTGCCCGTCCACCACCATCACCACGGCACAGGCTTCCGCCAGGGCCAGGCCCACCTGCTCCCGGATCTCCGGAAGGAAGGTGCTGTCGTCGTCAAACACCAACCCACCGGTATCCACCAGGCGAAAGCAGCGCCCCCCCCATTCCGCCTCCTGATAGGTGCGGTCCCGGGTGATGCCCGGCTGATTGTCCACAATGGCCTGGCGCGATCCCGCCAAACGGTTCACCAGTGTGGACTTGCCCACGTTGGGGCGCCCAACCACGGCAACAACAGGAAGGGGCATGACGGGTGGGGCGGTGGAACCGGGGAAGGTCAAGTCTGGGGTGTTGACCCGGCAGGTGGAGCCTCTTGATGGGCAGTTGCAGCCTCCAGCCAGCGGTCAACGGCGGTGGGCAGAGTCTGGCGTTTTCTGGTGACGGGATGGATGCAGAGGTGACGGGTCAGCCCCGTGGCCACCACCTGTTGATTGTTATGGACGCTGTAGTGAATCTCGAAGCTGGTGGGATCCACCAGTCGGCAGGCCAGGTGAACAAGAAGAGCATCCCCGTGGCCCATGGGTCGATGGTAACGGGCCTGGCAGTGGACGATGGGCAGCGCCGCGTGGGGATTGGCGAAAACATCCGCTGCGGCTACGCCGAATCTGGCCAGGGATTCTTCATAGGCCTCGTGACACCAGCGCAGCAGGTGGTAAAAATGCACCACCCCTGCCGGGTCGGTTTCCCCAAAGCGGACGGTGCGACGGATGACCAGCCATGGGGGGTATGGGGGACGGTCCTCTGTCGTCATTGGAAGATCCAGGCGCTGGGGGCAGGGGTGAAGAGGGCGCAATCAGATCAACACGTCAATGCTGCCGCGCCCGCTGGTTTTCAGCCAGTTCTGGGCTTCCAGGTAGTTGTTGGGGGCCAGGCGGATGGCCCTGGTCCAATACTCCGCGGCCTGGCTGTAGTGGCGGTCCATGGCATCGGTCTCTCCCTGCTGCTCGGCCTGGGCGCCGAGATGATGGTAGATGACGGCAATGTTGTTCAACGCCTGGGGCATCTTGGCGTTCAAGGCCAGGGCCTGCTCGTAATGCTCCAAGGCTTTCCGGTGCTCCCCGTTGCTGGAATGCACCAGACCCATGTTGTAAAGAATCCAACTGCGGTCACTGGGATCGTTCTCCAGCCGCAGCGCCTCGGCAAAGTTTTCCATGGCCTCGGCATACTCCCCATCGGCCTGGGCGCTCATGCCGTCCCGGTAATAGGCAAACGCCTCCTTGGAGCGTCGATCCGTGGGTAGCACCTTGAGCAGCAGGTCCGCCATCACGGTGAAGCTCTTGTCAATGAAGTTGTCGTTCCGTTGGCTGCGGGCCATGGTGGTCTCGGCAGGGGTGGGCATCCATCCTGCCTGGTCTCTAAGCTCATGGGATGCAGACCCCGGCCCATTCCGAACACCTCCTTCTGGAAATTGAAGGGATGAAGTGTGGCGGCTGTGTCCACGCGGTGGAGCGCCGTCTCACGGAACAGCCCGGCGTGAGCGGAGTTGCGGTGAACCTGCTTACCCGCACCGCCTCTGTAGGACTGGATCCCCACAGGCCGGCCGATTCCCGGCAGTTGACTGCAGCGTTGCAAGCCATCGGCTTTCCGGCCCGGCTGCGGGATCAGGGGCAGGCCATGGCGGAGCCCCCCTCCCTGAATCAGGGCTGGTGGAATCGCTGGCGCCGCCTCATGGTGGCCCTGGCGCTCATGGCCGTCTCCGGTCTGGCCCATCTGGCCATGGTCCAGCAATGGACCGTCCCACTGCTGAACGCCATGGCGTTCCATGGGGTGGTGGCCACCGTGGCCCTGGCCGGTCCCGGCCGCACCATCCTCACCGGCGGCTGGCGAGCCTTGCGTCATGGGATTCCCACCATGGACAGCCTGGTGGGGTTGGGCATCACCAGTGCCTACGGCTCCAGCCTGGTGGCCTTGTTGTGGCCAGCAGTGGGCTGGCCATGCTTTTTTGACGAGGCAACCATGCTGCTGGGCTTCGTGCTGCTGGGCAGGTTTCTGGAAGAGCGGGCCCGGCGCCGCACCGGTCTGGCGCTGCGCCAGTTGATGGACCTGCAACCGGAGACCGCCCGCCTGCTGGTGGGGGCAGAGGCCACCGCGGCGGAACCCGACCAGCTTCTGGCCTGCAACCACCGGTCCGTGCGGGCGGCGGCGTTACGGGAACAGGATCGCCTGCTGTTGCTGCCGGGGGATCGGATTCCCGTGGACGGCGCCATCCTGGCCGGACGCTCCAGCCTTGATCTGGCCAGTCTCACCGGTGAGCCCCTGCCGGTGGAGGCGGGCGCCGGGGATCAGGTCACCGCTGGTTGCCGCAATCTCACGGGTCCGCTGGTGGTCAAGGTGGAGCAGGCCGGCGCCAAGACCAGCCTGGCCCGTCTTGTTCAGCTTGTGGAGCAGGCCCAGAACCGGAAGGCCCCCATCCAGCGGCTGGCGGATCGGGTGGCGGGACGGTTCTGCTACGGCGTGCTGGCCCTGGCTGCGGTCACCCTGTTGTTCTGGTGGCTCTGGGGCGCCCGGCACTGGCCCACGGTCCTGGCCATATCGATCCAGGCCCATGGCCATGGGGACCTCGCCATGGGCACACCCCTGGGACTGGGGCTCCAACTGGCCATTGCCGTACTGGTGGTGGCCTGTCCCTGTGCCCTGGGATTGGCCACGCCAACGGTGGTGAGTGTGGCTACAGGGCGGGGCGCCAAGGCCGGTCTGTTGTTCCGTGGTGGCGATGTGCTGGAAACTGCCGCCCATCTGGATACGGTGGTGCTGGACAAGACCGGTACCCTGACCATCGGCCGGCCCCTGTTGCAGGCTGTGACGCCGTCTCCCGGCTGGGAACAGGAGGACAACGGTTCCGACACCCGGGAAACACTGCTCTTGCAGTGGGCCGCCAGCCTGGAGCAGCAGACCCAGCACCCCCTGGCCCATGCGCTGATCCAGGCCGCCCAGCAACAGGACGTCCCCCTCCTGCCGGTGCAGGACAGCCATACGGAGGCGGGTCTCGGGGTGCAGGGTATTGTGGCGGGCCAGAGGCTCACCCTGGGGCGGCCGGACTGGCTGGAGCAGCAGGGCCTGACCGTGGCGCCGTCACTCCGGACGTGTTTGGAGGAGTGGGAGCAGGCGGGGCAGGCGGTGATGGCTCTGGCCAACACCACCCGGATTCTGGGACTCCTGGCCGTGGCGGACCCCCTGCGTCAGGATGCACCGGCCACCATGGCGCGGTTGCAGGCCATGGGCCTGGAGTTGCGCCTGCTCAGCGGGGATCGCCGTGCTGCTGTGGAACACTTGGCCCACCGTGTCGGCCTCGGCCCCCAGGCCGTGATTGCGGATACCCGCCCCCAGGGCAAGGGTCAGGTGATTGAGCAATTGCGGGCCCAGGGCCGCTGTGTGGCCATGGTGGGGGATGGCATCAATGACGCCCTGGCTCTCGCCTGTGCGGATCTGGGTGTGGCGGTGGGCACCGGCGCCCAGATCGCCCAGGACACGGCCGACCTGGTGGTGATGGGGGAAGGACTGGCCGGGTTGGCGGACGCCCTGCTGCTGGCCCGGGCCACCATGACCAAGGTGCGCCAGAACCTGTTCTGGGCCTTTGCCTACAACAGTCTGGCCCTGCCCCTGGCCATGGGCCTGTTTCTGCCCAGCCTGGGCTGGGTGCTGCTACCCTCCTTGGCTGCCCTCCTGATGGCTGTCAGTTCCATCAGCGTGGTCACCAATGCCCTGCTACTGTCCTGGCAACCCCTGCGAGAGAAGGCTCCGGGGCCGAGGCAGGCAGCCTGATTGTCACAATCTGGCTCGGCATCTGGATCGGCACAGTACACTGAAGTGCGGACTTTTGAGGGGTTGACCATCAATTGCCATGATCGGTTTGGAGACAGTCAACACCGGCGGGCAGGAACGGCGCCGGCGAGTGGCGAACGGGGAGCCAAGGAACGACCTCGTATTCAGCGCCCATACAGATGGCAACGATGACGTATTCCCACGGATCCTTGGCTTGTATGTGGCTCCGGGAAGTATCGTGGCAGACGTCACATACGGGAAGGGCGTTTTCTGGAAAAGGATCCCGAAGAGCCTGTACAAGCTGAAACAATCCGATATCATCGACGGGATTGATTGCAGGGACCTTCCATACAAGGACGGAGAAATCGATTGCGTGGTTCTTGATCCTCCGTACATGCATTCTCCCGGAGGCACGGCCCATACCGTCCATTCCGCATTCGAAAGTCACTACCGGAACAACGGAACGGGGAACCGGACCGGGAAGAAGTACCATGAGGCAGTGCTGTCCCTGTACGAGGATGCAGCAAAGGAAGCCCACCGGGTATTGCGCGAGCGTGGCGTTCTCATCGTCAAGTGTCAGGACGAGGTCTGCGCAAACCGTCAGCGCTTCACCCATGTTGAGATCATGGGAGCTTGCGGGCGTATCGGGTTTGTCGCTGAAGACCTGTTCGTCGTGGTTCGTCGTAACCGGCCGGGTGTGAGCCGAACAGTGCGGCAGGTTCACGCCCGCAAGAACCATTCCTACTTCCTCGTTTTCTGGAAGCGCACCTTGGACACCCGCATATGGGAGCCGCCAACGTGAAACCTGTTGACCTGCTGGCGTCGATCATCCGCAGGCACACCCCAAAGGATATCTGGAGAGACTCACCACTGATCGGGTACAGGATGCTCGGCAACACAAATCGCGGGGAGATCGGTGAGGAGTTCGTTCGTCGGTATTTGGAGTACAACGGAATCAAGACAGAAAGCGGGGGACGAACATCAAAAACGGACCTGTTGATCGGAAGTCTCCAGTTCGAAATCAAGACCGCATCACTGGGCGGGAATGGGACGTTCCAGTTCAACCATGTCCGACTGGATCGGGATTACGACTACCTGCTCTGCTTGGGGATCTGCCCGCAGGACATTGTCTTTAACATATGGCGGAAGGGCATGGTCGCTGAGCGAAAGGCTGGGAACTTGGTGAGAATGGCGGAAGGCCAGGGCGTCACCTTCAAAATCACGAAGCGGCTTGATGAAATGTCCCCGGTCCGAAGCCTGCCGGAAATGATCCGGGCTGTCCTCTCGGAAAGGAGCGAAGACTGACATGAAGAGTGGCAGTTTCCCCGCTCCTTCGTCATTCCCGTGAAAGCGGGAATCCACCGGCGCTGGCGCCTGACAGGTGCACGCCGGCGTTGAGGATGGCGCCATCCCCAATCTGCCAGGCCGAGAAGAAAGCCATGCGGGCAATCTGCGGGAGGCCGAGTTGGATCTGCTCTCCCACATCATCGCCAACTTCAATGACCTGTTCGGTGGAATCCCGTGGGCGGATAAGGATCGCGTCGGAAAGACGATTACAGAAGACATTCCCGTCAGAGCGGAAAACGACCCCGCGTTCAGGAACGCAAGGAACACTCGGAGTGGATGAAGACCGCCCCGGAAAAACCTTTCAAGGCATGAAACCACCTTCGGCGCCGGACCTTAAACCAACCCGGCCTGCCTGGCAAAAGGGTCCCAACCGGGGTCACGATGCCAGTCATATTCTGTGGCTTGAGCCGTCAGGTTCGCCATGTCCGCACCGGCAAGGCGCTCCACCAGGCGCAGCGCCATATCCATGCCCGCGGCAATGCCACCGGCAGTGATGATGTTGCCGTCCTCAACCCACCGCGCCTCGGGAATCCATGTGACATGGGAGCCTTGGGAGACAACCCAGGCAAAGGACTGTTTATTGCTGGTGGCGCGCTTTCCATTCAGTAATCCTGCCGCTGCCAACAGGCCGGCACCTGTGCAAATGGATGCTAGAAACTCCAGATCAGGATACAAGTGGCGCAGAAAAGACAACAATGTCGGATTGCTCACTTGTTGGCGTGTGCCTTGACCACCTGGCACCAGCAACACATCAAGGGCCGGGCAGTTGCCAAAGTCAACTGTTGCGATGCAGGCAGGACCACAAACGCTGGTCACGGGTCCAGGCTGTTGGGCAACCATGATGATTTCAATCTCCCCACGCTCTTGCAGCAGGGTGAACATTTCAAGGGGTCCAAAAACATCCAGCAACTCAAAATCCTGGAATAACAATGCACCGATTCGCCGTGGCGATTGTTTGCCCATGGTGTTCAAGTCCTTGTAGCCCCTTTGAGGCATTGTTCTCGTCAATCATACGGAACCCGCCGCTGCGCTCCGCCCCCCTACACTCGCCCCATGACCGCGCCTGAACGTTTGCAGAAGCTGCTGTCCCGGGCGGGGGTCATGTCTCGTCGCCAGGCGGATGCCCTTCTCCAGGCGGGCCGCCTTCGTCTCAACGGCCAACCCGCACGACCGGGGGACCGGGCAGTGGTGGGGGTGGACGCCATCACCCTGGACGGCCAACCGGTTCACCTGGGGGCTGCCCAGGAGCAACCACGCCGCACCCTGCTACTCCATAAGCCCCCTGGGGTGCTCTGCACGTGCCGGGATCCCCAGGGCCGCCCCACGGTGCTGGATCTGCTGCCCCCCGCTGCAGGACAGGGGCTCTACCCCGTGGGCCGGCTGGACCGGGACAGTGAAGGCGCCCTGCTGCTCACCAATGACGGTGACCTGGCCCTGCGCCTCACCCATCCCCGCCATGGCCACAGCAAGACCTACCGGGTCTGGCTGGCGGGGTTCCCCGGGGCCGATCACCTGGCCGCCTGGCGCTCCGGGCTGGTGCTGGATGGCCGCCGGACCCGGCCCGCCCGGGTCGAGTTGGAGCACCGCAGCCCCATGGGCAGTTGTTTGCAGATTGTGTTGCGGGAGGGACGGAAGCGCCAGATTCGCCGCATCGCCCATCAACTGGGCCACCCGGTGCGGCGCCTGCAGCGTCTGGCGATCAGCGGCCTGGCGCTGGGTTCCCTGGCCAGCGGCTCCTGGCGCTGGCTGGAAACCCATGACCTGGACCTGCTGCTGAATCAGGAGGCCCGGTAGGCCCATGTCCCTTACTGCAACAGGCGCCCCGCCGCACCCTTCACCATGGCGTTGATCTCCCTGTCGCCAGCCCAGCATCAGGCCCTGGCGCTCTTGCAGCAGCAACTGCGCCGGTGGAACAGCCGCTGCAATCTCACCAGGCTGGTGGAAGGAGACGACTATTGGGTGGCCCAGGTGCAGGATTCCCTGTGGCCCCTCAGCCGCATGAGCCCCCCGTTCCGTGGCCCCCTGCAGGGTGTGGACGTGGGCACCGGTGGCGGCATTCCGGGTCTGGTGCTGGCTGTTGCCCTGCCGGAGAGCCGCTGGGTGCTGGTGGATTCCGTACAGCGCAAATGTGCTGCGGTGCAGGCCATGGCCGGCGCCCTCGGCTTGCAGGACCGGGTGGAGGTGGTCTGTGAACGGGCCGAGTTGCTGGGGCGGGATGCCCGCTACCGGGGCCGGTTTGACGTGGCGGTGGCGCGAGGGGTGGCGCCGGCGCCGGTGGTGGCGGAATATCTGGCGCCGCTTCTGGGCAGCGGCGGCTTGGCGCTCCTGTACCGGGGCCGCTGGAGTGGGGCGGATCACCGGGCCTTGCAACAGGCGGCCCGGCAGTTGGGCTGTCGCATCCGCGCCAGGGAACGTTGTGTGCTTCCCGCCAACCGGGGCCAGCGTCATGTGTTGATCCTGGCGGCGGAGACGCCCTGCCCTGCCCCCTATCCCCGTGCTGTGGGCATACCGGCCAGACGCCCCCTGGCCACAGCGTCTTCGCCGCCAACACTTGAGGCCAACCCCTGAACGGCCCCGAGGGGAATACGCCGCCATAACCCCTTTTCTGTTGCAGTCTGCTGCAACCGCCCCGGCGGATTCGGGCTTTATTCTTTTGCGTGGTCACAATGTAAGAGCAGTTTGTGGTGGTGGTCCTTGTATCTTTTGCACCTCCACCTTCACGGCTTGCTCCGAGGACGTAACCTTGAATTGGGCCGGGATGCGGACACCGGCGGCCAAACCCTCTACGTGCTGGAGTTGGTCAAGGCCCTGGCGGCACAGGAGAAGGTGGAGCGGGTTGAGGTGGTCACCCGACTCGTTGAAGATCGTCGGGTGTCCAGCGACTACAGCCGCCGGGAGGAGACCATTTGCCCGGGCGCTCAAGTTGTGCGCCTCCCCTTCGGGCCCAGACGCTACCTCCGCAAGGAACTGCTCTGGCCCCACCTGGATGAACTGGCCGATGAACTCATCCACCACATCTGCCGCCGTGGCCAGCGTCCCGACTGGATTCATGCCCATTATGCCGACGGGGGCTACGTGGGCGCTCTGGTGAGCCGCCGGCTGGAAATTCCCCTGCTGTTCACCGGCCATTCCCTGGGGCGGGAGAAGTTGCGCCGCCTGCTGGGCACCGGCCAGACCCGGGCCCAGATCGAGAAGACCTACGCCATGAGCCTGCGCATTGACGCCGAGGAACTGGCCCTGGCCCAAAGCCGTCTGGTGGTGACCAGCACCCGCCAGGAGGCCACGGATCAATATGCCCGCTATGGTCGCTTTCACCCGGAGTTGGCCACGGTCATTGCTCCGGGTGTGAATCTGGAGCGCTTCCGTCCGGCCCAGGATGATGATCCGCCGTCCACAGCGTTGGACCACCTGCTGGGGCAATTTCTGCGCCAGCCCCAGCGGCCGCCGGTGCTGGCCCTTTCCCGGGCGGATCGCCGCAAGAACATCCCCGCCCTGGTGGCCGCCTTCGGCAGCTCGGAACGGTTGCGGCGGCAGGGGAATCTCATCCTGCTGATGGGGTCCCGGCGGGACATCCGCAAGGCTGACCGGGAACAACGGGAGGTGTTCCAGCAGGTGCTGGAACTGGTGGATTACCACAATCTTTACGGCCAGGTGGCCTACCCCAGGCAGTTGGCCAGTGACCAGGTGCCCCAGCTTTACCGTTGGGCCGCCCTGCGGGGCGGCGTCTTCGTGAACCCTGCCCTCACCGAACCCTTCGGCCTCACCCTTCTGGAAGCGGCGGCCAGCGGTCTGCCGGTGGTGGCCACCGATGATGGGGGACCACGGGACATTCTGGGCCGTTGTCAGAACGGCCTTCTGGCGGACGTGACCAACATCGACCAGTTGCGCACGGCCATCGAGCGGTTGCTGGGCCAGCCCAGCCGTTGGCAACCCTTTGCCCGCAACGGCCTTGAGGCGGTGCAACACCACTACAGTTGGACGGCCCATGCCCGGCGCTACCTGGGCCTGGGCGCCGACATCGTAAAGGATTACAGCCTGCCCCGACCGGCTCCCACCCTCACCCGCACCCCCGGCGTGACGGCGCGCCTGGGGCGCCGCCTGTTTTACTGCGACCTGGACGGGGCCCTGGCCGACGCGGATCAGGCCAGTCTGCAGGCTCTCAACAAGCGCCTTCACGCCACCCGCCCCAGAACCAGCTTCGGCATTCTCACCGGCGTGGGACCCCGGCAGGCCCGGGAGCAGTTGGCGGCCCTGGAGCTTCCCCCTGCCGATGTGTGGCTCTGCCGCAACGGCACGGATATTTCCTACGGCCCGGACCAGACCCCGGACCTTCTCTGGCGCGACCACATCAACGGGGGCTGGGATCGCGCCGCCCTGGAGGACGCCATGGCCGAGTTCCAGGACTGCCTCACCATGCAGCCCTCCTCCCAGCAAAGCGAGTACAAGCTGAGCTACTGGCTCGACGGGGAAGACTTCAGCCTGGTGGCCGCCATCCGCCAGGCCATCTGTGAGCAGGGGCTACGGGCCAAGGTGGTGCTGGTGGACCACGTATTTCTGGACCTGCTGCCTTTCACGGCGGGCCGTGCCGATGCCATCCGCCATGTGGCCCTGCAGCAAGGCATTCCCCTGGAACACATCCTGGTGGCCGCCAGCCAGCATGGAGACGGTGAAGTGCTGCGCGGGTTGCCCCTGGGGGTGGTTCTGGCCAACCACGACCCGTCCCTGGATGAACTCCGCAACCAGCGCAGCGTGTTCTTTGCCCGCCGTCCCCAGGCCTGGGGGATCCTGGAGGGCATGGATCACTACCGCTTCTTCTCCCGCTGATTTCCTTGCGCGGGAATCCATTCCTCCGGGTCCTGCTCAGGTGCGCCACGACGCCTCCCCATGGGTATGGGACGGCAACAGGGTGGGGCAATCCTGACCACGACTTCTGTGGCGTATGGCCACAATGGGGTTTGCGTCTCTCGACTTGTCCATGCCCGCCCCGCTGGCAAAATTGACGTACCAGGCACTGCAAAAAGGCAAAGGGGCCTTCAGTCTTGCCCATAAGGAGGTGAGCCTCCGCCTGCTGAAGACCATGGCCCCCGATGCAGTGGTCAAAACCCTTCCCCTGAAGCCCGGCGTCATTCAGGCGCTCCATGACGCCATGGATCTTCTGCTGGAGCGGGATTGGCAAGACGGGGAAGAGGGAATCTATCCCATCGAGTTGCTGTTTTCCAGTCCCTGGAAAGACTGGGCCATCCGGTATCCCCTGCTGTGGCTGGACAGCCCTGCCGCCTGGGATCGCCAGCGACGGCGGGATTTTCAGGACCTGCCCGGAACCGTCAACCGCCAGCATTACCCCGCCTACTACCTGCGCAACTTCCACAACCAGACGGATGGGTATCTGAGTGACCATTCCGCCGCCCTCTACGACCTGCAGGTGGAGATTTTGTTCAACGGGGCTGCGGACCCCATGCGCCGGCGCCTGCTGCGGCCTTTGAAGCAGGCATCGCCCCGGTCGGCAGCAGTTGGCGGCAACCCCTTGCAATCGGTGCGGATTCTGGATCTGGCCACAGGCACAGGCCGCACCATGCACCAGTTGCGGGCTGCATTCCCCCGGGCCCAGCTTGTGGGCTGCGATCTGTCCGAGGCCTATCTGCGGCAGGCGGGGCGCTGGCTGGCGGAACGACCAGGGGAGTTGCCCCAGCTTGTGCAGGCCAACGTGGAAGCCGTTCCCTTTGTGGACGGTTGGTTTGACGCCGTCACCTGTGTTTTCCTGCTCCATGAACTGCCGCGCTCGGCCCGGGCCAACTGCATGAAGGAAGCGTTCCGCCTCCTCAAGCCCGGCGGCGTTCTGGCGGTCCTGGATTCCGTCCAGCCCAAGGATTCCCCACAATTCAAGGTGCTCTCGGACAACTTCCGGCGCGTCTACCACGAGCCCTTCTACGGGGACTACATGGTGGACGCCATCGAGACCCATCTGGAGCAGGCCGGCTTCACGTTGCTGCCCAGTGAAACCCATTTCCTCTCCCGCCTGTGGCTGGCAAGGAAACCCGCGTGAGGCAGGCTACCCGGGGAAACACTGCCAAAACCGTAAGGCCTCCCAATCTTCCTGGTCTTCACAGCCAGGGCTCCTGATCAGGATCATGGATCTCCCTGTCCCGGTGGGGGGAAGGCCGACGATGGGGAGGGTGCTCCCATTCATCCCAAACCTCCCGCTCCGGTCTCCGGTCGCTGCCTGGGGGATTGGCCATATCCTCCCGTCGCCCCCTTGCACCCGGGCCTCCATGGTCCCGGGGTAAGGAGGCATGATCGTGGAGCCAGTCTTCCAACCGGCGACCTGCCTGAACGGTGGTGTCCTGGAACCGCTCCCGCCACCGTTGACCGGCTTGCAGGGCCTGGGTGCGCAGGCCGGCCCGCGCCAGCGGCAAATCATCCAGGGCGCCCACAACGGCCACCACCCGGCCCGGCTGCTGATCCAGAATGGCGTTCGGCTGCAAGCGCCAACGGCTGGCCCCCGGCAGGCGGGGATCACTGCGGGCCACCAGATAGTGGCCAATGGCGCCGGTTTTGGTATTCACCACAGCATCAACCACCCGCCCCAGGACCAGGCCGTCATGGCCGTAGAGATGGGCGTCCATGAGGGTGGGCAGCAAGTCCAGGGTGCTCTGCTGGGTCCGGGCCGGGGTTTCACTGACCACCGCCACGTCCTCCTGCAGGTGACGCAACTGGTTGAGACGCCACACCGAGCGGGTGGGGCCAAAGCTGGTGGGGCGACTGGCCCAACCCAACACCCGATGGGTTGGTGGGTGCATCCACACCTGATGCCCCACACCATGATCAGCCCCCTGGTCGTCCTGCACCCTGGCCCGCAACAGGGTGCTCACCACAAGTTCCTGGGGCAATGTCATGGCAGTGGGGCGGCAAGGGCGGGTGCCCCGGATGATAACGGGACATCACGACATCATCCGGCGACGCGCTCACCCGGCGAACCGCCAGCGCTCCACGCTGATGGAGCCGTCAAAGCCGGGGATGGGGGGATGACATTTGCGCAGGATCAGCCGCACCGGGCAGGCTCCATGGACCGCCTCCACCTGATCCAGGAGTTGTTCCGAGAAGCACTCCACGGTATGGCACACCACCTGCTCGCCACAGGCCCGGATGGCGGCAACGGCCTGGCCGTAGTCCACGGTGAGGGATAGATCGTCGGACCGACCCGCGGGGGCCAGATCCAGCCAGATGGTGAAGTCCACGACAAACCACTGCCCCAGGCTCCGTTCTTCCGGCAACACCCCCACCCGCGCCCACACCTTCAGACCCTCCACATGGATCGCATCGCCACGGTTTACAGGGGGGGTGTTGTTCATTTGGTGTGGCTAGTTGGCGATTCATCCTCGGTCTTCAGAACCATACGGGCGGCTTCCCGAGACCGATCAATCCCGAGCTTCGTTCCCATAATTCCCATAAGAGTGGTAACAGAAATCCATACAAGAATCAATGGTTCTTCGAAGAAAGACTCCGCTTCCTGATCAGTGATTAGCCTGCTCAGGATTAGTAGCATTGCTGTGATAATCGCCACGATGAACTCTGCACCCAGTTGGTAGAGAGACGGAGTGATGGTGCGTCGACTAATGGCATAATAGGCCCAATAGAAGGGAATATAATGGGCTGCAGCCTGCTTCCATCCATCCTTCTGTCGAGCTTCATAGGCAAGTCGTCTCTTCTCCTCGGGAAGCATGGAAAAGCATTTCCGCCAGCGTAGCCATGAAAACACCACTGCTTCAGAAGTAGAAATTTCTCAAGCCCCCTGAAGATCCCTGTGGGAAAAGTGCTCAGCGCCAGAGGCGAAGGGGGCCACGGTATGGCCATGGCCACGGAGGCGGTAGCGGTAGGTCACCAACCCCTCCAGACCCACCGGGCCTCGGGGGGGCATGGTCTGGGTGCTGATGCCCACCTCGGCGCCCAATCCATAGCGGAAGCCGTCGGCAAAGCGGCTGGAGCAGTTGTGAAACACCCCGGCACTGTCCACGGTGTTGAGGAAACGGGCGGCGGCAGCCTCATCATCCGTACAGATCACGTCGGTGTGGCGGGAGCCATGGCGGCGAATGTGCTCCAAGGCGGCCTCCAGATCCTCCACCACCCGGACCGCCAGAATCAGATCCAGGTATTCCTGCCCCCAGTCTGCCGGGGTGGCGGCTTCGGGCACGCCCAATGCCATGGCCTGCTCATCCCCCCGCAACGTGACGCCAGCAGCGGTGAAGGCTTGAATGGCCGGCGGCAGGAATTGCCCGGCCACATGGCGATGCACCAGGAGCGTCTCGATGGCGTTGCAGGCGGCAGGATACTGGATTTTGGCATCCAGAGCCACGGCAATGGCCATGTCGATGCGTACCCGCTGGTCCACGTAGAGGTGGCAAACCCCGTCGGCGTGGCCCAGCACGGGGATGCGGGTATTGTCCTGGACGGTGCGCACAAAGGCGTTGGAGCCCCGGGGCACGATCAAATCCACCAGGCCATCCAACCGGAGCAAGGCCATGATCTCCTCGCGGCTGGTGAGCAGATCCAGGCTGTTGGGGTCCACGGCGCTGCTGGCCAGGCCCTCCTGCAAGGCTGTGACAACGGCCTGGCAGGTGTTCAGCGCTTCCCGGCCACCCTTGAGGATGGCGCCGTTGCCGGAGCGAATGGCCAGGGCCGCAATCTGGATCACTGCATCGGGGCGGGATTCAAAGACAACGCCCAACACCCCCACGGGAACGGTTACCCGTTCCAGCTCCAGTCCTGCCGCCAGTTCCCAATGCAATTGACGATATCCGATGGGGTCAGGCAGGGTGGCCACCTGCCGCAAGCCGTGAATACAGTCAGCCAGCTTGGCCTCGTTGAGCTTGAGGCGCGCCAACAGGGGCACCGCCAGACCCTCCCGGGCGGCGGCCTCCTGATCCACTGTGTTGGCTGCCACAATGGCGTCCCTATGGCGCTCCAGGGCGGCCGCCATGGCCTCCAGCGCCGCAGCCCGCTGGGCATCGCTGCATTGGGCCAGTTCCAGAGCGCCACGGCGCACCCGCCGGGCGCGGCGCTGGAGTTCCGCAGAAGGGCTGATTACGGTCAAAGCGTGGGTGGAGCAGGGGCTTTGTGATCCTAGAATCGCCGAGGCGGGATCAACTGGCCTGGGTCATGGGGATGGTTGGGAGGACGTCTCGTTGCATACTACCTACAAGGCCCTCTCGCCATGGGAAAGTCAGTAGTACACCATCGTAAGCCATTCAAGGCGGAGGCCACAGAGATCGGTCATGGTCACGACGGCTTTGGGTTGCTCACCCGTCTGATCAGGCCTCCTGCTTATCCAGCGGGCCAGGGATGGGGCAAGCCTTGATGAAGGACCTCTGCCATCCAGCGCTTTGGCCCTGCCGCTTATCAAAGGAGCTTCAGGGTTGCGGGTCGCCATCTGTTTCTGGTGCCTGGTTCTCTGAGGGTAGTTGGTGGGCGCTTCTGTGGTGGGTGGAGATGTTGATGGGCCTTGTTTCTCTCAATTTAGGTGTGCTTCTGCGCTCAATCCATCTTGGCCAGTTCCACCGCCATGGGATTCTTGTCCACACCGTAGACACACCGCTTTAACACCAGACGCCGCACAATGTGGCGGTCGTCCAGTTGACTTTCCTCCAACTGCCAGCCGCCCCGGCGGGCATTCTCCCGGATGGTGGCGCGAACGGCCTCGATGCGCTCCGCCACCGGCGTCCCGTTCAGCCCGGCGGCGCCATGGGATTCTGTTTCCTCCTCCGGCGCGGCGGCCAGGGCTTCGATCACCCGATCACTGAGATAATCCACCAGGCTCACCAGGAAGTGGCCGGAGCCCATGGCCGGATCGCAGACTTTGAGCGCCAGGACTTCTTCGGCGCTGCGCCCTTCCACCAGGGGTGTCAAGGTTTCCTTGATGATGAGCCGCACCAGGGCATCCGGCGTGTAGTAACTGCCCGATTTCTTGCGGGCAAACAGGTTGGGTTGCACCGTGACGACCCCGTCTCGATGCGCCAGTTCATGGTCCAGCAGCCGTTCATAAATGGAGCCAAGCTGCTCAACGCTCAAATCCCGGTAATTGATATAGTTTCCCGTCTTGCTGTCAAAGGAGAGGGCCGCCAGTACGTCCGCCATTACCCGGTCGCTGAGGCGCACGGCCGGCTGCGCCAGCAGAGGTGCTTGGGCAGCGTTGAACAGGCCGCCGTTATAGGGGGGCAGGCCAATGGAGGGGTCCCCCTTATCGATGGCCTGGCAAAGACCCTGCAAATCGCACCAGTAGCGGCAAAACTTGGTGGAGAAAGTACCATTGGCCTCTTTCCGGCATCTCACGGCATCACGCCGCCAGCGTAGACTATAGTTATAGTAGCCAGGATTCTGCACCGGCAACAGGCCGCGATCCTCCGCATAAAGGATAAAGAGCAGCCGGTAAAGCAGGGTGAGGGCCGCCTCGCGCACCTGGGCCAGGGAGGCGGGCGTGGTCAAGGGCTGGTCAGCATCTTCGGCGGCAGCGGCCAGGGCCTTGGCCAGCCGGGGAAATACCTGATGAAACACCATATCCGAGAGATTGGCGGCCACCCGTTCTTCATAACGGCGCCCCTCGTTCAGAATGAACTGATGCAAACTATGGCCGTTCACACCCGGCGCAAACGCCTGGGGACGGAACAACAGCACAAACAACTTGAGCCCCTGGCGGTCCTGATGACGCAGGATTGCCGGTAGATCCATTTCCAGAAACTCCGCCGCCACGGAGCGGGCGCCAGCGTAATAGAGGCGCCAACAGTGGCCGTTGCTGAGGATGCCCCACCGCAGGGCCCCATGGGTCAGGTCGTCGGCACGGCGCAAATAGCGCAATACCTGGCCGGCCGGCACCCGCTGCTGAGGGCTGCTGCGGTCCAACCCCACCCCCCAACGCTTGGCTTCCACCAGGACCACCCCATGGCCATAGCGGCGCCATTCCTCTTCCTGCGCCAGCGCCTTGGCCTTGGCCGCCTCATCGGCAAACAACACCCCATCGGGCACGTCCTCCCGCCCCCGGCTGCTGAGCCGTTGTTGCCGCAAGACATCCCGCCAACCCAGGCGCCTGAGCACGGGCCAGATCAACTCGTCCTCCGTGGTGGCTTCGTTGGGCTGGTGGCCCTGGGGAAAACGCTTCAGAATCTCCTGTAGCCCCGCCGCCACCGCTGCCAACTCCCCATCCTCCAGCCCTTGCCAGGCCGGAGAATTCATCAACGGCCCGCTGAGAAAATCCTGGGCAAACAGGCTGCTGCGCCAAGGGGCTGGTGACGAGACGGAATCCGACGCGGGGGCCATGGTCTGGCTTGACGAGGAGATGGGTAGTAGGATAAGCTGGCGGGAACCGCAGCAGGTTGCCCGTGCCTTCACTGAAGGCGTTATCAGCCTACCATGAGACTCAAAGTTCCTATTCCAGTTCTTCCAGTCTTTCCTCTAGTTCTTCCAGTCTTTTCTCTTTCTTTCTCCTTTTCTTCTCTCCCAAGTAACCGCCACTTAAAATATCCATAATGAGGCCTATAGCAAAAGTTACCAAAGGACCAGCAAGAAGTACGTTGACCCATTCTTCATGGCTCCGTTTAATCTTGAAGATAAGGGATACAAGAACCACAATTAAGGCATAGGGTATCCAGATAATCAGAAAAAGAACCAGAAGAAGAAAAAAGTCCACAATAGTATAGTCCATAATCAAGGCTCCTCGAAGTTCAGGGCTTTCTTGGCCAATGCTGGACAAGAGCTACCAAGGTCAAGACCGTGGCAAGCAGCTTGGGTGGGAGAGAGCATGTAAAGAAAAATTCACCATTTGGATTATTCCATGCTGCCCTTACTCTCTCAAGTTATTGATACAATTCTTAAAGGTAAGCTGTCAAGCCTCCATAAGACCTTTTACCCATGGGTCAAGGCAGAGGCCAACTACCATAAGGGAAACCCTGGAAAACTCATCTGCCCCAGCTCTGGCCTTCTGAAAAGCCTTGCTGTGAAAGGGGAATCAGAACCCTATGTGGACTCGTTTTGAGGTTTTCCAGCGTTTCCCAAGACCTATCAGTCATTTTATAGACAATAAGGGCGCCTCGAAAATTGAGCAAAACCTCAATGGGCTGCCGTCTCACCCTGAGAAAGTCAGTCCTGGAGAGGGTTTCGTAGGACCAGTCAGCTTTCCCAGGCGGGGAAACGGCGATTTTTCGAGGTGGCCATAAGTAGTCAATCCTGAAATCAAGCTAGGATTTAAGAATAGAGTCTAATTTTGCGACATCCTCTATGTGAGCAACCACTTCTTCTTGTGCAAAATAGGATAAATAATTCTGAAGCAACTTCATATCTTCTTTTCTGATTTTCTTGAAGCATTTTTGTACATCTCCGCGCCAGTTCTTTTTAATACATAATTGATAGATAGTATTATAGTTTTTCTCTATATTAGCTACAAGTTCAGAATCAAGAGATATAGGGATTCCATTTTCTTCCAATTCAACTACTTTATCTCTTGTTATTTCCCATGTTGTACATTTATCTATGAGTTCTTGAATGATTTTTCTTTTTTCATTTAGAAGTTTAATTTCTATTTCATATTCTGACACTATGTTTTTAAGTGAGGACAAAATATCATTTAACACTCCTTCATCAGCATCACCATAACCACCAAAGATTCCTCTTTCTCTTTGCAATCTCTTGTCTTGAATTTTTATTCTATTAAAATCACTCGACAAACTTGTATTATTAAGACTATAGCCTTCCAGAAGAAAAACTCTTATTTCATCAGTATATCGGTTTATTTTGTCTAAATTAAAATGAATATCTTTCATTATTCCTTTATTTCTCTTATTCTTGAAATGCTTTGGGCAATGAAACACATAAGAAAATAAACAGACAACAAATACAAAGGCTAGAAACGTCATTTTCAAGGCTCCTCGAAGTTCAAGGCTTTCCTGGCCAATACTGGAGAAGGTCTACCAATGAGGGGCAAGGTCAAGACCGGGGCGGTAAGCAGCCTTGGGAAAGCCTGGGGAAAGGGCATGGAGAAAGAAGTTCACCTTTCATCCTGCCCCCAAGCCCCTGCTGCTGTCAAGTTGCAGAATGTTGTGATTCTTGGAACCCAAGCTGCGCCGTTGACCGGCCCTCTATCGGGGAACCCGAAGAGGGCATTTCCCAGGGGCCGGCAGGAGCGAATCTTCAAGGAAAGCCTTCCCCAAGAGGGCCTTCCTTGGTGGCCCGCAACGCGCCGCTTTCTGTTGTCTCCACTGACCACCTTGGTCCGCCCCTGACTCCCTGTCAAATCATCAAGACGTTGTCGTCCTCCAGGATGGCCTGCCAGAGGAGCGCACGTCAAGGAACAGCTCTTCCAGGGTGGTCTCCCGCAGGGCTTGGGCCAGGGAAACACGAGCACCAGCAGTAATCACAAGGAGTGCTCCCTCTCCGCATCGAGAGACCCATAGGCTTGAGGATCACAGGTGAGCAGAATCACCTGGAGGCCGTTGGCCACAGCGGTGTTCAACATCCTGCCCACCATCGGGGCCCGCTCCGGGTCGGTGTTGGCGAAGGCATCGTCAAAGATCAGGGGCAGGCAGTGATCGTGGCGATCCTTCAGGACATCGGCCATGGCAAGGCGCAGCGCAGCGCTCAGTTGTTCCCGCATCCCGCCGCTCAGTTGGGTGAAGTCGTACACGTTCCGGCCGCGCCACAACTGGAGACCCTGCAGGCCAGTATCCCGGCTGTAGTTCATCCGGCAGATGGGGCCGCCCCGGTGTTCAGGGTGCAAGGGGGCCAGGTAACTGCTGACGGCCCGGGCCAGGGGCTCGGTGTAGCGGCTGGAGAGGTCCGCCTGAGCCTGGCGGAAGTGCTCCTGCAGCAGCAACAGGGCCGCCCCCAACTGCTGCTGCTGTTCCCATTGCTCCTGAGCCTGGGCCAAGGCTGCCTGGGCCTTCTCCAGGGTGGCTTCCGGATCCTGGCTGCCGATGCTCCGGCGGCGTTCCTGCAGTTGGCCCTCTTCGTTGAGCCACTGTTGCTGCCGGGTCCGTAGCGTTGCCTCCCGCCGTTCCAGCCTGGGGATCAGCACTTCCGGCGTGTCCTGCTCCGGTGCGGTCAACGCCCGGAGTTGTTGCCGCAGTTCATCCAGCCTGGCCCGGGCCTGGGCCTGCTCCCCCGTCTCCCGGTTGTAACGGGTGTCCAGCGCTTCCACCGTTCCATGGGTGGCCAGAAGCTGCTTCACCTGCTCCAGACAGGATTTTTCCTCGTTGGCGCGCACTCGCAGGGTGGTTTCCACCCGGGCTTGCTCGGCCTTGACGGCGCTCACCCGCTGCCGGGCCGTGTTCAAGGCCACCTCCGCCTGCCCACAGCGGTGCTTCACCTGCCGGCTGGTGTGTTGGTGCTCCCGAAGCTGTTGTTCCAGCACAGGGTTGGTAAGGGGTGCGTTCCCGGTTGCTGTTCCGCCAGCCTTGTCGAGGCCGGCTTGGGCCAACTGCTGTTGCTGGGCTTCCACGTGGGCCAGTTCTTCCTGAAGGCGCGGGAGCGCCCCGGGATCCATCTGCTGGAGCTGGACCCGCAACTGCTGTTCCAACCCTTGCCGTTCACGGAGGATTTCATCAGCCGCCTCCACACTGGCCACACCCAACTGCTCCAGTTTTTCAGCCAGGGCCTGGGCGGCATTCCGGTGGGCCTGGGTCAACGTCACCTGGTCCCCGCCGGGACTGATGCGCACCGTCACCTCCTCCCCCACCCGCAAGTCCGCCGCCCTGGTCAACTGCAGGGGCCGGCCTATGGCGAGGGCCTGATCCCCCAACCGCACCTCCCCATGGCCAGAACCATGGAGCAGTTCCACTGTGGCCGCCATGGCGTCCCGGCGGATTTGGCAATCCCGCTGCCGGCCCTCCAGCCGCCGCAGTTCCTTCATCTCGTCGGGGCCGATGGCAGGCAACCGCCCCAGTTGGCTGCGCAACCGCTCCCGGGCCCGCTGCTGGTGTTGACATGCCTGAACGGCCTGCTGGAGTCGCCGTTGGTCTTTCCAGCACTGCAGTTGGCGCAACCTGTGGGACAGGTAGGCATCCCGTTCCCTCAGGTGATTGACCTGCTGCTGGTGTTCCGCCTGGATCTGCTGGTCCCTCTCCAGTTGTTGCGCCAGCGTCCGGGCTTGGTTCCGGTATTGCTCCTGATCCAGCTTGTGCTGCCGGGCCGCACGGGTCAACTCCCGGAGGCTGCGGTGATCCCGAGCCAACCCCTTCACCCTCAGGTTCAGGGTGTCCAGTTCCCTGCTCTCCATGAGACACCGGCTCTGCAGGCGTCGCAAGCGGGGCAGACGGTTGTTGAGGGCCTCCAACTGGTCAGCCGACTGCTCCAGTTCGTCCCGCACCCGGGCCAGCCGCTGGCTCACGGCCCTGTCCTCTTCCACCAGTTGCTCCGCCTGGGCCAACGCCTCCGCCGCCAACGCCTTCTGTTGCTCAGCCTTCCACAGGGGGGAATGCTTCCTGGGCCTGGGGGTCCTGCCCAGGTTGGTAAAGACGGCCTTGAGTTGTTCATCGATGCGCCCCGCCACCTGTTGATCCAGACGGGATTGCAGCGCCGCGCCCCCCTGTTGCTCCAACTGCCGGATCAGTGGCTGCAGGGGATAGGTCTCCCGGTCCTGGAGAGGGTCGTTCCCCGCTTGCCCCTGCACAACCCAGAGGTGGCCCCAACATTTGTCAAGGGCGGAAACGGCCCGGCGGCCGTCCAGGGGACCACCACTCTCCAGCAGGGTTGCAAGCTTCTCCTCAGCCTCCTGTCCCATCAGGGGCAGGCCGCCATGGGGGTGCAGTTCCGTCCGTCCACGGGCGCCGCCAAACTCCTTGTGGAGCCGCCAACTGCCGCCCCTGGCCTCAAACGAAAGCTCCACCGTCGGAACCCCTTGATGGATGCGGGACTGGAGCCGATCCACCACGGCGCCGCGGGCGGTGGACTTCAGGAAAAGCGCCCGGTGCAGTGCTTCAAGGAGTGTGCTCTTGCCCGTTTCATTGGCGCCGCCCAGGATGGTTAATCCTGGCGCAAAGTCCAGGCTCAACTCCCGATGGATGCGAACGTTGCAAATCCGACAGTGGGCCAGTCGCATCCTTTCCCGTCAGTTCGTCATGGTTCGAGGCTTGTGTCCCTTAAGCAGGTCCCGGTTGCTCCTCCCGTCGCACCATGCGGAACAACTCCGCCAGCGCTCTGGAGGCGGTCTCGCGGCTGGGGCCTTCGCCTTCCAGCCGCTGCTGTTGCAACCGGGTGGCCACGGAGCAAACGAGAGGATCCTCGGGTCGGTTCAGAAGTGCGTCCAGATGCTCGCCTGCGGGCACAGCGGTGCAGGAGCCCTTGCCAACCACGACCAATAGTTGCTCCCGCAGACCACGACTCCACTCTACATAGCGGTCGTAGCTGTCAAAATCCAGGGTGCTGTGGCCAAGATCCAGGCTGAGCAGGTCACGGCGCACCCGATTCCCGATGCCCTCCTCCACCTGCCGCTGCAGGTGATTCAGGTCCTCCCCACTGGAGAGTTCCGCCTTCAACTGACGCCAGTGGAAGCGCCCTGTGGGGTGGGGGGTCACATGGGGCATTTCATCCCGCTCCACCTCAACCAGCAGCACCTGGGACCGTCTGCTGCCGCCGTCCCTGTCAAAGCAGTCCGGCTCCGGTGTGCCGCAATACCAGGCCTTGGGCGCCACCTGCTTGAGGCCGTGCCAGTCCCCCAGGGCGACGTAATCCACGGCAGCGGCGGCTAGCCGCTCCAGAGCGATCACGTTGTGATGAACCCGCTCGCCAAAGTTGGCGACGCTCCCATGGGCCAGCACAAGGCGGGGCCGATCCGCCGGCAGGGTGTTCCAGGGGAAAGCCTGCAGCCAGGCCGTGGGATCCGTGGCGCTGTGGCGGCGCAACAACGGACAGGGCAGCACCACAAGGTCCGGCAGCACCTCCGGTTTTGCCTGGTCCAGCAGTGTCAGATTGGGGGCGTAGCGCTGCTGGGACGCCTGCACCTCCGGTCTGTGCCAGATGCCGTCCGAACCGCCGTGGTCGTGGTTCCCGGGAATCACCAGCACAGGGCATCCCACCCTGCCGATGGCGTCAAAACACTCATGCACCGTGTCCATGGGCAGGTTGGGGGCGTCCCAGAGATCCCCTGCCACCACCACGTAAGCCGCGCCACACTCCTGCGCCACGGCGCCAAGGCGGTCAATGGCGCCAAGGCGCGCTTGTCTCAGGAGACAGGCGGCCTCCTCCGTCATGGCTCCATAGCCTTTGCCAATCTGCCAATCCGCTGTATGGATCAGGCGAACCATGGGGTGTTGTCCTCCGGGGGAATGACGGGATGCTGCGGGGTGGGAGTGTGTACCTGGTGGGTTCAGGACAGTAGAAGCTGATGGATCTGATCAACGACTGTTGATGCGGTCGTTCACTTGGTCAATATGGTCAATACAGGCATTCACTTGATCGAAGCGGCCGTCAACCTGGTCAAGGCAGTCCGTTGATCATGCGAACGTCGGACTGCACTGCAGCCCTGAACTCCTGAAGGTCAGTGCGCTGCAAAGAGCCCATAGCCAGAACCACAGCCGCCACCACGCCGGGGCCAGCCATTGTGCCACCCATGCACCATGCCGGCAAGATGGGGCATGGATCTCCCCTGCTCTGCTGGCTTGGTTGTGGCGGAAGGAGCGGAGGCCATTGTCAGTGGTCGTGGCGCCAGTCACGGTTCAGAACTCAAGAATGACTTCTAAGCCAGAACCCCCATTCGGGGTAAGGAAATCAGGAAAATGCATGATCGCCGCTGACGGACACTGCAAAGTCCGGCGATGCATCATTCGGTAGCCTGGCGCCGGTGGTTGTTGCCGGATTGATCGGCACGACCGCCGTCCGTCTCGCCCTCGTACAAGCGGTGACCGAGCCTGACCCCGACCGTAGCGGTATCCCTGGCATCCCCTTCGCTCATATCCAGGTCGCCGCCGCTGGTCAGGCTGACGGGTGTGGACTCGTCGTCCCGAATCCATGCTTGAAAAGTCCCCGCGTTCGGAGAGACCGTATAGCCGGTCCCCACAACTTCTGTCGTATGGGGGCACAATCGTCACCGTGACCAGGCTGTCTCGATCACCCTTGCCGTTGTTGTCTACTCTGAGCCGCTGATTAGAATTCCTCCGTGAGATGGCCAGCGTGCCGCTGCCATCTCTCACCCGGCTTCCGTACTCTTCGATCTTTGCTGCACGCAGACGACCTGGTTGATGTTCCTAGATATGACTGATACAATGATAAACGGAAGTCGTCCTATCGATTCGGGGTAAACCTTGACTCCTTGCCGTCGCTGCCAATCCGATTTCATGT
Organism: Cyanobacteria bacterium MAG CAR3_bin_5; assembly: GCA_026709085.1. Classification (GTDB taxonomy): domain Bacteria; phylum Cyanobacteriota; class Cyanobacteriia; order PCC-6307; family Cyanobiaceae; genus Synechococcus_B. The sequence goes on along the minus strand of JAPOTR010000031.1, from coordinate 49,438 downwards.
TCACCTCAGCGATAAAAATCAACGGCAAGTCCGTGACCCCTCATGCCAACGTCTGCAATGTTGATGTTGTTGTAGTTGGCATCGGCTGATGTGGCCGTATGGTTGATGGTGGTGGCCCGTCGGTTGTTGCTCCTGCTGTCAACTACGCTAGTGACCGTCACCGTCTGGTGTTCGTCCCAGTTGGCTTGGTGCTCGTGAAAGTGAGGCTGGAGGCGTCTACTGTGGCCACATCCGTCTCTTTCGATGCTGCTGCAATGGTCACGTCCGCTGAAGGCCTGCTGTTCAGCACCACCATGTCGGTCTCCGTGTTCGCCGGTGCCGATTCCCGCGCCGCCATCTCCTCCTTCGATACCGCTACGCCCTGCACCACCCTGTTGGCGGTGCCGTTGATGGCGACCATCAGGGAGCGGGTATCGGATCTCCAGCTTCCATCGCTGTTGGAGAGACCACTGTCTTGAATACTCCAGTCCGTCGCTCCCGTTTGATCATCAGACAGTGTGATGGCTACTCGAAAATCCTTTTTGGCCTCTATCTCACGGAAGTAGTCGGTGTTTGCCGCCAGCACCGTGGTCGCAGACGCGATGAAGATATTGACTGCGCTGGCCGTGAAACTATCGGAATCGGTCAGCGTGGCGACCACGGTGCCGGACCTGTTCATATCTTCTCTTGTCCAAATGGTTACACTGGTGCTTCCTGTGGCCACCATGCCGAGTCCCACTCCACCGAGGATATCCTGTCTCCCGCCGTGTTGTTCCCTGTCTTGAATCCTGTTGCATATAGATTATTTGTGACTCCACTAGCTGTCTCCCCCGTATTGCCGATCAGGCGCCGTGCTCTGCGTGCGCCTCTGTGGTGAAGCCCGCGAGCAAGGACAGGCACAGCAGGCTGGGACCAGAGCGGGCGCCATAAATGTTCAGAAGTGGAACGGGACTTTCTCCAGAAGTCCTCTCCAGGCTCACCATGACGCCAAGCTCCAAGCACCGATCCCTTCCAGTACGTTAACATTAGGAGACACGGGAATCTGACCTTCAATCCCGGCAGAACATCTCCAGGGCGTCAATCACCTGCTGCTGGAACTCTTCCATGGCGCCGCTTTCCGCCAGATCCACTCCTTCCCCGGCCGCGGTCTGGGCCAGATCTTGAAAGTGAAAGGCCCCCTCCCCGTTGGCCAGGAACTCCATGGCCGAGATCTGGCCACTTTCCTTGAACGCATCGGCCAGGGCCATAAAGGCCGCATCTTCCGTGAATTCCCACTCCATGTCCATGGGTTGTCGAGTCTCGGTCGTGGTGGAACGATTCAGACCTTTAGCCATGTCTCCCTGTTTCGTCAATACCCTGGGCATCCTCTCCTCGCCCAATTCTGGATAAGGGCAGGAGGGACATGGTGTTGGGCATGGGATATCGAACCTCTTGTCTTGCTCTCTTTGGAGGCAGCCCTGCCACAGCCACGATGATCGCTGGCGTGAACCATTGATTCAGCCCGGGAGGATGGCAGGCAGGCCGTCTGTAGGTGAGGCCATCACTCCTCCGTTATCTTCTGGTGACGAGTCCTGGCCTTAGGGGGTGTAGAGGGCGTCAATCCGCGCTTGGTGGGTGGCGGCGATGCGGTCTCGTCGCTGCTTGAGGGTCTGGGTGAGCAGGCCGTTCTCGATGGTGAAGGGGTCCACGATGGCCAGGGCGCTGAGGCGCTCCTCCCGCCGCGAACCGCGCCGTTGAGCCAGCAACTGGTTCAGTTCGCGACGCAAGATCTCCACAAGCCGGGCCGATTCCCCAGGCCCCCCTTCCTCCTTCTGCTCCGCCAGAGCGGACTCGTCCGGAACCACCAGAGCCGCCAGGGTGCGGCGATCCTGGCCGACCACCATCGCCTGCTGCACCAGGGGATGGGCCAGGAGGGCGTCTTCCAGGGGCGTGGGTTCAATGTTTTCCCCGCTGGCCAGCACAATGGTGTCCTTGGCCCGTCCCGTGATCATCAGGGAGCCGTCCGGGAGAAGGTATCCCAGATCACCGGTGTCAAACCAGTTCTCCTCGTCCAGAACCTGGGCTGTGGCCTCGGGCCGCCGCAGGTAGCCCCCCATCACCTGTGGACCCCGGGCCTGCACGATCCCCGTTTCTCCCCATCCCATCACTTCCCGGGGCCCCATGGTCTGTTCCGTGGACACAATGCGGATTTCCGTGCCGGGCAGGGGTTGGCCGGCGCTGCCCCGCCGGTTCCACCAGGGGCGCCGCACCGTGAGCACGGGGCTGGTTTCCGTAAGGCCGTACCCCACCAGCAACTCGATGCCCACCGCCTCGAAGAAGCCGTCCACGGATGGGCTCAGGGCGCCGCCGCCGCTGATGGCAAGGCGCAACTGCCCCCCCACCAGCTTTTGCCGCAGCTTGGGCCAGAACAGCACCCCCGCCAGACGATGAAGGGGCAAGCTCAACCCCGCCAGGGCCAAGCCCGACAACTGTTGCCCGGGGTTGCAGGGAACGGGGTGGAGATTCCGCCAAGCCCGCCACTGCCCACAGTGGAAGCGGCTACAGGCCAGAGCAAAGCGCACCAAATTGCGGCGGCTTGGCGGCGCCTGGCGCAGGGCGTTGTCAAAACCCTCCTGAATCTTTTCCCAGAGGCGCGGCACGCTGGTGAGAAAATGGGGCCGCACCTTCTGTAAATCGTCCCGCAGGTCGCGGATGGTGGTGTAGGTCTGCTGGCAGCCGCAACTGAGGAGAAAGTAGCCGGCCGCCCGCTCGTAGGAATGCCAGATGGGCAACACACTGAGGGCCCGTTCCCCCGGACCGGCCTGAACCGCCACGGCCAGTTGCTGGATCAGGTAGATCAGGTTGCGGTGGCGCAGGGGAACCCCCTTGGGACGGCCCGTTGTCCCCGAGGTGTAGAGGATGGTGGCCACCGCCTCGCCGCTGAGCACCGCGGCTTCATGGATGGGCCTGCCCTGGGCCCGTTGCTGCAACCCGGACCAGGACAGGAGCGGCACCGGGGCGCCGTCGGAGCGGGGCTGCTGGTGGGGCCAATGGAGTTCGGCGGGTTGGGCCTCATCGCTCAGGAGCACCACAAAACGAAGCTGCTCCCAGACTTTCCGACTGAGGGGCAGACCTTGCAGACGCTTCAACAGGGCGGAGTCTTGCAGGATGAGGCCACAGGCGTTGCAGTCTTCAATGATGTAGTGCAACTCCTCCACCGGCGCTGTGGAGCCCCGCACAGCATCGGCGGCCCCGCAACTCATCACCGCCTGATCCGCCATGAGCCAGCGGGGGCTGTTGTCCGCCAGGAGCGCCACCACGTGGTCGGCTTCCAGACCCAGGCTGCGCAAGGCTGTTCGGGTTCTGCCGATGGCCGCTTCCAGTTGGGCGAAGGTGAACTCCTCCGGCGGGGTGGCGTGGGGGGCAGCCAGCGCCCCAAGGGAACCATGGCGGCGGGTCAGTTCCGGCCAGAGGTCATGGAGTTGCTTCAACCCGCTCCAATCGGGTCCCGACTGCTGGGCGCGGGCGTCGGCCCGGGTGGCCTGCCAGGAGATATGGGCCTTGGATTGGCTGCTCATCTCACCGAACGTCAGCACGTTGGCCACCATTATCCCACAGGCGGACGGGGAGCAATTCCAGATTGAACTGCCGCCGGACCGCCGCCAGCAGCAGGGGTTCCACATGGGCACAGGTGAGGCCGGGACGCCAGTCCAGGAGACGACCCACTGCATGATCCCGCAATCCACAGGGAACAATGGGGTCAAACCCCTGCAAGCTGCAGTTCACGTTGATGGCCAGGCCATGGCGGGTGATCCAGCGGCGGCAGCCAATGCCCACGGCGGCCACCTTGCGGCCAGCGCACCACACCCCGGTCAGGCCCGGTTGCCGCTCACCGGGCAACCCCAATGCCGCCAGCACCGCCAGCACAACGTCCTCCAGTCGGCGCAAATACCAATGCAGGTCCGGGCTATGGCGTTGCAGGTTCAGGACGGGCCAGAGCACAAGCTGGCCGGGGCAGTGGTGGGTCACCTCGCCACCGCGATCCAGGTGGTGCAGAGGATGGGGCAGGCCCTGGGCCCCATGGCGGAGATGGACGGCGCTGCCGCCCCGTCCCATGGTGTAGCAGGGGGGATGCTGCATGAGCAGAAACGCCTGGCGACCAGCGGGCTGGAGCAGGAGTTGCTGCTGTCGCCGCTGCTGCTGCGCCAGGGCCTCCGTAATGGGCGTCAGCCCAAGCTGCAACAGATCCGCTTGTCCCATGGTTCAGGAGGGGGGTTGGTCATTACCCTGAGGCCAGCACCTGTGTTCAGGAGCAGCCTATGAAGCTGTTGATCCATGGCCGTAATCTCAAGATCACCCAGGCCATCAGTGACTACACCAGAGACAAGCTGATCCGCGCCGTGGCCAAGTTCGAGGGCTTGGTCAGCGAAGCCGAAGTGCATCTTTCCGTGGCCAAGAATCCCAGCGTGCAGCAGCAGACTGCGGAGGTGACCATCTTTGCCAACGGCGCCGTCATCCGCGCCGAAGAGCGCTCGGAGAATCTCTACGCCAGCATCGATCTGGTCTCCAGCAAGCTGAGCCGTCAACTGCGCCGCTACAAGGAGCGCATCAAGGATCACCACCGGGCCGAGGGCAACCGTTCCGATGGGGATAGCGCTGCCCTCAACGGCAGCAGTGAGGCCATCGACCGGCTCAATGCACAGGGGCAGTCTCGACCGGCTCTGCCCACACCGGCAATCCGCCGCAAGTATTTCGCCATGCCCCCCATGACCCTGGAGCAGGCCATCACCCAGTTGGAGCTGGTGGACCACGACTTCTACGTCTTCCGGGACCAGGAAGACCGGCAGATCCGGGTGGTCTATCGTCGCAACCACGGGGGCTACGGCGTGATTGAACCCCGGGGCTCATGAACCGTCCGGTTGCCACGGAAGACCACGACTCTCTGCAGGGGGTGCTGACCACCATTGACCTGCCGTCTGTGCTGGATCACGCCTGCCTTGATCCCCTGCAAGGCGGCAGTGTCCTGCAGGAACAGTTGGAGGCGGCCAGGTTCTGGGGTTGTGGCGGCTTCTGCATCCCGTCCGGGTGGGTCGGGAAGGTGCGTCCCCACCTGCCTGCCAACGGACCCACCAGGCTGGTGGCGGTGGTGGGCTTCCCCACCGGCGCTGTGCCCGCCGCCGTGAAGCTGGCGGAGGCGGAGTGGGTGGCGGAGGCCGGAGCCGATGAGCTGGACGTGGCGCCGGACTTTGCCGCCCTTGCCGATGGCGACACGGAACAGGTCTACGGGGAGTTGGCGGCTATTGTGCAACTGGGGCTGCCGGTGAAGGTGATCACGGAGGCGGCCCGTCTGCCCGGCCCCCTGCTGGAGCAACTGGTGGAGGCGGCGGTAGATGCGGGGGCCCAGTGGCTCAAGACCGGCGCCGGCTATGGGCCGGGGGTCACCCCCGAACTGGTGCGTCGGTTGGTCAAGCTGGCCCGCAGGCGGGCTGCCGTGAAGGCGTCCGGGGGAATCCACGGTCTGGAGCAGGCCTTGCAATTGCTGGAGGCCGGCGCCCAGCGGTTGGGGCTCAGTGGCGCCCCGGCGCTGCTGGAGGCCGCCCGCCGTCGCCAGACCGGCAAGCTGCGCTGACGGGCCAGCCCTATGGCCCAGGTCCGCCTGGTTGATGTCAGCCTGAGCCTCAAGGCTTCCGCCCTGGGGGAGCGGGACCGTCTCCTCACGGTGATCACCCCCGAGGAGGGCATCACCCGGCTGGTGGCGCCCGGCGCCCGGCGACCCGGTTCCAGTCTGGCGGGGGCGGCCCCCTTGCGGGAGTTGCGCCTTCTGGTGGCCAGAGGGCGCAGCCCCCTGGGGCGGGTGACCCAGCTTGAGGTGCGACAAACCTTTGCAGGCCTGGGGCGGCGTCTGGAATCTCTGGCGGCAGCCCAGTTGCTGGCTGAACTCGTCCTCCTGCTGGTGTCCCAGGGGGATCCTGCCCCACTCGGGGTGGAGTTGCTGCGGCTCCACTGGCAACGGCTGGACCAACTGCTTCCCGGTCAACCGGCGTTGCGGGAGACCGTGGCCATTGCCGTTCAGGGGAGTATGCACCTGCTGACCAGCGGCGGCCTGGCCTTGCCCACGGGCTGGTGTTGTGGTGACCACAGTCCTCTGGCGCCCCCCTTGGGGCATCGGGACTGGCGTTGCAGTTTCTTCCCGGCCGACGGCTTTCACCGGGGCAGGCAGCCCGGTGCCGCCATGGTGTTGAATGCCTCCGAGTTGGCGCTGCTGCAACGGTTGCAACGCCCTGCCCTGCCCCGGCGGCGGGTGGATGGGGATCTCATGGGACCCTTGCCGGTGTGGCAACGGTTGCTGCGGCTGCTGCGGCTCTGGATGGGCCAGCACCTGCAGCGGCAACCACGCTCCCTCGGTTTTCTGGAGCAACTGGCAGCCGATCCTGGGGGAGCCGTTCATTGAACCCTGTTATCATGGAGGCCGTAGGCGCAACGGGACCGGTGCATATTGCCTGGCTTGGCAAGAAGTCCCCGTTCTGCGGCAACGTCACCTATGGATTGGCCATCACCAAGGCGCTGCGGGAGCGGGGTCATGGGGTGTCTTTCTTCCACTTCGACACCCCAGCGGCCCAGTTAAGCCTGGGGCGCATGTTCCGCAACACCCTGCCGCAGGATGCGGCCGCCCCGGACGCCGGCGACGAAGCGGAGGGGGATTGGGATGATGGGCCGGCCACCCCGGTCCCCACGACGGACCTGGGGGACATTCAGCCGGAGGTGGCCCTCCCCTATCTGCTCCGGTCACAGATGTACACCATCCCCAGCCCCCAGGCTGCCCGTGACCTGCGCCATGCCCTGGAGCGCCTCCAGCCGGATCTGGTCCATGCCAGCCTCACCCTCTCGCCCCTGGATTTCCGCTTGCCGGAAATCTGCCAGCAGTTGGGGCTTCCCCTGGTGGCCACCTTCCACTCCCCGTTCAGCGCTCGGCTGCGCAATGCCACGGCAGCCACCATGCGGCAGTTCTACAAGCTTTATGCGCCGGCCCTGGCGCGCTACGGCAGTGTGGTGGTGTTCTCCGCGTTGCAGGCGGAGGAGCTGGCGCGGTTGGGGGTGCCCGAGTCCCGCCTGGCCATCATCCCCAACGGCATTGATTCCCGGTTGTGGTGTCCTGGCCCCGGCGCTATGCCTCCGGTCTTCCAGGGGAAACGACTGTTTCTGTACATGGGTCGCCTGGCGCCGGAGAAAAACGTGGAAGCCCTGCTCAAGGCATGGCGCACTGTGCGGCCGGAGGGTTGCATGTTGGTGGTGGTGGGGGATGGGCCGTTGCGCACCTCCCTTCCCCTGGCCGGTGACGAGGGAACGATCTACTGGTGGGGCTATGAAAAGCGGCTGGAGCAACGCCTCAACCTGCTGCGCAATGGGGACGTGTTCATCCTGCCGTCGCTTGTGGAAGGGTTGTCCCTGGCGCTGCTGGAGGCCATGGCCGTGGGGACCGCCTGTGTGGCCACCGACGCAGGGGCCCATGGGGAGGTGCTGGCCGGAGGCGCCGGCATCGTCCTGTCTACGGAGAACGTGGCCGCACAATTGCGCACCGTCCTGCCCATTCTTCGGGATCAACCGCGCTTTACCGCTGATCTGGGGCATCAGGCCCGGCAACGGGTGCTGGAGCGCTACACCCTGGCTGACAACGTCAGCGCCCTGGAACGTCTCTACCGTCAGCATGTTTTGATGTGATGAATGCCCGCTTCCCGGCCCAGCCGCGGCCGGCTCAGCCCGCCTCGCCCATGGACAGTCCTTTTTCCGTTGCGGAACTCAAGGTACTTTGGGAACGCTTTGAGGGTTCCCCCTTTGCCTTCTGGGACCGGATCTACAGCAAAAGCAAAGGCGCGGCCACCGTGTCTCAGGTCCTGGATCCCCTGCTGGGCGAAGGTTCCGATGAGTCTTTCGTGCAACGGATCCTGACGGCGGCCAGGGGACATCCTGCTCAATCCTGAAACCCGTGTCACAGCGGGGCAGAGGCGCTGTTGCCGGGGAGGAGCGGCGCGGCCAGCCCCGCGCTTGCCGGGCAAGGGGACGGTTGTCCGAAGATGGGCTTTCCATCAGGAAACGGAGCCATGCGCATTCTGGTTGTCTCCACGGCCGTAGGACCCATTGGTCAGGGCCGTGGCGGTGGGGTGGAGGTGACCATTGGTTCCCTGGTGCGTGGTCTGGTGGATCGGGGGCATCAACTCATGGTGTTGGCGCCGGAAGGATCGGAGCCATGCGGGTGTCCCATGGGCGCCGTGGCCGGTCAACTCCAGCCCCCCTGGCAACAGCAACCACGGGATGCCCCCATCCTGCAGCCGCCTGACGGCGTACTGGCCAACCTGTGGCGGGAGGCCTGGGCCTTGCAAACCCGCCACCAAGTGGTGGTGAATCTGGGCTACGACTGGTTGCCCCTCTGGCTGGGTTCCTGCTTCACCACCCCCGTCCTCCATTTGATCAGCATGGGCAGCCTGAGCCGGGCCATGGATGAGGCCATTGCGGAGGTGGCCGGCAGCCGGCCCGGGCGCTTGGCGTTTCACAGCAGGAGCCAGATGGAGAGCTTCGGCATCCGCCAGGGGGTGGTTGTGGGCAACGGCTTCGACCTGAACAGCTATTGCTTTGTCCGGGAGCCGGAGCCCCTCCTGGGCTGGGTGGGACGCATTGCGCCGGAAAAGGGCCTTGAGGATGCCGCCGCCGCGGCCGCCCTGTTGCACATGCCGTTGGCGGTGTGGGGGCGGGTGGAGGATCCTGCCTACAAGGCCCGGGTGACGGGGGACCACCCCACCTGTGATTTCCGCTGGCAGGGGTTTGTGCCCCCCTTGCAGTTGCGCCGGGAATTGGGGCGCTGCGCAGCTCTGCTGATGACGCCCCGTTGGCGGGAAGCCTTCGGCAACGGGGTGGTGGAGGCCATGGCCTGCGGTGTGCCCGTGGTGGCCTATGGACGGGGGGGACCCCGGGAAACCGTTGACCATGGCCTCACGGGATTCCTGGTGGAGCCTGGCCGGATTGGGGACCTGGTCACCATGGTGAAGAGGGCTTGCCGTCTGGACCGCCACAGGGTTCGCCGTCGTTGCGAGGAGCGCTTCGGCATCGCCCCGTTTGCCCAACGACTGGAGAACTGGATCCTGGCTGGTGCGGGGCCGGAAGCTTTCCCCGGTAACCCCGGTTCCGGCTAAGTGGAGCAGGACGGGTTTTCAGAAGAGTGTGGAGAAGGAGAGCCTGAGGGAATGCTCTACTGTCCTCCGTAATCACCACCGGGATGATGGCGCTGGTCTTGCCCGCAGCCACTGCCACCGTGCCCGATAACGCCGTGTAGTTCGTCCCTGCCTTGGCGCTACCCCCATCGTGTAGGACAGGCCGATGTTCGACGATGGTGCTGGAGCCAGGCTGACCGTCACGTTGTGGGCGCCGCCATCCTCCCTGACGCTCCCGCTGGAGCGGGAGAAAGATACGCTATTGTGCTGCTGTGGGTGAGCGGCGGAGGAGAAGAGGAGCAGGGCCGTCAGGGGGGCCGTTGGTCAGAGCAGGGCGACTGTTCCGGCCTTCACCCTGTGGAGGGGAGGTACATGGGACATCCTCAGAGAGAGCATCGGGTTGGGGCAGGAGCTACGGGTGGCGGGGCAGGGCATCAATGGAGGCAAGGGGGTGATGGAAGGCGAACAAACAGGGCTGTCCTCACCGCCAGGGGGGTGAGGGATCATGGCTGGGAGCAACCGGGTGGCGGCTGAGTGCAGCAGCCGGGTCCTCATTCTCAGGACAGGGCGGCGTCAGTTTCCCTCGGGGAGGGTAGAACCGGGCCTGTGGCGAGGTGCGGTTGTCCGGCAATGTCTGACCTTTTGTTGTTCTTGAACCGAGCCATGGCGCGGGAGCCTGATACTTGATTCGTAGCCCAATAATTCTTGAATTGCACAATCCTTAATGTAACTAATTGACGTGACCGATCATACGGGCATGGTGTTCCCGTGGCGGTGGACCTCCCGCCGCCCCTGGAGACCCACCCACCCCGGTGGGCCGGCCCAGGCGCAACCGGTGTCAAAAGGCTTCCTCTCCAGGCTTCCGGGGGGCGGACGCCAACACCTGCTTGTAGTAGCCCCGTAGTTGTGCCGTGGCGGCCCGCCATCCCCAGCGCTCCGCTTCACGGCGGGCCGCCAACCGCATCTGTTGATGGTGTTCCCTATGGTCCAGCAGGCGGCGGGTGGCCTGCAGAAGCCCGTCGGTCTGATCCGGGTCATAGAGGCAGCCGTTCTCCCCGTCGGTCACGATGTCGGGGATGCCGCCACGGCTGGCGGCCACAACCGGGCAGCCTGCCGCCATGGCCTCCAGCAGCACTAGGCCCAGGGTCTCCGTGCTGGACGGGAAGAGGAAAGCATCCGCACTGGCATAGGCCCCGGCCAGCTCTTCCCCCCTCAGATAGCCCACAAAACGGGTGGTGGTGCCGGCAAAGGTTTTTTCCAGTTGCTGACGATGGGGGCCGTCCCCCACCAGAGCCAGCCGTGCCCGGGGCAGGGCCTTGAGAACAGGGAGAATGGCCTCGATCTGTTTTTCCGCCGAGAGCCTGCCCACGTAGAGCAATAGAGGATCTCCATCCCGGTAGGAGCCAAACAACCGGCGCCGGCGCTGGACCGAGGCCAGCCCCGGCTGAAACGCATCCGTATCCACGCCCCGTTGCCAGAGATCAATGTTGTGAATCCCCCGCTCGGAGAGTTCCTGCACCATGGCGGTGGAGGTGCAGAGGTTGAGGCTGGCCTGGTTGTGAGCCGCCTTGAGAAGTTCCCAGAGGAGCGGCTCCAACATGCCCAGCCCGTAGTGTTCCAGGTATTTGGGCAGATGGGTGTGGTAGCTGGCCACCAGGGGAATGGCCTTGGTTCTGGCCAGCCAGATCCCCCCCAATCCCAGGATGGCGGGATTGACCACGTGGATCAGGTCCGCCTGGAAGTGGTCGATGGCTTCGGCTACCACAGGGCGGGGCAAGGCCAGCTTGAGTTCCGGGTACAGGGGAAGGGGTGCGGCGGGAATCCCCATCACCCGGGCGCCGCAATAGGCGTCGGGCGCCCCTTCCGGGCAGAACACCAGCACCTTGTCCCCGGCCGCCACCAGGTGCTCAATGGTCCTGGTCAGCCGGGTCACGATTCCGTCCACCTTGGGCAGGAAGGTCTCGGTGAAGAACGCGATATGCACGGCTACGGGTTGATGGCCTCTGCCTGGGTTCGCGTCCAGGCGGACGTGCAGGGGATCCGCCGACGGTCACAACGCCCAGCGTAGCGACGGGCAATGTCCACCACTTCCGTCAGGAGACCATCATCCAACGTGGTGGGCTCCAGACCCAGATCCAGAAAACAGCGATTGTCCACGATCAGGTCGTTGTCCCTGGCCTCGTTGCGGGGATTGGGCAGGTGAGCCACCTGGGCCCCTGTCATGTCCGCCACCTTCTGCGCCAGGCGACCCACTTGATGGCTTTCCGTCATCTGGTTGAAGATTTTCACCTTCTCCCCAGGGGCTGGCGGGTTGTCCAGGGCCAGTTGGACACACCTGACCGAGTCGCGGACATGGATGAAGGCCCGGGTCTGCCCGCCGGCGCCGTGAACGGTGAGGGGGTAGTTGATGGCTGCCTGCATCAGAAAGCGATTGAGCACGGTGCCATAGTCCCCGTCATAGTCAAAACGGTTGATCAGCCGAGGATCTTTTGCGCAGAGTTCCGTGTTGGTTCCCCAGACAATGCCCTGGTGCAGGTCTGTAATGCGGAGGGCATCGTTCTTGTTGTAATAGAAAAACAGGAGTTGATCCAGGGTTTTGCTCATGTGGTAGATGCTGCCCGGATTGGCGGGATGCAGAATCTGCTCCGTAAAGCGGCTGCCGTCCGGCTGGGGCACCTCCACGGTGAGGTAGCCCTCGGGAATGGTGGCGCCCCGATGGGAGCCGTAGCCATAGACCCCCATGGTGCCCAGGTGAACCACATGCACGTCCAGACCGCTCTCCACAATGGCGCAGAGCAGGTTATGGGTGCCGTTGACATTGTTGTCGACGGTATAGCGCTTGCAGGCGGCGGATTTCATGGAGTAGGGCGCTGCCCGCTGCTCGGCGAAGTGGACCACTGCATCAGGGACCTCGTCCCGCAGCAGTTGCACCAGCCGCTCATACTCCCGGGCCAGATCCAGGAGCGCAAAGCCAATGGGCTGTCCTCCCGTTTCCTGCCAGGCCCCGAGCCGGTCCTCAACCGTGGCAATGGGAGTCAGGGAGGTGACGCCCAGATCAACGTCAATTTTGCGGCGGCTGAGGTTGTCGACGATGACAACGTCATGTCCCTGATCCGCAAGGTGCAGGGCACAGGGCCAGCCGCAAAAGCCATCACCACCAAGAACAAGAACCTTCACGCGTGCCTCTCCAGCCAAGGGCGTTCCAGTTGGGCAAGCTACACCAGACCACGACTCACCCAGGTTGTGACGGCCACCATGACGGCCACCAGCCCCGCACCCAGGCCATAGAGCCAGAGCCGCTGGCGTTGCTCCGCGCCGGTGAGCGGTTCGGCAATCACCATCTTGGGCTCACGGGCAAATGCATTGAGGCGGCCTCCATCCTCATGGGTGACGGTCATGGCATGTCAAGAAGAACACTGGGGGCGAATGTATGGCGAATGGCGGATTCCATGGCTGTCCGTCCCGTCACTGTTGCGAGACTTCACAGAGTCCGGCCCATGGGTCCGGTTCAGCCGCCGATGCGGCCATGGTGCGGTGAGCTGGCAACAGCATCGTGATGTTGAGGCATCCGACCACTCACGTGGGCAAGGCGCCCCGCCTGGGTGGCCAGGGCCATGGCTCTGGCCATGACCACCGGTGTGCCGGCCTGGGCAATGGCGGTGTTGATGAGCACCGCATCAGCTCCCAACTCCATGGCTTCTGCAGCATCACTGGGAACGCCGATGCCGGCATCCACCACCACGGGTACCCCGGCCCCCTCGATCATCAAGCGGATGTTGTCACGGTTGCGTAACCCCTGCCCGGAGCCGATGGGAGAGCCGAGGGGCATCACCGTGACGCAGCCCACCTCCTCCAGCCGGCGGGCCAGCAGTGGATCGGCATTGATGTAAGGCAGAACACTGAAGCCTTCCTTGACCAGTTGCTTGGCGGCCAGGAGCGTACCGATGGGATCCGGCAGCAGGTACCGGGGGTCGGGGATCACCTCCAGCTTCACGAAAGTGTTGTCCTCCTGCCCTGCCAGTCGCGCCAACTCACGGCCCAGGCGGGCTGTGCGGACCGCCTCTTCTGCGGTGGCGCAGCCCGCGGTATTGGGCAGCATCCACAACCGGGACCAGTCAACGGCATCCATGAGGCCCCGGTGGCCTGCCGCGCCGCTCTGTATGCGCCGCACCGCCACGGTGACCATCTGGCAACCACTGGCCTCCAGGCTGGCTTGCATGGTTGCCAGGTCAGGATACTTCCCTGTGCCCGTCAGCAGGCGGCTGTTGAAGGAGCGCCCTGCAATCCGCAGTGGCTGATCCTCGGTGGTGCTGGACAAAGGCAAGACCATTCATTCAGAGGCGTTATTGGTCCAGGGTGGATGTCTGGGCTTTCTCCAGGCGCTGCAGACGGCGCCTGGCAATGGGGTTACCGGCATCCAGAGCCAGGGTTTGAGCATAGACTTTGGCGGCCTCCTGTCGCTGTTGCCGGCGCTCCAGCGCATGGCCCAGATTGTTGAGGGCCACAGGATAGTCCGGCTTGGCCGCCAGGGCCTTGCGGTAGTGGCGGATGGCCTGGGCGTACTGCTTCTGGGCCGCCAGGGCATAGCCCAGGGCGTTGTGAATGAGCGCCTGTCCCTCCGAGGATTCCTGGCCTGCCCCTTGGGCTGCCTTGCCCAGGGTGGCCGCTGCCTGGGGGAAGAGTCGCTTGCGCAGTTGCACGGACCCCAGTTCATAAAGCTTCACGGGGTCGGCCTCCCCATTGCGGAGTTCCTGTTGCAGTCGCTGAAGCGTTGCTTCGTCACGCCGCACCTTCCACGCCTGGATGCCGATGACAATGCTGAGGATGGCCAGCAAGACCACCAAGCCCACCAGGTAGAGGGAAGGCAGAGGGGAATCCATGACGGCTGGAGACGGGGATGATTCAGGGTTGGGCGGTGGCGGCCACGGCTGCGAAGCTGGCGGGATCCAGAACGGCCAACTGGGCTAGCATTTTGCGGTTCAGGCGCACGTCGGCTTTTTTCAAGCCGCCGATGAAGGTGCTGTAGCTCAATCCATGGCCATGGGCGGCGGCATTGATGCGGGCGATCCACAGACGCCGGAAATCACGCTTGCGGCGGCGGCGATCCCGATAGGCATTGCTGAGGGCCTTCATCACCCGCTGGTTCGCGGTACGAAACAGGGTGCCGTTGGATCCCACGAAGCCCTTGGCCAGCTTCAGGATCTTCTGGCGGCGTTTACGGGCAACATTGCCTCTCCTGGTGCGGCTCATGGACGGGAATTCCTGGGATAATTCGGGACGCTGTCAAGTGGGTGGGTCAACTGCCGTAGGGCAGCATTCCTTGGACCCGATCACGATCCGTGGGGTCCACCGTTGCTGAAGTGGCCAGGAAGCGCTTGCGCTTGGAACTCTTATGGCCCAGCAGGTGATTACGGAACGCATGACGACGTTGAATCTTACCAGTTCCCGTGATCCGGAAACGCTTGGCCGCGGCGCGGCGGGTTTTGAGCTTGGGCATGGCGGGGGTGGTTCGGCAGAGCAGAGGGGAATCATTTTAGCCGACATTAATGTGGCATGATGAACGCCATGGTTTGCCGCCCTTGGGGCGACCGCTACGAAGCTGGAGAGTCCAAGGTCTCAGGGTGTCCATGAATCCCGTTGCTTACTGGGGAGGAGGTCGCCGCCGCAAGGCGGCCCTGTTTGTGGCCACGTCTCTTCTGCTGGGATTGCTGCCCCACTGGCTCCCTGGTGGCCCCTGGTGGCCCCTGGTGGGGGCTGTGCTGCTGGGGATCCATATTTTTCCCACGGCGGTAGGTCAGCCCGGGGGCGGGTCTTCGTCGCCCCCGGCGCCAACCACGCAACCATCCGGATCCGCCCGGGTGGACGTGCTGGTGGCGGCCAAAAACGAGGCCGCCGTGATCGAGGCACTGGTGGACAATCTGCTGGCCCTGCAGTGTGACGAGGACCAGTTACAGCTCTGGATCGTGGATGATGGCAGCGTGGACGGCACCGGAGAGCTTCTGGACCGCCTGCAAGAACAACACCACCGTCTTCATGTGATCCACCGTCCCCCGGGAGCCAAGGGATGGAAATCCGGCGCCCTGAACGCGGTGCTGCCTCACCTGCAGGGGGAGTGGGTTCTTGTGCTGGATGCCGATGCCCAGGTTGCCCCGGAACTGCTGGAGCACTTGAACCCCCTCTTGCAGGACAGCAGCCGTGCGCTTCAGTTGCGCAAGGCGGTGCAGAATGCGGACTGCAACCTGCTCACCCAGGTTCAAGCCGTCGAGATGGCCGTGGATGCCCTGATCCAGCAGGGTCGCATTGCCCGTCAAGGCTGTGGCGAGTTGCGGGGCAACGGCCAGATCATTCCCCGCCAGGCCCTGCTGCATTGCGGCGGCTTCAATGAAGCCACCATTACCGATGACCTGGACCTCACCATGCGGCTCCAGCTTCACGGTGTCCCCATTGCCGTGGTGTGGAACCCGCCGGTGGCCGAGGAAGCGGTCAGTTCCGTCGCCGCCCTTTGGCGGCAACATCAGCGCTGGGCGGAAGGGGGACTGCAACGCTTTTTCGACTACTGGCCCGCACTGCTGAGTCCCCGTCTCAGACCACGGTTCAAGCGGGACGTGCTGGCCTTTTTCCTCTTGCAATATGTTCAACCGCTGGTGATGACCGGGGATGTTGTGGGAGCCGTGGCGTCCCGCTCCTTCGTTCCCCTGGCCTGGCCACTCACCACCATGACGCTCCTGTTCACGGTCACGGCCATGTTGCGTTGTCCCGCCGCCAACAGCGGCCCTCCTGTGCCGGCGATCCGCGGCTTTACCATCCTGATGACGTTGGCCTACGTCCTGCACTGGAGCTTGGTGATTCCCTTCGTAGCCATGGGTATGGTCCTCAAGCCCAGGAACCGGCTTTGGGACAAGACCGTCCACGGGACGTGACCGCCGGGGTTTAGGTGGGTGTGGATGGATTCCCCCCGCTTGTATTGTCGTTGTCCACCACTTCGCCATTGAAAAAATCGGCCAGGTTTTTGGCGGTGGCGTCCAGCGATGAGCCTGCTGCGCCAGGGGAGGTTCTTGAGGGTGGGGGATGGGCTGGGGCTGGGCGCCTGTGGCTTTGCTTCGGCAGGCCGGTATCCGGGGCGGGTTGAGGCCTGGGCTGGGTCTGGGCTGGGGCCGCCGGGCTGGGGCGAACCGTCTCCTGGGAAGCGGTTGGCGGAGTTGGCGGAGAGGCGGGGCGTTGGCGGCGGCCAACCTGTTGATGAGGCCCCCCTATGAGCGCCAGACGGACCGTCTCGCCAAGGGCTGCAGCGACCGCCTGCTCCAGCAACGGGCTCCGGGCCTTGGCCATCTCCAGCCATGCCTGATTGACCTGCACCACCACCCGGGATCCATCCCAGGAGGCCACTTTGCCGTTTTGCCGCAGCATGGTTCGGGTGGAGGGCAACTGCAACCGGCTCAAGATGCTCTGCCAGAGCTTGTCCAGTTCTGCGGCTTTTCCGTCGTCCTCCGCCGAAGGGGAGACAGGAGCGGGTGGGGCAACCGATGGGGATGCCTGGGGACGCCGGGAGGTTGCCGGTGGTGGCGATGGTGGCGGGGCGGGCGCGGAGGATGGCGCAGGCAAACTGTGGCGGGGCGGAGCGGAACGGTCCGTGGTGGATGATGGCGACCGGACCGGATCGGGCGCGGTTGTGGTCTCCGGTTCCGCCAGGAGGCTGGCCAGTAGCACCTCCAGGGCGAGGCGGGGCTGGCTGCTGTGGCGGAGTTGGGTTTCAGCGCCCTTGAGATCCCGCAATACGCTGAGCAGCGGGTCTCGGCCAAACTGCTGGGCCAGCTTGGCGGCTTTCTCCCAACTGGCGGGACTGACGGTGGTGAGCGCCTGGCGATCAGGGGCCAGAACCGCCACGAGCAGATCCCGCAGCAGCGTGGTCAATGCCTGCAGAATGGCGTTGGGTTCATAGCCCCGGTCAAACAACTGGCGGGTCAGCGCCAGCAAGGGGAGGGGCTCCCCGTTGGCCAATGCGGTTCCCAGTTCCAGCGCTTCCTGCTCCGGCACGGCGCCCATGAGTTCCCAGACAGCGGTGGCCTCAATGGGGGGGGGCAGCAGGCTGAGCTGGTCCAGCAGGCTTTCCGCATCCCGGAGGCCGCCCTGGGCAAATTGGGCCACCAGGCGCAGGGCATCCGGAGCAATGGCAATCTGCTCCTGCTGGCTGATCCAGCTTAGATGCTGCACCAGTTCCGCCAGAGGAATGCGGCAGAAGTCAAAGCGCTGGCACCGGGAAACAATGGTGGGCAGAACCCGCTGGGGGTCGGTTGTGGCCAGCACAAAAACCACCCGTGGCGGCGGCTCTTCCAGGGTTTTGAGGAGAGCGTTGAAAGCTGCGGTGGACAACATGTGACACTCGTCCACCACATAGACCTTCCAGCGCAGTTGCACAGGCGCAAAACGGGCCCGCTCGATGAGTTCCCGAATGTTGTCCACCCCTGTATTGGAGGCGGCGTCAATCTCGATCACGTCCAGAGCGTTGCCGGCGGTAATGGCGCCACAGGCCTCGCACCGGCCGCACGGTTCCGCCGTGGGTTCCAGGCTGCTGGTGCAGTTCAGGGAACGGGCCAGAATGCGGGCGCTGGAGGTTTTGCCCGTTCCCCTGGGTCCGGTGAACAGATAGGCCGGAGCAATCCTCTGCAGCCGGATGGCATTGGTCAGGGTGCGCACAATCGGGGCCTGACCCACAAGCTGGTCAAACCGCTGGGGGCGGTAGCGGTGGTGTAACGGCTCATAGGCCATGGTTGACGGCGGTTTCCTGGCAGCTCGGAATGTCGGACTGGAGCGTCACCCTGTTGCCATGGTGCTGGCGCTGAGTGACCATCTCCGCAGTGATGTTGAAGGTTTTGACGTCATGCTTGGAGGGCAGGCTATACATCACGTCCAGCATCAGATCCTCCACCAGGCTGCGCAGCCCCCTTGCCCCGGTCTGTCGTCGTACCGCCTCCCGGGCAATGGCTTCAATGGCGCGCTCTTCAAACACCAACTGCACGTCGTCCATGCTCAGCAGTGTCTGGAACTGCTTCACCAGGGCGTTGCGTGGTTCCGTCAAAATGGCCCGTAGAGACTGCTCATCCAGGGAATCCAGCACGGTAACCACCGGCACGCGCCCGATAAACTCCGGAATCAGCCCATACTGCACCAGATCCTCCGGTTCCAGCTTTCTCAAAAGGTTGGCTGTGGACGTCTGACGTCTCTGATCCTCGTTCGGGTCATGGACAAAGCCGATGGAGTTCCTGCCCAGACGACGTTTCACCACGTCTTCCAGACCCACAAAAGCACCGCCGCAAATGAAGAGGATATGGCTGGTGTCAATGGCGATGGTTTCTTGATGAGGGTGCTTGCGGCCTCCTTCGGGGGGCACGTTGGCGACGGTGCCTTCCAGAACCTTGAGCAACGCCTGCTGCACCCCTTCACCGGACACGTCCCGAGTGATGGAGCGGCTTTCACTCTTGCGGGAGATCTTGTCGATCTCGTCGATGTAGATGATGCCCCGCTGGGCCTCCGCCAGATTCATATCCGCTTTCTGCAGGAGGCGCAGCAGGATGTTTTCCACGTCGTCCCCCACATAGCCCGCTTCCGTGAGGGTGGTGGCATCCGTAACCACGAACGGCACATTCAGCACCTCCGCCAGGCAGCGCGCCAGCAGGGTCTTGCCGCTGCCCGTCGGACCCACGAGAAGAATGTTGGACTTTTCCAGTTGGGTGCCGAGGGAATGCTTCTCGTCGCTGCGCCCACCACACCAGGCCAGGCGCTTGTAGTGGTTGTACACAGCCACGGAAAGAGCCTTCTTGGCTTCATCCTGTCCAATGACGTAGTCGTCCAGGTGGGCCTTGATGTCCTGGGGTTTGGGCACGCTCACCAGGGTGATGGGGGCTGGGCCGCCATGGGAGGAGGTTCCTGACGACGGTGCCAGGGCCGGCTGCAAGCTGCCGCGGCCGTCACCCGCCAGCCCGGCGAATTCCTCGTCCAGGAGGTCGTTGCAGATGTCGATGCACTCGTCACAGATGTAGACCCCAGGTCCGGCGATCAGCCGCCGGACTTTGTCTTGGGGTTTTCTACAAAAGGAGCACCGAAGCTGGGCGTCGCGTTTCCCTGTCGTAGTTCTTCGCGCAAGGTTACCACCCGCCATTATTCACCGCCCGAGTTGATTGTGGAAGTGGTCGGCGCCACTTCAGTTCACCCGTCCTTGGCATCCGTCCCCCCGATCGTCGGAGCGGGGCTGCTTTGCCCCCCTTCCCCATTCTCCACCATGGCCGCGCGCACCTTGAAGGTGTTGTGCTCCTCCAGCCAGCCCATGGCCTTCTCCCGCAGCAGACCCGTCTTCACAAAGGTGTGCAGTTTCCTGGAGTCCAGCTTGCGAGTCTGCCCGGTTTTGAGTTGCTTGCGCAGGGCCTGAATCTGGTCCTCCAACTCGGTCTCTGTAACCGTTAGCTGCTCTGCCCTGGCCACGGTCTCAAGGGCAAGGTTGCGTTGGAGGCGCCGCCGCGCCTCCTCCAGGTTGGCCGGCTCAAGCTGCTCCAGAAGCTTGTCGCTAAACGTGAAATCCGGATTCAACCCCAGCCTCCTGATGAGTTCGTTCTTACGGTCCTCCTTCACCACTTCCATCTCGTTGTCCACCATGGATTGGGGCAACTCCACGTCCATCCCTTCACAGAGCTTGGCCACCAGAGCATCCTGACGACTCTCCCTGTTGTCCTCCTGGACCTGGCGGTCAATCTCCCGGCCCAATGCCTCCTTCAACTCGGCCATGGTGGACAAGCGGCTCACCTTCTGCGCAAAGGCATCGTCCAACTCCGGCAACTGCCGCGCCTTCAATCCGCACAAGGTGAAGGATACACGGTTCGTCCCGTTCTCGGGATCCAGGTCTTGCCGGGCCGGGGTGCTGTTTTCCGTCTTGCCGTCGTCCCCGTTGGCGTCGTCGGGAAGCGCTCTGGTCTCCCCCACCGCCATGCCAACGATCAAGGGCACAATCCTGGCCATGGTCTCATCATCCAACTTCTCCTCCAGATCCACCTCCACCTCCCGTTCCCTGGGTAGAGGGGATTCCTCCTCCAGTCCCTCACGTAGCGGCAGCAGCTTGATCACCGCCACGTCTCCCATTTCCGCCGTGGTCCTCTCCAGAGGCACGGTGGTGCTGGCCTCCCGGCGCCGTTGCTCAAGCGCGAACGCAAGCATGCCCTCGCCGGAGGTTTCCTCCACTTCCACTTCCAGATCCCGGTAGGCCTTCAGGGTGGCGCTGGGGCGCACATCCGCTTCCATGTTGAACGTGAGGCTCTCTCCGGGTTTGAACCGTTGCGCCAAGGCGTCAAACGAATCCTGAAGCTGCAGCTTCCCCAGCAGGTTCAGATCCTCGTCGTTCAGCACGTCCTGGGCCGTGTCCTCCAGCAACTGCTCCAGGGCGGTGATCCACACCTGCCGGGCGCCCAGTTGCTGGAGCACGGCGGTTCGGGGCACCCGGCCCGGGCGGAAGCCGGGCAGCCGCACCGTGCGGCACAGTTCCCGCATGGCTTTGTCGTAACTGTGCTGACAACGCTCGGCAGGGACAACCACCTCCAGGGCCAGCCGGCTCTGGGGGCGCGGAGACGTTTTGACCTGAAGGTCAGAAGCCATGGCGGGGGAAGTACAACATGTAAGGATGCCCGATCCTAGGCAACCGCGCCAACGGCACGATCCTGTTTGTGCTGCCGGGTTCTCCGGACGCAGTGACCACCGCCCGGGATCACCTGATCCGGGCCCAACTGGATGAGGTCACCCGCCCCTGCAACCTGGCGCAACTGCTGCCACGTCTCCGGAAGACAACCGAGCAGCCGTTAAATCAGCCCCCATGTAGGCCATTTCCCCAAGACGCGGCCCCTGCTTTATGGATCCTGAGCCCAAGTCCCGTCGTTGGCCATGGCGCGTCAGGGGCCGGCAATCTGCTGTCTCAGGGCTTGGCTCCGTTGCAGTGCGGCGCAGAGTTGATCCCAGCGCTCTTCCCGCACCAGAACCTCCAGGGCGTCCAGGCCTTCCCGATAGCACACCAGTGCTTGTCCCAGGGCCTGTCTGTTGTGGGACGCCATCAGCGCCCCCAACCGGGGATTGCCGCCGCCCACACGGGTGGTATCGGCAAAGCCGCTGCTGGCCAGGCTCTCCGCCAGACGGCGGATGGGTTGATTCTGCTCCCTCGCTACGGCGTGAACCAATGCTGCGCTCACCAGCACCGGCAAATGGGAAACAAGGGCAACGGCATGGTCGTGGTCCTGGGCGGTGCAATGGATCGCCCGGGCCCCCAGGACGCCGACGAGGGCTTGCAGAAGCTGGAGATCAGCGGAAGGGGGTGTGGTTTCCGCCGTCGTCAAGGCCCAGGGTCGGCCCTGGAAAAGATCGGGCTGCCCCGCATCCACACCGGCCGCCGTGGTTCCGGCCATGGGATGCCCCCCGATGAAGCGGCCAGGCCAGGCTGCTTGCCATGCGGCCAGAACCGGACCCTTGACGGAGCCCACATCGCTGACGAGGGCCTGCCGGGGCAATGCTGACAACAGTTGGGGGGTGGGGGCAAGAAGACGGTCCAGCGGCAGGCAGAGCACCACCAGACCCGCCCCCCGCAGCACCGCCGGATCCGTGGAGACCACGTCCGCCAGACCCCGCTGCCGGGCCCGCTCCGCCGTCCTGGCGCGATGGGCCAGGGCTACGGTGGGGACGCCCCGGGCCTTGAGGTCCAGGCCGATGGAGCCTCCCATCAGCCCCAAACCCACCAAGCCCACCGGCCGTCCCGCCAAACAGGACCGCAGGGTATGCAGAGGGGACTGCGGGTCGCTCATTGCCATGTCCTCCAGCGCCAGTAGGCCGTTACGATTGCCCCATGTTGGAGGCCCGTGTTCACGAGCAGCTCAAGCGGCTGCTTCGCCAGGATGGCCGTCCCCTCTGGGCCCATCATCTGAGCCTCTCCCGGCTGGTGGCCCGCAGCCTGCGACGGCATGACGTCACGCTGATCAGCATTGTCCCCGGCAGTGAACCCGGTTGGCGGTTGAGCGCCCTGCTGCCCTGCTGTCTGGCGGGGGAGGCCGTTGCCCTGGTGGTGAGCCGGCAGTTGCATCAGCGCTTCCAGCTTGTGGAACTGCCCCGTCTGCATCGCGCCGGCATTGCAACACCCCTCTGGGAAGGGGAGAACTGCCCACAGGATATTCCCCTATGGCTGCTGAAGCCCGAGGAACTGGTGCGGGCTTACCAGGCCGGGCAACTGCACAAGCGGCAACTGGTGGTTCTGGACAGTGGACAACTGGAGAAGGAGCTGCAAGCGGCAATGGGGGTGACCCTGGAGCCCCGGGACTGGAACCGCCTCCAGCAGGCTTACCCCCCCCTGGCCCAGGCTGTTGCCTCCTGCTTTGATCGGCTCAATCAGCAGGTGTTTGCCCATCCCGCCAATCCCCTGGGCCGTGTTCCCATCAGTGCGGCGGCGGAGGCTCCCCTGCGGCAGCTGCTGGGGGACCACGGCCCCATGCCGGACCCGTGGCGGCGCTGGCTTCATGCCCGTGGTCCCTGGGTGAGCTGGGCGGAAGTGGACTACCGTCTGCTGCGCTGGCGGTGGCGGCGCCAACCCCTGGACCCCCTCCGGTTGCTCCAACCCCTGCTCGCCGCCAGGGGCATGATTCTCTGCGGTAGCCCCGGCCCCGGCAAAACACTGGAGGCGAGTCTCGGCAATCGCCCCATGGTGCGGGTCAAGCTGGGTGACCCGCCCCTGCAAGATCCTCTTCCCCTCTACGCCCCCCGTCGTCAGCCCCTGCCCAACGCCCTCGTCTTTCCCCGCCATCTCTCGGACCAGTGTTGCCGCCTGATACTGGCCCGTTCCGGACTGACGGCCGTACTGCTGGATGATGTGCCCCTGCGGCAAGCCCTGACCAGCGCCTTGGCGGCGGAATTCGGCAGTCGTGTTGTTCACGAGTGCCGTACGCCTGGAGAACATGGCGTGCTCTGTGCAAGCTGGGGCTGGTGGCAGGAACACCATCATCAGCTTCCCCTACCCAGACAACTGGTGATCGGCTCTCTGCCGCTGCTGAGCCTGGAAGATCCCATCACGGCGGCCAGGGTCCGGCATTGGCGCCAACAGGGCCGGGACTGGTTCCGGGAATTGCTCCTGCCCGATGCCCTGGCCACCCTGCAACACGTGGTTGCCTGTCTGCGGGGGCAGTGGGATACACGGCTGGCCATCCTGGACGGACGCATCCACTGCCGAAGCTGGGGGCAACTGGTGCTGGATGAATTGCAACCCTGGGTTAGCGTCTCCCGGCTGTTGCCCGATGAGAACCGGGGCTTGAATCCGTCCATCAACCCGCCCTCACAATGACGGGAAGAGACTCCTGCATCTCTCGATCTCCTGATCCGGAACTGGGGTTAGAGTGGAATCTGCTGCTATCCATCCCGATGACCATGGACACCATGGCCCTCACCAAGGACAACGTGGAGAAAGTGTTGGACGAGGTGCGGCCCTTTTTGCTGGCGGATGGGGGCAACGTGGAGGTGGTGGAACTGGACGGCCCCATCGTGAAGGTGCGCCTCCAGGGAGCCTGTGGCAGTTGCCCCAGTAGCACCATGACCCTGAAGATGGGCATTGAGCGCAAGCTGCGGGAGATGATCCCGGAAATCAGCGACGTGGTGCAGGTGCTCTGATACGGAGCAAAGCGGCTCCCAGGCTTTGCTTAGCCTGAAAGCGCCCATGGACCACCGCTGTGCTTGACCCACGCCTTGTTCGCCAGGACCCTGCCCACGTGGCGGCGCAACTGACCCGTCGTGGTCTTGTGGTGGATATTGACGCGCTCCATCACCATGCCCGGCAGGTGCAGAAGCTGGCGGAGAAGCGCGCTCAACTGCAAGCCGAAGGAAAACAGGTGAGCGGGCTGGTGCGTCAGCGGATCCGGGCGCACCAGGAAGCAGAGAAGCCCACACAACTCCGCGCCCCCATTGGCCCCGGCTCCGGCGCGGCTCGTTCCGCCATGGAGCCCAGGAACTTTCACATCGAGATAAAAGCCCTTGAAGAGAAGGGCAAAGTCATCAAGGGAGCGGTGGCTGCCCTGGAGGCTGAGGAGCGTGCTGCCCAGGGGCAATTGCGGGATGAACTGCTGCACCTCCCCAATCTGCCCTCCCCCCATTGCCCCGACGGCCGGGGTGAAGCCGATAACGTGGAGTTGCGCCGCTGGGGGGACCCCAAACCTGCTGCCCCCGGCCTGGAGCATTGGCAGTTGGCCAAGACCCTGGGCCTGTTTGAAAGCGAGCGCTCCGTGCGCATTGCCCAGAGTCGGTTCATCACGCTGCTGGGCCTGGGCGCACGCCTGGAACGGGCTTTGATTCAGTTCATGCTGGATCTGCATGTTGGCCGGGGCTATGTGGAAGTCCTGCCCCCGGCCTTGGTGAACACCGCCAGCCTCACCGGCTCCGGCCAACTGCCCAAATTTGCCGAGGAGAGCTTTCGTTGTGCGGAAGACGACCTCTGGCTGAGTCCCACAGCGGAGGTGCCCCTCACCAACCTGCATCGGGACGAGATCCTGCCGGCCTCCGATCTGCCCCGTCGTTACGTGGCCTACAGCCCCTGCTTCCGCCGGGAAGCCGGCAGCTACGGCCGGGACACCCGTGGCCTGATTCGCCTGCACCAGTTCAATAAGGTGGAGCTCTACTGGTTCTGCCATCCCGATGGCTCCGCTGCGGCCCATGAACAACTGACCGCCGATGCGGAGGCGGTTCTGCAAGCCCTGGACCTGCCCTATCGGGTTGTGGAGCTTTGCACCGCCGATCTGGGATTTTCCGCCAGCCGCACCTACGACCTGGAGGTGTGGCTGGCGGGAGCAGGGGTATATCGGGAAGTCAGTAGCTGTAGCACCTGCGGGGATTTTCAGGCGCGCCGCGCCGCCATCCGCATGAAGGACGGCAAGCGCAATCGCCTCCTCCACACCCTCAACGGCAGCGGCCTGGCCGTTGGCCGCACCATGGCCGCCCTGCTGGAGTGGCACCAGCAACCCGACGGCTCCGTGGCCATCCCCCAGGCGCTACAGCCCTACATGGGTTGCACCGTGATCACGCCTCCGTCAGCCCCAGAATAGCGTCACAGCGCTGGCGCCACCGGGCCAGGTCGGCAGTGGAAGCAGGGGCCGCCGTCGGGTCGTAGGGCAGAAGCCGGGCCAGCCGTTGGGACCAGTGGCCACCCTGGAAGCGTTGTGGAAAACAGCGCCGTAACAGGTCCGCCATGATGGTGACAGCGGTTGACGCCCCCGGCGATGCCCCCAGCAGGGCCGCCAGGCTGCCGTCGGCTGCCGCCACCACCTCCGTACCCAGCTTCAGTTGCGCTCTGTGGCCGGGCTCCCGTTTGATGATCTGCACCCGCTGACCCGCCACGGCCAAGCGCCAGTCCTCCGGTTGCGCCTGGGGGAAAAAGCGGCGCAGGCTGGCAAGCCGTTGCCCGTGGTCTTGGCGCAGTTGCTGCAGCAGATAGCCCACCAGATGACGTTCCCGTAGCCCCACCCCCACCATGGACAACAGATTATGGGAACGCACAGAGGCCGGCAGGTCCCACAGGGAACCGTTTTTCAAGAACTTGCTGCTGAAGCCGGCATAGGGGCCGAACAACAGGCCCCGGCGCCCGTTGATCCAACGGCTGTCCAGATGGGGCATGGACATGGGGGGCGCCCCCACCGGCGCTTTGCCGTAGACCTTGCCCCAATGGCGACCAACCAGGGGCGCCGTCTTGCAGATGAGCCACTGACCACTGACGGGGAAGCCGCCATACCCCCGGGCCTCCGGCAGACCGGCCCGTTGCAGCAGCGGCAGGGCGCCGCCGCCGGCGCCAAGAAACACGAAGGGGCTATCCACCTGCATCCTCCTGCCGTCGTGGTCCACGTCCAGACGCCAGCGGCCGTCGGATCGGCGTCCCAGACGCCGCACCACGTGGTTGAGACGCAGCTCCACCCCAGGCTGCCGCTGAAGCCAGTTCACCAGAGACTCGGTGAGGGCGCCGAAGTCCACGTCCGTGCCCCGGCCGTAGCGGGTGGCGGCCATCACCTCCCCAGCCGGACGACCCTCCATCACCAGGGGCAGCCAGTCCCGCAGAGCGTCATGATCCCGGCTGAAGGCCATGCCTGCAAACTGGGGCAGGGCGGCCATGGCCTGCTGCCGCTGCGCCAGGGCAGCCACGTCCTCCTCGCCCCACACCAGGCTGTAGTGGGGCGCCTGGTGAAGAAACGCCCCCCCAGGACCGGGCAGCGCCCCCTGCTCCACCAGCGCGGCCCAGAATTGCAGGCTCTGCTCGTAGGCCCCGTTGATGGCCAGAGCTTTGCGAAGATCGAGTCGTCCACGGCCGTCCATGGGGGTGTAATTCAGTTCGCAGTTGGCCCCGTGGCCGGTGCCGGCGTTGTTCAGGGCGGCGCTGCTTTCCCCGGCGACCCGCCCCAGCCGCTCCACAATCAACACCGTGAGCCCCGGCTCCAGTTGCTGGAGCAGCGTCGCCAGGGTGGCGCCCATGATGCCTGCTCCCACCAGGACGGCATCCGCCTGGATTCGCTCCACAACTCCTTCACAAAGGGCAGAATGGCGCCAACCATGCTGTTGCCACCGTGATTCATATCTTGGCAGCCCTGGCTGTGCTGGGGCTGCTGATTACCATCCACGAGGCGGGACATTTTCTGGCAGCCACAGGCCAGGGGATTCGGGTGAGCAGCTTCTCCATCGGCCTGGGGCCGAGGCTTGTGGGCTGGCGCCGCCGGGGAGTTCAGTTCGCCCTGCGGGCCGTTCCCATCGGCGGTTACGTGGCGTTCCCTGATCCCGAGAGCGAAGAGGGAATTCATCCCCAGGATCCCGATCTGTTTCAGAATCGCCCTCTTCGCCAGCGGGCGCTGGTGATTGCGGCAGGGGTGCTGGCCAACCTGATCTTTGCCTGGGTGGCGCTGCTGGCCCAGGGGGCCGTGTACGGCGTGCCCGATGGGGTCACCGCCGCCGAGGGCATTGTGGTGACCGGAGTCAGTCCCGGCTCCCCCGCTGCCGTGGCCGGCCTGCAACCGGGGGACCGTGTGGTGGCCGTCAACGGCCAGCCCCTTGGGGAGGGGAACGAGGCCGTGAAAACCCTGATCACGGCGGTTCAGACCCGGCCCGGCGCCCCCCTGACCTTCCAGTTGGAGGGCGGCTCCGGGACGGAGGAGCGTCAGGTGACCCCACGCCTTGACGAGAAGGGGATCGGCCGCATCGGCACTCAGCTTCAACCCTATGGGACGAGCCGGTATCGGCCTGTGGAGAACGTGGGGGAATGGCTGACCACGGCAAGTCGGGGCTTCTGGGCCATCACGACCAATACTCTGGCGGGTTACGGGCAACTGCTGACCCATTTCCAGGCCACGGCCCGGCAACTGGGGGGACCTGTCCGGATTGTGGAAGTGGGGGCCCGGTTGGCGCAGCAGGGGGGGGCCAGTCTGCTGTTGTTCACGGCATTGATTTCCATTAACCTGGCGGTGCTCAATGCCTTGCCCCTGCCCGCACTGGATGGGGGCCAAATGCTGCTGCTGCTCTGGGAAGGGCTGCGGGGACAACCGCTGCCGGAACGGTGGACCCAAGCAGTAAACCGCCTGGGATTCGCCCTGTTGCTGGGGCTGGTGGGGGTGCTGATGGTCCGTGACACATCCCAGCTTGGCATCTTCAAAGCGTGGTGGAGCAGCTAATGCCGGAGGTGGAGAACCCGGACTGGCCACCCCGACCCCAGCGGGCGGCGCTGATCCTTCAACAGTTGGGCCGGCTTTACCCGGAAGCCCGCTGTTCACTGGATTGGCGCAATCCCTTCCAGTTGCTGGTGGCCACCATCCTCTCGGCCCAATGCACGGATGAGCGGGTGAACCGGGTGACGCCGGCCCTCTTTGACAGGTTCCCCGACGCCGCCAGTTTTGCCGCCGTAGAGCCGGAGCAGGTGGAGCCCTATGTGCGCTCCACAGGATTCTACCGCAACAAGGCCCGCCATATTGTAGGCACATCGCGCCTGTTGCAGGAGCGCCACCAGGGCCGTGTGCCCAAGTCGATGGAGGCGCTCCTGCAATGCCCCGGCGTGGCCCGCAAAACAGCCAACGTGGTGCTGACCACAGCCTATGGTCTCAACGTGGGTGTCACGGTGGACACCCATGTGCGGCGTCTCAGCAACCGGCTCGGTCTCGTGGCTGCAACGGACCCGCCCCGCATCGAACGGGAACTGATGGCTTTGCTGCCCCAGTCCGATTGGGACCTGCTCTCCATCCGCCTGATTTTCCATGGCCGTGCTGTGTGCAAGGCGCGGCGACCGGCCTGTGGACGCTGCGGCCTGGCTCAGCTCTGCCCCTCCTACGGGCCGGCCCGATGAGGCGATGAGCCGCCAGGGGGACACCCCAGGCGTTGAGAGCGACCCGGTTCACATGGTTCGCGCAATGGTGCGGAGCTTGGAGAGCGCCCGCTGATTGACCCGGTACGCATCTTCAGGTCTGATGGCCAGACGCTTGGCAATATCCTGGAAGGTGGGTCGCCGATTCAGGCAGTGGCGTTGCCGCACCACTGCCCATTCCCGCTCCTGCAACCGAGCCGTGGTGACGAGCGCCGCCAGGTAGTCTTCCTCCTGCGCCTCCATCAACGTATCCATGGGCTGGGGGCGCTCGTCAATGAACAGATCAAGGGAAGTCCGGTCCCCGTCACCCTGCATGTCCTGCTCAAGACTGACTGTGCGGAGCAGTTGGGCGGTGTGGAGCAGTTGGCGGATCTGGCTTGGGGTCTCCTGACTGATCCTGGCCATTTCCGCCACGGTGGGTGATCGCCCCAGCTTGTCGGATAGGCGCTGGGCCACCACCGCCAGGCGGGCCAGGCGATCCGCCACGTGCAACGGCAGACGAATAGTGGATGCTTTCTGGGTGATGGCCCGTTGTAACGACTGTTTAATCCACCAATAGCCATACGTGCTGAAGCGATGCCCCTTGGAAGGATCAAATTTCTCCACCGCTCTCTGCAAACCGATGGCCCCCTCTTGAATAAGATCCTCCAGAGGAAGACCACGGGTTCGATATTTTTTCGCCAGGTGGACCACAAGCCTGAGATTGGACTGAATCATTTGCTCCTGGGCCTGAATCCCTGCCCTGCGCAACTTGGCTGGCGCCAACTTCAGACCACCAGGATAGCTTCGCCATGTGCAGATGATCCGGCCCAGGCTGACTTCCTCTTCAGGGGACAACATCCGGAACTGAGAGATTTTCCGAAGCATCCATGAGAAGACCGTTGTTTCAATAGCCATATGATCCATAATGGAGACTTCTGGGTTGTTCCGGGTTTCTCCCAATCTGCTGTGTGTCATGGGTGGGAAGGAGAGGATTCAAGCTGTGGTACACACGCCCGCTTCACCAGTTCGGGGCGGCAGATTGTTTTTCCTTGTTTTTCCACAGTGCGGGGTTGTCGGCAATGGGGTGACCCGCCCCGAGCGGCCCGCCGTAGCTTGCGCATGGCATTTTGCTCAATCTGACGGGCACGCTCACGG
The DNA here is from genome assembly GCA_026709085.1 of Cyanobacteria bacterium MAG CAR3_bin_5. Lineage (GTDB taxonomy): Bacteria > Cyanobacteriota > Cyanobacteriia > PCC-6307 > Cyanobiaceae > Synechococcus_B. Next base: position 19,759 of record JAPOTR010000031.1, on the reverse strand, counting down.
CTGAGGCCCAGGTTTCCGGCAATCCCTTGAAAGGGCAGAGGTTCATGGAGGCAATGGCGCTGCCTGACCACCTGTCGCTCCCGTTCGCTGAGCCGGGCAGTATCCATAAGCTCCTCCAGTTGCGTCAAAACGTCAACCTGCTCCAAGGCGTCCATGGGTTGAGTACGCTCGTCTTCGATCAATTCGCCCAGGGAACTACTATCACCCTCGTTCCTGATCTGGGCATCCAGACTCGCCCCACTCAACAACCGGGACGTCTGCTCCAACTGGCGAATCTGCTCCTTGGTCTCGTTCATCGCACGGGCCGCCTCTTCCAGGCTGGGGGGGCGGCCAAGTTGTTGAGTAAGACGATGGGTGCAGGCTGTGAGACGCGCCAAGCGATCCGCCACATGGAACGGCAGGCGGATATTGGACACCTGCTGGCTTACGGCCCGTTGCAGTGATTGTTTGATCCACCAGTAGGCATAGGTGCTGAAGCGATATCCGGTGGCGGGATCAAACTTTTCCGCAGCCCGCTGTAGACCAAAGCTGCCCTCCTGGACCAGGTCTTCAATCGGCAGACCTCGAGTTCGGTATTTCTTGGCCAGGTGAACCACCAAGCGAAGATTGGAGCAAATCATTTCTCCCCGTGCATGACGGCCTGCCTTTGACACCCCGACAGGGGCCTTCTCGGGTCCACCGGGGTAATCCATCCAGGCCCGCACAGCCCGCCCCAGGCTCACCTCCTGATCCGGGGCCAACAGGCTGGAACGGCCAATTCCGTCCAGCATCCAGCCAAAACAATCCACCTTCATCTCCCCTCCGCACTGCGTATCGATCAAGATGCCACAAGCCGGAAGCTCTCTACGTCCAGAAATCCATATTCGATATCCTTCTTCACAATCTTATATAACTTTTCTTTGTGTAATTCCCCCACGGGGCACGGATTGTGCCCCAGTCAACGCTCAGCCCATTGACCACCGTAATGAAAGGACTGCCAACCACTCGGCCATGGTCTTGCCGCCCTTGCTGCGGTTGCAGCCGGAACACATGGGTATTGAGCCTGCACAGATACCTTCCTGCTCACCGTAGAGGCGATGGCGATGGGTGCGGTAGTTGAGCAGATGCGCCAGGTCGGCGCGTTGGGGCGGAACATCCAACAAAGCGGTGGGGCCGCCCCATAGCCCCCGCTCTTCAGCAGCGCGGTCATTCACCGGCTTGATGGCCAACGACGAAAGGGCAATGCCCGCCCATTGCCGCCCCAGCCTGTCTGCCGCCACCAGGGTAGTGGCGCAGCCACAGAAAGGATCCGGCGCCATATCGCCATCCAGGGTCCAGGCATCCTTGAAGCCGGCCCCGGCGGCTTTGCTGCCGATGGGGGGGCTTGCCCAACCACCAGATCCCCTCCCATGGCGGCTGGTGACGCCAACAGCAGCCCTGCTTCCTTTGCTGGTGTTGGCGCCGTGGCGCGGCAGGCAGTGGTTGCCGGATGTGCGCATCAGCACGGCCCAGGTGGTCTGGGCGCCGGCCTGGCCAAGTGCAGTGGGGCTGTAGGGCGGCGGGGAGGGCAGATTGACGAGACCATCCCCATCGGGATCAAGATCACGACAATGCCTTTGGTCCAGGAGGACCGGGGGCCAGCGCACATGAAGAAGCAGGTGTCTTGGTTGGGGACTGCTAAAGCAGGGATCCCCCCGCAGGCAGCCACCGCGATGCGCCCTGCAATTCATTCGCTTGCCATCGCGGGATTGGCGTTTGGATTGGTTGCGCCCCCGGCCAGGGCAGACGGCGCGATCATTGGCCTGATCACCAAGACCGACGCCAATTCCTTCTTCGTGAGGATACGGGAAAGGACGTTCCCTGCTACCTTCCTATCCCATGAGCAACGGAGCAAATCTCAACTGGATTGCCGGCGCCATCTGGAGCATTGCGGACGACGTGTTGCGGGATGTCTATGTTCGCGGCAAGTACCGGGACGTGATCCTGCCCATGACGGTGTTGCGCCGCCTTGATGCGGTGCTGGAACCCACCAAACAGGAGGTGCTGAACACGAAAGCCTTTCTGGACAAAAACAGCATCAGCAGCTAGGACGCCCCACTCCGACAAGCGGCGGAACAGGCCTTCTACAACACCTCCGAATTCACCCTTCACCGCCTGCGGGCCAAGGCCGGCCGGCAGCAACTCAAAGCAGACTTCGAGGCCTACCTGGACGGCTTCTCCCCCAATGTTCAAGATATCCTCGACAACTTCGAGTTCCGCAATCAGCTCCCCCGCCTCTCCAAAGCCGACGCCCTGGGGGCCTTGATCGAGAAGTTCACCTCCCCCGCCATCAATCTGAGTCCGAATCCCGTGGTGGATCCCGACGGCGCGGTGCGCCATCCCGGCCTGGACAACCACGGCATGGGCACGGTCTTCGAGGAGTTGATCCGGCGTTTCAACGAGGAGAACAACGAGGAGGCGGGGGAGCACTTCACCCCCCGGGACGCCGTGACCCTTATGGCGAAACTGGTGTTCCTCCCCATCGCCCACCGGATCGAGTCCGCCACTTACCTGCTCTACGACGGCGCCTGCGGCACCGGCGGGATGCTCACCGTGGCGGAGACCGTGCTTCAACAGATCGCCAGGGAGCAGGGCAAGACGGTATCCACCCACCTCTACGGCCAGGAGATCAACGGGGAAACCACTGCCATCTGCAAAGCCGACCTCCTCTTGAAAGGAGAGGGGGAGGCCGCCGACAACATCAAGGGTGGGCCGGAGCACTCAACCCTCGCCAACGACGGCTTCCCGTCATGGGAGTTTGACTTCATGCTCTCCAATCCACCCTACGGCAAGAGTTGGGAGACCGACTTGCAGCGCATGGGGGGCAAGAAGGAACTGAGGGATCCCCGCTTCGCGATTCAGCACGCCGGCGATTCCCAATACTCCCTGGTGACCCGCTCCAGCGATGGCCAGATGCTGTTCCTCGCCAACAAACTCGCCAAGATGAAGCAGGGGAGCAGGTTGGGCAGCCGCATCGCCCAGGTGCATAACGGCAGTTCCCTTTTCACCGGCTCGGCGGGGCAGGGGGAGAGTAACATCCGCCGCTGGATCCTGGAGAACGACTGGCTGGAGGCCATCGTCGCCTTGCCTCTCAATATCTTCTACAACACCGGCATCGCCACCTACGTGTGGGTGCTCACCAACCGGAAACCCCCACACCGGCGGGGCAAGGTGCAACTCATCGATGCCAGCGCCCGGTTCCAGCCCCTGCGCAAGAACCTGGGCAAGAAGAACTGCGAACTGGGGGAACAGGACATCGAGACAATCTGCCGGACGTTCCTGGACTTCCAGGAGACGGAGCAGAGCAGGATCTTCGACAACGCAGCCTTCGGGTACTGGAAGGTAACGGTGGAGCGACCCCTGCGGCTGGCGGTGGATTGGCGGGAGGAGCGGCGGGAGCCCTTCTTCAACGCCTGCATCAAGGCTGGCGAGGCCCCGTTGGCCGACACCGTGCAAGACGTTCTGGACCAACTGGGGCCGGGACCCCATCGGGATTTCCATAGGTTCCTGGAGCTGGTGAAGGGGGAGATGCAACGCCGTGGACTCAAGATGACGGCCAGGCGGAAGACGCTCCTGCAAACCCGGCTGGCCCAGCGGGACGCGGCGGCAGAGCCGGTGGTGAAGAAAGTCCATCGGCGGGGAACAACGGCCGACCCTCTCCATGGCCTGTTCGCGGCTGGCCCCGGTGGGCGGGTGGTGGAGGTCGAGCCCGACAGCGAGCTACGGGACACGGAGCAGATTCCCTTACAGGAAGAGGGTGGCATTGAAGGCTTCCTGAGACGGGAAGTGCTCCCCTACGCGCCGGATGCATGGGTCGTTCCCGAGAGCGTGAAGATCGGCTACGAGATCAGCTTCAACCGCTATTTCTACAAACCCCAGCCCATGCGGACATTGGAGGAGATTCAGGCGGACATTGCCCAGGTGGACAAGGAGACGGAAGGATTGATGCACGACATCCTGGCCATGGGTGGTGGGGGTGGGTGATGGATAGGACTGGAGATCCCTCGGCCTGGGGGAACTCAGGCATCCGCCGCTCAAGGCGCTAAGCTTCAAGTCGCCCCGGAGTCGCGCATGAACCTTGTCGTCGTTTTTCTTGGCGTCATTGCTTGTGTCTACTCGTTGATTATTGGTCTGCCCAGGATCAGGCGTGAACTGAGCGCCGGGGAGATCCGCGCCTCCGCCTTGACGGTGTTGCTATCCCTCCTGGTGCTGGGCTTCAACGTGACCAAGGACATCCACCCCCAGATTGCCAACGGATTTGTGCTTGCCGAGCTTGGGGTGGGAGGATGGATCGTTTATGGGTGGATGGCGAGGATGGTGGAGCGAAGGCGGCAGTCCGGGTGATGGGGCGGGCAATCAATCGGCGGAGATCGGGGGGAAGCCTGCCCGGTCAGTCGAAGCGCCCCAATCTTCCATGGCGATCCGCAGGCGAGGGGGCAGCTTCAGCATTCGGTGTGCGCTAGGCTTGAAGCCGTCACGGAGTCATGGATGGATATCGCCACGGGGCCATGGATGGACTTCAAGGTGATCTTGTTCGGCATCGTGGCTTGTGTCTACACGCTGATCATTGCCCTGCCCAAAATCAGGCGCGAGTTGAGCTTCGTTGAGCGCATCACCTGCAGCCTGATTGTGATAATATCCCTCTTGGTGACAGGCTTCAACCTGGCAAAGGATACCTACACCTACCTGGCTTACGGGTTTTTGATTGCCGAGGTTGTGGCGACAGTAGAGGTCGCCTGGTTCTGGGTGACGCTGCTGAAGTTGCAAAGGCTGGAAAGGCGGCGGCAATCCAGGTCCAGGTGACGTGTTGCGCAGGTGGCTGGAAACGATCTGAAGGATATGGTGCGGGACGCGGTGCGCTGCCACTTCACCGGCGAAGATGTTCCCGGTGTGATCAGACTGCATCACATGAGGGGAGGCCATTGCCGCGTGAGACCCCCGCGATCTCTCTGGACGGGATCCCGCGGATCGCGGAGGAGGGTGGGCAAAGCCCCGCCAACGGGCCGCCTTGTCACGGCTTTGTGACACTTGCCCGTGAGCAAGCGAGCGTAGTGACCAGGATTGGGACGGCATTGTTGCGGCCATCGGGCCAAGTGGTGATCTGCTACCATCACCGAGCGGCCTCTACGAGGGTGCCAGAGTAATTAGTGGCATAGGTGGAGTTGACAAGACGTTAATGCCTAACTTAAATGGGAGCTAACCCTTCGCAAAAGTTCTAATCAAATGTCAATTTTATCAAAACACACTTCCGATATGATCAAGAATGCAATGGGCAAACTTTCCGACTTGCCTACTCCTGTTGGTGATTGGATTATCGAGACTGGTATTGACTCTACTGACGAAGAAGCTGTCTGGATTTGGGCAATGTTGAAAGAAGATGAAGATAAAATAGAATTTAATAAAATAGAAGAATTAGAATCTATAATCACCAAACAAGTTAAGCAGATCGCCGGTTCTGATACCACCGCATATGTTCGTTTTCGTGGCGTCTCTGAGGAAGTGTAACAACCATGTCTCTCCATAATGATTTATTAGAACAAGCTCGTTTTCTTGCTCAGAAGAGAGATTCAATGAAGCCCACACAAGCGAATCTTCGTCGCTCGGTTTCTGCTTCTTATTACGCACTCTTTCATTTCCTAGTTGACGAAGCAACAAAGTTCATGTTGCCGGGGAGAAATCAGATTTTGCGAGACTGTCTTGCAAGGGCATTTAGGCACAAAGACATGAGAGACTTTGCAAAAGGTATTTCTAATTCAAATTATCCCACAAAACTTGTCCCCGCTTTTAATGGACAACCACTTGAACAGAAGTTAATCAAAGTAGCCTCCGCCTTTTGTAAGCTTCAACAAGCTCGCCATGAAGCAGACTATAATCGAACATCTCGTTTCAGTCGTCGAGAAGTTTTGATTTTAGCTGACAAAACTGAACAAGCATTTGACGCATGGAATGAACTAAAGGTTGCAAATAAAGACCAAGCTGAAATTTTCCTTATTGGACTGCTGAGCTATAAAAACATACAAAACTGAGGTCAATTCAAGACTTACAAGACTGGGCTTAGGGGTAAGCAGTGGTCTGGGGTTTGAGTTTGGCGCCATCGTCCCGTCCTTCCTCAGCGATGGGCTGAACACCACCGCGGGCTGGTGGACCCTGGTGGTCGAAACAGAGGTGAAGCGAAGCAGTCCACCCACACCATTGCCGTCAGCCCCTTCATTGAGGTCATCTTCCCTCTTACCTTCCCCAGTGGCGCCGCCAATTGGATCTCACCACTACCTTGAACTGCCTCTGGGAGTTGGCTGCCGATCCGTGGGCACAGGACAGAGTACCCAAGCACCAGCACCAGCACACGCCAATCCAGAACGGATGTTCTTCACCAGCTATCAGGTTTTAGTGGTGACACGTCACCATCACCCAGCAGGCTTTGCACAGCAGGCTTGCAGGACAACTTTGCTATGGACTCTCTTTCAGGCTAACCCGGTGGAAGACGGGATGGACCATCCGGGCGCAGTGACGATCAGGGAAGCATCGCAATCGTTAGATTGCGTCCAACTCGTCAAGGTGGCCCAATAGGTCGCTATGGCCATGGATTCCAGTTGGCAAGCTTTGGCCAAACTACTATGCAGCCCCTCACCAAAAAGCAAGTGCTGAAACTGGCTTTGGCTTCCTCTCACCACGCACCCACGAAGCTCCACCCCACGCCCCTGCACCAAACACTCCCCACCCAATCCCCAGGCACTGGAAGCCCCCTGGAAATGCCTGAACAAGACCTGCCCAAGCTGGAGCAACGGGCGTGGGGCGTGTGGTATGCTATATCCCTATTCCCACACACCGAGCCACAGCCCATGAAGCAGCCCCCACCGCAAACCAAGGCCAGAATTGAGAAGTTCCCACGCCATGGGCCGATTGTGCCCGCCCCAGACGCCTGGCATGGCCCGCACCATGTGCAGACCGACCACGAGATCAGCCTCAACCAACACTCCCACAAGCCCGAGCCAATGCGGACAGTGGAGAGGGAGGCAGAGGAGCTATTGGGAGAGGCGGTTGACGGATGGCGGCCATTAACGGCCACGCTGATGGGGGCCGGTTGAAGATGACTGAGCTTAACCTTGTGAAGGTATCTGGCAAGGTAGAGGTAAAGGTACCCGCAGTTGAGAAGCTGGTTGACTACGTGGCCAGTGGTGTTGGTGCAATCGCAGGGCCAATGCTTGCCCCCTGGCGCGCTTCACGGGAAGGCAAGGCCAGGATAATCACGGCTGAAACAGATGCAAAATTTCAGCAGATTCAGGCTGCCGAGGAAGGTAGCACATTGCAGTTGATCGCAAAAGTACAGGCTGAAGCAAGGGAATCTGTCGTTCCCGATAAGCTGGAGCCTGACGGGAGTCTACGAATCGGCCCCAGCGAGATACAAAATGCAATGGAGTTCCAGGCGAAAAAGCGACTGATGAACGTTGGGGCGATTGCAGGCCACGCCGCTGAAGAACTGAAAGGCAAGGAAGTCTCTGATCACGATCCCGACCCAGATTGGATCGCCCGTTTCTTTGATGGCGCCCAGGATGTATCCTCCGAAGAACTGCAAAAACTATGGGGAAGAATTCTTGCAGGAGAGGTCAAATCATCTGGGAAAACCTCACTGCGTACACTTTCTATCCTTAAGAATATGACGCAGCAGGAGGCTAGAGATTTCTCAAAGTTAATGCGTTTCCGAATTGGCCGTCAAGTTTTTAACAATAGGACAGAAAAAATGTTAGGTGAAAATATTAGTCAGGTAGTTCATTTTTCGCATATCGGACTGTTCGGCAGTCGTGGAGAAATTGAGATAATAACGCTAGGAGATGACGGAAAATGGATAGTTGAGCACTGTGGACACAATTTGATTATTGAAGGATTGGCAGGCCAGACGTTGGAAATGTTGTCAATGCATTTTGATCGCTTTATACCGCATTTGATAACCGATGCAGGTTTGGAGCTCGCAAAAATGTGTCAACATAAAGAACCAGACTTCCAGTACTTGTCTCACTTTGCGACATGTTTGGCAGTACAAGATTGTACACTTAAGCTGATTAAGATTGCAGACCAGAAAGCTAGCAGTAACCAATTCTCCAACATACGCATCATTGAACCATTCGTCGAACCTGAAGAGCGCGACCCAAAGGAGGAGCCCACCAATGCCGAATAGCAAGCAACCTTACCAAGGGAACCACAAAGCCACCATGCGGCAGCCCCCTGCCAAAGCGTGGACTGGCCAGCCCTACCCTTCTTACAAGGACTCCGGCGTGGAGTGGCTGGGGCAAGTGCCAGAGCATTGGGAGGTGCGACGTCTCAAAAATTGGTTGGGAATCAACAACAAAACCTTGCCTGAGGACACAGATCCAGAGTACACATTCCGGTATGTAGACATCGGATCCGTTTCTACAGGCTACCTCACAGAAACTCCCAAACGGCTTCGATTTGGCAACGCACCTTCACGGGCTAGACGTATCGTTGCTCACGGCGACACAATTGTCTCTACGGTACGAACGTACTTGAAGGCAGTCTGGTATGCTGACAACCTCCAAGAACCTCTGATTGCTTCAACTGGTTTCGCGGTGCTGACGCCAGATAAAAACACGTTACCGAAATTTGTCAGCTACATATGCCAGAGCAATCCTTTCACAGACCTTGTCACGTCAGAATCAGTGGGAATCGCGTATCCTGCAATTGCCGAGACACGATTGGGGACATTTTCAGTTTGCATCCCACCCCTCTCCGAACAAACTGCAATCGCCCACTTCCTCGACCACGCCACTCAACGCATTCAACGCCACATCCAAGCCAAGCAAAAACTAATCAAACTCCTGGAAGAGCAAAAACAGGTCATTATCCATCAAGCCGTCACGGGCCAAATCAACGTCCAAACCGGCCAGCCCTATCCGGCCTACAAGGATTCTGGTGTGGAGTGGTTGGGGGAGGTGCCGGAGCATTGGACAATGCGGAGACTAAAGACGTTGTGTGATATGCAAAGTGGTGATGCTATTACGGCAATGTCGATTGATGACGTCGGGAAGTACCCAGTGTTTGGCGGAAATGGCATCCGCGGCTACACGTCACAGTACACACACGACGGCAGCTTTGTTCTGATTGGTCGGCAGGGTGCCCTCTGCGGGAATGTCCACATCGCACGAGGACGTTTCTGGGCTTCTGAACATGCAGTGGTCACAACGCTTCGCTGCAATCACGTCCTTGAGTGGTTCGGAGCAGCGTTAAAGACTATGGACTTGAATCAGTACTCGATTGCTGCTGCCCAGCCGGGCTTGTCTGTTGATCGAGTGCTGAATCTTGAGGTGCAGGTGCCCCCAGTTCAGGAACAAACTGTCATCGCCCATTTCCTCACCCACACCACTCAACGCATTGAAAAGCACTGCGCCACAGTCAAGCGCACGATTAACCTACTCCACGAATACCGCACCCGCCTCATTGCCGACGTGGTCACCGGCAAGCTGGATGTGCGGGAAGCGGCGGCCCGCTTGCCCCAAAGCGACCCGCTCCCGACGGCCGCCAACTGTCAGGATGGAACGGAGCTTGCCGCCCCCGGCCGGAGCCCTCGCCCATGACCACCGATCTCAGCGAACGGGGTTTGGAACGCCTCATTTGCCAGGCCCTCACCGGCGATTTTTGCGATCCCCCCGCCGGTCCCACCATCGGCGAACCGGCGGTGCCATGGGGGTGCGGCTGGTCGCCGGGCAACCGACATGACTACGACCGGGAGCATTGCATCGACATCGTCCAATTCCGCACGTTTCTTCACGCCACCCAGCCGGACGCCGCCCCCGCCCTCCGGCTGGAGGAGGACGGCCCCACCCGCCGCAAGTTCCTGGCCCGGTTGCACGGGGAAATCGCCAAACACGGCGTCGTTGCTGTGCTCCGGGACGGCATCCGCCACGGCGCCCATGACATCGACCTATTCTATGGCGCCCCCTCCCCCCACAACGACACGGCCCGGCGGCGGTTTGCCCAGAACCGGTTCACCGTCACCCGCCAACTCCGCTACAGCCGGGACAACGCCCAGCGGGCGCTGGATATGGCCCTGTTCATCAACGGGTTGCCCGTCTTCACCCTCGAACTCAAGAACAGCTTCACCCGGCAGACGGTGGCGGACGCCGTTGAGCAGTACAGACGGGACCGCAGCCCCCGGGAGCCCCTGTTCCAGCTTGGGTGGTGCGTGGCCCATTTCGCGGTGGACGACCACCAGGCGCAGTTCTGCACCCATCTCCAGGGCAAGACGTCCCGGTTCTTGCCGTTCAATCGGGGTTGGCAACAGGGGGCCGGCAATCCCCCCAACCCGGACGGCATCAAGACGGATTACCTGTGGCGCGCCATCCTCACCCGCCGGAGCGTGACCGACATTCTGGAAAACTACGCCCAACTGGTGAAGTCGAAGGACGGCAAGACCGGCAAGAGCAAGAAGGTGCAGATCTGGCCCAGATACCATCAGTTGGAGGTGGTGCGGCGGCTCCTGGAGCACGCTTGCCGGCACGGGGCGGGGAAGCGGTATCTGATTCAGCATTCCGCCGGCAGCGGCAAGAGTTATTCCATCGCCTGGCTGGCCCATCAACTCATCGGGCTGGAGCGCAACGGCAGGCTCGTCTTCGATTCCATCGTCGTGGTCACCGACCGCCGCATTCTGGATCAGCAGATCCGCGACACCATCCGGCAATACACCCAGGTGCGGGCCACCGTAGCCCATGCGGAACGCTCGGGGGATTTGCGCCGCTTCATTGAACAGGGCAGGAAGATCATTATCTCCACGGTGCAGAAGTTCCCCGTCATTGTAGAAGAAATCGGCAATGCACAGCGGGGTCGCAGCTTTGCCATCATCATCGACGAAGCCCATTCCAGCCAGGGGGGCAAGGCCAGCGCCGCCATGTCCCGCACCCTGGGGGAAGAGGAAACCGACGAGGATCGCATCAACCACTTGATGGCGTCCCGCAAGCTGCTCCCCAACGCCAGTTATTATGCTTTCACCGCCACCCCCAAGAACAGAACCCTGGAGATTTTCGGGGATCCGGATCCCCAGGATGACGGCACGGTGCGCCATCGGCCTTTCCACGTCTACAGCATGAAGCAGGCCATCCAGGAGGGGTTTATCCTGGACGTGCTCCGCCACTACACCCCGGTCAGCAGCTACTACAAGTTGGCCAAGACCGTGGCGGACGACCCGAAGTTCGATGCCAGGAAGGCCCACAAGAAGTTGCGGCGCTACGTGGAAGGGCATCAGCACGCCATCCGCCACAAGGCGGAAATCATGGTGGACCATTTTCTTGAACAGGTGATTGCCCGGCGCAAAATCGACGGCAAGGCCCGGGCCATGGTGATCACCAACGGTATTGAGCGGGCCATTCAGTATTTTCATGCCATCCGCGACTACCTGAAGCAGCGCAAAAGTCCCTACCGGGCCATCGTCGCTTTCTCGGGGGAATACGGCGACGAAAAACTGACCGAGGCCACCCTCAACGGGTTCCCGTCCGCCAGGATTGCCGACAGGTTCCAGGAGGAGCCCTACCGTTTCCTGGTGTGCGCCGACAAGTTCCAGACCGGCTACGACGAACCCTTGCTCCACACCATGTACGTGGACAAGGCCCTCTCCGGGGTCAAGGCGGTCCAGACCCTTTCCCGCCTCAATCGCGCCCATGCCGGGAAGCGTGATGTGTTCGTGCTGGATTTCCAGAACGACACGGAAACCATCAAGGCGGCCTTCTCGGATTACTACCGCACCACGGTCTTGTCCGACGCCACCGACCCCGACAAACTCCACGACCTGCAGAGGGACCTGGACCATACCCAGGTGTACGGGCCGGATCAGGTGGAAGTGTGCGTCAGGCGCTACCTGGACGGCGTGGGGCGGGGTCAACTGGATGCGATTCTGGATCCCTGCGTGGCGGTGTATCGGAGCCGCCTGGACGAAGACGCCCAGGTGGCGTTCAAGAGCAAGGCCAAGGCTTTCGTGCGCACCTATGACTTCCTCGCCTCCATCCTTCCCTATAACAACCGGGACTGGGAAGAACGTTCCATTTTCCTGAACCTGCTGATCCCCAAGCTGCCGGCGCCGGTGGAGGAGGATTTATCAAAAGGCATCCTTGAGACCGTTGACATGGACAGCTACCGGGCCGAGAAGAGAGCCATGCAGGCAATCCTCCTGAAGGACGAGGACGGGGAAATCGACCCCGTGCCGGGGGAGGGCAGCGGCGGAGAGCGGGAGGCGGAGCTGGATCTGCTCTCCCAGATCATCGCCGATTTCAACGACCTGTTCGGTGACATCGAGTGGAAGGACAAGGATCGAGCCGAAAAGATGATCACGGAGGACATTCCGGCCAAAGCAGGAAAAGATCCCGCCTTCAAGAACGCAAGAGAATACTCGGATCGCGACAATGCCCGTGTCGAGTACACCGCCGCGGTGAAACGGGTCATCATGGCCATGATGAAGGACGATATCCAGTTCTTCAAATACTTCATGGACAACCCGAGCTTCAAGCAATTCGTGATCAAATCCAGCTTTGGCGTTGCCTACGGGAGGAAAAATCGTCATTCCCGCAAAAGCGGGAATCCATAGTTCAACAGCGAACGCCACCACCACGTCCTTCGCTCCAGGGCAGACAGGAAGTCAAGCTCTACAATGCCCAACCATCAGATCCCCTCCCATGGTTGCCAGCGACGCCAGCCCTGCTCCCTTTGTTGGTGTGGGCGCCGTGGCGCGGCAGGCCTTTCCCCTGGCCGCCGTCACCGGCCATGACACGGCCAAGCTGGCCCTCCTCCTGGCGGCGGTGGATCCCCGCCTGGGGGGGGTGGTGATTGCCGGTCGCCGTGGCACGGGCAAGTCGGTGCTGGCGCGGGGGCTCCATGCCCTGCTGCCCCCCATTGAAATCCTGACCGGCAGCCTCAACAGCGATCCCCATGATCCCCAGGACTGGGACCCCGCAACCCGGGAGCGCTGGGCCGGCGTGGCGCCCGAACAGTTGCCCACCCGAGTGGCGCCGGCCCCCTTTGTGCAGGTGCCTGTTGGCGTGTCCGAGGATCGGCTGTTGGGGGCCGTGGACGTGGGCGCCTCCCTCGGCAGCGGCAAGGCGGTGTTCCAGCCGGGACTGCTGGCGGATGCCCATCGGGGGGTGCTCTATCTGGACGAGCTGAACCTGCTGGACGACGCCATCATCAACTTGCTGCTGGAGGCGGTGGGCAGTGGTTGCAATCGGGTTGAACGGGAAGGCGTCAGCACCAGTCATCCCTGCCGCTGCCTGCTGCTGGCCACCTACAACCCGGAGGAGGGACCCGTGCGGGATCACCTGCTGGACCGCTTTGCCATGGCCATCAGCGCCGATCAACTGCTGAGCCGGGACGACCGGGCGGCGGCGGTTGCCACGGTGCTGGACGCAGCCCATGATTCCCGGGGGTTTCGTGAACAGTGGCAACAGCAGACCGACGCCATGGCCACCCAACTCCTGCTGGCGCGCCAGTGGCTCCCGGACGTGCGCATCAGCACGGCCCAGGTGGCCTATCTGGTGGAAGAAGCCACCCGGGGCGGGGTGGAAGGACATCGGGCGGAGTTGTTTGCCATGGGGGTGGCCAGGGCGGCAGCGGCCCTGGCGGGGCGGGACGAGGTGGTGGCGGAGGATCTGCGCACCGCGGTGGAACTGGTCATTGCGCCCCGGGCCCGGTTTGACGAGCGCCAGCAGCCCCAGGATCAGCCGCCCCCCACCCCGGAGCCGGACACAGGCCAGGAAGAGCCGGACACCGAACCGGACATGGAGCCAGACTCGCCGGATGAGCCGGACAACGACCCTGAACAGCAAGGCCCCGCCACCGTCCCGGAGGAGTTTCTCCTGGAGCCGGAAGCGGCGGCGGTGGATCCGGATCTGCTGGTATTCCAGGCGGCACAGTCCCGGGCCGGGCGCAGTGGTCGCCGGGCCGTAGTGAACAGTGACAGTCGGGGCCGTTACGTGCGCCCCATGCTGCCGCGGGGGCCGGTGAAGCGGATTGCGGTGGATGCCACCCTGCGGGCTGCAGCCCCTTACCAGAAGCAACGCCGCCAACGGGCTGCCGGCCGCCCTGTCGTCATTGAGGAGAACGACCTGCGGGCCAAGCAGTTGGAGCGGCGCGCCGGGGCGCTGGTGGTGTTTCTGGTGGACAGCAGCGGCTCCATGGCCCTGAACCGGATGCAGGCGGCCAAGGGGGCCGTGCTGCGTCTGCTGGGGGAAGCCTACAAAAACCGCGACCAGGTGGCCCTGATTCCCTTCCGGGGGGAACAGGCGGAGGTGTTGCTCCCCCCCACCCGCTCCATCACCGCGGCGCGGCGGCGTTTGGAAACACTCCCCTGTGGAGGCGGCTCACCCCTGGCCCACGGCCTCACCCAGGCGGCCCGGGTGGGGGTCAACGCCATCGCCGCGGGGGATATTGCCCAGGTGGTGGTGGTGGCCATTACGGACGGACGGGGCAACGTTCCCCTCAGCCGCTCCCTGGGTCAGGAGGAGGACCCCGGCAAGGACGTGCGCCAGGAACTGCTGGAGGTGGCGGCCCAGTACGTGCGGCTGGGCATCAAGTTACTGGTGATCGACACGGAGCGCAAATTCATCCGCAGCGGCTTTGGCGAGGATCTGGCCCAGGCCGCCATGGGCCGCTACGTGCGCCTGCCCAAGGCCACCAGCCAGGCCATGGCCGCCATGGCCACGGACGCCCTGCAAGGCATGGTATAGCCCGGGTTCTGGATTAAACTGGTGAAACAGGGCAGTACCCACGGTTGCCGTTGGCGCCGCTGTCATGGTTGGCCCTGGCTCCGTATTCCGGCTGTTGCCCGGTTGGCGGCCCCCGTCCCCGGCCCATGGGCGGACGCTCTCCAGTGCCGCCGCCCTACCGCTCTTGCAGCCTGGCCAACTGGAACCCCACAGCGCTCCCAACCCCATGGCTGCGAGGATCAAGCCCTTCTTCCCCCGGTCTCGCGGTATGAGCCGTTACCGAGTCCCGAGCCTGGGACGTGGTGATCTGTGGCGGGCTAGCGGGGGGTAGTGGCGGCCTGGCGCAGGAGGAGTTCTTTTACGTCTTTCTGTATCTCCTTCACGTCCCCCTGCAGGTTGTCAATCCGCTTGTTCATGTCGTCAATCCGCTTGTTCATTGAATCCCGCAGGGCATCGATCAGCCTGTTCTGCTGATTCACGATCAGCCCCACCCCCACCAGGATCACGGCTGGTTGGGTAAGCAGCGCCAGCCATTCACTCAGTCCAGGGGGTATGACAGGCATCGGGCTGGATGGGGAACGGGAAAAGTGTACCAGGCCTGACAGGCATCGGTGGCGCCCCTGATCAGAACTGATGGGGCGCTTGATGGTCTTCCCGCCAGCAATGGTGGGCACATCCGAATCACTGCCCATCACGATGCTCACAGGGGGGCGTTTCCCTGGGCTGCGCAGGGGCTTGTGTTCATCCATGGGGCTACCGGTTGGGGCTTTCAGGACAGCCTCCCTGTTCAGGGAATGTCGCCGCCCTGGTGGCCACCGGCTGCCCGGAGCACTGCGGCCATGTTTTCATGGCCGTGCTGCCGGGCAAGGTCCAGGGGTGTTTTGCCTGCGTTGTTTTTGGCGTGTACGTCCGCGCCAGCTTCAAGGAGCACCCGGGCCGCTTCGACTTGGCCTTGCAAGGCTGCGTCATGTAACGGGGTGTCCCCCACCTGATCGGGAACGTTGACCGGCGCGCCAGCCTCAACAAGCAGCTTGATCACCTCCGGCAGGCCGGCGAAGGCCGCCACCTGCACGGGGGTGTTGCCCGCGTTGTTGGCGGTCTGCACATCGGCCCCGGCCTCGATGAGCAGCCTGGCGAGATCCCCATGGCCGGAGTGGATGGCCAGGTGCAACGGCGCAGTGCCGTGCTCATCCTTGAGGTTGACATCGACTCCGCGCTGAATCAGCAGCGCCACCATTGCCATGGGATTCCTTCCGTTCATGGCCGCCAGGAGCGGTGTATTGCCGTCATATAGTGTGGGCAAGGTGCTGGGGACAGGATTGACGTCGGCCCCGGCGCTGAGGAGTGCTTCAGCAATTTCGACTGAACCGCTTTCTGCGGCAAATGTTAATGGCGTGGCGCCGTAACGATCAGCGGCGTTCCCGTCCGCCCCGGCCTGAAGCAGGAGACGGACAAGCTCCGTCTCCCCGTTCATCACCACCCAGAACAGCGGCGTTCTACCGTAGCGATTGGGGATATTGGGATCAGCGCCGGCCCGGAGCAACAGCCGGATCGCTTCCGGCTCCCTGCGCTCGTTGCCGGTAGCCAGTAGCAGCGGGGTGCTGGCGTCCTCAGCCTGTTTATCGAGACCGGCCCCGGCTTCGATGAGGAGTTTGACCACTGCTGCATGACCACCGTGGGCGGCCAGGTGCAAGGGGGTGTTGTAAAAATCCTCCGGGACGCGGGCATTGACGTTGGCCCCGGCCTCAACGAGGAGCCGGGCCATATGAGCATATCCTTTCTCGGCTGCGTGATGCAGTGGCGTCGGGCCGACAGGACGCCCAGGAAACTGATGGGCATTGACGTAGACGCTGGCCGCCAGTAAGGTCTCCACTTGCGCCACGTTGCCTGCCGCTGCCGCTTCCAGCAATGCAGGGATGCGCTCCAGCCGCTGCGCCAGGCTTTCATGGCCGTGCTGGCGGGCAAGGTCAGTCGGGGTGTTGTTGTCGTTATTTTGAGCGTTCACGGCGGCCCCGGCTTGAAGAAGGAGGTTGGCGACTTCGCCATGACCGTTGGCGGCGGCTACATGCAGCAGGGTATTGGCCTTCGCGTCTTCCACACCGACTGTATTCATATCCCATCCATAATAGCCATCAAAGTTTCCCCCCTTTCTCATTGCTGCAATGAGAGTGTCCACAACTTCCGTGTGACCGTTAGCCACTGCATTGTACAAGTCGGAATGCACAACAGAGTCGTTATCTCTTGAAGTTGGGTTGTCTTGATGGACAGCCGCAGATGAGCCTTCACCAGCCGGCAACGGGCTGGTCATATCGCCATCGCCGGTTCCCTGCTCCACCGGCTCTTGCTGGGATGTTTCTGTTGCTTGGGCTGGCGGGGAAGAGGCTTGCTGCCCCCTACTGCTGCAGGCGGTGGTCAGGGGGAGGATGAAAGCAAGGACTGTAGCCAGGGGGAGGGCCACTCGTGCTGGCCTGATTCTTTTGGGGAGATTCAGCATTGGTGGGTTGGAAGGATAGGGGAGGGAGAAATGGATAGATGTCTCAACGATACAGTCTCCATATTGCACCAGTCGAATAGGGTTCTACTATCTCTCGAAACCTAGTGTCGGCGGTGCATCTGGTTTTAGAATGTTCAAAATAAAAGCGTCCTGGCATATTCAGGCAAAATTGATCTGGGCCGCCAAAAGTAGCAGGCAGGCAAAAATGTCCAGCAGGACACCCCCGCCACTGGCGAGGAAGCTCCATGGTTCTCGTACAATATTTAGTGACTCTCCTGCCCGTACCTTTAAGGACTCCGAATGGTCCTCTAATTCCTCCTATAATTGACGCACTGTCCATGTTACACCAGATGAATAGGGTTGTACTATCTGTTTAAAGTCATTAAATCTAGTGTTAGTGGAGGTGGTGCATCTCCCGTCCCGATGAACAATATTAAAGGCCGATGGCGTCCTTATGCAAAATCTATGTGAGTTGTTAAAATTATAACCCAGGCAGGCATGTGGTCCAGGCGGACAATGACTCCCCTGAGAAGGCTCCTCCAGGCGACGCCCGTCACAATAGTTAGTGACTCTCCTGCCCGTGCCTTTAAGGACTCCGAATGGTCCTCTAATTCCTCCTACAATTCTAGTGCCACAAGCATATGGGGCAGAGATGCCTGCGTGTACATAACCATAAACTATGGTGCTCCTATCAGTTGTTAAGGTAATGTCTTTACAGCTATTGTGATATACAACAAACCAACCTTTAGATGTTTTTTCATTCTGATATGAATATCCTAACGCTACACTAAGCGTCCTGTTTAGGTTTAGGTAATTGCATACTTTTATGTTCCTGGATACCGTCTGCGCCCATGAAGGAATAGGAGTAGAAAGAGAAATAGCTAGCACACAAGCCAGGGTGTTCCAGAGTTTTGACGAGCCAAGAGGAAGAAAACTTGGGAAACACTGGAAAACTCCTTTTCCATATCCCTGGCCTTTTGAAAACACTTGCCACGACAAAGTAGTCAGAATCCTATGCAGACCTGCCTTTGGGTTTTTCAGTGTTTCCCTAGCACCAAGCCGTGAGATCTCCTCTCGACGCGAGAAAGTAGGTTGTGGAGCGGAGGGGTTGCATGAACGAGAAGATTTGCCTGGCTGGGGGGAAGGCAATCTAAAAAGTCCTCCTGTTTCAGACCATGCAAACTTCTTGAAAGCTTTTGCAAGGCGCTGCTTTGCCCAGTGATGCAGCAGTACTCCAGGACAGGGGTCTCTGTCCATCTTTGATTCCAGCGCCCACGGTGGACGGGTGTTGGAAGAGGGTGGGGTGTGGCTGCTGATTTGCTGAGCCAGGACAGTTGGAGACAGGGAAGAGTGAGACATGGGATACAAAAGGAAGAGTTTCAGGAGAGGTTGGAGAGCTTGTTGCCGTTGAGACCCAGCAGTTCCAGGTCGGAGAGGCCGTTGAAGGAGGCGGCCGAGAGGCTGACCAGGCCGTTATCGGCGAGGTCCAGTTCTTCTACAGATCGCCGAGGCCGTTGAACGCGCCGGATTGCAGGTTCACCAGCCGATTGCCGGAGAGGACGGGGGGGGTTTGCGGAAATCGTTGAGGAGCATGGTGGTCTATTTCGGCCAATACGACCATCCAGGCCATGAAATCCAGTAGTCGTACTGGCCGAGATCTTCGTCATCGTGATTTGCATAGTTGTCGAGCGAGGCAAACAAGGCCAGCTCGTCCTCTATTCTTTAAGACACGCAAGCTTTTCCTCGATAATCGGTTTGGCAACCCTCCTGAACATTTTTCCAATATCGTCGTGATGTATTTCCATTTCCCTATTGCGATCTGCATTGTCTTGCCATTTCCAACGAACACCTGATCTTGCAATTAAGTCAGATCTATTTGGCAGCCATGGAGGATCTGTATAAACATTTATCCAATCTCCCCGAGTTGGCTTCGGAAGATAACTTGTAAATCCTTGTTTCCCTACCGGATCAAGTGTAATTAAAGTTGGCGCGTAACTTGATGGGAGAGATTCCGCCACATCGTAAGCGGTATCTCCACCATAACTATAACCTATCAGAATTATAGGTGTTTTTAAAGATGTTGAATCCCGGTGCTCTTTTATAAAATCTGTCTCATAGCCTCCATGACTTCTAGACCAAGATCTACACTTCTTTGTGGCTCCTTCTGGGGCATTATAGTTATTGCAAATTCGCCAGAGGCCTTGATCTCTATCTTGCTCAAAGAACCCGTTATAGAATACGATTATTGGCTTACACTCTGCTGCAATTACAGCGCTTGGTGAGAGGGAAAGACAAGCAGCAGCAAGTGGGGCAGCAGCCCAGGCCAATGTGCAGGAGGGGAGTGGTCGCCTCAGAAAGCGTTTTAACGCTGCCCATGCCCGGTGGCAGGCGGCGGTAGCCGGGGTGGAAAGAGAACTGGAAGAGAGACTGAGCCGGATATCACAAAGTATTTCAAGACATCCTACAGATCTTAGGAGCTCGTTACAATCTGGTGTGCTGGTGTGCTGGTGTGCTGGTGTGCTGGTGTGCTGGTGTGCTGGTGTGCTGGTGT
>JAPOTR010000041.1 GCA_026709085.1 Cyanobacteria bacterium MAG CAR3_bin_5 | reverse complement strand
GAGGACGTCGAACCACCCCCGTCCGGCTGGCGCTCCCCCTACTGCAATGGTCATAAGGTTTCAAAATGTTGCAAAAGCACCCTAGAAAAATTCCCCCGGTGAGGATGTGAGTACTTTTACTCAAAGTTTTCCCGGGCAAAAGCAAAATCCTGCACGGGCCTGCTGACCGGGATTCCGGCCAGGATTTTTGGACCCATTCCCTGCCCGAAACCACCACCGGCTCAGTACACTTGCTCGGACAGCGCTGATTGACTCGGTGTTCACCGTCGAAATCTCTCTCAAACGCAATCCACTTCCCCTCACCGTGCAGCGACGGCAACAAGCCGATGCGGAAGCCCTGCTGCAAACCCTGGGAGGAGCGATGACCTCCCAGCGCTCCCAGTTGCTCCATCTCAACTGCGACACCAGCAGTGAGCGCAAAATCCTGCTGTTGAGCGACGAGATCGCCTCCGTGCAGATGTACGAGCGCTCCAGTGGCAGCAGTGGACGAGCCCGGCGGCCTGGCTTCAGCCAGGATGCCTGAGCTCGGGAACCACCCCTCCCTGTCCTCATCTCCCTGCATCCCCCTGCGGATTGCCGATCTGCGGCTGCGCTGGCCCGGTGGCGCGGTTGCCCTTGACGGTTGCAGTCTGGAGTTGCCGCACCATGGCCTGTGGATGCTGGTGGGGGCCAACGGTAGCGGCAAAAGTACCCTGCTGCGGGTGATTATGGGCCTCATCCAGCCCGATTCCGGCCGGGTGGACTGTTCCCGGCCCGCCAGCCTGGTGTTTCAGAATCCCGACCATCAACTCTTGCTGCCCAGTTGCGGGGCCGATCTCCAATTGGGCATGCCCGATCACCTGTCCGCTCCACAGCGCCGGGAGCGGCTCGGAGCCGCACTGGAGCGGGTGGGCCTTCAGGGCTTTGCACAACGCCCCATCCACAGCCTGAGCGGCGGCCAGAAACAACGCCTCGCCATTGCCGTTGCCCTGGTTGCTGACAGTGGGTTACTGCTTCTGGATGAGCCCACGGCTCTGCTGGATCC
Organism: Cyanobacteria bacterium MAG CAR3_bin_5; assembly: GCA_026709085.1. Lineage (GTDB taxonomy): Bacteria > Cyanobacteriota > Cyanobacteriia > PCC-6307 > Cyanobiaceae > Synechococcus_B. The sequence goes on along the minus strand of JAPOTR010000041.1, from coordinate 22,652 downwards.
CCGGAGCCAGCAGGAGGTGCTGATGCTGGTGCGTCATCTCTGTTCGGAGGGCCTGACTGCACTCTGGGTCACCCACAGGCTGGAGGAACTGGACTGCTGCGATGGGGCGTTCCCCATGCGCCAGGGCGCCATCGGGGCCGCCATGGCCATTGGTTGATTCCAGCCTGATTCCAGCCTGATTCCAGCCAGGAAGGGTTGCTGAAACGACAGGGGACAGGCTAGGCTCTTCCCCGTATTCCTCGGTAGCTCAGCGGTAGAGCGGTCGACTGTTAATCGATTGGTCACTGGTTCGAATCCAGTCCGGGGAGCCTTTAACAATGAAGTGGAGGGGGCCGCAGCAGCGCCAGCCCCTTCCACAGCCCGCCCGGTCATCAAGCCGTCTTAGCCGAGAGGGGTTGTGACCGGCGGTGTTGAACCATCATTGGGCCGCTTCCAGTGGCGCATAGCTCATGGTGGCGTTGAACTGCTTGCACCAGATGATCACGGAGTTGTCCTCGGAGAGATCAATGTCGGCAGGAAGATCATAGGCTTGCGCCCCCGTGGCGGACGTCAACTCGGCCACGGTCACGTATTCGCCTTCCGCCAGGGGATAGGGAAGCTCCTTGTCGGCGATGGGGTTAGCGGCGGCGCCAATGGCCACGTACAGATCCGGGGCGCCGGGGTTGGTGGCGAAGTCCTCGCTCAAGTGGAGCATGGTCTTATCCCCATGCTTGTGGATTTCAAAAGCGCCCTTGGTTTCGTGTTCCGCTTTCTGGAAGGCGCCGGTGAAGATGGTGTCGTGCATCATGGACATATCGTCCATATGGTCATGATCGTGCATATGGTCATGGCCCTTTTCTCCGTCCGCCATCATCTGGTCGTGAGACTCGGACATCATGTCTCCATGGGACTCGGAGGAGGCCGAAGCCGATTCGGACGTTTTCCCTCCGCAGGCCGCCAGGCTGGTGAGCAGGGCGGCTCCCATCAGAAACTTCAGTGCGCGCATGGTCATGAGTTGAAAGAACGTGGGCAATGAGACGCTACATAGTGTAGAAGAAGGCGCCCACACCCGGTAACTCATCCGGCAGACGGGGTTTTTCTGCTGCTCTTGCGGCGCCGCGATTGGGGTTCTGCCGGTGGATTCCGGCTGAGGGCCTCCACCAATCGGGTCCGGCCAGCCTCCAGCACGGCATCAATGTTTTCCGGCTGACGACCACCCGCCTGGGCCAGATGGGGCCGCCCGCCGCCACCGCCGCCACATCCCCTGGCCAGGGCGCCAATCAAGGCCCCGGCCTTCACGCCCCGTGCCACCACCTGGGGGCCAAACCCCGCCACAAGGCTCACCTTGCCCGGGGAAGATTCCCCCGCCAGCACCACCGCCGCCCCGGAGCCCAACTGATCCACCAGGATCTGACACGCCGTTTGCAGGGGGGCGGACTCCACCCCGTCCAGCCGTTGCACCAGAAGCTGGAACGCACCGTTGGACCGGGCCTGGGGAACCAGGGCCATGGCCTTGGCCAGCGCCAGGGCTTCCCTGCTGGCGGCCAGGGCTTTGCCGGTCTGTTTCAGTTCCGCTTGCAGGGTCTCCACCCGGGCCACGATCTCCGTGGGCTGTGCTTTGAATCGCTCCCCCAACTGGCGGCAGGCCTGGTCCCGGGGTTTGATGTAGCTCAGCACCGCCGGACCGGCCACGGCCTCGATGCGGCGGATGCCCGAGGCCACACCCCCCTCGGCCACCAGCCGCACCAGAGCGATTTCGGCAGTGTTGTGTACATGGGTGCCGCCACAGAGTTCCATGGACACGCCAGGCACGTTCACCACCCGCACCACGTCTCCATACTTCTCCCCGAACATGGCCACAGCCCCCCGGGCCTTGGCCTCCGCCATGGGCATCTGGCTCACTTCCAGGCTCTGGGCGTCCAGAATCCATCCATTGATTAAAGACTCCATCTGCTCCATCTCCCCGGCCGTCACGGATCGGGAGCAATTGAAATCAAAGCGGAGCCGGTCGAAGGCCACCAGGGAACCGGCTTGGGAGATGTTCGGTTCCACAACCCGCTTGAGCGCCTCGTGGAGGAGATGGGTGGCCGTGTGATGCGCTTGCGCTCGACGCCGGCAGGAACGGTCCACCCGGGCGGCAACCGGATCTCCCACGGTCAGCACACCGGATTCCAGCCGGCCCTTATGCAGAACGAATCCATCCACCTTCTGCACGTCCTCAACGACCATCTTCATGGGCCGACCGGTGGTTGCCGTGCTCAGCAACAGGCCGCGATCCCCCACCTGGCCGCCGGATTCCCCGTAGAAGCAGGTGCGGGACAGGCCCACCTGCACGGCATCGCCAGCATGGGCCTGCTGCACCGCCGCACCGTTGACGACGATGGCCACCACCTGACTCTCGTCATCCAGTTGCCCATAGCCGGTGAAGGGGGTGGCCCCCAGCTTGGCGGCCAGGCTTTTCCCAACCCCGCCGCGGGTGAGGTCCACGTTGACGGCGGCGGCCCTGGCCTGCTGCCGCTGGGCCTCCATGGCCGCTGCAAACCCCTCTTGATCCACAGCCAGACCATGCTCCTGGGCCACTTCCACGGTCAACTCCAGGGGGAAGCCGTGGGTGTCGTACAACTCGAACGCCTGGCTGCCGCTAATCTGGGCCGGCTGTGTCATCAGAATTTCGCCGAGGCGCTTTTCGCCCCGCTCCAGGGTGTCAAGGAAGCGCAACTCTTCCTGTTGGAGTTCCCGCCTGATGATGGGCTCCCGTTGCCGCAACTGAGGATAGGCGGATCCCATCAGTCGGATGACTACATCCACCAGGGTCTCCAGGAACGGTTCACGGAGGCCGAGAAGATGCCCATGGCGGACGGCGCGGCGGATGAGACGCCGCAGCACGTAGCCGCGACCCAGGTTGGAACCGGTGACCCCATCGGCAATCAGGTGGGTCACCGCACGGCTATGGTCCGCAATGATTTTGAGGGAGGTTTGCTGGGCCGTGCTGGCGGCAAAGTAGCTCTCTACGGGTGAGCGCTGCGCAACGGCAGCCATGAGGGGATAGATGAGATCGGTTTCATAGTTATTGGGCTTGCCTTGCAGGATCCGGGCCATGCGCTCCAGACCCATGCCGGTGTCAATGTTCCTGTTGGCCAGAGGCGTCAAAACCCCATGGGCATCCCGGTTGGACTCCATGAACACCAGGTTGTAAAACTCTATGAAGCGCTGGTCGTCTTCCAGGTCGATGGGACCATCGCCCTTTTCGGGCTGCAGGTCGTAGTAGAGTTCGGAGCAGGGACCACAGGGACCTGTTGGTCCGGCACTCCAAAAGTTGTCGGCTTCACCCATGGGCACGACCCGGTGAGGGGCTATACCCACCCTCCCCGTCCAGATGGCGGTGGCTTCCTCGTCCTCGCGGAATACACTCGCCACCAGGCGCTGGGGATCCAGGCCGAACACCTCCGTGCTCAGTTCCCAGGCCCAGCAAATGGCCTGCTCCTTGAAGTAGTCCCCAAAGGAGAAATTGCCCAGCATCTCGAAGAACGTGTGATGCCGCGCCGTGCGCCCCACATTCTCAATGTCGTTGGTGCGAATGCACTTCTGGGCGCTGGTGGCCCGATGGGCAGGCCGTTGCTTCTGCCCGAGAAACACCGGCTTGAAGGGAAGCATCCCCGCAATGGTGAGCAGGACGGTGGGATCCTCCGGCACCAGGGAGGCGCTGGGCAGCAGGCGGTGGCCGCGGGCCGTATAGAAGTCCAGGAAGGCGAGGCGGATGGCCGCACCACTGGGGGGCTGCTCTTGTGCCGACATCATGGTGGTTGGGGATGCGGACGCCTTCATGGTGGAGAAGCATAATGAACGGCAATGATCGCGCAGTCCCAAGGAACTGGTCATGGCGGGCCATGATCTGGCAAGTTAGGGAAGGAACGCCCCTGACCAGCCCCAACCCAGGTCAGGGTGTGCCATGCCCCACGCTTTTCGGCCAAAAGGGTCCATGAGCCTTCTGCACGCGCTATGGGACGGCGATGGTCTGGTGCTGTGGGCGGACGGCTGGCGCCTGACGGATCGGCAGACTCCTGTGGATGAACCACTGGCACACCCTTTTGCCCTGTCCCACCGGGAGTTGCGCCATTGCCTGAGCAACCGGCAGGGCTTGCCCCAGGTTCCCCTGAAGCCGGTGGAGCGCCTGTTGAGTTTGCCCAGTCGGGATCTGCGCAGATCCCGGCGGCGCCGGAGTCGCTCCAGGACCGGCAGCGCCAGTGAGTGGGAGGTGTGGAGCGGCCTTCCTCTGCTGGCTGGTGAGGCGATCCCCGAACAGTGTCAGTGGTGGCCATGGCGCATTGAAGGGTTGAAGTTGGCCATGGGGGATCTGCCCCGGTGGCTCGACGGGCTGCCCCTCAGTGGCGAGCACCCGGATCTGGGGGATGAACTGCGCTGGCTGGCCCATCTACAGCGCTGGTGTCTCAGCCTGATGGCCCGGGGCCGCTGGCTGCCGGTGGTGGAGACCACGGGTGGTCACTGCCACGCCCGCTGGCAACCCTTGCTCAATCGCGAGGACGACCGTTACCGCCTGGAAACCATGGCGTTGCACCTGCCCCAGGTGTTGCTCTCGGGCCATGATCCACGGAAGACGCTGGTCTGCCGCCGCCCCGAGCAGCAGCGTTTGCAGGTGGCCGGCATTGTGGCTGCCCTCCTGGACAACCAGATGCGGGTGGCCTTTACGCCGCTGGAGGAGGGCCTTGATCCCCTACTGGACAGTTGGCAGCAGGCCCTGGCTTCCCCGGAGGGTCTGGTGAACAGCGATGCAGACGGCATGGAGCGCCTGCAGGGGGCCACCAACCACTGGCGCCAGGGGGTCACAGGCCAGTTGGCGCCGGCACGGGCCTGCCTGGAGTTGCAGGCTCCAACGCCACCGCAGACCACAACGCCACAGCAGGGAGAGCAGGATCCCAACCGTTGGCAGCTCCGCTTTGGTCTTCAGGCTGCCGTTGATCCCGGCCTCTGGCTGGATGCCGAGGCCATTTGGGCCGCTGGCGACAATGCCGTCCATATTGGTGAAATCCCCGTGGAAAAGCCCAGCCGGTTGCTGCTGGAGGGCCTGGGTCGGGCCTTGTCCGCCTTTGAACCCCTTGAGCGGGGGCTGGAGGGCACCACCCCATCCACCATGGATCTGACCCCTGCGGAAGCCTTTGTGCTGGTGCGCACCGCCAGCCGTCGGTTGCGGGATCTGGGGGTTGGCGTCAAACTGCCTGCCACCCTCAGCGGCGGCCTTGCGGGACGCATGGGTCTGGCCATCCGGGCGGACCTGCCACCGGAGTCCCGGGGCTTCAGCCTGGGGGAATCCCTGGAATGGCGCTGGACCCTGATGATCGGTGGCCAGCCCGTCACCCTCAACCAACTGGAGCGGCTGAGCGCCCAGAAGAGCCCTCTGGTGAACCACGGGGGGCAGTGGGTGGAATTGCGCCCCGGAGACATCAAGGCGGCGGAAAAGTTCTGCCTGGAGGAACCACGGTTCAGCCTGGAAGACGCCCTGCGACTGGCCGGGAACCACCTGGAAACCCTGCAACGGCTGCCGGTCCATCACTTTGAGGCAGGACCGCGCTTGCAGCAGGTGCTGGAGCAGTACCACCACCACAAGCAACCGGATCCCCTGCCTGCGCCGGAAGGGTTCCGTGGCCGGTTGCGCCCTTACCAGGAGCGGGGACTGGGTTGGCTGGCCTTCCTCTACCGCTTCGGTCAGGGGGCTTGCCTCGCCGATGACATGGGCCTGGGGAAAACCATTCAACTGCTGGCCTTCCTTCAGTACCTGAAAGTGCAAAAGGAACTCAAGCGGCCGGTCTTGCTCGCCTGCCCCACCTCGGTGATGACCAATTGGCGCCGTGAAGCGCAGCAGTTCACCCCTGGGCTGCGGGTGATCGAGCATTACGGCAGCCGCCGCCCCAACACCGCTGCGACCCTGGCTGCCGCCCTCAACGGCGTGGACCTGGTGCTCACCAGCTACGGTTTGCTGCAGCGGGACCTGGCCGTTCTCGGCAGCTATGGATGGCAGGGGGTGGTGATTGACGAAGCCCAGGCCATCAAGAACCCCACCTCCAAGCAGTCCGCCGCCGCCCGGGAGTTGTCGCGCCTGGGGCGGAAACCCTGCTTCTGCATCGCCCTCACCGGAACGCCGGTGGAAAACCGCGTGGGCGAGATCTGGCCGTTGATGAACTTCCTCAACCCCCAGGTGCTGGGGGAGGAAGGGTTCTTCCGTCAACGCTACCGCCTGCCCATTGAACGCTATGGGGATATGTCCTCCCTGCGGGATTTGCGCCGTCGTGTCGGTCCCTTCATCCTCCGGCGCCTGAAGACGGATCAGTCCATCATCAGCGACCTGCCTGAAAAAATCGAACTCAATGAATGGTGCGGACTCTCCGATGAGCAGAAGCGGCTCTACAGCAAGACCGTGGACGACACCTTCGAGGCTGTGGCCCGCGCTCCCCGGGGGGAGCGCCATGGTCGGGTTCTGGGTCTGCTCACCAAGCTCAAGCAGATCTGTAATCATCCCGCCCTGGCGCTCCAGGAGCAGGAGGTGAGCCGGGACTTCGCTCGCCGCTCCGCCAAGCTGCAGCGGCTGGAGGAAATCCTGGAGGAATTGACGGCGGTTGGGGATCGAGCGCTAGTGTTCACCCAGTTTGCCCGCTGGGGCCATCTCCTCAAGCAATACCTGGAACAGCGCTTCCGGGGGGAAGCGCCCTTTCTCCATGGGGGAAGTTCCAAGGCGGAGCGCCAGGCCATGGTGGACCGCTTCCAGCAGGATCCCCGGGGACCACAACTCTTCCTCCTGTCTCTCAAGGCCGGCGGCGTGGGTCTGAACCTGACCCGGGCCAGCCATGTGGTCCACATTGATCGCTGGTGGAACCCTGCCGTGGAAAACCAGGCCACGGACCGGGCCTATCGCATCGGTCAGACCAGTCGGGTCATGGTGCATAAATTCATCACCAGTGGCACCCTGGAGGAAAACGTGGACCGCATGATTCGAGAAAAGGCCCGCTTGGCGGAAGATATTATTGGCGGCGGCGAGGACTGGTTGGCCGGCCTGGCAATCGACGACATCAAGGACCTGGTGACTCTGAAATGAACACTCTCAATCGCAACAACACGAGTCACGGCGCCATGGCGGAGCAGCCCTGGTGGGCGGCCCAGTGGATGGACCTGATCAACTCCTATCGCTATAAGAGGCGATTGGAGCGGGCCTGGGAATACATGCATGAAGGTCACGTGTTGTCCATTCGCTTCGAGGGTCGTCGTGTTCATGCCCGGGTGCATGGCACCGCCAAGGATCCCTATAAGGTGAAGCTCTGGTTGGACACCCTCAGCAACGAGGACTGGGACTACGTCCTGAATGCACTGTCCCGGAAAGCCCGCTGGACGGCCCAGTTGTTGGCCGGGATCATGCCCCAGGACATTGAACGGGCCTTTGCCGCCAGCGGCCGTCGCCTTTTTCCCTGGGAACTCCGGGAGGTGCGCAGTGAATGTAGCTGCCCGGATAAAGCCAATCCCTGCAAGCACATCATCGCTGTCTACTACTTGATGGGGGACCGCTTCAGTGAAGATCCCTTTGTCCTGTTTCAGTTGCGGGGCCGAACGCGGCAACAACTCCTGGACCAGTTGGCCCAGCGGCGCATCAGCAACGCCACGGAGCAGGGTGTCACGGTGCAGACCGGCATGCTCCCTCCCCAGGCGCGCCGCACCTGGAGCTACGGGGAAGACATGGATCCGGAACTGGTGGTGATCACCCCTGCCCTGGAAGGGGAACTGGGGGTAGACGAGGCGGGTCCCCTGCCGGTGGCGCCGGATCCCCACAACCCCGATGCCAACCGCACCTTCCTCCACCATCTCCACGACCAGGGCCGGCGCATTGCCCAGCAGGCCATGGCCCGGGCCATGGGAGGCGGTTCCTGACGGGAATGTTCAGCCGGTTCTCACCACCATGTTGATGAGGCCAACCGAACGTTGTGGTGGCTGCCGTACCCCAGGGATCGGTTTTACCTCCAGGGGAATCCGTTGACGTAGCCAACACTGGTGGCGTGGAGCTTCCGTCTCCACGACTCGTTCAACCCTTTGATTTTTTGGAGGAACCATCCATGCTTGCTCTATCCCAATCCCCCTTCTCTCTCTTCGAGCACCTGGATCGGCAGTTTCATCAAGCCGAGGGCACACCCGCCGCTGAAATCCGGGAAAACGACGACCGCTATCAACTGGCGGTGGAGTTGCCCGGCATCGGCAAAGACGCCATTGACATCAAAGCCACGGAACATGGCATGGCAATCAGCGCGGAGCGGCCCAACGTTGATGTGGGAGAGGATCGCGTGCTCAGCGAATTTCGCTACGGCAACTGGCGGCGTAGTTTCTACTTTGGCAAGCGCATTGATCCCAACCAGTTGCAAGCCGAACTCCAGGACGGTATCCTGCATGTCACGGCCCCCAAAGTGGACAGCGTCAAGGCCGTAAGCATCAAGGTGGGCAACTGAGCCACCCATCCGCCCTCGCCGCCTGCCTGGTCCCCACCCCGGCCCACCGTACCCTGTGGTCCTTTCTCCCCAGGGCATGGTGGGCCGGATGGCGCCGGGACTATACTGGCTTGAGAATCCTTCCTGTTTTCCATGAAACGCCGCCAGGCCATCACGGCAGCCGCCTTCGGCCTCGGTGGCGCTGCCCTGGCGGCTTGTGGTGGCCGGAGGGAAACCCCAAACCAGGGGACATCATTGGTGGCAGGTGGCCGGCGCCCCAGGGTTCGCTGGCGCATGGCCACCAGTTGGCCGGAATCTCTGGACATCATTTATGGCGGCGCCGTGACCATCGCCGAGCTTTGTCATCGAAGCAACATTCGCCGCTCTATCCCGTGGACCGTTCAATCCAAACCATTCAATAACGCTGAACCATAGCGTCCCGTCATCAAGAAGGCCCAATGCCATGGCGTCGCCTTGGCCTTGATATTATCCAGGTTTTCCCCTAAGACGAACCTACGAGCTTCTGCCTTAGAACCCGAATGCGATCTCTCAGCTTGGCGGCTTCTTCAAAGTTCAACTCCTTGGCATAGGCTTTCATCTGATTCTCCACTTGACCAATGAGTTCGGGAAGGGCGGCAAGGGGCATATCGTCGTTTTCCGCTTGTACTGTGGCGGTTTCCAATTGGTTCCGGCTCAGTCGCCGGGACAACTCCAGATCCGCCAGGATGGGGTTGCCCTTGGCTTTGGTGGCCACAGCCCTGGGTGTAATCCCGTGCCTGCTGTTGTATTCCTCCTGCACCTGCCGGCGCCGCTCCGTCTCTTCGATAGCCTTGGCCATGGAATCCGTCAACCGGTCACCATAGAGAATGGCCGTGCCACGCACATGGCGAGCGGCACGGCCAATGGTTTGAATCAGGGAGCGATCCGAACGCAGAAAGCCCTCCTTGTCCGCATCGAGAATGGCCACCAGAGATACTTCCGGCAGATCCAACCCTTCCCGCAGCAGATTCACCCCCACCAACACGTCATAGGCGCCGGTGCGTAGATCCTGAATCAGTTCAATCCGTTCAATGGAGTGGATCTCGGAATGGAGATATTGCACCTTGACACCGTGGCCGGCCAGGTAATCGCACAGGTCCTCGGCCATGCGCTTGGTGAGGGTGGTGACCAACGTGCGTTCACCCCGTCCACTACGGGAGCGAATTTCCGCCAGCAGGTCATCCACCTGTGCGGCGCTGGGCCGCACACTGATCTCCGGGTCCACCACGCCGGTGGGGCGGATCACTTGGCGCCGCACCGCATCCCCGGAGCGCCCCAGTTCCCAATCCCCTGGGGTGGCGGATACAAAGATGGCCTGCCTTACCTTGGCCCAGAACTCTTCGGCCTTCAGGGGCCGATTATCCGCGGCGCTGGGTAGGCGGAAGCCGTGGTCAATGAGCACCTGCTTACGGGAGCGGTCACCGTTGTACATGCCTTGCAACTGGGGGCAGGTGACATGACTTTCATCCACCACCAGCAGCCAGTCATCCGTGAAATAGTCCACCAGGCATTCGGGCGGGGCGCCCGACGGCCGGCCCGTGAGGTGGCGGGCGTAGTTTTCCACCCCGTTGCAATAGCCGATTTCCTGAAGCATTTCCAGGTCATATATGGTGCGCTGTTGCAGACGCTGTGCCTCAACCAGTTGATTTTTCTGGTGGAGAATATCCAGTCGGTCCGCCAGTTCCTCACGGATGGCCACCAATGCGGCCTCAAGGCGCTCCTTGGGGGTCACAAAGTGCTTGGCAGGATAGATGCTCAATTTTTCCAGGCTTTTCAAAATTTCGCCGGTGATGGGATTTACATAGCGAATGGCTTCGATCTCATCACCAAAGAATTCTATTCTGATGAGGCGATCCTCATAGGCAGGCCCAATCTCCAGCACATCCCCTCGCAACCGGAAACGCCCGCGGCTGATTTCCAGATCGTTGCGGCTGTATTGGTTATTGACCAACGCCCGCAGGGTCTTACGCAGGTTAATCGTTTCCCCAACACACAGGGGTATAGCCGCTTTCAGATATTCAGCCGGCATCCCTAAGCCATAGATACAGCTAATCGAGGCTACCACGATCACGTCTTTGCGTTCAAATAACGACCGGGTTGCCGAGTGACGCAACATGTCTATTTCTTCATTGATGGATGCTGTTTTGGCAATGTAAGTATCTGTAGACGGCATATAGGCTTCTGGCTGGTAATAATCATAATAGGAGATAAAGTATTCCACGGCATTGTTGGGAAAAAATTCCCGTAGCTCGTTGCAAAGCTGGGCCGCCAGGGTCTTGTTGTGGGCCAACACCAGGGTGGGTTTGCCCGTTTGGGCAATCACGTTGGCGATGGTGAAGGTTTTGCCCGTACCCGTGGCGCCCAGAAGGGTCTGATAAGGGCACTGCCCCCGGACCCCATGGACCAGTTCTGCAATGGCCCCGGGCTGATCGCCCATGGGCTGATAGGGGGCGGTGAGGCTGAACTGCTGGCCCATTTCCATCAGCGGCGGCTGGGTGCGTCCGGGGTTGGCGCAACCCTTGGCGGCACACCGGCGGTCAAAGCCTGCCGCAGACTGCGCACCACCGCCACCATGGCCACGGAATCCTCCAGGCGGTTCACGGCGCGGCCCACCCCGACGGCAGCGGCGCCGGCGGCAATGGCCATGGGGGCGGTCACCGCGCTGAGACCGGAGGCGCACAGCACCGGCGCCCGCACCGCACGGCTGATGGCATGGGCAGCGGCCAGGGTGGGAACCGCCTTTTCAATGAGTCCCTGGATGCCGGCGCTTTGGGGTCGGCTGCTGGTTCCTCCCTCCGTCTGGATCAGGTCCGCGCCGGCGGCCACCAACTGCTCCGCCAACCGCTGTTGCTCCGACAGGGGCAGGCGGTGGGGAACGGTGACGGACAGGGGCGCATGGGGCAGCAAGGCCCGGCTACGACGGGTCAACGCCAACACCTCGGCCCCGGTGAAGTCCCGCCCCTGGTCATAGAAGCAGTCGAAGTTTCCGATTTCCACCAGATCGGCCCCGGCGGCCACCACCCCGGGGAAGCGTTCCGGATCCACGGCAGACACACAGACGGTGGTCACCCCACAGGATCGCGCCAGACGCACCAACTGGGGGTCGGCGGCAATGTCCACCAGGTCGGCCCCACCGGCGACGGCAGCGTTGCACACATGGCGCACCCGCTCGGGCGCAAAGGTTTGCAGACCGGCAATGATCTTCAGTCCCTGGCGGGCGGCAAGGCGGGTCGCAAGGGGGGCGGGAAGGGTCATGGGCGGAAGGGCCGGAACGGGTTAGCTTCATGCTAGGGGTTCCGTCTGCAGAGACCGGCTGTTCAGCCATGGGCCATTCCGGTTTCCCTGGGCCTGCCTCCCCCGGACAGCAGGGTCCGTCCCCCACTTCCTGGAGCCGCTGGCACCACCGGCTCCACAGGTCCCTCCTGGCCTCTCCCGATCTGCTGCCGTCCGGAGCGTCCCTGCTGGTGGCGGTGTCCGGGGGACAGGATTCCCTCTGCCTGGTGCGCCTGCTCCAGGACCTTCAACGGCGCCACCACTGGTCCTTGCAGGTATTCCACGGGGATCACCGCTGGCGACCCGATAGCGCCGCCAATGCTGCCCACGTGCAGTTCCTCTGCGCCATGTGGGGGCTCCCCTGTCACCTGGAGGCGGCCCCCGGTCATCTCCCCGGTGAAGCGGCGGCGCGCCAGTGGCGCTACGGCCGCGCCGTTGCCCTGTGCCGTCGTTTGGGTTGCAGTCAGCTTGTGACCGGTCACACCGCCACGGATCGCGCTGAAACTCTCCTGTTCCACCTGTGCCGGGGCAGCGGCAGCCGCGGTCTCGGTAGCCTCCGCCCCCAACGGCAACTGGCGCCGGGCCTCCAACTCACCCGCCCCCTGCTTCACTTTTCCCGGCAGGACACCCTCCAGTGCTGCCGGGCGTTGAAGCTGCCCATCTGGCCCGATGCCAGCAACGACGATCAGGGTTTGACCCGCAACCGCATTCGGCATCGGATTCTGCCGGAACTGGAGCAGGTGAACAGCGCCGCCGTGGACCACATGGCGGCCTGCGCCCAACAGCTTGCAGAGGAAAGCGACCTGCTGGATCAACTGGCGCGGGAGGCCCTGGCCGCCATGGGGACCCAGCCATCCGCAAGCCTCAGCCCCCAGGACTTGGCGGCCCTGCCCCGCCCCCTGGCCAGCCGCTGCCTGGCTTTCTGGATTCAGGATCACACCGGCTGGCGTCCTGATCGCCAACGGCTCAACCAACTTCTCCTCAGCCTGCGCCACCCCGGGACCATGGCGCCTCTGGGCCGAGGCTGGTGGCTGCGCTGGCGGCGGGGGCGCATCCATCTGCAACGGGGGAACCCTGAGACGGCCTGTCCCCCAACCACCCATGGATCACGGTTTTCTCCAGCCGCCCCCCAATGAAGACGGGCCGGCAGTCCTGCGCACCCCGACCGCCAGCCCGGCGCCGGCGGACACCCTGGCGGAGACGCCGGCCGAGGCGAGGCCCGCTGCTGGAGAGGAAGAACCGTTGGAGTTCCCCCTGCAAGAGCGCCACCACCGGATCATCTCCGCTTTCATGGCGGAGCACTGCCGGGAGTCTTCTTCGGGCAATCACGGCAACAGCCCCCTGCCGGGTCTCCGGGGCATCCGGAGCCTGGCCGCTGGATTAAGGCGCCGGTGGGCACACTGGTGGTTACAACGGCAAGGCTGAACCGGGCGCTCAGGCTGAACTGAGCCGTTGAACCTTGCTCTGTCCGAACCGGGCTTTGAGTTGGCGCAGGATGGTGAGGATGCGTTCCCTCCAGGGAGAGCGCCCCAGGGCATGGCGTAGCGCTTCCGGGCTGACCCCCGCGTCCAGGGCGTTGGCGTTGCAGCCCGGAAACCAGTGGTTGTCACGGCTCATCAGCCCGTAACGGGCTTGCGCGTAGCTGTCCAGATCCCATCCTTTCCAGAGGTTGTAGAGCCAGAGCAGGGCCGCCAGGTTGATGTGTCCCGGTGTGTCTTTCCAGTGGGGAAGCCCCTCTTTCCAGGAGCGCACCCATTCCGCGCCCAGGCGCCTCTCTCTTTCCCCTTCCAGACGTTGAAGGATCGGCGGCAACAGCCGCGGGGCATCCTCCAGTTGCGCCACCGCCTGCAGGTGCAACTCCAGATCCCCCGGCTGGGCGGCGCCAACGCTGATGGTGTGAACACCGGGTTGGGCAAGGCAGAAGAGATCGTTGAAGACGATGGGATGCAGGGGTGCGCACATCTCCAGGAGGCAGGCGGAAGGGCTGTGGAGATGCCCGCCCTTATCCGTGGGACTGATGATGAACACCCCCATGTCATGCCGTCGCGCCGCGGCAATGGCCGGGTGGTTGTCCTGGCGAATGTAATACCAGTGCAGATTGACGTAATCGAAAGCATCTGTCTCGATGGCGGCCACGATCACGTCGGTGGGGCCGTGGGTGGAGAAACCCACGTGCCCGATGCGGTCCTGCCGCTGCCAGCGGCGCACCACCTGCAAGCATCCTTCGGGACCCGTCGCTTGCTCCAGATGCTCCGGGAGGTTGATGCCGTGGATGGCCAGAAGATCAATGCGCCCACAACCCAGCAAGGCCATGCTCTCTTCCAGTTCCGCCTCGAATTGCCGGGCGTCCTGTCGGGGCGGCGCCTTGGTTTGCACGATGCGGCGGGGATCGGGGGCAGCGGCGAAGGCCCGCCCCAGTTGCCGCTCCGAACTGCCGTAGTGGCGGGCTGTTTCCACATGGTGCATCCCCAGGCGCCGGGTGCGGCGCAGCAGCGCCTCCACGTTGGCCTGGTTGTCCTCCGGGATCTGCTCCCAGTCCAGGTCGCTCCAGCTTTCCTGAAACCGCATTCCCCCCAGGGAGAGCAGGGGAACCTGCAATCCGGTTCGCCCAAAACGACGGCAGGGGACGGTGGGGTTCATCTGGGGAGCGGCCCATAAAGTAGCCGTTGATACATCTCTGGCTCAGGGGTCAGGACGTTCAAGGTATGATTTCTTCCTGTGAAGGAAAATGCCTTCCATCTCCCTCGTCCTCCCCTTGGCTTGCCTCTTGGATTCTAATCCCCTGCCATGTCCTGCAGCAACGGGGCCGTCCCTCTGGCAGCGTAGTAGTATAATCCGGAGAGCCGGAGAGCCGGAGAGCCGGAGAGCCGGAGAGCCGGAGAGCCGGAGAGCCCAACCTGTGTCCGGGGGTAGGGCATGGTAGGGTCTACAATCCCTGGCCGTTGCGGCCCGCGGCTCCGCTGCGGTATTCTAGCCGCCCTCGTCAGCCTGCCCCTGCTTGTGGACTTTGCGCGGCGCAGCCCGGCGCCGCGCATTGCGCTGGCCGTCGTTGCAGAGTCCGTAGGGGTCCTGCTGGGGGGCGGGCAGGCGGCCCATGCCCAGACGGCGCCTTCCGCCCCCACCGGCCTCAAAGCCTTTCCGGGGTCAGGCGTCGGCCAGGTGACCCTCTTATGGGACAACCCCAACAACAACACCATCACCCGCTATGAGTGGCGTCACCGTAAGCCAAGCCACAGTAGTGAGTGGGGTGAGTGGGTTATAATCCAGTTTAGTAATGCCAACACCACCCATTTTAGGCCGGGCAACCTGAATGTCGGAACGGTGTACGACATTCAGGTGCGGGCCGTAGCCGGGAATACGGTGACGGTGAATGGTGTGTCATCGGCCTCGGTGAGCGTCACGCCGCCTTCCACCGCGACCACAGTGGTGCCCACCCCCACCGGCCTCAAAGCCTTTGCGGGGCCGGGCGCCAGGGAGGTAACCCTCTTATGGGACAACCCCAAGAACGGCAACATCACCGGGTATCAGTATTGGATGACACCAGACAGGGTATGGCTGAGCGTCTCCGGCAGCAATGCCGCCACCACCAGCTTTACGGTGCCCAGCTTGACTGCCGGCACCACCTACGGCTTCCAGGTGCGGGCCGTAGTCGGGTCGTTGACGGGTCGGGAAACGCCCTGGGTGGGGGCCACGCCGTCGGCTAACGCCAACAAGGCGCCCAAGGTAGCAATACCCATCCCGGACCAGACGGCCACGGCGGACGCGGCCTTCAGCTACACGTTCCCGGCAGACACGTTCACCGATGAGGAGAACGACACCCTGACCTATAAGTTCACACAGGCGGTCAGCGCGAATCAACCTGCCTGGCTCCGCTTCAACGCCACCACCCGCACCTTCTCCGGCACGCCTAATTCGTTGTTCGCCACCGGCTTCGTCTGGACGATAACGGTGACGGCAAGCGACCCCTTCAATTCGGTCTCCGACAGCTTCAGTATCCGGGTGAGACCGGCCGCCCTCACGGGATTAACGGCTGCGGCGGCGCCGCGGCGCGCCGAGGTGACCCTCACATGGGACAACCCCAGGATCGGCAACATCACCGGGTATCAGTATCGGGTGCGGGACAGCACAAAACCGTCAGCCCAGGCAGTGTCTGCCTGGGCGAGTATCTCCGTCAGCAGAACTGTCAACACCGTCAGCCACACGGTGACGGGCTTGACTGCCAACACCCACTACAGCTTCCAGGTGCGGGCCGTAGCCGGGACGGTGAACAGCCTGGAAACACCCTGGGTGAACGCCAGGACGGCGGCCAGCAACGCGGCCCCTACGGTGGAAAAAACCATCCCGGACCAGACGGCCACGGCGGGCGCGGCCTTCAGCTACACGTTCCCGGCAGACACCTTCAAGGACACAGATTCCACCCTGACCTACAAGGCCACGAAGCAGAACGGCACAGCCCTGCCCGCCTGGCTCAGCTTCAACGCCACCACCCGCACCTTCTCCGGCACACCGAACGGCAACAACGCAGGTACGCTGACGGTAAAGGTGACGGCCATCGACGACGGCCCCGGTGATGTCTCGGACAGCTTCCGTATCCGGGTGAACAACGTGACGTCCCTGGCCGCCCCCACGGGGCTCACGGCCGCGACGGGGCCGGGCGCCGGTGAGGCCACCCTGCGATGGGACAACCCCAAGAACAGCGCCATCAGCGGATACGAATATCGGCAGAAGGCGGGTACAGCCTCCTACGGGACCTGGACGGACATCAGCAACAGCGACAAGGATACGGTCGAGTACACGGTGACGGGCTTGACTGCCGTCTACTACAGCTTCCGGGTGCGGGCCGTGGCCGGGAGTCTGGGTGGTGAGTCAACGGCCACCGTGGGCCTCACGGTGTCGTCCAGCGTCAACGCGGCCCCTACGGTGGAAAAAACCATCCCGGACCAGACGGCCACGGCGGGCGCGGCCTTCAGCTACACGTTCCCGGCAGACACCTTCAAGGACACAGATTCCACCCTGACCTACAAGGCCACGAAGCAGAACGGCACAGCCCTGCCCGCCTGGCTCAGCTTCAACGCCACCACCCGCACCTTCTCCGGCACGCCCGGCGAGAACGACGTGGACGTTCTGACGGTGAAGGTGACGGCCACCGACGGCGCCAGCGATGTGTCGGACAGTTTCTACATCTCGGTGAGACCGTCCGCCCCCACGGGTTTGACAGCCACGCCGGGGCCGGGCGCCGGTGAGGTCACCCTGCGATGGAACCGCCCCAAAAACAGCGCCATCAAAGGATACCAGTTTCGGAACCGTGTGGACGGGATAACCTATAGGTGGAGAAGACTGGTCGTCGCCGACGTCGACAGTACGAGCGCAAGGGTTATCCCTGTCCCCGCCGCGATCTACGGCAGGGCGTACGGCTTCCAGATACGGTTGGAAGCCGGGCGCGGGCGCGGGTGGGTCGTTAGTGAGTCAACGGCCTGGGTGGTCGCCACGGTGTCGTCCAGCGTCAACGCGGCCCCTACGGTGGAAAAAACCATCCCGGACCAGACGGCCACGGCGGGCGCGGCCTTCAGCTACACGTTCCCGGCAGACACCTTCAAGGACACAGATTCCACCCTGACCTACAAGGCCACGAAGCAGAACGGCACAGCCCTGCCCGCCTGGCTCAGCTTCAACGCCACCACCCGCACCTTCTCCGGCACGCCCGGCGGGAACGACGTGGGCAGTCTGACGGTAAAGGTGACGGCCACCGACGGCGCCAGCGATGTGTCGGACAGTTTCGACATCGTGGTGAGCAACGTGGCGGCCCTGGCCGCCCCCACCGGGCTTAAAGTCCTGGCGGGGCCGGGTGCCAGGGAGGTGACCTTGACATGGGACGACCCCGGGAATAAAGCCGTCACCAGGTATCAGTATCGGCAGAAGGGCTCTAGCCGCCGCTACGGAGCCTGGACGGACATCAGCAACAGCGACAAGGATACGGTCAGACACACGGTGACGGGATTGAGCAGGACAATAAGTATTCTCCAAATAGTCTATACGTTCCAGGTGCGGGCCGTAGCCGGGTCGCTGAAGGGAGCAGCATCGGCCGCCGTGACAGGCAGCACGGAGGAGAAGCCGTCCGCCCCCACGGGATTGACGGCCACGGCGGGGCCGCGTGGCCGTCAGGTAACTCTGCAATGGACCAGACCTAGCCCCAGCGCCAATATCAGGTATCAGTATCGGCAGAAGGCGGGTACAGCCTCCTACGGGGCCTGGACGGACATCAGCAACAGCGACAAGAATACGGTCAAACACACGGTGACGGGCTTGACCAACGGAACAGCCTACACGTTCCAGGTGAGGGCGGTGGTCGGGTTGGTGATCGGCACGGCATCGGGCGCCGTGACGGGCACGCCGTTTGCGGAGCCGCCGGCCCCCACGGGATTCAAGGCCGCGACGGGGCCGGGCGCCGGTGAGGTCACCCTGCGATGGGACAACCCCAAGAACAGCGCCGTCAGCGGATACGAATATCGGCAGAAGGCGGGTACAGCCCCCTACGGAGCCTGGACGGACATCAGCAACAGCGACAGCGATACGGTCGAGTACACGGTGACGGGCTTGACCAACGGAACGGCCTACACGTTCCAGGTGCGCGCCCGAATAGGGACCGTGAGTAGCGCGCCGAGCAACAACGCGGTCGCCACGCCGTCGTCCAGCGGCAACGCGGCCCCCACGGTGGCCAACGCCATCCCGGACCAGACGGCCACGGCGGGCGCGGCCTTCAGCTACACGTTCCCGGCAGACACCTTCAAGGACACAGATTCCACCCTGACCTACAAGGCCACGAAGCAGAACGGCACAGCCCTGCCCGCCTGGCTCAGCTTCAACGCCACCACCCGCACCTTCTCCGGCACGCCCGACGGCAACGACGTAGGCCGTCTGACGGTGAAGGTGACGGCCACCGACGGCGCCAATGATGTCTCGGACAGCTTCGGGATCATCGTCATAACGAACGCCGCGTCCCTGGCCGCCCCCACGGGTTTGACAGCCACGCCGGGGCCGGGTGTCGGGGAGATCACCCTGAAATGGGCCAAGCCCAACAACCCGGAAAGCGCCGTCATCGGATATCAGTATCGGCAGAAGGCGGGTGCAGACCCCTACGGAGCCTGGACGGACATCAGCAACAGCGACAAGGATACGGTTAAACACACGGTGACGGGCTTGACCAACGGAACGACTTACACGTTCCAGGTGCGGGCCAAGCTGAAATTGACGAAGGGCATCGCATCAGGAGACATAACGGCCACACCGTTGCCGCCGCCGGCGGCCCCCACGGGATTGGCAGCCGCGGTGCAGTCGGCCCGATCCAGCAGGGATAGATCAATCACTCTGCGATGGGACGATCCCAGGAATCCAGCCATTACCAAGTGGGAATACAGGCTAACGTATAATTGGAGAGGGAGCCGGCAGATCAAACCATGGACAACCATCAGTCGAGCGGCTACTACCACCAGCCACACGATCAATTCCAGAGTGTTGTCCCTGTCACACAGTCACGGAACATATACCATCCAGGTGCGCGCCCGAATAGGGACCACGAGTGGCCCGTGGAGCGTGGTGCGTGCCAGGCTGGCGAATTGGCGTACCCCCGTGAGCGGTCAGGCCCCCACGCGGACAAAGCCCATCCCGGACCAGAGGGCCATGGCCGGCGCGGCCTTCAGCTACACGTTCCCGGCAGATACCTTCACGGACCCCGATTCTTCCACCCTGACCTACAGGGCTACGCAGCAGGACGACACAGCCCTGCCCGCCTGGCTCAGCTTCGACGCGGGCAAACGCACCTTCTCCGGCACGCCCGGCGAGAACGACGTGGGCAGGCTGACGGTGAAGGTGGCGGCCAGCGACAGCTACAACGAGGCGTCGGACAGCTTCGTGATCTCTATCGATGATGATGCCTCCTTGGCGGCGGGGAGCATCACGGAGAGCGGGGCGGTATTGACGTTGAGTAACGGGCCCGGGGTGTGGTATTACAAGGAGACGGCGCCGAGTGGGGGGAGTTGCTCCACGGCAGTGAGCGGGGCCAGCGCGACCCTGACGGGGCTGAGTGCAGCGACCGGTTATACCTATAGGGCCTATGGGGACAGTGGGTGCAGCGAGGAGGTAGGGCGTGTGAGCTTCAGCACCGGCGCGGTGCAACCGGGAGTGTTGCTGTCTGCCGATAGTCTGAGTCTGACGGAATTGGGAGGAGCGGCGGGGGAGAAGAGGTATAGGATCCGGTTGTCCACGGATCCGGGGCAGGATGTAACGGTAACGGTGAAGCCTGTCATCGGCGCTGGCGGGGTGGGGGCGGTGACGGTGGAGCCTGCCGTGGGAGTGAGCTTCACGGGCGGGAGTGGGGGCAACTGGGGGACGGAGCAGGCGGTGAGGGTGAGTGCATTGAACGACGGTGACGTGACGGGGGAGAGTTTCCAGATCAGCCATAGCGTGACTGCGCCGGCGGGTAACGAGTACGAGAACGTCACAGTGGGGAACGTGGCGGTGACGGTGGCGGATGCGGGTCACGGGGTGACGGCCAGCGTCGACAGTCTGACGGTGCGTGAGAACAACGGCACGGCCAGCTATGGGTTACGGTTGGAGAGTGCGCCGGGTGGGCCGGTGACGGTGACGCCCACTGTCAGTGACGACAGCCACGTGACGGTGGGCGGGGCGGTGAGCTTCAGCGACAGTGATTGGTCTACGGCGAAGAGCGTGACGGTGACGGGGGTCGGCGCGGCCAGCGATAGGGCCAGCATCAGCCACGTGGTGAGTGTGGGGACGTCGGCGTACCCCACTACGCTGAGTGGGCTGCCGGTGGTGGCGGTGACGGTCACGGCGGACAGCCGGCCGGTGGTGAGTATTGCGGGGGAGAGCGCCACGGTGACGGAGGGGAGTGGCGCGGGGTTCAGGGTGAGCGCCGTGCCGGCGCCTGCGGCGCCGTTGGTGGTGAATCTGACGGTAGGGGAGACGGGGGAGGGGGACTTCGTGCTGGCGGGCAACGAGGGGAGCAGGACGGTGACGGTGCCGGTGACGGGCAGCGCCGTCTTCACGGTGAACACAGAGACGGACAGTACGGACGAACCCAACGGGGAGGTGAGGGTGACAGTGGCCGGGGACGGCGCCTACCGGGGTGCGCCCGCGGCAACGGTGACCGTCATGGATGACGACGCCACCCCGGTGGTGTTGTCCCGGACGGGGACGGGCGCCATTGCGGAGGACGGCGGCGCGGCGACGCTGACGGTGCGGCTGGGGCGCAGGCTCTACGGAGGGGAGAGGGTGACGGCGCCGTTGGTGGTGAGCGGTGTGGGCATCAGCGCCGATGATTACACCTTGACGCTGGCCGGGGGGCAGGGGCAGAACACAGGGGTGAGTCTGAGCACCAGTGCGCCCCACAGTGGGGCGGAGCCGGCGGTGGTGTTCACCGGCCACGACGCCAACACGGTGCAGACAGCCACCCTGTGGTTGGCCGCCATCGATGATAACGCGAACGAGGGGACCGGGGAGAGTCTGACGGTGGCCTTCGGCAGTGGTAACCGTGCAGTCGTCAGCACCCTGGATCGGGTCAGCGGCACAGGAAGCGACGGCGTCACCGCCAGCGGGACGGTGACGGTGAGCATCACCGATGATGATGCCTCCTTGGCGGCGGGGAGCATCACGGAGAGCGGGGCGGTATTGACGTTGAGTAACGGGCCCGGGGTGTGGTATTACAAGGAGACGGCGCCGAGTGGGGGGAGTTGCTCCACGGCAGTGAGCGGGGCCAGCGCGACCCTGACGGGGCTGAGTGCAGCGACCGGTTATACCTATAGGGCCTATGGGGACAGTGGGTGCAGCGAGGAGGTAGGGCGTGTGAGCTTCAGCACTGCGGCGAACGATGTGCCATCCAGGCCAATGCTCTCGGTATCTGATGCCAGTGCTGAGGAGGGAGAGGCGTTGGAGTTCGTCATCAGCCTGTCGCAGCCCTATGACAGTGGGATGCTCGTGATCGTGCGCACGAGGGAGAGCACAGCCCGTCATGGTCAGGACTTCCGGCTCCGTCCTGACGGCCAGAACTTCGCCGTGGTGACGCTCCACGCTGGGGAGACGGAGAAGACGGTATCGGTGAGCACGCTGGACGACAACGACATCTATGACAGCGAGACCTTCGAGTTGTACATCGATAAGGTGTATTTCGCGGATGATGTGGAGATCGCCGACGGTGTGGGAGTGGGAACGATCACCAACAGCGACCATAACGATGTGCCATCCAGGCCAATGCTGTCTGTGTCTGATGCCAGTGCCGAGGAGGGAGAGGCGTTGGAGTTTGTCATCCGCCTGTCGCAGCCCCATGACGGTGAGGTGGCTGTGGTGATGCGGACCAGGGAGGTCGTGGCGAACGCGGCTCGTCAGGGACAGGACTTCTACCTAAATTCTGATAACGCCGTCCTTGTGAATTTCCGTCCTGGGGATATGGAGAAGACGGTATTGGTGAGCACGATGAACGACGGTAATAACCACGATGTCAAGACCTTCGAGCTCTATATCTCTCATGGCTATGCTTCCTCAGGTTGTGTGGGCGTAGACGATGATGTGGGGATGGGTATCATTGGTGTGGTGGGGGACATGTCGTCCTTGCCGCTGCTGTCGGTGGGTGATGCCAGCGGCAAGGAGGGGGAGGCGTTGGAGTTCGTCGTCAACCTGTCCAGTCCCCTTGAGAAGTGGGTGACGGTGATAGTGCGCACGAGGGAGAGCAGCCCGGTATCAGCCCGTAACGGGCAGGATTTCCTTCTCCGTTGCCCGGACACAACGTCAGTGTGTAGTAGTGACGTCGGGAACGACGTCGAGAACTACATCGTGATGAATTTCCGTCCTGGGGAGACGGAGAAGACGGTATCG
>JAPOTR010000057.1 GCA_026709085.1 Cyanobacteria bacterium MAG CAR3_bin_5 | reverse complement strand
ACCGTCATCCAGGGGTTGGACGCACCCGCCGGCAACGGGCAGCAGTTCAAGGCGGCAATGGCCTACGGCTTCCCCGCCGCCAAGGACCGCCTCACCCTCACCCCTGGCGTGGCGGTGGCGCTTTCCCCCTCCACCAGCACCTACGGCATCCTCTGGTCCCTGGCGCCCTACTCGGAGCAGCCCGGACAAGGGGAACCTTGGGAAATCGCCCTGGAGGGGGAGCGGGAAGAAAGCAACTCCGCAGACACTCCCGTGGATCATTCCCTCACGCTCCGCTTCTCCCTCCCCTTCTGATGAGAGGCTATGGGATGCAGGAGGAGAGCGGAACGATTCCACTGGGAAGACGTCACCCCAACGCCCGGCAACGAGCCAGGGCGCGGGCCAAGCTGGGGGCTGCTTTGCTGGCGCGCACAGGACACCACTTGTCTTGCACAAACTCGATGATGGTTGCTGTGTAGCCAGGACCCACAGAGCGACCACTCCGCGCAGACGGAACAACCGCATCTTTCACCACGGAGGACCGGGATTGGCGCGCCAGATTCACGATGGTCTGCTTGGGGTCGTCCACCTCCTCCGGCCTGGCAGGGATCTTCCCCTGGGGAATGGACAGATACCGAGCCAGTGGCCCCCGATCAGCCATGAACCAGGCCTCCACAGCCCGAACTGCAATGCAAATACGCAATCCGGTCGATTGTCCACCTGGGAAGGACCGGATCATATCATGGTGGAGACTTGGTGCACAGGGCTTCCGGTCAAGGTCGCATACAACAAACCACGGCAGGTGTTTTGCACTCTGGTTGTAGTCAGGCAGTTTCTTGAGCAAATTGCCGACACCGTGCTGAGGATAGATTTTCCCGCATTGAACCCCAGTCTCAGCAAATAGCTTCTTGACAACGGCCTCGTCAATGATCCCCTCAACCACAGCATGGACATGGACAGGCTGGTTGATTATCATCTTGTGAACCCCTTAGTCTGCCATATGGAACCGATCAACCTGCTCTGGGGCCACGGCTGGCATGAGAATCTCACCGAGGGACAACTGCCCATCTTCGCTATAGAGGGAAGCGGTGGGTTGATGGTCCGTGGCTGGAATCATCTCTGTCCCCTGGGGACCAGATTTCAGGAGATGCACTTCATCCAGGCCAATGCCAGGATCGTTGAGGAGGTGAGGTGAGTGGGTGGTGATCAGCAGTTGCCGTGGTGAACGGCGATACAGGCGCGTCATCAGGCTGGGCAAGCGGCTCACCAAGGCGGTATGCAAACCCAGTTCCGGCTCCTCCAGCAGCAGGGGCCCTCCCTTCTCCGCCAGGGACCAGAGCAGGCCAACGAGGCGCAGGGTCCCGTCGGAGAAGGCCCGTTCATCCTGTTTGGCTGGACTTTTGCGCCAGTGAGCAAAGCGAACCTGCAAATGCCAGTGCCCGCCGCCCTCGTCTTGCTCCAGGGTGAGGTCCTGAAGCTGGGGAATGGCAACCTGCAGGGCTTTGCTGATTTTGCGGAGCCGGGCATCACGGGTGCGCTGGGGCGTGGCGGCAATGGTCTCAAGGAAGTCGCCCCCGAAGGGATCGTTGCGGCGCCCGGCGGAACGATCCAGATCTCTCATCAACTGGGGGACAATGTGCAAATAGCGGATGGAGGTTAAAAACTCCGTCAGTGGCCGGAATTTCTGGTTGGCCACCACCTGTTCCAGATGGGTTTGCCGAAGCCGGTCGGGATCATCCTTGTCTTCCCGTTGTGGGCGGTCCAACACCGGATGTCCTTGAGCATCCGTTACCCTTTCCGCCACCACTTCGGGCATGTGCTTTTGCGGGTGATTGCGAACCTGCAGGGAGTACTTCCATTGGTCCGGCTGGATTTTGGTGCCCACGGTGACGGCCAGCGTGAACCCTGGCGGGCGCCGGGCATGGAGGCAACGAATTGCCCCCATGCCGCCCCGGCTGCGGATAGCGTCTTGCAGGCCCTGGTCCGCCGTATCCCGCAGAAAGCGCAGAGCATCCAGCACGTTGGACTTGCCGGAAGCATTGGGACCCAGCAAAAACACCCGTGGGGCCAGGGGGGTTTCCACCTGTCCGTGAAAGTTGCGCCAATGCACCATCTGCAAGGACGTGAAAAAGAGTCCACCGCTTTGGCCCTGCCGCTTGTCGCTGGGGGCTTCAGGGTTGCGGGTCGCCATCTGTTTTCAGAGCCTGTTTCTTCTGAAGATAGCTGGCGGGCACTGCTCTGGCGGGTGGGGTTGGGACGGCAAGGTAAGGCTGCAGCCCGCCTATGGGTGTTCTATTGCCTGGCATGGTTCTTACTTCTGTTGTTTCAGTTCTTCAACTTCCCCGCCGGAAAGTCTTTGCAATCATTCCTTCTCCTCCCCTTGGTCTGCGTTACGCTCAACCAGAAACTGTCTGGAATTGGGCACTCCGCCAAAACGTCCGAGACGGTAGGCTTGTTCAATATCACCATGTCTTAAGCGCTCAGGAGGCGGTAGTTTGAAGTCGGTTAGTGGCGTTAGGTAGGAGGTGTCGTCGGGGTCCTTGACGTGCAGGTGTGTATCCATACGGACACCCTCAACGAAGCCGGCCATGTGGAAG
>JAPOTR010000045.1 GCA_026709085.1 Cyanobacteria bacterium MAG CAR3_bin_5 | reverse complement strand
AGCCGGGACTACTGCCTTCAGCAGCAGCCCCACAGCACCAACCTTCCCCTGCGGGTGAGGGGTGCAGTAGTAGCTTTGTTCCGGACAGCCTGCATGAGGCGGAGCAGAGGAGCAAGGTCATCA
This sequence comes from Cyanobacteria bacterium MAG CAR3_bin_5, assembly GCA_026709085.1. GTDB lineage: Bacteria > Cyanobacteriota > Cyanobacteriia > PCC-6307 > Cyanobiaceae > Synechococcus_B. The sequence continues at coordinate 2,587 of JAPOTR010000045.1, read as the reverse complement.
TACTTCGTCACCGGCCCCTCTGCAACTTTCCCCGGGGTGAAGGGTGGTGGTCAGCGGATTCCCCCATCCCCAACCCGCCATCACTCTTTGAAGAGTCCAGCCTGCTCGGAAAATCCGACAGGAAGACGAGAGAGGGGGTAGCAGGAACTTTGTTCCGTGGTTTCCTTAGGGGGCTTCGCTCCGTTGTTGATGACCACAGGGGCCCGCCTCAGCCTGTTCGCCGGCGGCATCGGCGCCCTGGCCCTGGCGTTGAACCACCTGACGGCAGGGAGCAGCCCGGCCAACGTGAGCCTGGGGCGCGCCGACGTGGTGGGCTCGCTGATGGCGGTTGGCCTGATGCTGGTGGGACTCAACTGGACCAGCGTGGATCCGGCAGCGCAAAAACCCTTAACCCTCAGTGGAGAACAGGGGCTGCAACTGGCAGAGGGGCTGCCGGACGCCGTTCGCGAGGAGTTGGGTTGGGGTTCCCGGATGCTGTTGTTGAACACGGCCGCGGTGGCCGTCCACTGCATCTGGAAGCAGCGGCGGCTGCTGAGCCGCGGCCTGCTCACGGGCGCGTCCTATCAGGACGGCCCCCTGGCGCAGCGGGTGCTCGGCAGCCAACGGCGCCTCTATCTGGCGAACCTGAAACTCTTCCCCGGACGGCGGGAGTTCACCTACCTGCCGGAGGGCGCCCCCGCCGTGCTGCTGGAACCTGTGGGATCCCAGGGGTTGCTGGTGGTGGCCGGCGCCAGCCCCCGTTGTTTTAACAGCGCGGATCTGGGCTGGGTGAAGGGTTGGGCCGAGCGCCTGGAACTACGGCTGGAAGAGGCTGAGAGAGACGGGGCAGCCATGGCCTGACAAGGGTCTACAGGTCGTCTTCCACAACCTGCTCCCTGGTGCGGGTCAGCAACAGATCCACAACGTGACGCAGGGCCTCCTGGCGGCTGTCTCCTTCCTGGCGCCGTTGCCGGTAAAGATCCAGTTGGTGATCCGCACAGGTTCCGTCCCGGACAATGGTCAGGGCGTGGGCCAACTCCGCTTCGCAATCCAGCGCCCAGGCGTCCTGCGCCAGTTGCCCCTGGAGTTCCTCAAGGACGGGAAGACACTCCATCCTGCCCCCCTCGCAATTCCGGCGCCCAAAGGCGGCAAACACGCCATACCGCTGGGCAAGCCAACGGTCCTCGTCAATCAGTTCGGTGAACGGCTCCGCCGGCAGCTTGCCCATGCGCGCCCGACGCATGAGCCAACGGATCAGACAGGCATACAGCGCCACAATGGCCACCCCGTCCTCAATGCGGGTACAGACATCGCAAATGCGCAGCTCAATGGTGGGGAAGGCGTGGGACGGTCGAATGTCCCACCACAGTTCGCTGCCGTCCCGAATGAACGCCATCCGCCGGTATGCGGCCATCATGCGGTCGTAGTCCGCCCGGGAATACAGTGGATTGGGCATCCCCGTGCGGGGCAGGGCCCCCACCAGGCTCAACCGGTAGGACTTGAATCCCGTGTCCCGCCCGCCGCTGAACGGGGACGACGTGGACAGGGCATGGAGCAGGGGCAGATAGCGGCGCAGCGCGGTCATCACCAGGATGCGGGTATCCGGATCGCCAAACCCGGCATGCACGTGCATGCCGCCAACGACAAAGTGGCGGACATTGTCCTGGAAGTTGGCGAGGAAGCGCTGGTAACGCTCGCTGGGGGACACCTTCTGGGTCTGCCATGGGGCAAAAGGATGGGTGGAAGACCCCATGACCGCCGCCCCGTGCCGTGCCGCGGCATCAATGACGATTCTCCGGGTGGCCCGCAGGGCCGTGCGCACCTCCGCCACCGAGGCGCAGACCCTGGTGTTGGTTTCAATCTGACAGCGGAAAAACTCCCGCACCACCTTGTGGGGACCGCAGGTGTTCCCACATGCCTCAAAAATACCCCCATCAGGATCGGCCAGCAAATCCCGGGATTGGGGATCCACAAGAAACAGTTCTTCCTCCACCCCCAAGGTGATGGGGAAGTGATCCCTGCTGTCCGTCATGGCGCCCTCACCCTGTCGAACCATTATGGAATCCCCCTGAACGGCAGATCTTTTGACACAGGACAGCCGGTGGTCAATTCAGCACCAACAGGCGTGGGAGCATCAGGAATTGGCGTGGTGGGCGCCGGCGCCAGGGGCTTGGCCCTGGCTGTCCTGCTGACGAGCCGCGCCTGGTGGCGCTTGTCAAGCGGGGCGGGGCAGGACGTGGACGACCTGGCGGCAGCGGCATACCCCACCCCGTACGGCGATTCTGCTTCCGTAACCTCTGTGAGGAAGAGGAAACCCTGCTAACCCCAGTTCCGGATGAGGGGAGCAGGGAGTTGCAAGTCCTCCCTTCGGCTTCCCCCTGCCCGCTTTGTCATGTCCGGGAAGAGGTTTTCAGAAGAGTGTGGAGAAGGAGAGCCTGAGGGAATGCGGGGGAGGAGAGGTATTCCTGCCGTTCACCCTCCAGGGCCACTGCCCACGGCTGGCTCTGCCCCTGCTCCGAGTAGGGCGCCACCGACCATAGGAGGCGGTAGGTGCTGCTATCCGGGGCGAGGGCCAGCGCCAGCCCCGGCGTCAGGGTGAGCCGGTCGT
>JAPOTR010000005.1 GCA_026709085.1 Cyanobacteria bacterium MAG CAR3_bin_5 | reverse complement strand
GAGGGAATATCAACCCGCCGCCACCATGGCCATGGGCGCCGTGGGCATGGACGGTCTGCTGCTGGATGGGGGCAATGCGGGATTGAGCATTGCCACTACGGTTGATCTGCTCGCCGTCAACACCACCACCGCAGAGGTGGAAAAGAATTGTACTGGTCTGCGGGCGACCCCTGGCGGTGCTTACAGGACAATGTCGTGGATCCCCACAGGCCCACGGGCACCTGTTCCTTGGCTCAGTCTAAGTCGTCAGCAAACTGGATGCCCAGCGTTTGGGGTGCTGGCAGTGCATTGGAATCAAAGCTTTTAATCACTGCCTCCAGCCCGCCGGTTTCAGTTACAAGGATTGGGTTGTATGTGCGCCAGGTTCGTACTGGTGTTGCATCATCGCTGCGTCTAAGAATTTTGATGGTGTCGAACTGTTTTGTAAGGATGTAGCCAGGGAAAGAGGCGCCTTCTTCTGCGGTAATAATAATGGAATGACTGTCATAAAACGGTATTTTCTTGTGTAAGAAATAGTAGCCACCAGAATTGAAATAAGGTCGATCAGCCAACCAGATTCCAGAGACATCAGGCTCTGAAGAGAGATAGCGATAGGTTGCAAAGATGGGATCATTGTCACGGATAAAGTGAACAATACCCGTCTCGTTTGAGTGGGCCCTGTAGAGGACATGTTGATAGGGTAGATAATTGAGGATTCCCAATAAAGACATAGCGGAAAAGAGCACTGCAACCACTTTGGGAACTATTTTGTTGATACGAGCACAACAATCAGCAGCAATCATCAGCCACAACGGGATGATGGCAAAAATGAATCGATATTCTTTGTGGTTGCTCATGGAGTGGAGGACAAGCAACAAGGCCATCAGTCCCAGCAGGAAACCATAGCGCCTGAAGCTGCCCGTCGCCATGGCCACCACAACAGTGATTAGGCTCAATCCCGCACTGGCCAGCACAACCCAAACGAGATATTGCCATGGTGGACTCTGGTCAGCCAGCCCTGCAGAAACGGCAATGTTAAATTTGAAGTTTGTGAGGTAGGAGTGGAACAGACCCCGCCCCCAACTGAAGCCGTCAAACACCCCAATCGCCAACACGAAACCGGCTGAGATCAAGACAAGTTGCAGCTTCTTCCGGGTCCGTAAAAAGAATATTCCCATGATGATCCCCACCACTGGTGTGTATTGGAAGCGCACTGCTGCCGCCAGGGTTCCCACCAGCGCCACGGCCCACACAGTCTGACTTTGGCCAGGGTTGGGCCTGATACAGAGGGCCAGCAGAATCATCACCAACCCCGTGCTGACAAACTCGGTCATCGGTTTGTGGGCAAAACCCACCAGCTCATACCAGACGGAGCCCACCACCAGCGCCAGGCGGGCTGATGCTTCACTAAAGTGCAATCGGGCAAAGAAATACATTCCAATGGGAATCGATAAGGAAATCCCACAAAAGAAAATTTCAACAGCGCCAATGTAGTATTGGGGCGTGCCAAGGCCGATGGTGTTCAGGAGGCTCAAAACGGCGGCAACCAGGCCAGGCACGAGCCATTGACGGGCGCCGAAGAAGTACTCCAATAGGTCACCCCATTACCGAAGACCTCTTTATGGGCCGGCTCCAAGTATTGCATGATCTCGTCCGGGTGGATAACGAAATCACCGCTGAGGGCCACCCCCACCCGCAGCACAAAGGCCAGGAGCACCATGGCGGGCCAGAGGGTCCAGGGTGGGTTCTCCGGGATGCGGGGGTGAAGCAGCCACCCCATGGCAGGGTTCTGACGACCAGTCATCGATCCCTGGGCACTGATCACGGCTCACACCTCCTTATGCAGGCTGATGTCAGGGTAGCGTTCACGGGACCTGTGGTGCAGGGCCGTGGTCAGAGCCGCCAGCACCGCTGCCGCAACCGCCTCGGAGGTCATGGTTCCGGTTTGCACAATGCGCATGTCGGCCTGGGCGTAGAGGGATTCCCGTGCCGCCAGCAGGTCATTGAGACGCTGGGCCGGGTCGGGGCACCGCAGCAAAGGCCGGGGGGTGGGATCCTGCCCTAGCCGTTTCAGCAGCAGTTCCGCGGCGGCGGCCAGCCAGACCACCACCCCCTGATGCATGATCCCCCAGTTGGCGGGGCGGATTACCACACCGCCACCGGTGGAGACCACACAGGAATGCCATTGACCGATCTGACGCAACACGTCGGTTTCCATGGCCCGAAACCCCTCCTCCCCCTCCTGGGCAAACAGAGCGGGAATCGTGCGCCCCGCGGCGGTCTCCAGCACTTGGTCCGCATCCAGCCAGCGGTAGCCCAACTTCCGGGCCAGGACTTTCCCCGTGCTGGATTTCCCGCATCCCATCATCCCCACCAGATAAACATTGGCGCCAGCAAGTTGCTGACGGAGTGGGCGGTATTCGGGGGCACAGTTCATGGGTTGCATTGATTAAGATAAATCCAGCTTCACGAATGGCGATGACGGCCATGATCGCGGCCCCGGTTGCCGCAGCAGCCATCGCCAGCAACGGCACCAGCGGCCCGGCGGCTCCCCATGGGGAGGGGCGGTTTTGTCTGATCACCCGGCGGGCCACCTTCTGCGCCAGTCACCGCTACTGGCTGCCGGAATTGAGCGCCGCAGACAACGAAGCCCGCTTCGGGCGCTGTAGTGGTTTTCCCGGCCATGGCCACAATTACGAGTTGGTGGTCACCATGGCCGGACCCCTGGACGCCAACGGCATGGTGCTGAATCTCTCGGAGGTGAAACACCATGTCCGTCGCCAGGTGACGGACCCCCTGGATTTCAGTTTTCTGAATACCACATGGCCGGAGTTGGCCGGCAAGCTGCCCTGCACCGAGTGGCTGTGTCACTGCATCTGGCAGCGACTCCAGCCCCACCTTCCCGTGGTGGGCATTCGTCTGTATGAACACCCCCTCCTCTGGGCGGATTATTTCGGTCAAACCATGGATGCTTTCCTCACCATCTCCACCCACTTCGCGGCGGCCCATCGCTTGGCGCGACCCGAGTTGAGCTTTGAAGAGAACGTGGCCACCTACGGGAAATGCGCCCGTCCCCACGGCCATGGACACAACTACCACCTGGAGGTGACGGTGCAGGGATCCATGGACGAGCGCACCGGCATGCTCTGTGACCTGGCCGTACTGGAGCAGGTGGTGCGGGACGTGGTGACCGAGCCCTTTGACCACACCTTCCTCAACAAGGACGTTCCCCACTTCGCCACCACGGTCCCCACTGCGGAAAACATTGCCCTGCACATCTGTGACCTGCTCCGGCAGCCCATTGGCCGCTGTGGGGCACGGCTGCATAAGGTGCGGCTTCAGGAGAGCCCCAACAACGCTGCAGAGGTTTACGCCGAGTCTCCCTTGGCCTACCGTCCCGTTGCCCAGGCCCTGCAAGCCCTGGCCAGCCGTTGAGGGTGGGTGGATGCCCGCGCCGGCCGTGAGGCCATGGGTCCCCGGCTTTGCCTGGTGCTGGCGGTGAGCCTGGATGGACGCCTGGCGCCGCCCCAGGGGGGTGCGGCCAAGCTGGGGGGTGCGGCGGATCGTCGGGCGCTGGAGGAGTCCCTGGCCTGGGCCGATGCCTGTCTGGTGGGGGCCGGCACCCTGCGAACCCACGGCAGCACCTGTCTGATCCATGGGGAGGATCTGCTCCGGCAGCGCCGGCGTCAGCAGCGGCCTGATCACCCCCCCCTGGTGGTGGTCTCGCGCCATGCCCGGCTGGACGGGACCCTGCCCGTCTTTCAGCAACCGCTGGAGTGCTGGTGGCTGGCGCCGGGGCAGACTTGGGTGGATCAGGTTCCGCCCTGGTTCCGGGGCGCCCTCCCCCTTTCCCACTGGCGGGCGTTGCCCCCAACCATGGCCCGGCAGGGATGGCAGCGGCTGGTGGTGCTGGGGGGCGCCCAACTGGCCACCACCCTGGCGGCCCATGATCTCCTCCACGAGATTCGTCTCACCCTCTGCCCCACGCTGCTGGGGGGTGGCCGTCTCTGGCTGCAAGACAGGGCCTTGATCTCCCCGAACCGGTGGCGTCCTGTGGAAAGCCGTTCTCTGGGGGGTGGGGAATGGCTGTGCCGCTGGCGTCGCCAGCCAGAATGTAATCCTTCCACTGATCCTCCGCCATGAGTCCGGACCAGTTGCCTTCCATGGTCAAATGCACAACCCGCCATGTGCGTATCTTTGCGGCACGGGTGGACGACAACGGGGTGCTGGCGCCCGTCAACGACAAACTCACCCTGGACGTGGATCCGGACAACGAGTTTCTCTGGAACGACGATGCCCTGCAACAGGTGCAGCAACGCTTTCGGGAACAGGTGGACACCTACGCCGGTCGTCCCCTCAACGACTACAACCTGCGCCGCATTGGCGCCACGTTGGAAAACCTGATCCGCCAGTTGCTGCAGAGTGGAGCCATTGCCTACAACCCCGATGGTCGTGTCATGAACTACAGCATGGGACTTCCCCAGCAAGACGCCCCTCCATCAGGTTGAACCGCCATGGCCCCACGTCGTCCCACCTACCGCATGAACCAACCCCCGCGCCGCTCTGCCCCTGATCGCCGGGATCCTCCCCCCCGCGGCCTGGGAGCCGCCAGTCCGGGACAGGAAGGCTCCTCCCGCCGCTTCGGCAACCTCTGGCTGCTGGCCGGGGTGTTGGTGGTGGGGGTCGGCATTGGCAGCTTCATCACCACCACCCAATCCGCAGGCAGCCGCACGGGAAACATTGCCAGCAGCCAGGACCTGGACCTGGCGGCGCCGGACCCGGAATTCTGCAAGCAGTGGGGCGCCAGCGCCTACGTGATGGACGTGGAGCTGTACCAGACCATGAATCCGGTGACCAGCTTCGTCACCCAACCCAAGCTGCAGCCCGGCTGCGTGATTCGACGGGAAAACTGGTCCGTGCTGCAGAAGGAAGGGGTGGTGAGCAGCGAAGACATGCGCAGATGCAAACAGCGCATGAACACCTTTGCCTACATCGGCTCCATCCGGGACCAGCCCATCGTCCGTTGTGTCTATCAGACTGATATTGCCGACAATCTTTTCCTGGGCCGCACCGGGGAGGGGGGCAGCGCCCTCAGCGACGAAAGGGGCCAGTTTTAAGGGGTTGTTCGGGTGGATGGGCGATGGGACTATCGGCGCTGGCGAACAGGGGCAGCACCTCCCGCTTGAACGCCTCCGCCGCTCGGGAGCAGTAGCGGGAAGGGTGGGCAATCAGCTTGAGTTGGCGGCAAACCAGCAGATCCGCCACCCGCCCCCGGGCCAAAGTCCCCACAGCCAGTTCCCGCTCCACCGTCAACACCGGCAGGAAGGCAACCCCCAGACCCGACTGGACGGCATTCTTGATGGCCTCGATGGAGTTGAGTTCCATATCAATCCTGAGCCGCTGGATTTCCAGACCACCGTCATTGAGCAGTTGATCCACCACTCTGCGGGTTGTGGCCTGGGCATCCAGGGCGATAAACCCCAAGCGGTAGAGATCCTCCTTCTGCAATTCCGCCTGCCGCGCCATGGGATGCTCCGGCGGCAGCACCAACTGCAACTCGTCGTTGGCATAGGGCTGGCACAGGAGCTGTTGGGAGAGTTCCACGGGAATCTCCCCGCCGATGATGGCCAGATCAATCTGGCCGTTGACCACGCTCCAGCTTGTGCGGCGGGTGCTGTGGACGTGCAGTTGAACAACCACGTCCGGGTGCTTGTGGCGAAACAACCCCAGCATCCGCGGCATCAGATAGGTGCCCGTGGTCTGGCTGCCCCCCACCCTCAGATGTCCGCCCCGCAGGCTATTGAGGTCCTCCAGCGCCCGGCATGCCTCATGGCACTGGCTCAGAATACGATCACAGTAGCTCAGCAGCACCCGACCGGGCTCGGTGAGTTGGGCGCTGCGACCACAGCGGTCGAACAGACAAACGTTGAGCTGTTTCTCCAGATTCTGCACCTGAAGGCTCACGGCGGGCTGGCTCACGTAGAGGCTGTCAGCGGCCCGCTTGAAGCTGCCTTCCCGGGCAATGGCCCGGAGGATGCGCAACTGATCCAGGCTGAATGGCAAGTTGTCCAAGCCTGGCTCCTGCATCGTTCGGGATGTGGTGGCAATCGTAGGCCCAATCACCCATCCAGAACCGCAATCCCTACCTAATGTGAGCCGGGGGCCTACAACCCTCAATCCATGAATCCAGTAACGATGGCGACGGCTGCGGATCTTGCCTGGTTAATTCCGGTCCTGCCCCTTGTGGGGGCTACCATTGTGGGCCTGGGGCTCATCAGCTTCAGTCGTACGGTGAGCCGACTGCGGCGGCCGGCGGCCCTGTTGCTCACCAGCACGGTGGGGGCCTCCACGGTGATGAGCCTGGCCACCCTGTGGGAGCAACTGGCGGGGGCGCCCCGCCATGAGCAGCTTTTCGACTGGGCCAATGCAGGGACGTTTCATCTGCAGATGGGCTACTGCGTTGATCCCCTCACGGCCGTGATGCTGGTGGTGGTGTGCAGCATCGCCCTGCTGGTGATGGTGTATTCCCACGGCTACATGGCCCATGACCAGGGCTATGTGCGCTTCTTCACCTATCTGGCCCTGTTCAGCAGTTCCATGCTGGGGCTGGTGGTGAGCCCCAACCTGTTGGAGATCTACGTGTTCTGGGAGTTGGTGGGCATGTGCTCCTATCTCCTGGTGGGCTTCTGGTACGACCGCACCGGGGCGGCCCATGCCGCTCAGAAGGCTTTTGTGGTCAACAGAGTGGGGGATTTTGGTTTGTTGCTGGGCATCCTGGGGCTGTTCTGGGCCTCGGGGCAGCTTGACTTCCAGGGGGTGGCCACGGGGGTGGAGGCTGCCGTCGCCAACGGCGAGTTGTCCGGGGCGGTTGCGGTGCTGCTCTGCCTGCTGGTGTTCATGGGCCCCATGGCCAAGTCCGCCCAGTTTCCGCTCCATGTGTGGTTGCCGGACGCCATGGAAGGCCCCACCCCCATCTCTGCCCTGATCCATGCCGCCACCATGGTGGCGGCGGGGGTCTTTCTGGTGGCCCGACTGGAGCCCCTCTACAGCCTCTTCCCCCAGGTGCAGTTCACCATTGCCTGCATCGCCGCCCTCACCTGCGTCCTGGGGGCATCCATCGCCCTCACCCAGATGGATCTCAAGAAGGGCCTGGCCTACAGCACCGTCTCCCAGTTGGGCTACATGATGCTGGCCATGGGCTGTGGAGCCACAACCGCAGGGCTATTTCACCTGGTGACCCATGCCTGCTTCAAGGCCATGCTGTTCCTCGGCTCGGGCTCGGTGATCCATGCCATGGAAGCCGTGGTGGGCCATGAACCGGTGCTGGCCCAGGATATGCGACTCATGGGTGGTCTGCGCCGCAAGATGCCCATCACCGCGTCCACGTTCTTCATTGGCTGCCTGGCCATCAGCGGCATCCCTCCTCTGGCCGGCTTCTGGAGCAAGGATGAAATCCTTGGTCAGGCCCTGGCCGCCAACCAGTTGCTCTGGGGTGTGGGCTGGCTCACGGCAGGTCTGACAGCCTTCTATATGTTCCGCCTCTATTTCCTCACCTTCGAGGGAAACTTTCGTGGTCACGATAAAGACATGCAGGCCCGGTTACTGGCGGCGGCCGGCCATGGGGACCAGGACCAGGAGCAGGACCACCATCACCATGAGCCCGGACCCTTGCGGGAATCAACCTGGTCCATGACCCTGCCCCTGCTGGTGTTGGCCGTTCCCTCCCTGTTCATCGGTCTGCTGGGGGTTCCCTGGAATTCCCGCTTTGCCGCGCTGCTGGATCCCCACGAAGCCATGGTGTTGATGGAGGAGTTTTCCTGGTCCCACTTCCTGCCTCTGGCGGGAGCGTCTGTAGCCGTTGCCCTGGTGGGCATTGCCCTGGCCACCGTGGCCTATGGGTTCCGATGGGTGAAACTGGGACGCAGGGCAGCGCAGCGGCTGCCCGGTCTGAATGCTTTTCTGGCCAACAAGTGGTACCTGGACGCCATCAACGAGCGGTTGTTTGTCCAGGGCAGTCGTCGCTTGGCGCGCCAGGTGTTGGAGGTGGATGCAAAGGTGGTGGACGGGGCTGTGAACCTGACCGGTCTTCTGGCCTTGGGCAGCGGTGAGGGCCTGAAATACCTGGAAACGGGCCGGGCCCAGTTCTATGCCCTGGTGGTGTTTGCCGGGGTGGTGGGCATTGTTGTGTTGTTCGGCTTCCGGTAGGGATGATGGGATTCAGGCCGCCTCCCGATCAAAGGCGGTACAATCGCACCAGCTCCGCAACGCTGGGGGAAGCGCTGCGCAACTCCGCAAAGCGGCCGGAGGCCCTTGACGCAACCGTTGGCGAGTTCATGGATCTTGCTGAAGCGGGTGCATTTGCTCAAGCTGGCGGTTGAGGAGGTGGGGCAGCGGGATCCCCAGGCCCTTGGTCTGGCGTTGCCCCAGAAACCCACGGTGGTGGGACCGCCGGTGGAGACGGGGTGTGACCTGGTGGATGGGAAGCTGCTGTGGGCGACGGCCTGCCGATCCGGCCCCGATGGTGGACAGGACCGGTGCGGGAGAGGCCTTCCTGGCGGTGCTGCTATGCACAAGCCCTCAGCGGACGCGCCGCCCACGACATGGCCTATGGTCTGTGCAGGGGCCATTGATCCCCAGCCAGAAGCTGATGCGGTTGCCAGGCTTCCAGGCTAATCCGAGTTGTGGATAAGAGGATCGGAGAGAAATCCCCTGGGTGTGAAGGGTGTGAGCAGTGGTTCAGAACAGTAGAGAGAAGGAGAGGGTGAGGGAATGGAGTGTGTGGGAGGAGTGTTCCTCTCGCTCTCCTTCCAGAGAGACTGCCACGGTTGGGTGTGACCCTACTGGGGGGAGCAAGGCGCCAGGGACCAGAGGAGGGTGCAGGGTCGTGGTGTAGGCGGTGCTCACCGAGGTGGTCGCAGCCGGACCGGTGTTGCCGGTGTTATCCGTGACCGTGCGGCACCCACGGATAACGCCACGTTCGCGCCGTTGCTGGCGGGGGTGATGACGGCGATGTACTCATCACCCGAGCCGGTCAAGCCCGACAGCACGCCGTTGCCCACAGTGACGTCATCCACGGTGAAGCCAGTGACGGCCTCGCTGAAGGTGACGGTCACCGGGCCGCTGATGCTGGCTGCCAACCCGCTGATGCTCACCGTGGGGGCGGTGTTGTCCACTGCCCAGACCCGCTCATCGGTGTCACTGGGGGTGGTGGTCAACCAGTTGTCTGCTGCATCCCGGATATCATGGTCAGCAGCAAAGGCCAGGGTCAGGTCCCCCCGGTCAATCCCGCCAGGTTGCCGCCACTGGCAGTCACGTCCCAACTGGTGGCGAAGCCGTTGCCATCCGGACTCACGCCGTCATGCTCAGACTGGCATCGGTGCCGCTGATGCTGAAGTCAACGGCATCCATTCCGTCTACCGCCTCGCTGAACGTCGCACGCCACTTCAACGTGTCGCCGTTGGCGGGGGAACTGCCGGGCGTCTCGTATTCAATATTCTCCAACGTCGGGGCCGTAGTGGCGTTAGCGGCGCCAGCGATGCTGATTTTCATACTAGATGTTATTACCGGTACGCCCTCCCACGTTGGAATTAGTATGTTCTTGACAAGAGATTGATTACCGATATTCCAACCGGCCCAACCTCCGCTATCCTCATTGTCCGAAGTCGTAAACTGTAGGGATGACGAGTTGCTAGTATCTGATATATCAACGACAACGAAGTAAGTGATATTTTCCGAAAGATTGATGCCCGTGTTCGTAAAGGTAGCATTTGAGTCACTGCTGGAATTGTTAAAGGCGGGATTGTTCAGGGCGCCGACAGAACTGCCCGGACGCCCGCCGGAGCCGCGAAGATATAGACGTTGATGGGTGGACAGATTATTAATTATAGCAAATTCTACTGTGACGCTGCGCAGGCTATAGCACCCGGCGTGGTTGCCGGTCGTGAACGACTGGGCAAAATCTCTGAAAATCCGCCCCGTTGAGCCCCATCCGCCTGACCGAGGTTGCTGACAAGAGTCGACACCTGGGCCTGCACGGCCGGGGCCAGCAGGGATAGCCCCACCACCGAGGCAGCCACAACAGAGGTCGGCGCAAGGGAAAGCATCCGGGAGGTAAGGCCTGGGTGGAGGCACGCGCCACCCCCGCAGCCACAAGGGGGCCGGTAGTCCATCGCCCCTACGCCAAAGGCACGGGTCAACACCGCATCCCGCGCCTCTCCTGCTCTCTTACCCCCTTGCTGTGTCTTGTTCACCATGATGCGCTCTCCGTCTTCAGCCAGCGCCCCACAGCAGCCATCTTGCTCCTGCGGGGGTCAATACATGGGTATCACGGATACTATTAAGGAGCCTCCTGAAGCAGGTAGATGGTTCCAACATCTTAACCTCGCTGGTGATCCCTTGGGGCAACGGGCCCCGGGCGAAAAGGGAAGGATAGAGGCGGTGGGACCGTCACCTTCCGGTTATGAGTTCTGAGACGAACGAGGCATGGGGCTGGCTATCCCATGGGAGGTTCCCTGTCCTGCCGCAGCAGGTCCACCGCCTCCTGAAGCTGATGGGCGAGGCGGTCGATCTCTTCCATGGTGTTGGTGAAGCTGAGGCTGGCCCGGGCCGTGGCCGTCACCCGGAGCGCCCTGTGGAGGGGTTGGGTGCAATGGTCGCCACTGCGAATGCAGATGCCGGCGCTGTCCAGCAGGGCGGCCAGGTCGTGGGCATGGGCTCCGGCTACGGTGAAGCTGGCCAGGGCGCCGCGACCCGGCTGCTTCCCGGGGTCGGGGCCGTAAATGGTGAGCCCGTCGACGGCCTGGAGGCGATCAAACAGATGTTGGGTGAGCCGCTGTTCCCAGGCGTGGATCTTCTCCAGATCCAGGGTGCGGAGGTAGTCAAGGGCCGCCGCCAAGCCAATGGCTTCGGCAATGGCAGGGGTCCCTGCTTCAAATTTATGGGGCAACTCCGCCCAAGTGCTCTTCTCCAACTGCACCGAGGCGATCATTTCCCCTCCCCCCAGGAAGGGGGCCATGGTCTCCAGGAGATCCTCCCGCCCCCAGAGAAAACCAATCCCTGTGGGGCCGCAGAGCTTGTGGCCGGAGCCCACGTACCAGTCACAGCCCAGGGCCTGCACATCCACCGGGCGGTGGGGCAGGGCCTGGCAGCCATCCACCAGCACCTGGGCGCCAACCCCATGGGCCATGGCGGTGATTTCCGCTGCAGGGTTGAGGCAGCCCAGGGTGTTGCTCAGGTGAACAAAGGAGACCAGGCGGGTGCGGTCGTTGAGCAACGCCTTGAAATGGTCCATGTCCAGTTCCCCCTGGGGGGTGACCCCCACATGGCGCAGCACGGCGCCGGTGCGCTGGGCCACCAGTTGCCAGGGCACCAGGTTGCTGTGGTGCTCCATCACGCTCAGCACCACTTCATCGCCGGGCTTGAGGTGATCCAGTCCCCAGCTATAGGCCACCAGGTTGATGGCCTCCGTGGCATTGCGGCTGAACACGATTTCCCTGGCATCGGCGGCGCCAACGAAGCGAGCCAGTGTAGTGCGGGCCGACTCAAAGGCCTCCGTAGCCCGGGCACTGAGGGTATGGGCGCCACGATGCACGTTGGCATTGTGGCAGCGGTAGTACTCCACCAGGGCATCAATGACCTGCCGGGGTTTCTGGCTGGTGGCGGCGTGGTCCATATAGACCAGGGGTTGCCCCTGCAAGGTCTGCTCCAGCAGGGGAAAATCGGGGCGGGTGGAACGGGCCAGATCAAGCTGGCGCTCCGTGGCGGCGCTCATGGTGGTGGTCATGGTTGATCCGGGGTAGGGGTCTCAAGCAGACTCCGCAGTGGGGGCCAGCTCAGGGCAGCTTCGGGCAGCCGTTGCAGGATCTCTTCGCAGAAACCCCGCTGGAGCAGCCGGGAGGCTTGATCCCGGCCAATGCCTCGGGATTGCAGGTAGAAGAGTTCGTCATCCTGGAGACAACTGACCGTGGCGCCGTGGGTGCATTGCACGTTGTCGGCCACGATTTCCAGTTGAGGCTTGGTGTCGATGCGGGCTTTTGCGCTGAGCAGCAGATTGCGACTCAGTTGGCCGGCATCCGTCTCCTGGGCCAACCGCGGCGCCACAACGCGGCCGTTGAAGACGCTGTGGCCCTGATCATCGGCAAGAGCCTGGTGCCGCTGGCGCAACCGGCCAGCCGGGCCGTCAAAGTACACCGTGCTGTGGGTATCCAGCAGGGACTGACCCCGGGCCACGGCCAGACCATGGAGATGGGTCTCCGCCCGACCCTGGCATTGGCGGATGAAGGGCTCGTCACGGCTCAGCCCCCACCCCCAGGTCACGTTGGTGCGTCGATAGACGCTCCAGGGGGATTGATGGACGAAGCTGCCTCCCAGGAAGGCGGCCTCCGGGCAGCCCCAGGTCATGGCGGCCTCCTCAAGCTGAGCGCCAAGCCCCAACCGGGCCTCCACCATGGGCAGCACCGCCGCCGGGGCCGTCACCGCCACATGCCAGCTCAGACAGAGCCGGGCGCCGGGTTCCAACACCAGCAGCACATGGGGCGCCAGCCAGGCCTGGGCCTGCTCCACCCGAATCCCCAAGTCCAGATGGATGAAATCGGGGCCGCTCACCCGCAGGCCGAGGGACGGGCCGGGGGTCACGCTGTTCAGTCGGGCCCCCAGGGGCAACGGCCCCGCCGGCATGAGGGTGCGGGCCACTTGTCCCGGGGTGATGTCCTCGTTGGCCAGGGGCATGAGGCCCCGGGGCCATGGGGGCGGCTCCCCCTGGGGGCTGAGCCAGTGGCCGCGGCTGTCAAGCTGCAAGCACAGCCGTAGGGGAGACCCTTGTCCCGAAGGCGCTTGACGGACAGCCTCCGGCCAGTGGGGGGATGCGGTGCGGGTATGGAGACGGCCGGGATCAAGCCGGGTCAGGCAACGCAGATCCGTGAATCGCCACGCCTCGCTGCGGCGGCTGGGCAGGTCCCAGTCACAGTCGCCGGCCCGCTGACCGGCAACACCGCCCCCGGGCTGCCGGGCCAGCGTCTGCAACAGGGTCTCCAGCCAAAGCCGGGACCGGAATTGGGTGGCATTGCTCATGGCTGGCGCACGTCCGACCCGTCGGTTTCATCAATCCAGTCGTATCCCCGTTCCTCCAGCGCCATGGCCAGATCCTTATCGCCGGTGCGCAGGATGCGACCCTCCGCCATCACGTGGACGAAATCCGGGGTAATGGCATCCAGCAATCTCTGGTAGTGGGTAATCAGAAGGGTGGCGGTTGTTGGCAAGGCCAGCCGCTTCACCCCGTTGGCCACGATGCGCAGGGCGTCGATGTCGAGGCCGGAGTCCGTTTCGTCCAGGATGGCCACCAGGGGCTCCAGCAGCGCCATCTGCAAGACTTCGTTGCGCTTTTTCTCTCCCCCGGAAAAGCCTTCGTTGACGCTGCGCTCCAGGAATGCCGGGTCCATTTGCACAATGGCCATGGTCTCCCGCACGTGGTCTTCAAAGGCGAAGGTATCCAACTCCTCCTGACCCCGGTGCTGCCGCCGCGCATTGCAACTCACCCGCAGGAATTCCAGATTGCTGACGCCGGGAATTTCCACGGGATATTGAAAGCCCAGGAACACCCCTGAGCGAGCTCTTTCCTCCGGGGAAAAGGCCAGCAGGTCCTGGCCTCTGTAGTGGATACTGCCGGCGGTGACGGTATAGGCAGGGTGGCCGGCAATCACTTTGGAGAGGGTGCTTTTGCCGCTGCCGTTGCGCCCCATCAGGGCATGGATTTCGCCGGCGCGAATCTGCAGGGAGACGCCCCGCAAAATCTCGTTCTCCTCGACGCAGGCACGGAGATTCTCAATGGACAACAACACGTCCCCAGGCTGGATCGGGGCTTCACGGGAAGGGGTGGTCTCAGTGGATGTCAAGGGCCTGATCGGGAACAGGGAACAGATGGGAGAAATACGGAATCCGGCAGGCCCTAGCCAACGGAACCCTCCAGCTTGAGGGCCAGAAGTTTATCGGCCTCAGCGGCAAATTCCATGGGCAACTGGTTGAATACGTCGCGACAGAATCCGCTCACCAGCATGGAGACCGCCGCCTCGGGCTCAATGCCGCGAGACTGTAGATAGAAGAGTTGATCTTCGGAAATGTTGCAGGTGCTGGCCTCGTGCTCAACGGTGGCTTCAGGTTGACGAGATTGGATGTAGGGGTGGGTGTTGGCTGCTGCCTGATCGCCGATGAGCATGGAGTCGCACTGGCTGAAGTTGCGGGCTCCCCGGGCTTGGGGACCCATGTGGACCAGCCCCCGGTAACTGTTGGCGGAATGGCCGCTGCTGATGCCTTTGCTGATGACGGTGGAGCGGCTGCCGGGGCCGACGTGAACCATCTTGGTGCCGGTATCCGCCTGCTGGTGGTGGTTGGTCAGAGCCACGGAATAAAACTCGCCAACGGAATCCCGGCCCCGGAGCACACAGCCCGGATATTTCCAGGTGATGGCCGAACCTGTTTCCACCTGGGTCCAACTGATGCGGCTGCGCCGGCCCTTGCAAAGACCCCGCTTGGTAACGAAATTATAGATTCCCCCTTTGCCGTTCTCATCGCCGGCGTACCAGTTCTGAACGGTGGAGTACTTGATGGAGGCATCATCCAGGGCCACCAGTTCCACCACGGCCGCATGCAACTGGTTGGTGTCGAACATGGGCGCCGTACACCCTTCCAGATAGCTGACGCTGGCCCTCTCTTCAGCGATGATCAGGGTCCGCTCAAACTGCCCGGCATCATCGCTGTTGATGCGGAAGTAGGTGGAAAGCTCCATGGGGCACTGCACCCCTTGGGGAATGTACACAAAGGAGCCGTCGCTGAACACCGCGGAATTGAGTGCTGCGAAGAAGTTGTCCCCAATGGGAACCACGGACCCCAGATAGCGTTCCACCAGCTCCGAGTGGTCTTTGATAGCTTCCCCCATGGAACAGAACACCACGCCGTGCTCCGCCAGTTTCTGCTTGTAGGTGGTGGCGATGGACACACTGTCAAACACCGCATCCACCGCCACGTTGCCGAGGCGCTTCTGTTCGCTCAGGGGAATGCCCAGCTTGTCAAAGGTTTCCAGGAGCGCCGGATCAACCTCCTCCAGGCTGGCCTTCTGTTCCTTTTGACGGGGCGCCGAGTAGTAGACGATGTCCTGGTAGTCAAGGGGGGGATACCTCAGGGCTGCCCAGTCGGGCTCCGCCATGGTTTGCCACTGGGCATAGGCCTTGAGGCGGAATTGCCGCATGAAATCCGGTTCCTGCTTCTTGGTGGAAATCAGGCGCACCACCGATTCATCCAGGCCCTTGGAGATTTTCTCGGTCTCAATGTTTGTTACAAAGCCGTAGCGGTAAGGCGTCTTGTTAAGGGCCTCTACGGCGGTGGCACTGCTCATTGCGGGATGGGAGAAGGTCAGTTGGCGAGGGCCTGAATGGTTTCCGTGGTGATGGCCTGGCTGTCGCCACGGAAGGGGTTGTCTTCGGTGAGAAACAACATGCAGTGGCATTCCTTACGTTCCCGCATGGGCACACAGGGGCAGTTCCAGAAGGCCTGGGCGGCCTCCGCAGGCTTGCTCTCGTAGTGGCGGCAGGGGCAGAGGGGCGCCCCAAGCTGATCCTTGTGGGCGGCCAAACCCTTGAGAACAACTGCTGTGACGCCGGGATCACTGCAGAAGTAGGTGCCGGTGCGCTGGGCGTAGGTCTGGGCAAATTTGCGCAGGGTCTCCAGGCTCTCGGGGCTGGGCTGAGGGTCTTGGTCCGGAGTCATGGGCAGCAGAGTAACGAAACCGGTTAGTTTCCTAATTAGATTACAACCATGCGCATGGCCCTGTGGCCGTTTCCCCGTGATGTCGTCAGAACCAGTCACATCGACCCGTGAGGCAGCGTTGACCATCCTGCTGCGGCTGGGGCAGGCCACCGCGGCCACCATGGCCGGCCGGTTGAGGGTTTCCGTGCAGGTAATGCGCCGCCATCTGCGCAGCCTGGAGCAGGAAGGACTGGTGGAAAGCCCCTGTAATACCACCGGTCCGGGGCGGCCAAGCAACCTCTGGCGGCTGACGGCCCGAGGCCGGGATCACTTCCCGGACGGGAGCGAGGAGTTTGCCCGCGGACTTCTTCACACCGTGGCCAACAGCCTCGGGCCTGAGCAACTGCAGACTCTTCTTGGCCAACAGGCCGCGGCCCAGGCCCGGCGCTACCGCAGGCTTCTCGGCGATTGTCCCCTGGAGAAGCGCCTGCAGCGCCTCGTGGAACTGCGCCGTCGGGAAGGGTATGTGGCGGATTATCAATCGTGTCAGGACCGACCCGGTTGGCTACTTAAGGCCTTCCACTGTTCCGTGGCCCGCCTTGCCGAGCAGTTTCCCGTGATCTGCAGCCAGGAGTTGCAGCTTTACCGCAGTGTCTTCCCGGATTGCCATGTGGAGCGGTTCCACTGGATCCAGGAGGGGGGCCACTACTGCGGCTTCCGTGTTCAGAAGACCACGACGGCGGACTGTTTCCAGTCTGCGGCAGCGAGTCCGGACGGCCGCACCCGCAAGGGGTAAAAAGTGTGCGCCCCCTTGCTCCTTCAGCGTCTCCCCAGGCGCCGCAGAAACCACTTCCTGAGGATCGTGAAGGGGAAGACCCGCCGTGGCATGGAGGAGGCCCCCCCCAGGTGAGCCAGGAACGTCTTCACTTTCACCTTGGACTGCACCAGGCGGGCATTGCGGGCATGCTGGACAGTCTTGCTGCTGCCGGGCTGCCGGCCCTCCATCACGTCAAGGCGCTCCTCCAGGCGAGACAGGGGCTGGCTCAAACGCTCCAGACGATCCAGGTAGCCCTCGATGCACTCCATAAACCCCTCCAGGCGCTTCAGACGCGCAAGGTGCTCTTCCAGGTCGGCGGAGGAAATCTCCAGCCGTTCAAGGCGCTCAAGTCGCGCTTCCAGGCGTTCGACTTTGGCCAACAATGCATGGTTGGGGGTCATGGATTCCATCGGGGTGCGGACTCACCACAGCTTAATCACCAAGGCCGCCCAGGGTCGGGAACTCCGCCCTTGAGGAGGGTGTCCATCTTGAGCAACCCGCACCAGCCTTACGATTCAATCCTTGGATTCGTAAGCTCGAACATGCTTCGAGCCTTCCGGTACCGCTCTACCCAGCGCCTGAGCAGGAGAACCTGTTAGGGAAATCAATTCCCTGCAACGGACCGATAAGATGCTCACGGACTGGAAGAAGGAGGAAGCCCTGGAGTGCCCCGATTGTGGGGCACTGCACGACCGGGACGTGAACGCCGCAAGGAATATCCCGGCCGCCGGGCTGGCGGTTGAGCCTGTGGAGCGACCGCAAGACCAAACTCTCGAACGAGAAGGGGGCAGGTGCAATGAAGCAGGAACTTTTCAGAAGCGATTCTGGGAATCCCCGCTGGTTACGGCCGGGAGGAGGTCAATATGCCCTCAACTGTGCTCCCCGCAGGTTCAGCAATAGGGAGCCAGGCTGTCCCGGGTGGCGGCCCCTGTTCGAGGGTTGATCCCCTCGGCCATGGCGCAGAGTTGCCGCGCCGCCCTCAGGTCCAGCAGGGCATCACTGAAATCCGCCCCCCTGATCCGGGCCCCCTCCCAGCGCACACCCGTGGCGATGCTCTCCCGGAGATCGGCGTTGCGCAGATCGGTGTCGCGGAAATCCGCGGCATCCATCAGCACGTTGCTCAGATTGGCCCCCACGAAGCGGGACCCTTGAAACACCCCCTTGGTGAGGATGGCCCCATGGAGGTTGCTGCCACTGAAATCCGCGTCCCGGACATGGGCGCCGGCAAAGGAGGTGTTCTCCAGATCCTGCTCCTGGAAACTCTCGCGATCATGGGTGGTGAGGGTGTAGTCCACCCGCCCTTGGAAGAGGGCCCGCTGCTCCAGGCCGGCCGCCGCCAGGCCGTGGCCGCCGATGGGGGGAAGCGCCGCGCCGGCCGTCAGCGCCAGGGCCAACAGCAGGCCCAGGCAACCCCTCTTGATGATGGTGTTCATCCTTGACCCACGGCCCGGCTCAGCCTATCGCCACAGCAAGCAAGAGCACAAGGTTCCAAAAATCGGCCTTGGGATTAAAATAGGCCTTGTTTTGGGTTGAGAAATGCATCCGCATCCGATCTCTGTCACGTCCAGATTCACCTCCGCTCTGGGTTCCGGCCTCATGGCCCTGGGCCTGGGGGTTGCCACAACTCCTGGCCTTGCCCAGCCGGATGAAGCCGTCAAGATCGGTGTGCTTCTGGGCTTCACCGGCCCGATAGAATCCCTTACCCCTCCCATGGCCGACAGCGCCGAGTTGGCCTTTGAGGAGGTTTCGGATAGTGGCCGGTTCCTGGGGGGCAAAACCATTGAACCCGTGCGGGCCGATTCCACCTGTGTCGATGCCGCCGCCGCCACAGCCGCCGCAGAACGCCTGGTCACGTCCGACAACGTGGCCGCCATTCTCGGTGCGGATTGCTCCGGCGTCACCATCGCCGTGGCCAACAACGTTGCAGTCCCCAAGGGCATTGCCCTGACTTCCCCCTCGGCCACGTCCCCGGCCCTCTCCACCATTGACGACGACGGTCTGTTCTTCCGCACCTCCCCTTCTGACGCCCGCCAGGGGAGAGTGCTGGCCCAGGTGATCAAGGATCGGGGCTACGACGCCATTGCCGTTACCTACACCAAGAACGACTACGGCAAGGGCCTGAGCGAGAGTTTGCAAGCGGGCTTTGAGGAACTGGGTGGAACGGTCACCATCAACACGGCCCACGAGGACGGCAAGGCGGATTACACAGCCGAGGTGGCTGAACTGGCGGAGGCAGGCAGCGACCTGCTGGTGGTGCTGGGCTACGCCGACCAGGGAGGCATCGGCATTATTCGCGCCGCTCTGGACACCGGCGCCTTTGACACCTTCGGGTTGGCGGACGCCATGTACTCCCAGCCGTTCCTGGATGCCATCGCGGCCGACGGCAACGACCTGACCGGTTCCTTCGGGACGGTGCCGGGCACTGAAGGGGCGGGCGTTGATGCGTTCCAGGAGATTTCCATGGCCGCCGGTGGAGATGGGCAAGCCGCTTTCACTGGCGAAAGCTACGACGCGGCGGCCCTCATGGCCCTGGCCATGCAAAAAGGTGGTGAGGCCACGTCAGAGGCAGTGGCCGACAACATGATGGCCGTAGCCAATGCGCCAGGGGAGAAGATCCTGCCCGGCGAGCTGGGGAAGGCGCTGGAGATCCTCGCGGCTGGGGGCGAAGTGGATTACGTGGGCGCCACCAACGTGGAGCTTGTGGGTCCTGGGGAGGCCTCCGGCAGCTATCGGGAGTACGAAGTCGAAGGCAACGAATTCACGACCGTTCGCTTCCGCTGATGCTCCACCGCTTCTTCCCCTGAAGGTTCTTCCCTGAAGGCTGCAAGAAGCGGTGTTCCTTGCCACAGCGCCATGGGGGTCGGAGACTTAAGTTTCCGACTCTCTGCTGTTGGCAATGTTTGTCGTGGGAACGAACGTGCCCGGAACCCGTCCATGATTCGCACCGACGGCCTCCATATGCACTTTGGGGGCATCCGGGCTGTCAACGGCGTCAGCCTGGAAATCCCCAGGGGCAGGATCACCGGGCTGATCGGCCCCAACGGTGCGGGCAAAACCACCTTGTTTAACGTGGTGGCCGGGCATCACAAACCCACGGCCGGCCGTGTCTATCTGGACGGGGAAGACGTGACGGGCCTCACCGCCCATGAACTCTTCGCCCGGGGGTTGCTGCGCACCTTTCAGATTGCCCACGAGTTCTCCACCCTCACCGTGCGGGAGAACCTGATGATGGTTCCCGGTGGGCAGCCGGGGGAACGGCTTTGGAACGCCTGGTTCCGCATCGGTCGGGTGCAGGCCCGGGAACGGGACATTCAACGGCAGGCGGACCAGGTGCTGGATTTTCTCCAGATCACCCATATGGCCCACCAGTTGGCCGGCAACCTGAGTGGCGGCCAGAAGAAGCTGCTGGAACTGGGGCGCACCATGATGATCAATCCCAAGGTGGTGTTTCTGGATGAAGTGGGCGCCGGGGTGAACCGCACCCTGCTCAAAACCGTCACCACGGCCATTCAACGGCTCAACCGGGAACGGGGCTACACCTTCTGCATGATCGAGCACGATATGAACCTCATTGGCCAGCTTTGTGATTCGGTGGTGGTGATGGCCGAGGGCAAGGTGCTCTGCCAGGGGAGCGCCGCCCAGGTGCAGCGTGATCAGCGGGTGGTGGAGGCCTACCTTGGCAAAAGCCTGATCCACCCATGAACCGCCATCCCGCCATCCATGCCTGATCCTTTTCTCATCGGCGAGACCATCACCTGTGGCTATGGGGACACCACCATCCTTCACGGCTGCACCATCTCGGTGGAGAAAGGGGAAATCGCGGTGATTGTGGGACCCAACGGCGCGGGCAAGTCCACCGCCATGAAAGCCGTCTTCGGCCTCCTGACCCTGCGGGGGGGATCCGTGCGTCTGGGGGGCCGGGACATTTCCACCCTCACGCCGCCGGATCGGGTGGCGGCCGGCATGGGGTTTGTTCCCCAGACAAATAACGTGTTTCCCTCCCTCACCGTCCGGGAGAACCTGGAGATGGGCGCCTACCTCCGCCCCCACGACATCGAGGCCAGGATTGAACAGTTGGCCGGACTGTTCCCCATCCTTCAGGAGCGCTCCCGGCAGCCGGCGGGTGAATTGTCCGGTGGACAACGGCAACAGGTGGCGGTGGCCCGGGCCATGATGACCCAGCCCAAGGTGCTGATGCTGGACGAACCCACGGCAGGGGTGAGCCCCATTCTGGTGCAGGAACTCTTTGCCAGGATCCAGGAGATTGCCGCGGCCGGCATCGCCGTGCTGATCGTGGAGCAGAACGCCCGGCAGGCCTTGAGCCTGGCCGATAAGGGGTTTGTTCTGGTACAGGGGAAGAACCGCTTTACCGGCACGGGTCAGGATCTGCTGAACGATCCCGACGTGCGCCAGAGCTTTCTGGGGGGCTGAGGGCGACCATGAAACAGCCATCCCACCCCCGCCCATCGCCAGTGGACAGCAAAGTTGTGGGCGCCACAGCCGAGACCAACCGTCCGCCCCGGCCATGGCGCCCGCCCTGGTGGATGGCCGTGGGGGTGGCCCTGGGTCTGGTAGTCCTGGCCCTGGTGAGCCGGGAGGGGGGCGGCGTCAATCTCCTCAACGCCCTGGTGCGGTTTGCCAATTTCGTGGTGATTCCGGGGATCTCCTATGGGTCCCAGCTTGCCCTGGGGGCTTTGGGGGTGACCCTGATCTATGCAGTGATGCGATTCTCCGATTTTGCCCATGGAGACACCATGGCGTTCGGGGCCATGGGGGTGATCCTGACGACCCGGGTGTTGCAGGGCATGGGCATCTCGGCAGGGCCGTTGCCCACAGCGCTGCTGGCCCTCCCCTTCGGCATCCTGGGGGCCATAACCCTGGCGTTGGTGTTTGATCGCGCCGTCTACCGATTCTATCGCCGACAGCGGGCGGCGCCGGTCACCTTTGTCATTGCCTCCATCGGCGCCCTGTTTGTCACCAACGGACTGGTGCGCCTCATCATCGGCCCCGGTGATCAGCGCTTTGCCGACGGGGTGCGCTTCATCTTTCGGGTTCAGGAGTTCAAGGAGATGACGGGGTTGTCGGAAGGTCTGGCCCTCAGAACCACCCAGGTGATCACCCTGGCGGTGGCCGTGATCGTCGTGCTGGGCCTGTTTCTCTTCCTCAACCGCACGTCCCTGGGGAAGGCCATGCGGGCCTATGCCGACAACGAAGACCTGGCCCTGCTCAGCGGCATCAACCCGGAACGGGTGGCTCTCTGGACATGGATCATTGCCGCCACCCTGGCCACCATCGCGGGCACCCTCTACGGCCTCGATAAATCCTTCAAGCCCTTCACCTACTTCCAACTGCTGCTTCCCATCTTCGCCAGCGCCATCGTGGGGGGGATCGGTAAACCCCTTGGGGCCATTGCCGGTGGTTTCGTGGTGGCCTTCTCGGAAATCGCCTTCACCTATCCCTACCGGAAAATCCTCGGCTATCTGGGCTTCGAGACCGACAGCCTGGTTCAACTTCTGTCCACGGACTACAAGTTCGCCGTCTCCTTCATCATCCTGGTGGTGGTGCTGATCTGGCGACCACGGGGCATCTTCCAGGGGCGGCTGGTATGACGGTGAACGCAGGCACAGGCATGGGGAAGCCCTTCTGGCTGGCTCTGGCCATGGCCATGGCGCTGGTGGCGGTGGGTGTGCTGCAGAGTTGGAACGTGGCCCTGGCGATCCTGAATCTGCAACTCATCTCCGCCGTGATGGCCCTGGGGGTGAATATCCAGTGGGGTTACGGCGGGCTGTTCAACTTCGGCATCATGGGCTTCACGGCCCTGGGTGGCCTGGCTGCCGTGCTGGTGGCCATGCCCCCTGTGCCGGAAGCCTGGGCCGCCGGTGGCGGCGGCATGGCCCTGGCGGCAGTCACCATGGCGGGAACGGCGGCTGCCGTCTGGGCGCTGCATCGGTTGATTAAGGTAAAGGCGCTGCGGGGGCCTGCCGTGGCGCTGGTGTTTGTGGCGGGCCTTGCCCTGACCCGGTGGTTCTATGGCCCCAGCGTGGCCGCCATCGAGGCGGTGGACTCCTCGGTCACCGGTTTCCTGGGGGGCCTGGGATTGCCCATCATCCTCTCCTGGCTGGCGGGGGGCGTCCTGGCCGCTGCCGTAGCCTGGGTCATTGGCCGCATCACCCTGGGGCTGCAATCGGACTATCTGGCCATTGCCACCCTGGGCATCTCGGCGGCGCTGGTGGCGGTGCTCAGAAACGAAGACTGGCTGGCCCGTGGGGTGAAAAACGTCACCACCCTGCCCCGCCCCGTGCCCTACGAACAGGACCTCCATGGCCAGGCGTGGTTCATCGACCTGGCCGGACGGGTGGGCATGGAGCCGTCCCTCCTGTCCGGCATTGTCGTCAAGGCCCTCTATGCCCTGCTCTTTGGCGTCGTGCTCCTGGTGCTGTTCTGGTTGTCCCACCGGGCCCTCCATTCCCCCTGGGGTCGCATGATGCGGGCCATCCGGGACAATCGGGACGCGGCGGAAGCCATGGGCAAGGACGTCACTCGGCGCCACCTGCAGGTCTTTGTTCTCGGTTCAGCGGTGGTGGGCATTGCCGGGGCCATGCTGGTGACCTTGAACGGGCAGTTCACGCCGGCCTCCTATGCCCCCTTCCGCTACACGTTCCTGATCTGGGTGATGGTGATCGTCGGTGGCTCCGGCAACAACGGGGGCGCGGTTCTGGGGGGGTTTCTCGTCTGGTTTCTGTGGGTGCAGGCGGAAGTTGGCGGTCCATGGCTGATCACCGCCCTCACCTCCGGTCTCCAGGAGGATTCCCCGTTGCGTCAACACCTGCTCAACGTGGCGCCCCACACGCGCCAGTTGTTGATGGGGCTCATCCTGCTGGTGGTCCTGCGGCTGAGTCCCCGGGGACTGCTGCCGGAGCAAAGTAGCAAGCACAGCCCTGGCCCGCAGCAGATCGGAACGGAGCCTTCCTAAAGTTTCCGGGCATCAGAATCTTCTTTCCCATGCGGGTTGCCATTGCGGGCGCCGGGCTGGCCGGATTGTCTTGCGCCAAGTACCTGGCGGACGCGGGGCACACGCCTTTGGTCTACGAGGCCAGGGACGTGCTGGGGGGCAAGGTGGCGGCCTGGAAGGACGAGGAGGGCGACTGGTGCGAGACCGGGCTGCACGTCTTCTTTGGCGCCTACCCCAACATGCTGCAACTTCTTGCGGAACTGGGCATCCAGGACCGTCTGCAGTGGAAGGATCACGCCATGATCTTCAATCGGCGGGAAGCGCCGGGAACCTACAGCCGCTTCGATTTTCCCGATCTGCCCGCCCCCATCAACGGGGTGGCGGCCATCCTCGGCAACAACGATCTGCTGACCTGGCCGGAGAAAATCGCTTTCGGGGTGGGGCTGGCGCCCGCCATGGTGAGGGGGCAGCCTTATGTGGAAGCCTGCGATCAGTATTCCTGGACCCAATGGCTGCGGCTGCACAACATCCCGGAGCGGGTCAACGAGGAAGTGTTCATCGCCATGAGCAAGGCTCTCAATTTCATCAATCCGGACGAGATCTCCGCCACCGTGGTGCTCACGGCCCTGAACCGTTTCCTGCAGGAAAAGCACGGCTCCCGCATGGCCTTTCTGGATGGAGCCCCACCGGAACGCCTCTGCCAGCCCCTGGTGGACCACATTTGTGCCCATGGTGGCGCCGTGAAGCTCAACACACCCCTGCGCACCATTGATCTGGCCGCCGACGGTCGTGTGGCCGGCTTCGGCATGGGGAGCAAGGACCGCCCGAACGTTGTCGCGGACGCCTACGTCAGCGCCCTGCCGGTGGACGCCCTCAAGCTGCTGCTGCCGGAGCCGTGGCGCCAACTGCCTCTGTTCGCCAAGCTGGCCGGCCTCCGGGGTGTTCCCGTTATCAATGTTCACCTCTGGTTTGACCGTAAACTCACGGACATTGACCATCTTCTCTTCAGTCGTTCCCCCCTGCTCAGCGTCTATGCGGATATGAGTGTCACGTGCAGGGGCTATGAAGACCCGGAGCGCTCCATGCTGGAGTTGGTGTTCGCCCCCGCGAAGGACTGGATCAGCCGCCCGGACCCGGACATTGTCCAGGTCACCATGGAGGAGTTGAAAACCCTGTTCCCCAGCCATTTCACCGGGGACAACCCCGCCCGGTTGCGCAAGTACCGGGTGGTGAAGACACCCCTCTCGGTGTACAAAACTACACCCGGTTGTCAGGAACTTCGCCCCGATCAGACCACACCGATTCCCAATTTCTTCCTGGCGGGAGATTACACCCGCCAGCGCTACATGGCCTCCATGGAAGGGGCCGTACTCAGCGGCAAGCTCTGCGCCCAGGCCGTCGTCCACCATGGTGCGGCGTCACCGGCCAAGACGAGCTTCTAACTCCGGTTCCAGGTAAGGAGGCCAGGAACAGTGGGGCTTCTCCATTTACCATTGGCGCTGGCTCACCTCCTGCATCCCATGGCCTCTCATCAGAAGGGGAGAGAGAAGCGGAGCGTGAGG
>JAPOTR010000060.1 GCA_026709085.1 Cyanobacteria bacterium MAG CAR3_bin_5 | reverse complement strand
TCTCGGTGTGAGGAGCCGATCAGAAGAGGAGGGAGAAGCGGAGCTTGAGGGAGTGTTCCGTGGGGGAAGCGGCGGAGCGGTATTCCTGCCGTTCGGCCTCCAGCGCGATTTCCCACGGCTCCCCCTGTCCCTGCGCGGAATAAGGGGCCAGCGACCACAACAGGCCATAGCTCCTGCTGTCCGGGGAGAAGGCCAGTGTCACTCCTGGGGTCAGGGTGAGGCGGTCGTTGAAGGCGGGGAAGCCGTAGGCAAACTCTGCTTCAAACTGCTGCCCGCTGCCGCCGGGCGCCGCCAGCCCCTCCAGGACAACGGGCTGCAACAGGGCAGCCATACCCCCTGAAGCGCTGGCGCCCATGGTGTGACCCATGGACAGGGACGGTCCCCGCTTGTCCGGGGAGGGCTCCCAGGCGAAGGAGAGGGCCAGGCCCTGCTGGCGGAACTCCTCCTCCGTGTGGGTCACCAGGCTGCGCCCCTGCACCTCGCCCCTGATGCCCCGTTGGGGATCCTTCCAGACAAGCCCGGCGCCCACTTCCACCCCGTAGCCGGTCTCCGCATCGCCGCCGTCCTGCCTGATGCCCACTTCCAACGAGGGGAGCAGGGAGGCGCCGCCGTCCAAGGGCATCGGCCTTGTGGCTTCCAGCCCCAACCGCAGCCGGGAGACGGTGGCCTCACTGCCCTTCAACCCCGTCACTTCCGCCGAGGTGGTCTCCACCACCAGGGCATCGGCCGTGGTGGAGAGGCTCAACCCGGCAGCGCCGCCATCCAGCACCACACCTTCCAGGCCCACCGCGCCCATCACCAGGTTGGTGGTTGTGTTCAATTCTTCCGCGCCGTCCCTTTGCGGTTTGAGGGTGAGGTTGCCCCAGCCGTAGCCCCCTATCGCCCATACATCCAACCGGGGGGTGAGGGCGTAACGGCCATAGGGGAACAGGCCCAGCAGGGTGGTGCTGATGCTGCCGTCAGCAGCATCTCCCTCCCC
Source organism: Cyanobacteria bacterium MAG CAR3_bin_5 (assembly GCA_026709085.1). GTDB lineage: Bacteria > Cyanobacteriota > Cyanobacteriia > PCC-6307 > Cyanobiaceae > Synechococcus_B. Next base: position 1,782 of record JAPOTR010000060.1, on the reverse strand, counting down.
TTCATAGCCGCCACTGCCCCAGGAGTGGGACAGGGCCGCACCGGCCTGCCACCGCCCCCTGCTCCACTCCGCTCCCAACAGGGCAGTGGTCACGTCTCCGGCCAGGGAGAGGTCGTCCTCCCTGCCGCTGAAGGAGGAGATTGCGCCCTGCCCCCACAGGGAGAACTGCCCCGCCCCGCCTGCTCTACCTCCATCCCCTGCTGCAACTGATTGGGGGGAGAAGTTGAAGGAGGAAGCCGCCACCAACTGCTCACCGCTCACGCTCTCGAACCCCAACAGCTTCCGCAGCGCCCCTTCGTTCTCCTCCAACGGCACACTGCTCAGATGCTCCCCGGCAACAGTGAGGTCCATGCCAACATCTGGCGCCGCCTTGAACCGTCCCGTCACCGCATCCACCACCTGTTGGGAGACCGTGCGGCCAAAACGCCCCAGCCACGCAGCAGGGATGGGGTCGCTGTTGCGAATCGTGCCCACCCCCACACCGTCGGCAATCTCCACCTCCACGAAATACACCGTATCGATGTACACCTCGAAGGTCTCGCCGTCGTCGTCATGGGCGTCGTCCAAGGCGCTCACCGATACCGTCTTCTCCGTCTCCCCAGGACGGAAATTCATCACGATGTAGTTCTCGGGGTCGTTCCCGACGTCACTACACACTGACGTTGCGTCCGGGCAACGGAGACGGAAATCCTGTCCGTAACGGGCTGATACCGGGCTGCTCTCCCTCGTGCGCACTACCACCGTCATCCACTTCTCAAGGGGACTGGACAGACGGATCACAAACTCCAACGCCTCCCCCTCCTCACCACTGGCATCGGATACTGACAGCAGCGGCTTGGTTGACACCGGCACATCGTTATCCGCCACTGCCACACTGGCGCCGTTCCCCGGCGCGGCCGCCACCGCATAACCTGTCCCGGCAGTGACCATGGCCTCAATCACGCCATCCGTCTCGTCCACCTCATCATCTTCCGTTGTCACGGTGAAGTCCACCGTCCCACCCGCGCCAATGGTCACCGTCCGGGCGCCGGTTGCCCCAGCACTGGCAAAGCTGCCGCTCTCCGACACGCTCACCGTCACCGGCAAGCTGGCAGCCGGGGGCGGGGTGGCCGTCAGGGTGAAGGTCACGTCTCCTCCCTCGGTAACAGCAGAGCCACCGGTAATGCTCACCGTTGGTTGTACAGGTAATTGCGTAGCAGCTTCCAATGCCGTCAATGCCATCGCCACCGGCTCCCACCGCGCCCAGCCCTTATCTGCGTAGGTCTGGGCCTCGCTGGCGGTCATGGGTGTGAGATCGGCAAATGCCGCGTCGCTTTCTCCCAATCCCTTCAACACCCGCTGCCAACGCTTCACGTGCTCCTCGCCACTCTCCGTCTCCCCCGCATAGCCACGCACATCGGCAATCAGATCGGCATAGGCCCCATAGGGGTTGTCATCCTCCCCGTTGTCCTCATCCACCTGCTGCTCTGTGGCCACGTCGTCATCCGTGATGGATGCCGTCTGGGAAGAGAGCGACCCAACGGTATAGCCCGCACCGGTTCCCAAGGTGAGCGTCACGGAGCCGTCATCCTCGTCCACCGTGTCGTCCGTGGTGGATAACCTCAGGGTGAAGCTGCCGCCGGTGGGGATACTCACCGTTCGGGCGCCGGCGCTGATGCCGTACTCTCCCACTGCCGTTATCGTCACGCTCACCGGTAACGCTGCTGTCGGGGCAGGGGTGGCCGTGATCACAAACGTAACGTCAGCACCCTCGCTGCCGCCGGCCGCCGACGTGATGTTCAC
>JAPOTR010000023.1 GCA_026709085.1 Cyanobacteria bacterium MAG CAR3_bin_5 | reverse complement strand
CACCTTGACGCCAGGGGTGGCAGTGGCCCTCTCCCCGGATCGCAGGAGCTACGGCCTCCTCTGGTCCCTCACTCCCTACTCCCAACAGCCCGGACAAACCGAACCGTGGGAAATCGCCCTGGAGGGGGAACGGCAGGAAAGCAACTCCCCAACATCCCCTGTGGATCATTCCCTCACGCTCTCCTTCTCCCTCCCCTTCTGAGTCCTGAATCAAATCCGGACTGGACCAGCAACAGGTTATGGCGTCTCCAGGGTGCGGGGCGCCAGCCCCAGGGCCGTGCGCACCCGCTCCAGAGAGGCCTGAGCCACCCCTTCCGCCCGCTGCCGCCCCTGGCTCAACACACGATCCAGGGCGGTGGGGTCAGCCATAAGTTCCCCATAGCGCTGCTGAATGGGGGCCAGGGCCTCAACCACCACGTCGCTGAGCAGGGCCTTGAACCGGCCCCAGCCCATCCGGCCACACTCTTCGGCCGCCGCCGTGCGACTCCGACCACCCAGGAGGGCATAGAGCGCCAGAAGATTGCCGGCTTCCGGTCGCTCCGGGTCGTCAAAGGTCAAGCCCACCACCGCATCGGTCCTGGCCCGCCTGATCTTCTTGCGCACCAGGTCAGGGGTGTCCAGCAGGTTGATGCGGCTGTTGTCGTTGGGGTCGCTCTTGCTCATCTTGTTGCGGCCGTCGGTCAAGCTCATGACCCGCGCCCCCTCCGGGAAGATCAACGGCTCGGGCACATTGAGAACGGTCTCCCCGTCGGAGGCAAACTGGCCGTTCAGCCGCTGCTGGACAATGTTGCGGGCCAATTCCAGGTGCTGTTTCTGGTCCTCCCCAACCGGCACCAGATCGGCGTTGTACAGGAGAATGTCCGCGGCCATGAGCACCGGGTAGTTCAGGAGACCTATGGAGGTCTGGTTGCCTTGTTTGCCGGCCTTCTCCTTGAACTGGATCATGCGCTCCAGCCAGTTGAGGGGGGTGATGCAGTTGAGCAGCCAGCAGAGTTCACTGTGGGCCGGCACATGGCTCTGGACAAAGACCGTGGCCAGGTGGGGATCAATGCCACAGGCCAGATAGAGGGCCGCGGTTTGGCGGGTCTGCCGCGCCAGCAGGAGCGGGTCGTGGGGCACGGTGATGGCGTGCAGATCCACCACGCAGAAAAAGGTGTCGTGCTGATGCTGTAACGCCACCCAATTGCGAATGGCCCCCAGCCAGTTGCCCAGGTGGAGCGCACCTGTGGGCTGCACTCCCGAGAGAACCCGCTTGCGGTCCATCACGTCTCTTCCGGTGGGGGGGAGTCCGTGGTGGAATCGTCCGCCATGGCAGCTTCCGTGTCTGCAGCAGGATCAGTAGGGGGCTGATGGTCGTTCAGCGGCTTGGCTTGCTGTCTGGCGGGACGGGCCAGGGGATCGGGGCGCGGCGCCGGGGTCCGGTTTCTTGCTGACTGTCCGCCGCCGCGACTACCAGGGCCGGTGTGTTGTGGCAGTTGGTCGGCCGTGGTTTCCTCGACCACCAGTTGCCCCTGCTCCACCAGTTGGGCCATGGTGCGAAGGGAGAATCCCAACGCAGCCACAGTGGAGCGCAGTTGGAAACGCTCCTGAATCAACTGGGCTGCCCGCAACTCGTTGTCGCTCAGGCGAATGCGCAGGGCCCCCTGCTCACGGCCCGTCCCGCGACCGGACCGCTCTCCGGATCCGCGCCGCCCACCGCGCCGTTCAATGCCGGGGGGACGATCCTGGGGGTTCTCTTCCCCTGGAACACCTGGCGCAAAGTCCTCATTGGTGGCCATGTCCAGCCCCCGATCCGTTGCTTCCACAGCAGACATGCATTGAACTGTTCCTGGTGGCCGGGCAGGTTGCCCGACGCCAATGCTGGGGTCTCGCCCGAGGCTCCACGTGCATGGGAAGTCTGTACCGAAACTTGGGTGGCTGAAAGTCTAGGGGAGCGTACCATACGCTCCACGTTGAGCATGCCCATGTCGCCGCTCCGCCTCATGGCAGCCATGATCCTCATGGGATTGATGGGCTGCACAGCCGGCGGCCCGGCGCGCCAGCAGGAAGCCACCCGCCCCAAGGTGCTGGCCAGCTTCACCATCCTGGCGGATCTGGGCCAGGCTGTGGCCGGGGATCATCTGGAGGTGGTATCCCTCATCAAGCCGGGCGCCGAGGTTCATGGTTATGAACCCACCCCCAGCGACCTGCGACAGGCGGCTGCTGCTGTTCTGATCGTGGATAACGGTCTCAACATGGAGAGTTGGCGGGAGCGTTTCTACACCGATTTGCCCCACCATATCCCGCGGGTGACCCTCACCGAAGGCATCGAACCCCTGTCCATCAGTGACGAGGCGGTGGCGGGGCGGCCCAATCCCCATGCCTGGATGTCCCCCCGTCTGGCCATGGTGTATGTGGAGAATCTGCGCCAGGCCTTTACGGAGGCGGCGCCGGAGCACGGGGAGGACTTTGCCGCCAATGCGGCGGCCTACAACCGGCAACTGCGGCAACTGGATGAAGACTTGCGTCAGGCCGTTGCCCGCCTGCCGGAAGAGCGGCGCCTCCTGGTGAGCTGTGAGGGGGCCTTCAGTTACCTGGCTCGGGACTATGGCCTGGAGGAAGCCTATCTCTGGCCTGTGAACGGGGATTCCCAGGTGACGGCCCAGCGGCTGGCGGGGGTCATTCGCCTCGTGGAGGAGCGCCAACTGCCGGCCGTGTTTTGTGAAAGCACGGTGAACAGCGCCGCCCAGGAGGAGGTGGCAGCCGCCACCGGCGCCCGTCTGGCCGGTGTGTTTTATGTGGATTCCCTCTCGGGACCCCATGGACCTGCCCCTACGCTTCTGGAGTTGCAACGTCACAACATCCGCACCCTGACGGACGGCCTCTTGCAGGATGACCGTCAGGCGGCTTTCTGAAGGGCGTAGCCCCTACGCCATGGACACCACATGACCACCACCCCCGGAGCCATGGAGCCGCCCCACATTGCGGTGGAGAACCTGAGCGTGAGCTACGCCGGGGTGGTGGCCCTCTCCAATGCCAGCCTGCGGCTCAACCAGGGCGCCATTTGCGGCCTTGTGGGCATGAACGGCGCCGGCAAGTCCACCCTGTTCAAGGCCTTGATGGGTTTTGTGCGCCCTGCAACGGGGACCATTCGCATCAACGGCCAGTCCGTGGCCCAGGCTCAGCGCCGTCAGTCGGTGGCCTATGTTCCCCAGTCGGAAAGCGTGGACTGGGACTTCCCCCTCAACGTCACCGATGTGGTGATGATGGGACGCTACGGTTCCATGGGGCCCCTGCGCAATCCCCGGCGCCGGGACCATGAGGCGGTGCGCCACAGCCTGGAGCTGGTGGAACTCTGGGACCTGAGGCGGCGGCAGATCGGTCAGCTTTCCGGCGGGCAGCGCAAGCGGGCCTTTCTGGCCAGGGCCCTGGTTCAGGGGGCTTCCGTGCTGCTGCTGGACGAGCCCTTCAACGGCGTGGACGTGCGCACGGAAAAGTTGATGGCCCAGTTGTTCATGGCCTTCCGGCGGGAACGGCGCACCCTGTTGATTTCCACCCACGACATGGACCATGTCACCGGCTTTTGCGATCAGGTGGTGTTGATCAACAAAACCGTCCTGGCCTATGGGGAGACCAGCGAGGTCTTTACCCGGGAAAACCTGGCGCTCACCTTCGGGGGCTGTGTGCTGGATCAGTCCAAAGAAGTCCCAGGACCCCAGCGGGGCTCCATGGTGGCGGACCATAGGGAGGGGTGGAGTTGATGGACCCCGTCAACTGGGTCATGGAGCCCCTCCAACATGCCTTCATGATCAAGGCGCTGGTCATCAGTGCCGTGGTGGGGGGAGTCTGTGCTCTGCTCTCCTGCTTCATGACCCTCAAGGGCTGGGCGTTGATGGGAGACGCCGTCTCCCATGCCGTGCTGCCCGGCGTGGTCATCGCCTATGCCCTGGGATTACCCCTGGCGGTGGGGGCGTTTGTCTTCGGGGTGGGATCGGTGACGGTGATCGGCCTCATCAAACAGAGCACCCGGGTGAAGGAGGACACGGTGATCGGCCTGGTGTTTACGGGGTTCTTTGCCCTGGGCCTGATCCTGGTGTCCAAGGTGCGCAGCAGTCTGGATCTGATGCACATTCTCTTTGGCAACGTGCTGGGCATTCGGCCCCAGGACTTCCAGCAAACCCTTGTGATTGCCGCATTGGTGCTGGTGGCGCTGGTGGTCTTCCGTCGTGATCTGGTGCTGTTCTGCTTTGATCCCACCCACGCCCAGTCCATCGGTATTTCCACGGGATTTCTCTACTACCTGTTGTTGTCCAGCCTGTCCCTGGCGGCAGTGGCGGGCCTGCAAACCGTCGGCATCATCCTTGTGGTGGCCATGCTGGTGACCCCCGGGGCCACGGCCTACCTGCTGACGGACTCCTTCGGCGCCATGGCTGTGCTGGCGGTGGCATCCGGCATCCTCTCCAGCCTGCTGGGGGCCTATCTCAGCTACTGGTCCGATGCGTCGCCAGCGGGCTGCATCGTGGTGGTGCAAACCCTGTTGTTTGTCATGGCCATGGTCTTTGCGCCCAAATACGGCCTTCTGCGCCGAGCGTTCAATAATCAACCCTCCCAATGACCGGAAGGTAAATTATTGTCAAGTTCTCAAGGTTTAAGAAGCGTTAAGTCCTGTGTCCTGGAGATTCGGGCTCCCTAGCCTTGGCGTGCCGTCCTTATGGGGCGGTTTTTCCTAACCTCTGACCGCACTCATGACAACCGTCATTCGCAGCAGTGGTTCAGTTGGCGCCTGGCAACGCTTTTGCCAATGGGTGACCAGCACCGACAACCGGCTCTACGTGGGTTGGTTCGGTGTGCTGATGATCCCCACCCTGCTGACTGCCACCACCTGCTACATCATCGCCTTCATTGCCGCCCCGCCGGTGGACATTGACGGCATCCGCGAGCCCGTGGCCGGCTCCCTGATGTACGGCAACAACATCATCTCCGGTGCTGTTGTCCCCTCCTCCAACGCCATCGGCCTGCACTTCTACCCCATCTGGGAAGCGGCCTCCCTGGATGAGTGGCTCTACAACGGCGGCCCCTACCAACTGGTGGTCTTCCACTTCCTCATTGGCGTCTTCTGCTACATGGGTCGGGAGTGGGAACTGTCGTACCGACTGGGGATGCGCCCCTGGATCTGCGTGGCCTACAGCGCCCCGCTGTCCGCGGCCTTCGCCGTATTTCTGATCTACCCGTTCGGGCAGGGATCCTTCTCCGACGGTATGCCCCTGGGCATCTCCGGCACCTTCAACTTCATGCTGGTGTTCCAGGCGGAGCACAACATCCTGATGCACCCCTTCCACATGCTGGGGGTGGCGGGTGTGTTCGGCGGCTCCCTCTTCTCCGCCATGCACGGCTCCCTGGTCACCTCCTCCCTGGTGCGGGAAACCACCGAGAGCGAATCCCAGAACTACGGCTACAAGTTCGGCCAGGAGGAGGAGACCTACAACATCGTGGCCGCCCACGGCTACTTCGGTCGCTTGATCTTCCAGTACGCCTCGTTCAACAACAGTCGCAGTCTCCACTTCTTCCTGGCGGCCTGGCCGGTGATCGGCATCTGGTTCACCTCCATGGGTGTATCGACGATGGCGTTCAACCTGAACGGCTTCAACTTCAACCAGTCCATCCTGGATGGCCAGGGTCGGGTGGTGGGCACCTGGGCCGACGTGATCAACCGCGCCAACCTGGGCATGGAAGTGATGCATGAGCGCAATGCCCACAACTTCCCCCTGGACCTGGCATCAGCCGAGTCCACCACGGTGGCGCTCACCGCTCCAGCCATCGGCTGAGGAATCCCCTCACAGGAGGCGGCCCTTCCAGGCCAATCCAGTCGCCCCCGCCCCGCCGTACTGGTGGGGCGGGGGCATTTCTCTGGGATCAACCCACCAGCAGTGGGGCAATGATGTCCTGGTAGCGCTGCTCACAGGCTTTGATCACCTTCACGGCCTCTTCCGTGCCAAAGAACCCGTTCACCGAGCAGGAGCCGGGTTTTTTCAGATCCTTGTAGTGCTCCCAGTAGTAGGTGGTTTCCTTGCGCCAGTGGTCCCCCAACTGTTGGTGACTATGGATGTGGTCCATGCGCTTGTCGTCAGCCAGTACGGCAATCACCTTGTCGTCCACCTCACCCCCATCGTCAAACTTCATGACGCCGATGATGCGGGCCTCGCAGAGGGATCCTGGAACCAGAGGCTCGGTCACGCCCACGATCTCCACGTCCAGCGGATCCCCGTCCTCGTCCCACGTGGCGGGAACGCAGCCGTAGGCAAACGGGTAGGCCAGTGACGAAAAGCCAACCCGATCCAGTTTCAAGTGCCCTGTTTCCGTGATGAGTTCATATTTGTTGATGGTGGCGGCGTTGAGTTCCACGATCACGTTGAGGCGCAACTCCCCCTCGTCAGCAAAGGCCGGCAGCACATGCAGAAGATTGGGCATGGTGCGGCTCGGCGCCCGGTCAAGGTTGGCCATGGGGTTGCTTGTGTCAAAGGCGAATGGGGGACATGGTAGGTCGCCGTCACCTCAAGGTTGGCCCACCGGTCGCCTCAGGGCAGCGGGTTGTTGTCTTCCGGAAGCCCCATGAACATGGTCTTGTCCAGTTCCATGCGCTGCTCCATCTGGCGCAGGAAGTAGCCGGTCATCATGGCGGAGGCCAGGAGGCCCGCCAGATTGTCCCGACTGGTGCTGATCTTCACGTCAAACTGCTCACCGGGGATCATGCCCAGCAAGCCCTGTACATTGTGACGAATAATGTCCTGAATATCCCCACTGGCGGAGTGGGCAACCCGTTGCAATACTTCCGGGTTTTGCTGCTGCAGGTACTGAACCAGAGGATTGCCATGGATGGCCTCGGTGTCACTGGTCAAAAACTCCACGTTGAACATCCAGACAGGCCACATCACTTTTTCCATTCTAAGCCACCCTGTCCAGGGTTACCTCGGCCAAGGGTGAGGCGCGAGGGTGATGATCACCGCACCCGATCCCTGGTGTTCCTGGGATTCCACCCCAGTGGCGCGGCGGCCAATAGCGGATGAGGGCGCGTCCCACCACCCGGTTCCGGGGCAGAGGACCCCAGACATGGGAGTCCAGGCTGTTGTTGCGGTTGTCCCCCAACACCCAGAGATGGTGGGGCGGAACCGTCGCCTCCGACTGCCCATAGGTCATGGGCGCGACTGTCCAGGGCTCCCGCAGGGCTTGGCCATTGCGCTCCAGGCGTCCGTCATGGACAGCGACCCGGTCACCGGAGCGGCCCACGACCCGCTTGATCAACACCTGGGATTCATCGTAGCCCATGGCCAGCAAGGCATCCGGTGGCCGGAACACCACCACGTCACCCAATCGGGAATCACAACCAAGGCGAGGACTCAATTTATCCACCAGCAGCAGGTCCCGCACCTGTAAGGTGGGGACCATGGAGCCGGAGGGGATCCAGCGGGGTTCCACGACCCACTGGCGCACAGCCGTGGTGAGCGCCACCACCAGGGCCAGGCTCAACAAGGTGCGCCGCCACCCGTGACGCCATCCATGACGTCCTGGTTTTCCCGTGGGGGCGTGGTCCGGGTCCGATTGAGAAGCAGGCAAGGTAACCACCAGAATGACGATATGGATCAGGCTGCCATCAACCTCCTCTGGTCCTTGCAGCTTTGGCAGGTGTTGCGGGGGGTTGGCGTGGCCCATGGGGTGATTTGTCCGGGGAGCCGCTCAGGTCCCTTGGCGGTGGCGGCAACCCTCACCCCCGGCCTCGCCCGCCATACCGCCATTGATGAGCGCTCCGCCGCCTTCCTGGCCCTGGGTCTGGTTCGGGGAACCGGAGATCCTGTAGCTGTGCTCACCACCTCCGGCTCGGCTGTGGCCCATCTGCTGCCCGCATGCAGTGAAGCCGACCTGGGTGGCCTGCCCCTGGTTCTCCTCACCGCCGACCGCCCCACCCACCTCAAACACTGCGGGGCCAATCAGACCGCCCCCCAGGAGGGGTTTCTCCTGGCCTGTGTTCGGCGCATGGTGCAATTGCCCCTACCAGGAACCACCGTCTTCCCCAGGGAGTTGGTACAGGAGGCCCTCGCCGCAGCCCACGGCCCCCATCGTCACAGTGGTGTGCAGGCCCCCGGCCCTATCCACCTGAACCAGGCCTTTGCGGAGCCTCTCCACACCAGCAAGGCGCAGTTGCAGGCTGTTCAGCGCCAGTGGCGTGCCCAGCAGGCTGACGGAGTCCCAGGTCCCGTCCCGATCATCCCCCAGCCATTGACGGCCTGTTCTCCTCCACCCCTGGCATGGGACCAGCCCGGGCTCATTGTTGCCGGCCCCTATCGGGGCCATAACCTGACAGCCTACCGGCAGCACGTGGGACAACTGGTGGGGCGCACAGGCTGGCCGGTGCTGGCTGATCCCTGCAGTGGCTTGCGGGGTCTGGGTGACCTGCCGGTGGTGAGCGGTTACGACCTGCTGCTGACGACCCCCCGGAGGCTGCCCACTCCCAACCAGATTCTGCGGCTGGGTCCCTGCAGCCCCAGCCGCAGGCTATCGGCATGGCTGGAGAAGGTGACAGGGCTCCAGGTCCAGGTCTGTGAGCAGGATCAACGGCTGTGGGATCCCCTCCGGCGGATCCACTGGCGATCAGGACACGGCCTGGCGGCCCTGGTGGCCCAACTCGGTCCCGGCCAACCTTCAGCGGCGGCCATGGCCCTGCAGCGGGAGTGGCAACGTCAGCAGCAGCGCCTGGGGCAGTGGCTGGACCACCAGTTGGAGGCATCCCCCGTCACGGAACCATGGCTGGCCTGGGCCGTCTCCCGCTGGTTGGATCAACAGCCTCCCGCCACCGTGCTGCTGGCCAACAGTTCTCCGGTTCGGGACTGGGAAAGCTTTGCCCATCTCCGCTCCCCCCACCGCGTCACCTGTTTTCGCGGGGTGTCCGGCATCGATGGCACCCTCTCCCTGGCCGCGGGCCTGGCCATGGCCTCCGGCCCAGCCCAATGCACCGTGCTGGTGAGTGGTGATCTGGCCCTGCTCCACGACAGCAACGGCTGGTTGTGGCGCCGCCAGTTGCAGGCCTGTGGCGCCAACCTGCTGGTGGTCCTCATCGCCAATGGGGGGGGTGGCATTTTTGAGCAGTTGCCCATTCGCAACGGGGAGTTTTCCATGGAGGAACTCTTCACCATGCCCCAGAGCGTGGATCAAACGGCTCTGGCTGCCGCCCATGGCGTTCCCGGTCAAACCCTCCGTCATCCCCATCAACTGGGGGAGGCCCTGGAGCACGGCAGCCGCCAGGCCCGACGCCATGGCATGGCCCTGCTCCACTGCCCCACCCATGCCCGGCAGGACCATCAGCAGCGGCAACGGCTGCGGGCTGCCTGGCTGGCCCATGGTGCATCTCCATTGGAGACTGGGGACTACTATTCTCTTCACCACGGTGATGAATCCACACCCATCCCCCAGTCGTTCCCAGCCCGAGCCTGTCCTACCGGGGAGCAGTGACGCCCTCTGGCAAGTGGGGCATCCTTACCAGGACATCCGCTTTGATCTCTGCAGCGAGGGGTTGGCCCGCATCGCCATCAACCGCCCTGCCAAGCGCAATGCCTTCCGGCCCCGCACGGTGGTGGAGTTGTTTGACGCCTTCTCCCGTGTGCGGGATCATCCCCGGGTGGGGGTTGTGCTGTTCACGGGTGTGGGACCTGCCGCAGACGGGGGCTTTGCCTTCTGTTCCGGTGGCGATCAGTCCGTCCGCGGGGATGGGGGATACGTGGACGAGACGGGGCTGCCCCGGCTCAACGTGCTGGATCTGCAGCGGTTGATCCGCAGTCTGCCCAAGGTGGTAATTGCCCTGGTAGCGGGCTATGCCATTGGTGGTGGCCAGGTGCTCCATGCCCTCTGTGATCTCAGCCTGGCGGCCGAGAATGCCGTCTTCGGCCAAACGGGCCCCCAGGTGGGCAGCTTCGATGCCGGTCTCGGCGCCGCCCATCTGGCCCGCCTGGTGGGGCAGCGCAAAGCCCGGGAGATCTGGTTTCTCTGCCAGCGGTATGACGCCGCTGCCGCCCTGGACATGGGGCTGGTGAATCGGGTGGTTCCCCTCAAGACACTGGAGCAGGAGGGGGTACACTGGGCGCGGCGCATCATGACCATGAGTCCCACCGCCATCCGCTGCCTCAAGGCCGGCTTTAACGCTGAAACCGACGGCATGGTGGGATTACAGGAGTTGGCGGGCCAGGCCACCAGTCTCTTCTACCGCACGGACGAGGCCCGGGAAGGCCATCATGCCTTTCTTGAAAAGCGGCCTCCCCAGCATCAGGATTATCCCTGGTTGCCTTAGGCTCAGACCCAATAGCTGAAGAGGACGGTGGCGGCCAGACAGCCTCTTGCTGGAGTGAATGTTACTGTTCTGAAGTGGACAGTTCCGAACCAGCTTACCGGAGGATGTCTTGCTGGACTCTCGAACCCATAGAGATCTCGTGCTCGATTATAGGATGAGCGGCAGGGGTGAGTGTATGGAGGATGTGCCGGTCGAGCTTAAGGGAGAAGGCGCAAGGAGTGTTGGGGGAAGGAGAGCTTCCCTGTTTCCCACGTCTCAATAGGGGGGAGGATTGCTGCAAGCATCTCCGGCCTCGGCCCCACCGACTCTCCACCGGGGCAATTGGAGTACAACATGATGTAGAGGTGATTGTGGACCGGGGGATGATCGGTCCGGCAGCAGGGCAGCCTCGGGAAGAGGGGGGAACGCCTACCGAGGCAGAAGGCGCCGTCCCTGTTGCTGGTGAGCGATGGACATTTCTCGGTGGATGGGCCGCTGCGGGGCGGCGGGGCATCCCATGGTCCGCAACCGGACATCGCGGCGGTGATGCTGCCCGCTCGTGGCGGGGCAAGGCCCATGGCGCCCCCATTGGGCTGGCTGCGGCGGGGCGGCTCACCTCATACGGTCCCGGTGGGCTGGCCACCTGGTCGCTGGAACCGCAAGCAGCCCATAACCATGACAACCCCGTCATGGGACGCCAACCGGTCCCTCCCCACGCCATGCCACCCCGATACCCACACTCATCTCGGCCCTGACACTCCCCCTCACATCCTCCCCCTCAAGCTCCTTTGATGCTCCGATGCCTCCCTGCTCTGAAAGAGCCCTAGGCTCTTGGGGAGTCACAGGGCAGAGGCATGGGCACAGCCTGGGTGTTTCCCGGTCAGGGATCACAGAAGCAGGGGATGGCCGAAGGGGTACTGCAGGATGACCTGGCTCAGGAGCGCTTTGCCCAGGCCAGTGAACTTCTGGGGCGTGACCTGTTGGCCATCTGTGGGGGCGCCGCCGATGGGCCGGGCCATGACCTCAACGACACCCGCAACAGCCAGCCGGCCCTGTTTGTGCTGGAGTCCGTCCTGCTGGATCGTTGCCGGCAGCAGGGGCGCCAGGCGGACCTGCTGGCGGGACACAGTCTGGGGGAGTTGGCGGCGCTGTACGGGGCGGGATGCTTTGACTTCCGGGCAGGGCTGGCCTTGGTGAAGCAACGGAGCGAATTGATGGCCGCGGCAGGGGGCGGCGCCATGACCGCCGTGATGGGTTTTGTGCGGGCTGAACTGGAGACTGCCGTGGCGGCGCAGCAGGACGTGGTGATTGCCAACGACAACAGCAACGGCCAGGTGGTGCTCTCCGGCACAGCCACTGCGCTCCGGCAGGTCTGCTCCGCCGTTCGCTGCAAACGCAGTGTCCCCCTGGCGGTCTCCGGCGCCTTCCACTCCCCCTTGATGAAGGAACCGGCGGCCCGCTTTGCCCAGATTCTGGACACCGTCCCCTTTGCCGATGCCGCCGTGCCGGTGGTGAGCAATGCCACCGCCTGCAACAGCACCAGCGGATCCACTCTCAAGGCCAATCTGGCGCAACAAATGGTTTCCGGGGTGCGTTGGCGGGAAACCATGGACCATCTGGCCAGCCAGGGCATCGACGCCGTGGTGGAAATCGGACCGGGGGCTGTGCTCTCGGGTCTCCTGAAACGGAGCCTCCCCCACGTCCGTCTCCGTCAGGTCAACGCCATAGCGGACTTGGCGGACCTGGCCGGTTGAGTCCCCATTCGTTCAAGGCCATGGGACACAACAGCAACCTCCTGCCCACCGCCCCCGCTGTGGCTGCGCCCCGGGACGCCCGGATCCGCTACTGGTTGGTGCGCAACCTGGTGGTCAATCCCCTGTTCCGCCTGGTTTTTCGTGGCCGGGTCGAGGGGCGGCCACCGGCGTACCGAGGTGGACCCTGTGTGGTGGTGGCCAACCACGGCAGCGACCTGGACCCGCCCCTACTGGGTTGCGCCATGGGCAGACCGGTGGCCTTCATGGCCAAACAGGAATTGTTTCATGTGCCCCTGTTGGCGCCCCTGATTCGCGGTTTGGGGGCGGTGCCCGTGCGCCGCGGCCACATGGATCGCCGCGCCCTGGATCGTTGCCTGGCCCAACTCCGGCGGGGTTGGCTGGTGGGGGTGTTTCTGGACGGCACCCGTCGCGCCACCGGGATGGTGGAGCGTCCCCGCCATGGGGCCGCCCTGTTGGCGCACCGTAGTGGCTGCCCCCTGCTGCCGGTGGCCATTCTCGATAGCCACCGGGTTCTTGCCAGAGGAGGCGGCCTGCGGCTGAGGCCCATCACCATTCGCATCGGCGCCCCCATCCCTGCCCCCGCCAACCGGGACCGTCAGACCATGGAGACCACCTCCCAGCACTGTGCCGCCGTGATCAACGGTCTGCTCACCGGGGCGCCTCTACCAGGCTCCGGGCCAGAACAAGGGTCTTGAGATCCTGGCCGCTCACCACCCAGATCACCGCCCGCAGGCCGTCGGCCGCCACCTTCAGGGGGGACTCCCAGAAACAGGCATCCCCGCAGTCCACAGGGACAGGCGTCACCTGAATGCCCCGGCTTCCCGCCACAATTCTTCCCACCAGAGAGGCCCTGGGCATATGATCCACACCGGTCACCAGCAACAGATGGCGCACCTGGCGTTGCTTCAATTCCGCCAGGAGGGTGGTGAAGTTTTCCAATGTGTCGCCAGCCTGGTCATCGCGGCTGAGTTGAGGCCCCTGCACCCCTTCTTCCACAAACAGCGCCCTGCCGTAGTCGCCGCTCAGACCCCCGCTCACCAACACCGGCAGGTTGTGTTCCCGGGCCATGCGGGCCGCATGGCGCTCCCGGTACTCGAAGCCTCCCGCCACAAGGATCAGTTGAGGAGGTTGGACAGGGTATTGACTTGACGTTCGCAGCAGCCACCACATGCCCAGGACCATGCCCAGCGCACTGAGCACCTTGAACAGGACGATCAGGTCTCTCATGGGCGCTCCGCCGCCGCTTTCTATGATCCTCTGGACAGCATAAAACTGCGCAGATGCAGATGGAGGCAACGAGCGGGCTGAAACTGAAAATCTCTAACTCCAACCCTGCTTCATCAACTCCCTCGCCGTAACGGGATTGAGCACTGAGGCGCAGCTTTCCCAAGGAGCATCTTCGACTTTGCTGTATTTCCTGTCAAAGGGGTTGCGGGTGGCAGTGGTCTGGTCGATCAACTCGGCAATTTCGGCTTCATCCTTCAGGGCCACCTTCACCCATACGTCCTTCAGTGTGTCAGGGATCTGGCCGAAGAGGTCATGGATTGCATGCAAGCGTTCAGCCAGAACTTTATGCACCTTGTCTTCCACTGAATCGCGATAGCGCAGATTCGCGATCCACACCGAGTTGCGGGCCTGGCCGATGCGCTGGATCCGTCCCTTGCGCTGCTCCAGACGGGTGGGGTTCCAGGGAAGGTCGATGTTGATCAGGGTGCCGAGCCGCTGCAGGTTCAGACCCTCGGAGGCGGCATCGGTACCGAGCAGCAGATTGATCTCGCCCTTGCGCACGCGGTCTTTGAGCAAGGTGCGGCCGCAACGCTGAAAGCAGCCTCCGAGCCAAAAGCCGGAACGGTTGCTGCCCGCATAGAGCCCAATCGTCAGATCCCCAGGGAGGTCGGGATGCCTGGCCAACTCATCGCCCAGCCAGCGCACCGTGTCGTAGTACTGGGAGAAGAGAATGCAGCCACGATCCAGCCAGCGCTCGTTGGTATTGGGATTCGCACCAAGCAGGTAACCGAGGATCGCTTCAAGCTTCGGATCACGATTGCCGCCTTGCTCAAGCAGGTCCAGGCAGCGCTCCAATGAGGCGATCTCATCGGTGGAGAAGTTGCGAAACTGGCTGTGGCCCTGCGGCTGACCTTCATTGCCCCAAAGATCTTCATTCGCGTCGTCCTCGTCTTCGTCATCAGATATTTCAGGGGACATCCCAAGCAACTTGGCCACCGTGCTGCGGCCGGCCTCCATGGAACTGCCAAGGCGCCGCAGCAGCAGGGTCTTGAAGAAACCGGCCCCACGCATTCGCTGCTGCAGCAGATCGCAGAAAGCTTCCGCCTCCTCGTATGCCTCCTTGAGGTAGACGCCAAGAGTGATGGCGTCGTCATCGTCTTCCCCGAACAGCCGCACCTCCACCTTGGGCAGATAGTAGCTGCCGGTGGCGGGGTTGATTTCCTGCTCCAGGTAGCTGCGCGTGCGGCGCACGATGCAGCGCAACAACGGGTTGAATCGCTCGCCGTAGCTGGGCAGGAGGTTGTTCTTGAGATGCACCCGGCGTTGGGCAACGGGCAGCTTTTCCAGAGTTTCAGGCTTGAACTGCCACTGCCCGTCATGCGCCTGCAACTGGCGGCGGATTTGCTGGATCTTTGAGTCTTCCGTGGCTGCCGGCAGTGGATCACGGACAAACTCCCAACCCTCCCACTCGTCCTCGGCTGGCACCTTCTGCTCACCCGTGGCGATCTGGATGGTGCGGTAGGCGCTGAACCAGGGGCTGGTCTTTGTCATGCCGCCCAATACTCCCTCGTTGCCGTTGGAGAGAATCGAGAGCAGATCCCAGGCTTCCACCGGATGCAACTGCACCGGCGTAGCCGTGGCCAGCAACATGCTTTTGGTCTTGTCGCCGATCTGGCAAAGCAAGGCCATCAGATTGTTGGGATCTGGCTGCTCATCCACCTCTGGTTGTCGGGCATCTGCCTTGGGCTGCTTGCGGCGCCTGGCGCGGTGGGCCTCATCCACGATCACGCAGGTGTAGCGCTGGTTGAGCAGTTGATGACGGACGGCATCGGACATCCCCCGCACGATCAGCCCCTGCGACACCAGGCCGATGCGGCGCGGGCACTTGCAAAGTGACTTGACTCCTTCCGAGGGATGCTCCACGTCGTTCTCATCCACCCAACCACGGCCGTTCCAGTAGGCCGAAGGGAGTTGGAGAAGCTCCATGAGCTCGTCGCGCCACTGCTGCAGCAAGGGCCTGGGGGCAAGAACCAGGATCGGCCCACCCTGTGGATCCTCCATGGCCATCAGCAGAGCGGCCATGGCCAACTGAACGGTTTTGCCCAGGCCAACCTGATCAGCCAGCACCAGGCGGGCGCCGCCCAGACGATGGCGTTCCAGGGCCAGGCTGGCGAAATACTTCTGGTGTGGCCAAAGACCTTGCTCACGGCGATAGATGGGGGTTTCAACCGCAGCAGCAGCGGCGGCCTCCATCACTGAACTGGTCTTGAGCGTTTCAGGTTCCACCACCCGGCGGCGGATGATCCGTTGCACGTCGTTCTGGATAAACGGGCAGTCGGCCAGGGCGCGGGCGCGATGGTCGTTCCAAAGGGCGTCGAACTCCTCCTGCACCCAGGCGATGGTGTCCTGCTCGTCGCTTTCCCAGAGCAACTCGTAGTTGAGCGTCCAGGCGCTGGCGCTTTCGTTGACGCTGCCCAGGAAGGCGGTGCTGCTGCCGTTGGCGTAGCGGATCACGCCCGCTTTGCCGTGGATCAGCCCGAAGGCTGTATCGGGCAACACCCGAATCTCGATCTTGTCGCTGATCAGGGCTTCGTAAAGGGCCTTGTAGCGGGGAAGAGCATTGGGAGGCGCCAGTTCAGGTTGGCCTGCACACCAACTACGGCGCAACGCGGCTTGTGCTGCGGTGGCAGTGGCCAGGTCCTCGGGATCCAGGTCGGAGTTGCAGACGATCCGCACCTTGCCGCTTACCCCGGTGACGGCTTCTCCGGCCACCTCCAGCAGGCTGGAGCGGAAGTAACCGGCGATGCGGTCGTAGCTCACGGCGGATTGCAGCCGCTCGTTGAGAAAGCCCTGGTGGAGCCGGCTGCGCCTACTGGAGTGGTGCTTGAGCATCAGGTGTCGTCGTTCCTCAGGCGGCCGGCCAGGATCCGGGCGGCTTCTGAATCCTCGGCCCAGTCGGCAGTGTCTTGCGAGTTGCCAATAGTGGCGAGCCAATCGAGGAGGCGCACCATGGCTTCGCGACGGCCCCAGTAGGCCTGCCCGAAGGTGTCCCGCAGGTATTGGCGACCTGCATTGGGATTGTTGTCCGCTGCTGCGGTTTCGCGGATGGCAAACAGCAAATGGCGCAGAGGGGTGGAGGCAAAGGAATGAGGACCTTTGCTGCTGGCCCGGCCGCGGCGAGGTAGAGAAGGGGCAGTTTCAACAGCGCCATCCATTGGCGCCAGCAACTTGGCCCCGAAGCTTGAGGGCGTGTGAACGCGAGTGCCGTTGGCCTTGTCGGTGTTGAGCAGGGGCTTGATGTCGGTCACCCCAAAACCTCGGGCCAGTTCTTCGTACATACCCTTGCGACGCTCGCCACGGGATTCAATATCCACGGCGCGAAGATAGTAGCGCTCCACCAGGCTCAAATCACGCCAGGAATCGTTCAGACCCTTGGGAATGAGTTCATCACAAGCGATTTGTATGGCCTGTTCGATCACCTGCTCAAAGTCGCTCTTTTCATTCTTAGCACGCACGGCAAAGACTTGATCAGCGACATTTTTACCGTCGATAGTTGAGTACTGGGTGAGAACTTTCAAGGCTGCAGCATATGCGGCAAGTTGGTAGTCGGAATCATTAAAGTTCGGTTCTCCATCTTCGTCAAGCGCTTGCATGGAGGCGATTTGGGAGCGCACTTCGTCTTCCACCATGGGATAGACATCAAAGAGAAAGCCTGGTTCGGACCCAGATCTCTTGCGAAGGCATAGACATACTGTTCCAGAAACATAGTTCCCTTTTTTCATTCCCCCAATCGACGTCTCTGTGGATATTGTCCAAGCTGATGTCACCTTCAATCCTGAAGCCCAGAGGATCATGCCGAGATCAGCCCAGACAGCGGGGTTCTGGTGCGTGAACATAACAAGCTGCAATCCTTTCTCATGCATATGGGCAACCAGATTGCTGTAAATTTCAACCATTGAGCGGCGAAAATCCGAGCCGTCTCCGCGCACCGCAAGCTGCGCCCTGGCGTCGGTCGGCCAGGCTGAGAACGAGGTTCTGATTTTCTTTTCGCACCAGGCAAGAAAGAAGTCACCCAACTCATGGTAATTTACAGCATCTGCATATGGTGGATCGGTAATCCAAAAATCACAGTCAGATGAAATGTCTCTAGCGTCTTCAGTTGCTATATAGTTTGAATTTCGAGTAGGAAATTTCATACTAGAAAATGAGGCAAGTGTGGTCTTGATCGATGGAAAGCCTCGGCAACCCCAGTTGAATAAAGGGTTTAGTGCTTGATTGTAAAAAGTTTGGGCAAATGCCCCGATTCCTCCACTGGCTGCTAAGTGAGGAATCCATACGCATAGCTTTGAGTTGTAATTAGATGCAGATATAATACTAAGCATCAGAACTACACTAGTCAATTCGCGCTGATCAAATTCATTGAAATATGAAAGAAAAGTGCCCATATACAACAACTGCCTTGGCGTGAATAAATGATGCCAATAGGTCCAACCACGCTCTCTGAATAGGCGATCTGTTTCTGCTCCACGCTCTGGAATCTGCCTAGATGGAATAAATCCCTTCTGCTGCCAGTCCACAAAGCGCTCTTCCAGCAACTGGATCACTTTTGACTCCCGCTCCAGATCGTCCCTATCCGGGGCGGCATAGCGACGTTCGCCGCTGCTATTGATCCAGCGGATACAATACAGCCGCTCCTGGAACACGTCACCTGGGCGAGGGACTACGTCCTCATTGCTCCAGTGGCGTAGACCTTCCGGTCCCCGCAGAGCCTCAACCGACCAGGATCGGTTTGGATCGAGCGGGTCAACCACGCGGCCATCCACCACAGTGGCGCCTTTTTTGGCTTTGTAGAGCTTGAACTCGGCGCTGCTGATGGGATGCACTGCAGGTTGCAGCCGGTCGGACCCCTCAACACGGTTCCAGGTGGCAACGATGCGGTATTTCTCGGCAATCACCCAGCTTGGCGCCAGTGGGATGTAGTAATCGCAGCCGTCCGGCTTGACTTCAACGCAATAGAGGTAAGCCTCTGCCCGTTCCCCTTTACTGTTGTGTTCTATGCCCCAATCGGTGATCTGGCCATCAGCGGCGGCAAACGCTCTTTCCTGAACGTTTTTCACCTCGTCTTGAACTGCCTTACCGCCGCCAATCAGGTTCAAGCTGGCCCAGGTGAGCAGGCCAGCCACGGGATTGAGGTCTGAGCCAAAAGCTTCACACCCGATCCGGGCGGCCTCAAAGGGGATGGAGCCTCCACCACAGAAGGCATCGCCTACCCGCGGCCTGTGGCCAAAGCTGCGCTGGCCGAGTTGTTCAACGAGTTCAGGCAGGCTGCCTGCACTGGCGCCAAGGTGGGCATTGATCTCTCTCCAGGCAGCAGGAGAGGGGCCATTCACGTTTTCAGGGCGTTCGCATTGGTTAATGCGTTCCTGGTAAGGCAGTGCATCAAATGCAGAGCGATCAGGGATTGGCCGGTTGCGTTGCTCGTCCAGGTGTTGCCGCTGTTGATCACTCAGCCCTTCCCAGATCTCAGCCAGCACAAATTCTTTTTCTTCATCGCTGATCCCCCGCTGAAAACCACGGGCGCCAAAGTACTGCTCCTTGATCTCCGCAGGCGCAGCCTCCCGCCAAGCTCTTACCGGAATCTTCCCTTTCTGGCGCTGCCAAGTTCCATCGTCGTCCATGGTGAGGATCTTCAGGAAGATCTCCCGGTCTTTCTTGGGATCGTCAGACGCTGGCATCAGCATCCCCAGGATGCAGGCCCGCACCAGGATCAACGTCTTGCGGCCCCACCACTTGCCAAGGCCGGTGAGAGTCTGGCCCGACGCCGCCTTGCGTTCCTTGTAGGACTCCGCCGATAGCCGGGCAATGGGGAACTGGGTTTCGATGAAGGCTTTCTGCATTTCAGACTTCAAGGGTCAGTTGTGAATGGCCGAGTAGCTCTCGGCGG
Source organism: Cyanobacteria bacterium MAG CAR3_bin_5 (assembly GCA_026709085.1). Lineage (GTDB taxonomy): Bacteria > Cyanobacteriota > Cyanobacteriia > PCC-6307 > Cyanobiaceae > Synechococcus_B. Next base: position 6,703 of record JAPOTR010000023.1, on the reverse strand, counting down.
GCTTTGGGCGGCATCCCCTCACCCTTCACAAAGGGATGATCGGCAATGGCGGCCCGTAGAGCCTTGCGCCATCCCACCCCCTTTTTCATCGCCTGGCCAGTGGTGGCAACGGTCATGGTGTAGAGCCACCAACGCTCCTCTGGCGCCAAGGCTTCCCAGTTGCGCAGCGCATTGGGGATGTCGTCGATGGATGCCTCCTCCACCGCCCAGCACAATACACACAACTCCTTGCCCAGTGAGGGATGCATGGGGATGGGCTTGGCGGGGCTTTTGACCAGCTTGGCGGTGGCCAGGCCGTTGGCCCGCAGCCGGCGATTGGCCTCCTCCCAGAAGGCTGGGGCCAGGGCAGCCCAACGTCCGCGATCCAGATGGATCCGTAGCGATGGGTCGGCAGGACCGGGAACCGGCTGCGCTGTAATCTCTGCTCCGCTGAAGCGGTCGCCCCAGTATTCGCTGATCGCGATCCGCCCCCCCTTTGCCGTGCCTGCAGGGACGTGAATCAGAAAGCCATGACGGCTCTCGTCAGGCAGGAAGCCAAGCCCGATGCTCTTCTTGGCTAGAGATGCGGTTCGGGGCATCGCTCAATCCTGGCTCACATGACTGAGGTCAAAGGGCTGGTTCAGCAGCTTCAGCCAGTTGATCAGGGCCTGCCCTGTGGGGAAGCCCAACTCACCGATTTCCATGCGCAACGGACCGTCCTGCACAATGTCTTGCAGCTTGACGACCACGGCTTTAAGCTCAGGTCCGCCGTAACCACTGGCCAGAGCACCGGCGTAGTCCACGATCTGCTCGCCGTTGCTGCTTTGTGCAGAGATATGTACGTCGTAGGTCGTCACGCCTGGGTTCTGCTCCAGTCGGCTGAGCAGGTCCCACACTGAACCGGAGTCATCCAGTTTGGTCTGCTTCTGCCACCGCGCCGGACGGGTGCCGTCAATGGTGCGCTCCGCCTCGCCGCGTCTGGGAATTTCCAGAACAATCTGCGGCGAGGTCAGCGAGTAGACTGGGGCCTGGGCCACCGCGCACACCTTCCGGCAGTTCTCCGGCGTCCGGATCGGTCCGTCGTAGACAGCAGCGTTGCTACTGGTGGGTGAAGAGCCATCCGTTGTGTAGCGAACCCTGACGCCGTTGGCTTTGGGGAAGGCCAGCAACTCCACTTCGTAATGATCACCGCGATCATTGAGTTGCTTCTTCAGGCGTAGCTCAGCGGTCCATGGCTTCACCTCGCTCACCCGCTGGGAGTTCTCACTGTCAAAAGCCAGGAACTTGTATTGCAGCCCCTTGGCCTCGAACTTGGCTGGGGTGGGCACCGGTGACGATGCAGTGGTGGGCTCGCTGTCTCCGGTCTCGTAGACGATGCTGTCGCAGTGCAGTGGTTTGATCCCCAAAAAGGTGACGCCTTTGTCCTCGTCACGACTGAGTTCCCGGATCTCGATGCTGGGCGCCGGTGGCGGAAACGGCCCCTTGCGCACGTACTTGCCCTCCAGATTGCCCTCCAGTCTCCAGAGGCCTCGTCGCTGTGCTTCCGCCTTGAGGTCGTCCAACGCCGAGGGCTTGTGCAGTGGCCAGTCCGTACGGGTTGCCGCTGTGCGTTTCACGTCTTTCCACAACACCACACCGCCAGCGCTGGAGACAAACAGCTTGGCTTCCGCGGAAGCACGGAAGGAGTCTTCGCTGACCTCGGTGGTGAACTTGTGAACCGTCTTCAGCGTCTGCTTGATCGTTGCTTCCCCGCTGGTGTTGCCGGCAAAAGCCAAGTCAATCGAACCGGTGCGCAACGCGGAGTTCAGGGAGGGGTAGACCAGTTGGTCGAACGTCTCTTTCAAGGCTGCGGTGAATTGCAGCCCGATCCGGTCGCGCAGGCTGTCAAGGGCTCGCCACTGTGGATCATCGGGCGGGGTTTCCTCGGCATTGAGTTCGTCCTCAATGCTCATCAGCGCCCGCTGCTGGCGGGCAGCATCGAGGATCTTCATGTAAGTGTCCTTGGAGCCGCTGAGGAACAGCACCCGGTTCTTGTACGGCTGTTGCTGCCACCAGTTCTGCCAGTCCTGCGACACCGGAAGTCCGTTGGCCCGGCCTCTGGGGCGTGTGATCACCAGGGTGGTTTTCTCCTGCTCCAACTGCACTTCATCCAGAGGCGGCAGCACCCTCACCACTTGGTAGCAGTCCCGCAGGCTAGGATCAAAGGTGTCTGCAAGACGGTCCCGCAGCATCCGCTCCACGGTTTCGCTGTGAAGGGACTGGGCTGTGGAGCGCAGCTTGGCCGCCAGGTTCTGCTGGTTCTTGAAGAACAGCCGGCCATCCGGAGACTTGTGCAGGTACCAGGCCCGTATCGCCAGTTTGTCCAGAACGTTGGTCTTGAACCCCGAAAGATCACGACCGGGACGCTGCAGACAGTCGTAAAGCTGAAACTCCCTCAGGCCATGGACGGCGCCAAGTGTGGTGGAGAGCGAGGCCACCAGAATCAGCCGGGCGGCCTCCGAGGCGTCATTGTTGCCGCTGGTCTCGTCAATCAACTCCACTTCGGCACCGCCGTCATGGGCAATGTCGTGGGCAATCGCTTCGCTGAGGCTCGGGTTGATCATGCGCACCTCCGAGGCGATCTCGTCCTGGTTGAGGTCAAGGTCATAGGGGTGGATCAAATCAATGCCAGCGGCCTTGTCCGATGTCCAGAGGTGGGAGACGACCATCTGCATCAGGCGGATCACGCCGCGGGTCTGCTGGAAACCTTCGTTCTCCTTGAACTTGCCCACCAATTCCCGTAGATCGGGATGAAACGGGTAGGAGTCCTGAATTCGGGCGTAGAGGGATTCCGGTGTTGTCGTCGTCAGATCCATGTTTCTGGCTTCCCGAAGCGCGTCTCGATAGGCGCTCGCCACCCCGTTGATCGCGGCCTTGGGAGCCACCTCGGCAAACAAGCGCTTGCGCAGGATGTGATACAGTTCGTCACCATTGGGATTCACGGGGGTGATCGGTACGGCAATCCGCCGCGATTCCGAACTCACCTGCTGAATCGCCCGTTCAACCGCTTGGTTGATGTTGTCCTGGCCGGAGGCATAGTTCGTGCCGCCCAGATCGGAGAGCACCAGGCAGACGTTGGGCATGTCCGTAACCGCCACGAAAAGGTTGGCCAGTGCGGCCGTGGTCACCGTGGCCAGATTGCCGTTGCCAACGGGCACTGCCACGGCGTATTCCAGATAAGGCGGCAACTCGTCCAGGAAGATCACCAGCGGCTGATCACCCAGCAACTCCTTCCATGCCTGAGGCCCTGGGGCGCTCAGCAGGGGCGTCATGTACTGGGCGAACTGCTCGGCTTTGTCCAGTTGTTTCGCAATCGAACCCCAGACACCTCCGGTCGCGTCGGTATTGCGGCCGTTGAAGCCCACCACCCGACAGGCACCCAGGTTTGGCGCAGGGTTGCCGCCTTCAACCTGAGCAAACACCTCCTGACGGAGGCTCGGATCCCTGGCAAGCAGGCCAAGGGAAATCATGCTGTGGGTTTTGCCGCCTCCCATCGCCTGAGAGAGTTGGAACACTGAAGAGCCAGCGCCCGAACCACTCAGGTGGCGGAAGGCCCGGTCCACCAGGTTGAGCATCCCTCCGGTGAAGTAATTCTCCTCAAAAAACAAACGTCCATCAACCTGGTCTTTGAGGAAGGAGTCAAGGCTGAGCACCGTAGCGCGCCGATCCGCTTCAAAGACCGAAGGGCGAGGGGTGCAGAGGGTCTTTAATGACATGGGTTCAGTCTCTCATGGGCGCTCCGCCGCCGCGGCCGGATACAGCGGCAGCACCTCCTGCCAGGGGCCCGGATCACCCAGGGCGTGACGCTCCATCGCCACCCGCAACAACTCCACCACGTCCGTAGCGGGCTCCACCACGGCAGGGTGACGGAGCCATGGTCCATCCTCTTCACGGGCCACCGCAGTTGTGAGGAGTTGGGGCGCCAGCAGCTCTTCCACCCCCCCCTGGGAGGTGATCCGGTAACGGCCCCGGATCCACCCCCGCTGCCGCAAGGGCTGCTCCAACTGGATGGCGCAGCCCCCAGGGTGCTCCTGAAGAAGCCGTTGTGCCAGACGTCGCGCCATGAGAACGAAACTGCCGCAGCCAAACAAGGGGACTTGCAGATTCTGGGCCATGGTTCGGGCCAGCACCACCCCCAGACGGGCGCCTGTGAAACCGCCAGGGCCGGTGGCCACCGCCAGAGCCGCCAGCCGCCGCCATTGGCGCGCCGGCAGGAGACTCAGCAATTCCTGGTGCAGCACGTTGGCCAGTCCTCTCCCCGTTGTCTTGCAGACAGCAGACACGGGGGCGCCCGGTAACCAGGGGAAGGGCGCCACCGCCATGGCCAGATCCGGGCTGGAGGTGTGGATGGCCAGCGCCAGATCACGGTCCATCGGTTGCGCACCCACGGCAGAGCCCATGGTCAGGTGGGTGCGGCCTCCAGGGGCCGCAACCGTTGCCAATGGCCCCGGTCCGTCAAGAAGCTGTTGCAGGCCACCACGTCCCACTCCACCGTGGTGGTCAATCCTTGGGAGCGTAGGTGGACATTGATGCGCGGCTGGCGGGGTTCAAAGTCCGGTGTCGGGGTCAGATGCCTGACCCCATGCTGGGTTTCTACGGCGTGATACGTGGAGCAACGGTCCACCCAGCGGCAGTCAACACAGATGCACATGGGTAGTGAAGCCACAAGCGGTTGACATCATCTTCGCCCTGAGAGGGCGAGGATTCCTGAAGACGACTTCAGGATTTCCTGGTTCACAGGCGCTGCAGGGAGCCCAGCACTCCTCCGTCCTTGATCAAAACGGGTTCCTGCTTCACTGCCGGATGTGGGCAAGCCCGTCAACCTCTCGACTCCACAGGCGTTTTGCCGCGCCGCCGGGCTGGCGGGAGAACGCCCCTTGATCGCCAGCAGCAGTGGAGAAGACGGTTCGGGCCAATGCTACAGCGTTGTATCCAGCTTGGGGATTGATTTCAATGGGCAAGCGTCATGTTGATAGTTCTCATGATCCGGTCGGTCTCGGAGAGGATCTTCAGGATGCGCTGGTAGTGCTTTACGTCTTCGAAGGTCAGGCTGCGGCCCTTGCGGTCTTTCAGCCATTTCCGGGCAGGTTGGTAGCCACCGATGTAGAAGTTCCAGGACACTTCAGGGGCGCTGTCGAAATACTGGTCAGCGTTGATGTAGATGCGCCCGTTCTTGAAAGTGGGTCTTCTCACCATGTTGTCCCCCTCGCCCGTGAATGGATAATGTGCCGGGCCGATGGCGGCGGGATCCATGAGGTGCAACTTGCGTAGCTCGGCGCCCTTGGCAGATACATCCCAGAATTCTGCAGGGGTGGCGGGCCAGGGAATGCGGGGGAAGTCAGCTTTGAGGAACTCAGCGTAGGTTTTGCGATAGGCGGGGCAATGCAGCACGCCATAGATGTAATCGAACACCGCCATCTCATCCGGGGCGCCGTAGGCAGGATGTGAGCCCAACTCCTGAAGACGCCTGTAGAGCTCGAGGTTGAAGTTCACCTGGATTTGGTCGAGGTTTTGTTGGTCGGGATTTGATTGGTCAGGGTAGAGATAGAGAGGGAGTAGCAGCCCGCCGCCTCTGTAGAACACGTTAAAGTCAATTGGAGTACTGCTGACAAAAACAAGACTCCACTGCATTGTGCCAACAACTTGTCCTTGTCGACCAATAATCAGTCCAAGATTGTGCGCTGGAAGCATGTGCCGCATTAGCCGTTTTTGTGGACTTGCATAAAGACCACGGGAGTTGCCGGTGTAGAATGTGCATCGCTGATCGAAAGGTCGGTAAGTCAGATTAATCAAGACGCCAGATTTCTTACAGGTAATAGCATCAGCACGAGCAGTTGGAAGCTTCCAGTCCCGAGCATCTTTGGGTTTCAGTTTAAAAATCTTCGCGCTTCATCATCAGTTAATGTCAGCAATGCTTTCAGTTTTTCTTGTGTTTCTGTGGCTGAGAAAGAAATATTCACTGAGTCTTTGCCTGTAACCATGCCGACCGAGTTTTCAGATAGGAATTCGGTCAGCCTGAAGCCTTGTCCGTAGATCTCGGCTAACTTGTGATCTCTCCGCGCAAAAGCGTATTGGGGGGCAACACAGTCGATCTGCTCTGTGACGGGCTTGTATCCGGCTTCTATTAGAGTCGTGTATTTACTTTCCCGCGTTCCCCAAAGATCGCCGTGGTGGACCTCGGCCAGCCCATTTTCTTCGCGCCGATTTTTATAGCGATGATGATCGCTACGCCTTGCTGAATGTCGAAGACGTTTCTGTCGGGTCCGCCATCTGGTGTGACCTCCTTCTTTTTGGCGTTGCCATGCAGATCGAGAATATGAATGCGATCAAAGGTGTTCAGTAAATGCCATCGCATCCCGCGAAAGTTTGGATTATCCAGATAGCCGTGGTTGGTGATGAAACCAAGCACGCCCTCACCATTTTTCTCGATCACACTCTCTGAAAGGCGGATGAATTTTACATAGTCGTCTTGCAGCCAATGCTTGCGCTCATCAAAGTGTTGACCATGAATATATTTATAATCCTCAATCAGATCTGTAATCCATTCACCTTAAGGGCACCTCGAAGAATACCAAGACAAGGCTTAAGGAAGAGGTTGCTAGAGAGATGAGGGCATATGAGCCCGAGGGGTCTGCCAGGTCCTCCTGGCGCACCTATACTTCCTTGAGTTAGACCTCGCAGCAGA
>JAPOTR010000020.1 GCA_026709085.1 Cyanobacteria bacterium MAG CAR3_bin_5 | reverse complement strand
AGCAGGGGCAGAGCCGACCGTGGGAAGTGGCCCTGGAGGGGGAACGGCAGGAATATCTCTCCTCCCCCGCAGAGCACTCCCTCAGGCTCTCCTTCTCCACACTCTTCTGAAAACCCATCCTGCTCCACTTAGCCAGAACCGGAGTTAGCAGGGTTCCAGCCCTCCGTCCTGCAGTTGCCAGCAGCGGGGCTTGAGGGGAGCAAACAGCCTGGGCTCATGGGTCACCACCACCAGCACCCGCCCTGTCCGGAGATGGCCCAGCAATTCCAGAAGACTGTCCCGGGCCGACCGGTCCAAGCCGGCGGTGGGCTCATCCAGCAGCAGCACCTGGGGATCCCTCAGCAACTGCACCGCCATGGCCAGCCGCCGCTGCTGGCCCCCACTCAAGCGCTCCGGCGGCTGCTTGGGGGAGACATGGGTCAACCCCACCTGGGTCAAGACGGCGCCGAGGCGTTCTTCCGTCAGGCGGCGCTGGCCCAGTTGCAATTCCTGGCCCATGGTGAGGCCGAGAAAATGCCGTTCGGGAAATTGAAACACCAGGCCACAACGCCGATGCCGCTGTTGTTGCCCCATGGGCTTGCCCTGCCAGCAGATGCGCCCCCGGCTGGGGCGGATCAGCCCCGCCACCAACTCCAGCAAGGTGCTCTTCCCTGCGCCGCTGGCGCCCGCCACCACGGCCGTTTCCCCCGGATTCACCGCCATGGATACCTGCCGCAGCAGGGGACGGGGCACGGTTGCCGGGTGATAGGACACCTGTTCCAGGCTGAGCACAGTTTAACGGCCCTGCTGAACAGCCAACCATCATGGCCCAGGATGGGGGCCTTAGCCACAGCTCCATGGATGTGCGTTTCCGTGAATTTGATCCCTTCAACTGCTGGATCTGGGTCCGGCTGGCCGAGCCGCTCACCGAGGCGGAAAGGCCTTACCTGGCCGAGATATTCGACAGTTGGTATTACCTGGGCAAGCTGGGAGGATTCAATGCCGAGAACCTGCAAGTCCATGGGGAGGGGGCCGACATCAGTTGGATGCACTACGCTCAGGAACAGGCCGAGACCAGCTTGGCGGCAGTGATGCACAACATGGGCGAACTGGAAACCCAGGCGGCATGGTGTCGCGTCTGGGTGGACCTGGGCACCAGCGATGCCCTGGCGCTGGACGTGCTGATCAATGCCCTGAGAACCCTGAATCAGGACGTGGTGCGGGTGGAAGAAGTGGTGATCGGTGGCATCAACAGCGACTGGCCTGTAGACGAGCATCCTGAAAGCTTCGTCTGATGCCCACGCCCAACTTTGCCAGCGGCGCCAGCCGGCCGGGGACAACCCGGATATCATGGGGGCATGAATTCCGCCTGTGTGGACCTCGCCTACCTGGACCCGCCCTTCAAGTCCAACCGCCACTACAAAGCCCATCGGCAGCAAAGCCGCCGGGGCCGCCTTCAAGGATGCCTGGACCCTGGATGCGTGGACGTGTGCGAGCACGGGGAACTGGCGGATCGGAACCCGCCCGCAACCACCGTCATTGGAGCTTGGGGAATACAGAAATACAGACAGTGACGGCCGCCGGCACAAAGGAAATAACTTGACAGCGCCCAACGGGAGCCCATCCAGGCAGTTCACTTGGCGTGGGGCAACGCCCAAGGGTTCCAGGGGTTGGTGTTACTCTCTGGAAAGGTTGGAAGAGTGTGGGCCGCTGGCTTGTTCTGTGTAGGAGCCGTTGTCCCGGGAGGGCGCCAGGGCGGCGCCGGCCTGCCAGCGCACCGTGCGCCAGTCGGCGCCCACCAGGGTGGTGGTGACGCTGCCGTCAAGGGCGAATCGTCCTGTCCATGGAAGGAGCACCGCCACTACCCCCTGCTCCGGCCCTTCTGCTGTTGGTGTTGGTGGTTGGGGGAGAAGGAGAAGGCGGAGCCGGTCACCAGGTGGGGGCTGCTGACGGTCTCGAAGCCCGACAACTTGCTCCATGCCCCTTCGTTCTCCAACGGGGTGGTGGAGAGGTCTTCCCGCCACCGTGATCTGTAGCCCTGACCAGGGTGGTGGGGAGGTGAACCGCTGTTGCAGTGCAGCCACCAACTGCTGGGATACGGTGATGGCGCTGTTATCGGGAGCAGTTCAAGAGAGGATCACCTGAGCGTTACCCGCTACGGCACTCAATCCCGTGGGTTTGTCCGGCGCCGTCTCCGCCAAATCGGACCGACTGTGTTGATAGAGACAATTGTGCCTAATCCTCTGCCGTCGACATAACGGATGTTGGCACTGATATAGGAGCCCACCATGGAGTCCGTCGGGGTGCAGGTAGTGCTGCCCCCATAGGAGGTCAGACTGAGCCATCAAGGATCACCTAGGCTGTCCTTGTAGTACCAGATGTAATCGACGTCCCGTTACCGTCAGGGTCGTCCCTGGTCTTGCTCATTGTCAGGGTCTCCCCCACCCTGGGTGTGCGCGAGAGGGAGAACGCGGCATCCCCGGTGTTGTCGAAGATGGTGAGCCTAAGCGTGCGTACCGATTCTATTTCCTGGGTGTAGCTCACGCCGCTGGTGATGGTCAGGGTGATCGTCTCGCTCCCTTCATCCAGATTGTCGGGTATGATCGTGATGAGGAACCGGACGATGCCTGGGACTTTGCCGTTAAAGGCTGGTGTGCCCGCCGGCAGAGTGAAGACGCCTGTATTTGTCGCGCAGTCGGCACCCGTGATTCTGTAGTCCCTCCCGCAGGTGGCCGTCCCGCTGATGCCCTAGGCGACCCGCTTGGCCAACCATCGGATACCCTGTTGCCGCTGCTGCCCGCCCTTATGGCAGTCCGCCGGCTTGGTGATGGCGGCACAGTAGATGCCGGTCTTCCGGCCACAGTCATCCAGACCGGCCAGTGGCTGACTTGCAGAACCCCTGCTGTATCCCCT
>JAPOTR010000063.1 GCA_026709085.1 Cyanobacteria bacterium MAG CAR3_bin_5 | reverse complement strand
TGCCCACCGTGGCGGTCACCGCGCCATCCGGCTCATCCGTGGCGTCATCCTCGGTGGCGACCGTGAAGGTTGCCGCGCCACTGTCGTTCACCACCACGGTGCGGCGGCCGCTCTCGCCGCTCTCCACCACGCTGCCGCTCTCGCTGACCTGTACGTTGACGCTGAGGGTCTCCCCTGCCGGGGGTGGGGGTGAGACAGTGAGGGTGAAGGAGGCCGCTGCCCCTTCCGTCACAGGATCACCACCGGTGACGGTCACCCTCGGCAAGGACACCACCGGCGTCACCGGATTCACGGGCGTGACCGGCTGGGTGCTGTCATCATCGTTCACCCGCACCGTGGCGCTGCCGGGGCTGCCCACCGTGTACCCACTACGGGGGCGTAACGTCACCCGGATATTGCCGCTCTGCTCCACCACGCTATCGCCCACCGTCGGGATGGTGAACGTGGCTGAAGTCTGACCAGCGGGGAACAGCCAGGTGTTGTTGTCCCCCTCCTGCCCGTCCGCCAGGAAGTCGCTGCCCGCTGCGTCCTCCACGTTCCGCAAGACGGTCAGGCTGGAGGTGGGCGCCGCATTGGCCGTTACCGTGAAGCTGGCCGCCGTCCCTTCCGTCACTGCCGCGCCGCCCCTGATGCTCAACGCAGGGGGCGCAGCGCTCACCACGATGTTGAAGGTATCGGATACCGTGCCGCCGTTGCCGTCGTTGGCCGTGACCTTGACGGAGAGGGTACCCACGTCCGTGGACTGGGGTGTGCCGGAGAAGGTGCGGCTGTTGCCCGTGAAGGTGAGCCAAGTGGGTAATGCGCTGTCATCCCCCCGCGTTGCCGTATAGCTGAGGGTATCGCTATCGGCATCAGCGAACGTGTTGGCCGGGAACTGGTAGCTGAAGGCCGTGCCCGCCCTGGCGCTCTGATCCCCGATGGCGGTGGCCACCGTCGGGATGACGTTCCATAACGCCGTTGCCGATTCCGCAGTGGCCGGGCCGGTGTTTGTGCCGTCGGTGACGGCGTTGGCCGCCACGGTCACCACCACGTTGACGTTGCCCGTGGGGGTGACGGGCAGGCTATAGCTGGCGCCGCTGCCGGTCAGCGCCCCCTTCGTCCCACCCGTCACTGTCACGTCCCCTGTCGCAAAGCCCGTCACCGCCTCGCTGAAGGTGAACGTCACGGTGAACACCGCAGTGCTGCTGATGCTCCCCGGCACCCCGCCGATGCTCACTGTGGGAGCGGTGGTGTCCGTGGCAACGGGTGTGGCGGTGGTGGTGGCCACCGCGCCGTTGCCCGCACTGTTCACCGCCCTGATCTCGAAGCTATAGGCCGTGCCGTTGGTGAGGCCAGTGACGGTGGCGGCGGTCTCGTCCGCCAGGCTGCTATCACCATCCGAATCGGGCGGGTCGGTCCAGCCGCTCCAACTCCCCGTCCCGGCCCGATAGCGGTATTGGTGTTTGCTATGGGCAGCGGTGCCGGCGCTGTCGGCCGGGGCGCTCCAACTCAGGCTCACCTGGGTATTGCCTGCCGTGGCGGTGAAACTACCCGGCGCCTGCAGGGTTCTGGTGTAGCTGGCGCTCACCTGGGTGGCAGCCTGGGAATTGTTTCCCACAGCGTCCTGGGCGGCATTGGCCGCTACGTCCACCGTCACCGCCGTGCCGTTGGTGGTGGGGGTAATCAAGGCGGTATAGGCGGCGCCCGTGCCGGAGAAGGCGGAGGCGGCGCCGTTGCCCACGGTGATGTCGTTGGCGGCAAAGCCGGTCACCGCCTCGCTGAAGTTGAACGAGGCGGTGACCGGCCCGCTGATGCTCCCCGCTACCCCGCCGATGCTCAACGTGGGAGCAGTGTTATCCACCCCCCAGACCCGCTCATCGGTTCCGCTGGGGGCGGTGGCGCTCAATTGGTTATCGGCTGCGTCGCGGATGTCGTGGCCGCTGGCAAAACCCAGGCTCACATCCCCAGTGAGGCCCGCCAGGTTACCGCCGCTGGCGGTCACGTCCCAACTGGTGGCAAACCCACCCGACGGACTCACCGCCGCTACGCTCAGCCCGACAGTGCTCCCGCTGAGTTGGAAGTCGGCGGCGCCTACCCCGTCCACCGGCTCGCTGAACGTTACCCGCCACTTCAGGCTATCGGCATTGGTGGGGGAACCACTTGGCGTCTGATACTCAATATCCTCCACCGTCGGCGCCGTGGTGTCCGGTAGTGGATTAACAACGCCGGTGATGGCGAATCGGTTTTTGCTAGAAGAATTAGTCCACACATTAAAAAGAATTTTGCTTGTATTACTGATAGACCAGCCCGTTGCACCGGTCTCGTCGTTAGAAGTTGTTAAAGTTACCCTAGCGGTACTAGTAGCGTCAACCCGAAGCCAGTAGGTCGTGCTCGCAGCCAGGACCGTATTGACGGGCGCGGTGAACGTGTTGACGGCGTTGGCAGTGATGGTGGCCGGAGCGGTGAGCGTGGCAATCACCGTGCCGGTAGGGTCTGTGCCGTCTGCCCGGATTGTGACCACAGGAGCGGCGCTTGTGATGTACATATTAACCGACGAAATTGTGTAACCTGCGGAATTAGTACCTGTTGTGAACTGTGTGCCTCGTGGATTTACGCCAGTAGCAGATATTCCAGTTCCAGTATTGCTAACCAGCGTCGTGGTTTGGGCCTGTGCTCCTGGAGCAAAGCCGATCAGCAGGGGCAGGGCCAGCGGCGGGGCGGCAAGGAACGGATGGGGCGCAAGGCTCAGCAGCGCCGAGGCGAGGGCTGTCCCCAACCCCCGCCCCAGGCCATGGGCGGTGGAATCACAAGGACGGCGCTGCCGGGAGACAACAGAAGGCTCACACCCGGACGGGGAGGCTAGCGGTCGAGAACGCCCTGAAGGTGGACACAAGTCTGACCTTCTGACCTTCTGACCTTCTGATCTTCTGATCTTCTGATCTTCTGATCTTCTGATCTTCTGATCTTCTGA
>JAPOTR010000059.1 GCA_026709085.1 Cyanobacteria bacterium MAG CAR3_bin_5 | reverse complement strand
AACTCTAGCCACCTGCCCCTGTCGGAGCGTTGCCCAGTCCTCTGGGCCACAGGGGCTACGGCTGGAACAGCCGGGGGCTCACGCCGCCGGACCAGGGGCTCTCCAGCCTGGGGAGCCATAGGTTGAGGGGATGATCCCTCTCGGTAGCGCGGGAACCCCTTCTTCCCCACAAGGCAGGCCACCGACCACCACAGGCTCAGAACCCGTAGGATTCTCAACACTACAAGGACCAAGTCTAGCGACGAACAGACCAACCAGGCTACCGGAGGATGTATGCAACGGACTCTCCGATCTCAGAAGTCTAACCATAATCTATAATCTATCCTCTTGCAAGGAGTCTGCGAGAAGACATATTTGATGGACTCTCGAATCTAGAACTTCTCAATCTGCAGAGCAATCAACGAACCAGCCTGCCGGAGGGTATCTTCGATGGACTCTCGAATTCAGTCTCTCGATTGACCGCAAGGTCATCTGTTTACCAACAGAACCACCAGCTATGAGGAGTTGGGGGCGGGACTATTCGAGGCATGGCTCAAAAGGCATGGATTACGATCTACCAAAGTGTGGCAGCCCCAAGGGGCAACGTTTGCCGAGGGGAGCGAGAGTGTAAGCGAGGATGTGGGCGCCCATGAGGTGAAGATCACCCTGGACTCGGCGCCTGCATCAGCTATCAGCCTAGGTTATGAGGTGAGCGGCACAGCCACAGCGGGGGCGCCTTCACCCAGTTGTCGGGTGCGGTGAAGGTGCCGGCTGGAACAACCAGCCTCAATATCCCTGTAGTCATTATCAACGACAACGTGCAGGAAGAGGACGAGACCGCCATGCTGACGGTGACGACCAGCGTCACTTACGACCGGGGCATTAAGAGGGTGATGCTGAGTTCGTACATCCTGACCATCACCGATGACGACACGGCCGGAGTGGGCATCAGAGGGAGAGAGGATGGCACAGTGGTGAGCGAGGCGGCTGGAGTGGACAAAGTGATAGCTACAGGGTGGATTGGCCAGCGCGCCCATGGGTGAGGTGAAGGTGCATGGAGCGGGTGGGGTAGTAGCCGGTGCTGCTGTGCCCGTCTTCACCACAGAGAACTGGAGCACAGAGCAGCCGGTAACAGTGACGGGAGTGGATGATGCGGTGGAGCGGGACGGCACGGACGGTGGGGAGAGGGAGCGCATCGGCCATCGCAGGGTGAGCATCAGCCATAGCGCCCGTCAGCGGATGACACTACGAGGGCATCAGCATTCGGGATGTGAGGGTGGTGGATGACGATGCAGTGACGGCGCACCCCGGAGTCGGAGCAGCAGGAGCAGGGGGAGGCTGCGGTGCGCTTCACGGAAAGGGCAGCGGGCCACGTTGTTGCTGATCGCCCGGCCCGATAGGGAGATGGCGGATCAGAGGGTCGTCATCGCCTTGTGGCGGGGGAAGCATGGTCTCCGCGCCGGGAATGTGGAAGGGGCAGCCAGCCGGTGGGGCACGTTGCAGGTGAGCATTGTGGATAGCGGCGTGGCGGCCTCCGGGTGGAGGATGCCACCATGAGGGAGGGCAGTAGAGAGGGCTGTGCTTCACCATCCATCCGCCTCGGTGCTTCCATGCAAGAGGCGGTGACGGTGGCCTACCGGACCCGGGAGAGCAGGCCGGTATCGGCCGGAGGTGCGGACTTCTCCCATCACGCCAGCCTGTTGGTCTTCCAGCCGAGGCAGACGGAACGGGGTGTAGCCGTCAGGGTCTATGACGATGGCCATGACGACGGGGCGAGACCTTCCAGATGGTGTTATCGAATGCCGAGGGAGCGGGCATGATGGGGTGTGGGTGGCCCATTGTGAATAGGGACCCGTTACCAGGGGCATGGCTGGCAGCGTGGCGCAACAGGTGGTGGCTGTGTGCAGGAACGCTTCAAGGCTGCCCCGGATCAGGGCTGGCGGTGACGGTGGCGGGGGAGGACCTCCCTGGCGTCACGCCATTGGCGGAGGGTGAAGGGGGATTGAGCAAGGTGTTGGGGTTTGAGACGGTGAGCACGTCCCACCTGGTGATGGCCTCCGCCTTCAGCTTCTCCCCCAGCCACCACCAACAGGGGGGCAGAGGGGCGGCGCCCCGGTGGGCATCCAGGGTAGCGGCGCCGTGCCTCCTTCAGCGGGAAGGCCTTGTATGGTGTCCAGGTGGCCCACGATATTCCATGAGAAACCTGGATGGATTTGTAGAAGGGCTGACGGTGAAGGCCCGGTGCGGGGCTTGTGGGCTTTCAAGAAGTCTTATGAAGGTGTGTCACCCTCCCACTGAAGGTCAAGCGCTACCTCAAGGTAGCGCTTGACCTTCCTACGCCACTCCCGCGCAAGCGGGAATGATGGCGAGAGGCGCAGGAATGACGAGAAGAAAGGCCCCTTGCAGCCCTTGACGACGACCAAATATAGGCCCCCTCTCTGGAACGATGGCAGAAGGAAAGGGAGCCTAGCCTTCGCTAGCCTGCGCTATAATTGACAACATCCTATGTTATCTTCTTTGTCAGCCCGAGGACTGATTAAGCAGCTCTTCGCCTCGCCAAGTGATCTCATCAATGAAGATGACATCCTGTCCTCCAGGACCCTTTATTGGGGCACCTGCAATCAAATTCTTCTTAAGCATAAAATTTAGATAATCAAGAATTTTTTGTGATGGCTCTGGCCAGATTGCATGGGCACCGGAATCTATCCGCCCTGAATTATTACGCCGATTGTCAAGGTTTGTTAGCAAGCTAAGAATGAACTGAGGATCGAATTCCATGATGAGGTTGCCTCATGAACAAACATCTGTCTACACCCCATCCCATCGCCGATGCAAGCTCACGAGGTGGTGGATAACCGAACCCCAAGAGATCCTTCCCTCGGCACAGGCAGTGAGTGCCGAGGGGCTGGCCCGGTTGGGTCCATCACAGGCCCTGCACAAACGCCTCCGCCCAAGCCAGGGTGGTGCGCACCTACCTGCTCCACGGTGGGGGCCTCGCAATAGAGGCGCAGCAGCGTTTTGTTCTCAAAAAACACAGCATGAGCAAGTGGCCACACGCCCCCCTCCCCCTTGCCCAAGGATACCTCCCTGCTCATTCCCTGGAGGTGGGCATCAGGCAGGACGAGGGTGACGCGGAGACCGGCTTCGGCATGGACATCGGCGCCGCCATCGGCCGCGGCATGACCCGTAGCACGGCGGCGCACGGCACAGCCGCTCCCTGGTGACCTACGTGGAAGAAGAATTCCGCGAACAGAGCCAGGCCCTCTCCTTCTCCTGGAAACCCGGTTCATCCAACTGGACCATCCCCCTCCCTAAACCATGCCCTGGGTAGCACCGCCTCGGGACATGGCCGCCCTGCTCCAACCCGTTGCCCTGGAGAGGCTGCCTCTTCTGAAGCCCGATTCTGGTTCGACGCCTGTCTTTTCATGGTGAGAGGAAATCCCCATGGAGAAGCCTCTTATCCAGAAATTGGGGTTTGGACAGGAAGTGATTCCAGGTGAATCGACCTGCGACCGCCAAGTCAAAGAGTTGCCGGGCCTTGCTGGTGGAGTCAGGCAGGAGCCGGTAGCGCACTTGGCGGCAGTTGGCCGCGGTACCAGGGTCGGTCATGCTGCTTTACACTGCTGTCGTTGGTTCAGTGGAGCAAGGGTTAAGCGGCCAAACTTTTGGCCCTTGCTCCATGAACAATAGAAGACGGCAGTGTTGACATAGAGTATGACAAATAGTATAAATTCTCCTTATACCTGAACAGGTTCAGGGGTCTTGCATTGGTTCAGCAGAGTTTGCAACTCCTCTCCCTCGATCACTTCCTTTTCCAGGATCTTCTGTGAGATCAGCTCCAGGGACTCCCGGTTGGACTCCAGAATGGCCAGAGCGTGATTGTGGGCATTGTCCACCAACTGGCGCACCTCCTGATCAATGGATTGGGCGGTAGCGTCACTGACGGAGCGCCGCGGGTTGGCTCCCTGGCCAAGGAAGCGGTTGCCGGTCTGCCGGTCATAGGCCAGTGGACCCAGCACCGTACTCATGCCATAGGTGCCCACCATCTGCTCGGCGATGTCCGTGGCCCGTTGCAGATCGTTGGCCGCCCCCGTGGTGATCTTGCCAAAGACAATTTCCTCGGCGGAACGTCCCCCCAGCAGGGTGGTGATCTGACCCTGCAGGTCTTCCTTGGAATTGAGAAAACGATCCTCCGTGGGCAACTGCAAGGTATAGCCCAGGGCGGACATGCCCCGGGGCACAATGGAAATCTTGGCCACCTTGCTGCCGCCGGGAACCATGTGGCCCACGATGGCATGGCCCACCTCATGGTAGGCAACGATGCGCTTTTCATCGTCGGCGAGGACGCGGCTGCGCTTCTCCAGACCGGCCACGACCCTCTCGATAGCCTCCTGCAGATCCCCCTGGATCACCGTCTTGCGATCAGCACGGGCTGCCAGCAGGGCGGCCTCATTGACGAGATTGGCCAGATCAGCACCCGCAAACCCACTGGTGGCGGCGGCAATGCTCTCCATGTCCACACTGGGATCCAGCTTCACTTTATTCCCGTAGATTTCCAGAATGGTGCGGCGACCGCTCAGGTCAGGGCGATCCACCAACACTTGCCGGTCAAAGCGACCGGGTCTCAGCAGGGCCGCATCAAGAGTTTCCGGCTGGTTGGTGGCGGCCAGCACAATCACGGGTTTGTCGGAGACGTTGAAGCCGTCCATCTCCGTGAGCAACTGGTTGAGAGTCTGTTCCCGCTCATCGTTACCGCCCACCACGCCCATGGACCCGGAGCGACTTTTACCAATGGCGTCCAACTCGTCGATAAAGATGATGCAAGGGGCTTTTTTCTTGGCTTGTTCGAACAGGTCACGCACCCGGGCTGCGCCAGCCCCCACAAACAGTTCAACAAATTCCGAACCGGAAATAATGAAGAACGGAACGTTGGCTTCTCCGGCAACCGCCTTGGATAGAAGAGTTTTCCCGGTTCCGGGAGGACCGACCAGCAATACGCCCCGGGGAATCTTTGCCCCCAGCACAGTATAGCGTTGTGGTTTTTTCAGGAAGTCAACGATTTCCGTCAGTTCCTGCTTGGCCTCGTCCACGCCGGCCACGTCAGCGAAGGTGACCCGTGATTGCTCATCGGGAACATAGACCTTGGCCTTGGAACGGGTAAAGCTGAGGGCCCCCTGCCCGCCGCCCATTTGGCGTCGTGTGAAGAACTGGAGCACCAGGATAAAGATCACTGGCGGTACCACCCAACTCAGAATGGTGGTGAACACACTGGGCCGCTTGGGGGGAGCAGCAGCAAACTCCACACCATGGCGCTCCAGCCGTTGGGGCAGGTCCATGTCAAAGATGGGGGTGGTAGCCAACAGGGAAGGCTCTCCATCCATCGGCTGCTTGAGTTCGTAGCGGATCTGGTCCTGGGTGATGTAGGCCCTGGCCACTCGCTCATCACTCACTTGGTCGATAAAGAGGGAATAGGGAACCCGGGGGATCTGGTTGGCAGAACGCGGTAAGAAACTGCTGAGCAACAACAACACACCAACCCCCACCAGAATAAGGTTGACCAACCCGAAACGTCGTCGGGGTCCGTTGTTGTCCTGGCGCTGAAGAGACAAGAGAGCGAAGCGGCTGGCTTGACGCTAAGCTGCAGAACTGGCTCCAGGGGGCCGGTTTCCCGAATGATACGGAGCCATGAAGCCATCAGGTGTCCCGGTGGGCGTCTCCAGGTGGACACGCCAGATGAGGTCGTCGCCACAACGTTCCAGACGGGGTTGGCCCAGGGGCAGGCTCTGGGCCATGGTGGTGATCCCCAGATCCCCCAGGGGCGTGAAGGCCTCCAGCCCTCCCACCAGCTTGGGCGCCTGAACGGCGGCGATCTCCTGAACGCAGCCCTCCTGCACGGCAGCGGCGGCCAGGGCGGGGCCACACTCCCACAACACCCTGTTGCACCCCCGTCGAGCCAGGTTCTCCAGCACGCCCCTGGGGGAACAGGGCTCCAGGGCAATACACTCCACTCCCTGGCGTTCCAGTTGGGCTGCGGCAGCGGGGTCGGCGGCGGGGCCGTGGAACACCATGGTGCTGGCCGATGTCTGATCCCACAACCGGGCCTGGTGGGGTAGGCGCAGACGAGGGCTCACCACCACGCGCCGGGGTTCGGGTTGCCGCTGACCCCGGCTCGTGAGCAGGGGATTGTCTGAGCGCACCGTGCCAGCCCCCACCAGCACCGCATCACACCGGGACCGCAACCGGTGGACCCACTGGCGCGCCGGTACACCGCTGATCCACTGACTGTCCCCTGCTTTGGTGGCAATGCGCCCGTCCACACTGGCGGCCCACTTGAGCACCCCCCAGGGCCGCCCATGGCGCACCCGGTGCAGGAAGGACCGGTTGAGGGTGCGGGCTCGGGCTTCCCCCACCCCCTGAATCACCGTCAGCCCCGCTTGTCGCAGGCGCTCAAGACCACCGCCGGCAACCCGGGGATCGGGATCCGCCATGGCCGCCACCACGCGCCGGATGCCGGCGGCAAGAACCGCCTCGGTGCAGGGGGGGGTGCGGCCGTGGTGGCAGCAGGGCTCCAGGGTGACGTACAGACTCCCCCCCCGGGCCCGTGCTCCCGCTTGTTGCAGGGCCAGCGCTTCCCCATGGGGCAGCCCCGCCGCCGCATGAAACCCTTCCCCCACCAACTGTCCGTTGGCGTCCAGCACCACGGCGCCCACCATGGGATTGGGGCTGGTGGTGAACCCTCCCAATGCGGCCAGATCCAGCGCCCGCTCCATCCAGAATTCATCCATGTGGGTATGGCTCATCAATCTTTCGGCATGGGGAGGGGTTGCCAGCGGGTGTGGGCCGCCCAGATGGCCCAGACGGCCATGGGGCGCAGGTAATGACAGGCCCGGAAGCGGCCGTCAGCCGTAATCGCTTCCGGCGTGCGGAATTGCAGGCCATGGTCATAGACCTGTTCAATCACCCTGCCGCTGATGGCCATGGCGGTCTTCCGGTCCCCCAGCAGGCAGCAGTAGGCCGCCAGACCGAAATTGATGCCGGTCCAGATCTCCAGGGGATGGGTTCCCTGGGGATCCACGGGGCTGCCGTCTTCCCTGAGGCCGTTGACCACCCCATGGCATCCCCGGCGAAAACCGGCAAAGCATACCCTGCAGACGGTGGCCATCGTGGCCCGGGCCCGCTCCTCACTCACAACGGAGGGGAGACCCAGCAGGCGGGCATAGAAATCGCCACAGAGCTGGTCCGCCATCACCACCGGCTCTTCCGTACGGGTATCGAAGGCGTAGTACTGCCCTCGCCACAGCAGGCGGTCATAGGCGCCCCGGGCCTGTTGTAACCAGGCGCCAAAGTCCCGTTGACTGGCGGTGGTGTCCAGGCCCAGGTGAAGGGACAACTGCTGGGCGCTGGCCAGGGCCGCCTCCAGGGCCGCAATCCACAGCCCCCCGCAATAGGCGCTGGCGCCCTGCATGGGCCAGTCGTCGAAGGTTTGATCAGGGGCGTCCCCGTGGTCGGGCAGACCGTCCCCGTCCCGGTCGAACCTCTGCAGGTAGCGGAGGCTGCTGTCCACCGCCGGCCAGCAGTCCGCCAGGAAGCGGAGGTCCTGCCCCCCCCAGCGGAAGGTGCGCCACACTTGGAGCACAAAGTCGCTGGGCAGGTCTTTCCAGAGATTGCAATCCTGGTAGGCGGTGTAATTGGTGGCGGTGAAGGGGTGTTCGTTGGGGGCGCCCAGGTCGTGGGGTGTGGCCTGGGCCCGCTTACGGGGCGCCTGCACCGGCTCCCGCCCCTTGGTGACGTGCCAGCCGATGAGCCGCTTCCGCAGGTCCTCACCGGGGATGGCCCGGGCGAAGTCACGGAGCACGGCCTTGTCCAGCTCCGGCCACAGTTGCGCCAGGGCCAGGGAGCCATAGAGCCGCACGTCCAGGCTTTCATACCAGGAGTAATCCGGACACTCCAGGACACCGAAGTGGCCCACCGGTCGATCAGCGGTGGCGGCGGTCCAGAGGCTGCCGCCGCTGGCCAGATCCCCCAGTTCGTTGAACAAGGCCATGCGGACCGCCTCGGACAAATCCTCCTGTTCCAGGACGGGTTGCTGCCAGCGGTCGATGGCCTGGCGCCATCGGGGCCAGTCCCGTAGCGCCTCCGCGGCAATGGCCGCGGCATGGCTGCCGGACCGCCCGAAAAAATCCGTATAGCGCCGGTGGCGGGTGATGCCCTTGGCAAACTCCGTCACCGGCAGATCCCAACTGATCACCAGGGGCAACGCCAGCGTCTCCCCCGGCTGCAGTTGGAAGCGCACCGCCATGGCCGCCGCTGATGGATCATCCACGGCGCTGTGGCGGGTGTCCGTCTTCCCGGGGATGGACCCGTCCCGGGAAAACGGCGTCCAGATCTCCGCACCGTCACCATCGGGATGCCAACGGCCACAGCGATGCAACTCCGCCCCTGGCGGCAACCGGCCCACCGCCAGACACCACTGGCCCTCCCCCTCCGCCACCGGCTTGCTGCGGGGACCGTTGAGCAGGAGTCCCTGCATCCGATCCTCATCCACAAAGGAGCAGTGCTGCCCTTCGGTGCGGCCAATGGCGGGAACATAGGCATACACCGGGCTGCCGTCCTCCCGATAGAACACCTCCGGGCTCGTGCGGGTGTTGGTGAACCAGCCGCAGAGGTTGCGCCAACTCAGCAGCAGGGAAAGCCGGAGCGGTCGCAGGCCGGGATTGCGGAACAGCCAGCGGAACACGGCCACGGGGTAGGAGGTGTGCCGGTAGTTGCCGGGGATAACGGGACTGAACTGCTCACAACTGATCTGGGCCCGGAAGACGTTGCTGTACTGGAACCAGCTCAGGGGATAGCGGGCCGCGTAATGGCCGGTCATGCGAGAGGAATGGCTGGCGGGATACCAGGCCCAGCTGGCCAGGCTGCCGTCCGTGGGCGCTGCGGTGGACAGGGCATGGGTGCGGACATCATCGCCGCGCCGCTCATGGATGGCGAACTGGCAATCCGGGATGGAGCCAAACCAGTGCTCGCCGCCGTCCAGGTGCCACAGGGTAATGTCTCCCCGGGAGCTGCGCCCGAAGCAACCGGCCCCGAACCCCCCCAAAGGAGCCCCATGCCACGGCCCATCATCCAGGTTGCAGGCGCTGCGGGCGGTGAAGGGTTTCTGCCAACCCTGGCCAATGGCCCGCTGCCAGGCCGCCTTGGGCCGTAACGTCCTGGATCGTCCCCAGGGCCGGGCCTGCCAACGGGGGTCACCAGGAATATTGGCCTCGTTCATGGGGGGAGAGCGGTTGCTTCAGCTTGGCCAGTCTGTGGTTTGAATGCCTCCTTCGCGAAGGGTGACCCACCGGCCGGACTGCCAGGCCACCACCGTGCTGGCCCGGCCCGATGGGGCGCCCCAGGGGAACGGCCCCGCCAGCAGCGCCTGGGGGAAGGTCTTGGTAATGGCGTCGGGATCCAGCAGAGCGGGTTGGGAAGAGCGGTTGGCGCTGGTGGTGGCCAGGGGGCCGCTGCGGCGCAGCAAGGCCCGGGTGGCCTGGTGATCCGGGACCCTCAGGCCCAGGGAGACGGGCTGGGCCGGATTCAGCCACCGGGCCAGTGGCCCGCTGTGGGGCACCACCAGGGTGAGGGCTCCCGGCCAGTGGTCGATGGCCTGTTGCCAGGCCCCATGGGGCGTGATGTCCAGGGCCTGCCAGAGTTGCCCTGCTTCCGCGCCCATAAGAATGAGTGGTTTCTCCAATGCGCGCCCCTTGAGTCGCCAGAGGTGATCAGCCGCTTCCGGTCGCGCCGCCAGGGCCGGCAGGGTGTCCGTGGGCATGGCAATCACGCCGTCGGCGCCAAGGTGATGGAGCAGGCGGTCCGGGGCGGGAGGATCCGGGGTCATGGTCCAAGGTGCGGCATGCAGCCCGCCAGGAAGCGGTCGTTGCCTTCCACGTCCTGATGCCGCCGGATAGCGGTCAGTCCTGCCGTTGCAAAGAGTATCTCCAGGGCCGGCGCCTGGCCCTGGCCGTGCTCCACCACCAGCCAGCCTCCCGGCGCCAGGGCGGAAACACCCGCCAGCAGGTCACGGAAGCAGGCAAGTCCGTCGGCGCCGCCGTCCAGCGCCGGACGGGGTTCGTGGCAACGCACCACAGGATCAAGGTGGGCCAGGGTTGAGGTGGGAATGTAAGGCGGATTGCTCACCGCCATGGTGAGGCGTCCCCACCAGGGCCGCAAGGGCTGCCACCAGTTCCCCGCCAGGAGGCACACCCGCCCGGCCACGGATTCCAGGTTCCGGGCCGCCACCGCCAAAGCTGTTGGATCCCGGTCCACCGCCACACCCTGACAGTTGGGGAAGGCGGTGGCCAGGGCCAGGGCCAGGCAGCCGCTGCCGGTGCCCAGATCGGCCCACAGCCCTGCACTGGCTGGCGCGTCCTCCATGAGGGAGATGGCCATGTCCGCCAACAACTCTGTTTCCGGGCGGGGGATCAACACCCCTGGCCCCACGGTCACCATGAAGTCCCGCCATGGACAGCGGCCCAGGAGGTACTGCAAGGGCTCCTGCTTCAGGTGGCGATGCCAGAGCCGGGTCAATTCATCCAGGCTACGGCTCAGTTGAACGGTGGCTTGGGGATGGAGCGCCAGGCTGTGGATACGCTTGCGCTCCAGTCCGGCGCCCACCTCCAGCAGCCAGGCCAGGCTGGAGGCGGCGCCTCCCTCCGCCAGCCGCTCCCGGCGCCAGGCCAGAAGTGTGGCAGCTACACACGTGACCAAAGGAATCTCCGAATCAGCCCACAAGGCGAATCATTATCATCCATGTGCTGCGTCATCGCCTGCGAGAGCAGATGCACCCCACCCCAAGGCAGTCGTTCACCGATCAGAGCAACTGGACCGCGGCCCGGAGCAGCCGCCTCTACGGCCTGGACGCATGGGGGCGACCCTACTTCTCCATCGGTGACCAGGGCCATGTGATGGTGCGACCCCGGGCTGAACGGGGCGATTGTCTGGATCTGGTGTCCCTGGTGCAGGGCCTGCAAGCGCGGAACCTGTCGTTGCCCCTGCTGATTCGCTTCGACGACATCCTGGAAGACCGGCTGGCCAGGCTCCATGACGCCTTTAGGCGCGCCATCGCCCAGTACGGCTATCAAGGGCGGTATCAAGGGGTGTTCCCCATCAAGTGTCACCAGCAACGTCATGTGCTGGAGCACGTGGTGCGGGTGGGGCGGCGCTGGAACTTCGGCCTGGAGGCGGGCAGCAAGGCGGAGCTACTCATTGCCCTGGCGCTGCTGGACGATCCTGACGCCCTGCTCGTCTGCAACGGCTACAAGGACACCCGTTATCTGGAAACAGCCATTCTGGCCCGACGACTGGGACGACGGCCCCTGGTGGTGATCGAGCAAGCCAACGAGGTGGACGGTCTGACGGCCTGCAGCCGCCGACTGGGGATGGCTCCTCTCATGGGGGTGCGGGCAAAACTCTCCGTTCAGGGCATCGGGCGCTGGGGCGGCAGCAGTGGCGACGGGGCCAAGTTCGGGCTGTCCGCCCCGGATTTACTGGCCACCGTCAACACCTTGCGGGACGTGGGACTGCTGGGGGAACTGCGGCTTCTCCATATGCACATCGGCAGCCAGATCAGCGATATTGCGGTGCTCAAAGAGGCTCTACAGGAAATGGGCCAGCTCTATGTGCAGTTGGTTGCCCTGGGGGCCCCCATGGGCTATCTGGACGTGGGGGGGGGGCTGGGGGTGGACTATGACGGAAGCTGCACCGCCACGGCGGCATCCACCAACTACTCCCTGCAGAACTACGCCAACGACGTGGTGGCCACCATCCAGGAGTGTTGCCAATCCCACGGCGTGCCCATGCCCACCCTGGTGAGTGAAAGCGGGCGGGCCGTTGCCAGCCATTTCAGTGTGCTGGTGTTTGACGTGTTGAGCACGGGGGGGGTGAACGGGGCGGTCCCGGCGCCACAGGAAGGGGAGCCCCTGCTGGTGCGCAACCTGCGGGAGTTGCTGGCCACCATCACGCCGGAGAACCTGCAGGAAGCCTGGCATGATGCGGTGAAGTTCAAGGATGACGCACTCTCCGCGTTTCGGCTGGGTTATCTATCTCTTGTGGATCGCGGCAAAGCGGAACAACTCTATTGGGCCTGTTGCCGCAACATCGCCGACCACCTGGCCCATCAACGTCAACCCATCCCTGCTGATCTTCAGCCCATCACCACGGCCCTGGCGGCCACCTATTACGCCAATTTCTCGATTTTCCGCTCAGCTCCGGACACCTGGGCCATTGACCAACTCTTCCCGGTGATGCCCATCCATCGTCTCCATGAGTCCCCCCAGGTTCTTGGCACTCTGGCGGACCTCACCTGCGATTCCGATGGCAAGTTAAATCGTTTTATCGATTCCGGCCGTCACAAATCCCACCTGGAGCTTCACCACCTTCAGCCGGCGAATTCCTATTGGATGGGCTTGTTTCTCGGGGGGGCTTATCAGGAAATCATGGGAAATCTCCATAACCTGTTCGGCCGCACCAATGCGGTGCATATCCGCCTGGCGCCGCGGGGAGGCTACCAGGTGGAGCAGGTGGTGCGGGGCAACACCACGTCGGACATGCTCACGGCCCTGGACCATGATCCCCGGAGCCTTGTGGAGCGTCTGCGACGGGACAGCGAGGCTGCTATCGGGGCAGGCAACCTCACCATCTCCGATGCCCACCGGCTCATTACCCATGTGGAGGAGAGCCTGAGACAGAGCACCTATCTGGAGTCGGACGTCAAGTCACCTTGAACAAGCCCTGCACCCGTGGGGACACGGCGCAGCGCTCGTGGTCCAGGAGGGTTCTCTTCCATATTTATCATGAGTTTCGTTACATAACCTTTTGCGTAGACAGCATGGATACCCAATCAGACGATGCCCGCTTGGGGAACTTCCCCCCACTGCAAAGCCTGGGAAGACGCAACAACAGACGCCAGTGCCACTGCTGGCGTCATGGTGAGTTGGTTATTGGCGGCGGGGAAGCCATAGGCCGATTGGGCTTCAAAGCGGCGCCCATTGCTGCCGTGTCCGTCCAACCCTTCCAGGGCGACGGGCCGCAGCAGGCCATCCATACCCCCTGCTGGGGCGCTGCCACGGCATGGTGTAGGGAGAGGGAGGATCCCCGGTTGGTTGGGCAGGGCGCCAGGCGAAGGGAGAGCCATGCCCACGTGGCGAACGCTTCCGCCACGTGGGTCACCAGGGAGCGGCCCCTGGGTTCGGCGCTGGTGCCGTGGCGGGGGTACTGAGCTGACTGCTGTTCCATGCCTGCTGACGCAACCTGTGTGCCTAGCAGTCGCCGGCCAGGAGGCTGCGTTTGGAGATCACCTGCAAGCAGGTGCTTTGACGCCCCACCACAAACGCCTCTTCATCCAGTTCCAAGGGGATGGCGGGATCACTGTTCAGTGCGGCCCAGCTTTGCCCCCGCCAGCGCACCCGGTACCGCCCTGGCTGGGTCTCGGCCGAGAGAACGACGGCTGTACCCAGGTCATCGGTTGAATCCCCACGGTTTGGCTGGGGTTTACGGCCAAGGCGCAGCCCGGCGAACAACAGCAATCCCAATACAACAAACAGGATGATCTGGCCCGCCGGAGACACGGAGGGAACCAGGCCCGTCAGTACGGCCAGGACCGCCGCCGCCAGCAGGGCTTCCAGAAGACCGTCCAGATCCACCCCCACCAGGGCGAGCAGGAGAAGAACCAGCACCAGGCCAAGCCAGATCAGCATGGCGGCTCCTTGAAAAGCACCATAGGAAAATTATGACAAGAATAGCCATAGCCATAGCCATAGCCATAGCCTGTTGTCACTGTCGCTGGCCACCATGAATCCTTTGGCCTTTTTGCCCTACCTGCCCCTGGTTCTGGCTGCCATGATTGGCCTGCGCAGTATGCGCGTTACCCAGCAGGGGCGCTCTGTCCTGATTGAGCGTCTGGGGACCTACAGCCGCACCCTCGAACCGGGCTTCACCTTCTTGATGCCGTTCCTGGAGGCGCCGGTATCCAACCAGACCCTCAAGGAGCGGGTGCTGGACGTGCCCCCCCAAGGCTGCATCACCAAGGACAACGTGAAAATCTCTGTGGATGCGGTGATCTATTGGCAAATCATTGATCACTACAAGAGCCATTACGCCGTTGCCGATCTGCAATCCGCGCTGGTGAATCTGGTGCTCACCCAGATCCGCTCCGAGGTGGGCCGCATGGACCTGGACGAGATGTTCAGCGCCCGCCAGGAGGTTAATGAACGCCTGCTGAGAGAGTTGGATGGGGCAACGGATCCCTGGGGCATCAAGGTGACCCGGGTTGAACTGCGGGACATTCTTCCCTCCGCCGGTGTGGCGGCGTCCATGGAAAAGCAGATGACAGCGGAGCGGAATAAACGGGCCGCCGTCCTGAACTCCGAAGCGGAGAAGGAATCCGCCATCAACGTGGCCCGCGGTCGCGCCGAGGCGCTGGTGCTGGACGCGGAGGCGAAGGCCCGGAACGTGGTGCTGGACGCGGAGGCCCGGGCCAAGGAACAGAAACTGCTGGCCGAAGCCCAGGGCCAGGCTACGGTGATTGATGCGGAGGCCCGGGCCAAGGAACAGAAGCTGTTGGCGGAGGCCAAGGCCGAGGCTACCACCAAGTTGGCGGAGGTGCTCCAGGCGTACCCCCCGGCGGCGGAGGTGTTGCGGCTCCAAACCGCCAAGGACTGGATGACCGCGGTGGAAGCAGGACTGGCCGACTCCAAGGCGGGCAGCGTGCTGATGCTGGATCCCCAGAGCCCCGCCTCCCTGCTGGCGGCGCTGAAGAGTCTGCAGCAGAAGTCCTGAGCGGCATAGGGATTCCCGCTGGATTTCCGCTTTCGCGGGAACGACGGGGCAGGTGCGGGAAGTGATGGTGTGTGAATCCATCCATGGCCTGGTTCCAGGCAGTAAACTCAATCAACCTCCGGCTCCGGCTGCCTGCCTGCCCGTGTCATGACTCGTCCAGTGACCAGCAGCCTTGTGAAACGCCCCGGGAAATCCGGCGTTGCTCCCGGCCAGGCTGACCGGACTTGTGCAAGAGAGAAGAGCCGGGGTTTGGGCCTGGCCGCTTTGTTGGCCTTCTACCCTGGTCAATTGGCGACCCTGCCGGCAGCCGGCTGTCCGACGATGGGCGCCTGCACAGGGGAGACCATGTCGTCCATGGTGGTGGAGCAACCGCTGGGCCTGCTGGCGGCAGCGCCTGCCAATGCACAGGAAGCGGCGCCGTTGCAACTAACGGTAACACCCGGCAACAGCACCTTGATGGTGAGTTGGGATCCACCCGTTGGTTATGCAAACTCCAAAACCATCGAATACGATATTTCCTACTCTGACGATGGCGGCTCCACTTGGTGGCCCTGGCACATGGCATCCCGGTTGGAAAACTTGAAAGTAGATATTCTGGGGCTGGAAAACGGCACCGCTTATGTTGTCCGTGTGAGAGCTCGGGATAGCCAGGGTGGTGGAGAATGGTCCACTTTGGCAAGTGCCACGCCGGTGGGTGTTCCAGCGGCGCCTGCCCAGCTTGACGTGACATCAGGTGATCAGAAATTGGAACTGACCTGGGTTACTCCTGTTGATGACGGTGGCTCTACCATCAGAGATTATGACGTTCAATATTCTGACGATGGCGGTGGTACATCAACCCTGTGGCGTGATGAATCGCCCGAGTCGAACACTTTGAGCGAAGAGATTACCAATCTCAACAACGGCGCCACCTATCACCTGCGTGTACGAGCAAGGAACGACGTGGGCCATGGGCCTTGGTCGGATTGGGCGCCGGGTCAACCGGTCACCATCCCGGCCGCCCCGAATCCACCAACCCTGACGCCAGGCAACCGCCAGCTTCATGTTACCTGGGATGCCGCCTCCAACGATGGCGGCGCTCCAATCAGCAGCTACCATGTTCGGTACTCCGATGATTCCGAAGCCACCTGGAACGATTGGTCTCTAGCGGCGGATTCACGACACCTCCAGCACGCCACGGTTACAGGTCTGAACAACGGCGTCACCTATGCTGTCCAGGTACGGGCGCGGAACCATCAGGGCGCCGGGCCGTGGTCCGGCTCCGCCTCGGATCAGCCGGTGGGTGTACCCGCTGCGCCGCCCCGGCCCAGCTTGACGCCGGGCAACAGGGATCTCCACGTCAGTTGGGATCTTCCCGGCGACGACGGCGGCACTGCCATCAGCAGCTATGAGATTCAATACTCAAGCGATGACGGCTTCACCTGGAACGAATGGGATGTCTCCATCGGTTCGGAAAGCCTGCAGGCAACAATCACGGGTTTACAGAACGGCGTGGTCTATACTGTTCAAGTGAGAGCCAGAAACAGCCAGGGTCCCGGGGCCTGGTCGGCGGCAGCCGTGGATCGCCCCGCCGGTATCCCATCGGCGCCCATAGGGCTCACCGTGACGCCACGGCCCAACCAACTGGACATGGACTGGGACTCCCCCGACGACGATGGAGGCGCAGTGATTACCGGCTACAGCATCCAGTACTCAAGAGATCGCGGCGCCACCTGGCGGCCATGGTATATGTCGTCACCGTTGGATCGTCTCACGGCCAGTATTCCGGGCTTGAAGAACGGCGCCGCTTATATTGTACGGGTGAGGGCCAGGAACAGCCAGGGTGACGGACCATGGCTAACCTCGGAAACCACAATGCCGGTGGGTGTGCCGGCCCCTCCCACTCAGCTTGACGTAAGCGCAGGTGACGGCAGGCTGGCGCTGAGCTGGGTTGCTCCTGCTGATGACGGCGGCTCTAAAATCAGAGGCTACAGCATTCAATATTCTGATGATCGTGGCGACACCTGGACGCCATGGAACGCAGCCGTCGATCCTCAAGGTTTGCAGGAAATACTCACAGGACTGGAGAACGGTACAGTGTATCACGTACAAGTGAGAGCCGGCAACAGCCAAGGGAATGGACCATGGTCGGTCTGGGAAACGGGCCAGCCGGCCACCACACCGGTTGCACCGGCTTCGCCGGCCTTGACACCGGGTAACCGGGAACTACGGGTTCAGTGGGAGGCCCCAGAGGATGATGGCGGGGCTTCCGTCACCGGTTACGGTGTTCAGTATTCTATTGATTCCGGCTCCAGTTGGCGGGAATGGCACGTCTCGGCCGATGCACAACCCGTCTTGCAAGCAACAATCGCCGGTCTTGAAAACGGCGCCGCCCATGCCGTGCAGGTGAGGGCACGGAACGGGCAAGGGGATGGCCCATGGTCGGACTCGGCGCTGGAGCAGCCGGTGGGGGCGCCAACCGCACCCCCATCCCTGACCTTGACTCCGGGCAACCGCCAACTGCGGGTCAACTGGGAGACGCCCAGGGACAATGGCGGCGCTCCGATTAGCAACTACGCAATTCGCTACTCAAGCGACAGCGGCGCCACCTGGACTGCATGGGATGGGGAGGTCCCTATGGATCCCCAAAGCCTTGAGGCAACAATCGCAGGTCTACAGAATGGTACGCTCTATCAAGTCCAGGTGAGGGCCGGCAATCGCCAGGGGGATGGACCATGGTCCCCCTTGGCGGAGGGGCAGCCCCGGCTTCTTCCCCCACTCCCGACATGGATCCAGCTTCCATTTGATGGCGTGATATGGCCCATTATTATTGCCATTATTGCCGGTTCCATTGCCGGTTCCTTCAAGATCGATATTGTGAAAACCGTGAAAGACGGCTGGTTTTTCCTGAAAGGAAAACTGCCACGGAAGAAAGAGGAGAAACCAGAAGATTCTGTAGAACCAAACTCTGCAGAAGCCAAAGAGAAAAACCAGGAGGAAGATAGGGATAAAGACAAGAAGGATAAAGATGAAGAGGCATAGAAAATGGACGTACATCGCAAAGTGCCCATGGGCTCCCTTCCCACCATGGCAAGCCCCAACTTTGCCCCGTCCACCATCTGGACGGGGGACAACCTGCCCGTCTTGCGGGGCATGAACTCTGCCTGTGTGGACCTCATCTACCTGGACCCACCATTCAATTCCAACAGGAATTATGAGGCTCCCATTGGGAGTAAGGCGGCAGGGGCCGCTTTTAAGGATGCCTGGACCCTGAATGATATTGACGTTTATGAACATGGAGAGTTAGCAGAAATCAATCCCAAGGTTCATTCGGTTATTGAAACAGCAAAACAGATTCATGGAAAAGGTATGCAATCTTATCTTATCTTTATGGGCATCCGCTTAATAGAACTCTATAGGATTCTAAAGGATACGGGTTCTATTTACCTTCATTGTGACTCTACAGCGTCACACTATCTAAAATTGTTAATGGATGCAGTGTTTATGAGTAGTTCTACTTACTGTGAGATTATATGGAAACGAACCAATACTCACAACGATGCAAGAAACACTTTCCCTAAAGTGTCTGATACCATACATTTTTATGCAATGAGTAATACAATCTTTAATCCTATCTATCAAGATCACTCGGAAGATTATATTAAGAAGTTTTACCGTTTTAACGATAACGATGGGCGGGGACCATACCGTCTTGGCGATATGGCAAGCCCCAATCCAAGACCTTTAATGATGTATGACTGGAAGGGTTATCCCTGTCCCGTTAAAGGATGGCGCTATAAAGCTGAAACGATGGCAGAACTTGATAGAGAAGGTAGAATATACTACCCTACTTTTAAGAATGGAAGTCCTGACTTTTCTAAAAGGTTGTGTTTGAAACGTTATCTTAGTGAACAAAAGGGGACAAAGATAGGTAATATTTGGACGGATATTAAGAGAATAGACAATAATAACAAAGAAAGAACCGGTTATCCTACACAGAAACCATTGGCCCTATTGGAAAGGATCATAAAGGCCAGCTCAAAACCTGGCGATCTGGTGCTTGATCCTTTCTGTGGTTGTGCGACAAGTCTGGTGGCGGCTGAACGATTGGGACGGCAATGGGCAGGAATTGATCTATCGCCGTTGGCCACTAGATTAGTGGAAGAAAGGATCAGGGACGATAATCCTCTGTGGGCCCGCCTCATTGCCCTGGACAAGCCGCCCCAGCGTACGGACTTAGGTAAATTACCCCACTATCGGACCCATCGACATCGGCTGTACGGAGAACAGGAAGGAGTCTGCAAAGGTTGCGGGATTCACTTTCCCTTCAAGGTGATGGAAGTGGATCATATCCTGCCTAAATCCCAAGGAGGGACTGACCACATAGACAACCTGCAACTGTTATGCTGTGCCTGTAACAGAAGTAAAGGAGGAAAAACGATGGCCCAATGGAGGGCGAATTCATAGACCATCCCTTCCGCCTGTACCCCCCGTCAGCCCGCACCGTAGAACCATGCCCGCAGGGGGTCCCTGTGGCGGGTGGCGTGGGGGGTCGCTGAGGCATATCATGGGCCCAAACCTGACCAGCAGTTGGCCAGCAGGCTGGCGTTGCCGATGACCGACGTTCCCACCTCCCACATCCGCAACTTCTGCATCATTGCCCACATCGACCACGGCAAATCCACCCTGGCGGACCGGCTGCTGCAAGATACGGGCACCGTGGCCCCCCGGGACATGCAGGACCAGTTCCTGGACACCATGGACCTGGAACGGGAGCGGGGCATCACCATCAAGTTGCAGGCGGCCCGGATGATGCACCGGGCTGCCAGCGGGCAGGCCTATTGCCTGAACCTGATCGATACGCCGGGGCACGTGGACTTTTCCTATGAGGTGAGCCGCAGCCTGCAGGCATGTGAAGGGGCCCTGCTGGTGGTGGATGCCAGCCAGGGGGTGGAGGCCCAGACCCTCTCCAACGTCTACCTGGCCCTTGAGAACAACCTGGAGATCATCCCGGTGCTCAATAAGGTGGACCTTCCCGGCGCCGAACCGGAGCGGGTCAAGGGGGAAATCGAGCAGGTCATCGGCCTGGACGCCAGCACGGCCATTACCTGCTCCGCCAAGACAGGTCTGGGCATCGGCGAGATTCTGCAAGCCATCGTCGAGCGCATTCCCGCTCCCGCTGAGCGCACAGCGGAACCCCTTGCCGCCCTCATCTTTGATTCCTACTACGACCCCTACCGGGGTGTGGTGGTGTACTTCCGGGTGATGGCCGGAGCCATTGGCGCCAGGGACACCATCCTGCTGATGGCCTCCGGCAAGCGCTATGCCCTGGACGAAGTGGGGGTCATGGCCCCCAATCAACAACAGGTGGAGCAGTTGCACGCCGGAGAAGTGGGCTACCTGGCCGCTTCCATCAAGGCGGTGGCCGATGCCCGGGTGGGGGACACCATCACTACGGTGGCCGCACCCGCGGACCGCCCCCTGCCTGGCTACAGCGAAGCCAAACCCATGGTGTTCTGCGGGTTGTTTCCAACGGAAGCGGACCAATACCCTGACCTGCGGGATGCCTTGGAAAAGCTCAAGCTTTCCGATGCCGCTTTGCACCACGAACCGGAAACCAGTAGCGCCATGGGCTTCGGGTTTCGGTGCGGATTTCTGGGTTTGCTCCACATGGACGTGGTGCAGGAGCGGCTGGAGCGGGAATACGGTCTGGATCTGATTGTCACCGCCCCATCGGTGATCTACCGGGTGGTGCGTCTGGATGGGGCCATCCAGCTTGTGGACAACCCGTCCACCCTGCCGGACCCTCAACAGCGCCTGTCCATCGAAGAGCCCTATGTGCGTCTTGAGATCTATGCCCCCAACTGTTACAACGGCGCCTTGATGGAGTTGTGCCAGGAACGGCGGGGTGAATTCACCGATATGAAATACATCACCAAGGAACGGGTGATGCTGATTTATGAACTGCCCTTGGCTGAGGTGGTGAATGATTTCTTTGATCAGCTTAAATCCCGCACCAAGGGATACGCTTCCATGGATTATACATTGATCGGCTATCGCGAGAATCAATTGGTGCGGCTGGATATTTTAATCAATGGTGAACGGGCCGACCCTCTCACCACCATCGTCCATCGGGACAAGGCCTACGGGATTGGCAGAGCCCTGGTGGATAAACTCAAGGAACTGGTGCCACGGCAACAGTTCAAAATTCCCATCCAGGCAGCCATTGGTTCCCGGGTGATCGCCGCCACGTCCATTTCCGCCATGCGCAAGGACGTGCTGGCCAAATGCTATGGCGGTGATATTTCCCGCAAGAAGAAACTGCTCAAGAAACAGGCCAAGGGGAAAAAACGCATGAAGGCCATGGGCAAGGTGGAGGTGCCCCAGGAGGCGTTTATGGCGGTGTTGAAACTGAACGGCTGATTCCCTTCTTAAGGCGATGGTCACGGCACGGTCCACCCGGTCCCGTCGGGGCGCCCGATCAGCACCAGTGTTGCCCGCTGCTCACCCGCGTTGAACTTCACCACCCCGTGGCCGCCGCTGCCCGTCCGCTTCACCCCCGCACCGTTGGCGCCCTTCGGGAAGCTGATGTTCCAGTGATCGTTCACCACCCCACCGGTGACGGTGTACGGCACGGTCGCGGTCTCACCCTCCCCCAGCACCCGGCTCAGGGCAATCACCAACCGTGTCCTCCCGTTCGCCTCGTCGATGGTCTCCTGCGCCGCCGTCAACGCCACCGTCAGCGGCTCAGTGGGCAACACCTCCCCTGCCGCCACCTGTACAGGCGCCGTCACGGCGTCATCATCCACCACCGTCACGACGACAGCGCCGATGCTGATCCCGTCGTTGCCGTCGCTTGAGGCGCCACTGTGGCTGATGCTCACGCTCCGATGCCCGATCACCGCGTCTTCGCTGCCACTCTGCTCTACCTTGTCGTCCACACCCGTGACCGTCACCCGCTGCGCCGTGCTCCGGGTCTCCGGCGTGAACCGCAGCGTGGTGGTGGCCGCTGCCAGCCCGCCTCCACTGCTCACCAGCGCTGCTGATGGCCTGTCGGACGTGACCGTGATGCTCACATCCGCCCTGGGTGCGCTAGCCAATACCACCGTGTAGGTGTCGGTGCGGCCCGCTCCAGCCGCCTCCGTCACCACTGTGCTCCCCTCACTCTCCCTGATGCTCACACCAGCGACGTCATCGTCACTGATCGTCAGCCTATGAACCGTGGTCGCGCCCAGGTTGTAATCCGCGCCGTCGGTCAATGTCAGGACGATGGTCTCGCTGCCATCCTCTACGGTGTCCTCGGTGATCACTACGGGGATGGTGACACTGCTCACCCCTGCCGCCACTGTCACTGAACCGGATAAGGCCGTATAGTCCGTCCCCGCCTTGGCGGCGCCCCCCACCGTGTAGGCTAGGCTGATGGCCGACGACGGCGCCGGAGTCAGGCTCACCGTCACGTTGTGGGCGCCGCCATCCTCCCTGACGCTCCC
The DNA here is from genome assembly GCA_026709085.1 of Cyanobacteria bacterium MAG CAR3_bin_5. Lineage (GTDB taxonomy): Bacteria > Cyanobacteriota > Cyanobacteriia > PCC-6307 > Cyanobiaceae > Synechococcus_B. The sequence goes on along the minus strand of JAPOTR010000059.1, from coordinate 5,670 downwards.
GCTGGAGCGGGAGAAGGATACGTCACTGTGCTGCTGCGGGTGAGCGGCGGGGGAGAAGAGGAGCAGGGCCGCCAGGGGCGCCGTTGCCCAAAGCAGGGCGACTGTCCCGGTCTTCACCCTGGGGAGGGGAGAGTTCATGGGGCATCCGAGAGAGCATCGGGTTGGGGCAGGAGCTACGGGTGGCGGGGCAGGGCATCTTGTTGTTCTTGAACCGAGCTATGGCTCGGGAGCTTGATGTCTTCAACTGCTAGCCCAACAACCCCTGAACCGTACAATCCTTAATGTAACTAATTGATGCAATCGATGATGCTGCCCCACCCCGCTGGGCCGGCGACGGGCCACTACCCACCTGGGGGACTGCTCCCCCATCAGGCTTTCCAACCTCACAAGCCAGACCCAGGGCCGCCTCATGGACGGAAATCGGGTCCCGGTAGGTCCTGGCTGCATGGGAGCGGCCGGTCTATGGTGCCAGCATCTTCTCGAAAATCAGCCCCATGCCTGCTGCCCTGGCTGAACTCCATTGGCAGGAATTGGTGCGCCATTGGCAGGAACTGGTTGTGTTAATGGGCATCGGCGGATTGGCGGGCTTTTCCTCGGGACTGCTGGGCATTGGCGGCGGACTGGTGGTGGTGCCGGGGCTGCTGCTGCTGCTCAAGTCCTATGGCTACCCGGCCCATGTCGTCCCGCTGCTGGCGGCTGGCACCAGCCTTACCCTGATGGTGTTCACGGCGGCAGGGTCGGCCCTGTCCCACCTGCGCCACGGCGCCGTCTCCCTGCCCGTGTTGCGGGAGTTGCTGCCCTGGGTGCTGGTGTCCGAACTGGTGGGCATTGTCCTGGCCACCATGACCAACGCCCCGCTCCTGGAAACCCTCTTCGGCCTGCTGGTTACGGTGCTGGCCGTGGACCTGCTGCGCCGTTCCGTCCAGCCCGCACCGGCTGTGCCGCCAACCAAGACTCCCTCCCTGGCACTCACCGTTACCGTGGGCAGCGCCATGGGCTTGAAAAGCGGCCTTTTCGGGCTGGGGGGCGGGGCTCTGGCCATTCCCTACTTCAACTGGCTTGGCCTGCCACCCCGGTACGTGGTGGGCACTACGGCCCTGCTCACATGGCCGGTGGCCCTGTTGGGGGCACTGGCCTATGGCCTCAGTCCGCTGCCAACCGTGGACCAGGACATGATGGGGGTGGTGGGGAGCGTGCAATGGCTGGGGGTTCTGGCCATGATGCCCACAACCCTGCTCATGGCCCCCCTGGGCGCCAAGCTTTGTCAGGCGGTTCCCCAGGACCGGCTCCGCCAGGTTTTCAGCCTGTTCCTCCTGGTGGCGGGCGTGCGGATTCTGTTTTAGGAAGAGTCCCTGGCGTCTCGGGAAGGCGCCTGCTTCAATTCGGTTGCAACCGTTGCCTGCAGGACTCCCCTCCTTGGGTCAGTACCCGCGCCCACCTCGTGACTCGTCCGCCAATTGTTCGCCTTCCGCCGCCAGATACCCCCACGGTTCCGGCCTGAAGGCTGCCCTGGCGACCCCCAATCCTGCCCAGGATCGGGTGAGCACCCGACTCAAACACCGGCGCCGCACCAGGATTGCCCTCCGGGCCCGCCGCACCAGGATTGCCCTCCGGATGCGGTTGTTGTGGCTACTGGTGAGCGTTGTGGGCCTGTCTGCCGTCACCATTGGCGGGCTCATTGCCCTGGCCCCAACCCTCACTGAGCATGGGGAATCCTGGCAGGGCCAGGGCAGGCCGCGGCAAGATCCCGGAGTGGCGGAGCCCCTGAGGGTTGCCCTGGATGGGGAACACTTCTACCAACTGGATCTGGACCCGCGGCAGGTGGAGTTCGACCTTCTCCGCGGTTGGGATCGGGAGCAGGAGGCTTTTGCGGATCCTGACGCCCTGGCCTTCTTCTCGGGTCCCATGTATGAGCGCTACTACCGGCCCGATCCCAGGCTTGAGCGGATTATTGACCAGACGGTGCAGCCCAGCAGTCCCAAGCGAGCCGAAGATCAGGGCTACACGGTTCCCCTGGGGGACCTGAAATTCGGTCCCGAGATCTGGCGGGGTCTGAACCGGGCCGCCGCTGGCCAGAGGGCCTTCATCGGGATTGACCATGCCGGTGTGGCCACCTTCGGCTATGGGGAGCTGACGGCGGAGCGGGCCCGCACCTATGAGACGTTCATTGGCGGCCTCCACGTGCTCTACAACGATCTACAGCCCGAGCAGCCGGGCTACCGGGGCGCCTACAGCAAGGGGGTGGGGCAGAAAATTCGCTACTACCTGCCCCGGGTCCGGGTGGTGATCGGGCTGCGGCCGGATCGGCGTCTGGACGTGCTTATGAGCAAGGACGGCCTCACCCTGGAAGAAACCCGGGAACTGAGCCGCAAGCGGGGTCTGGTGGCCGCCTACCTTCCGGACCACGCATCCAAGAGCCGCTTCATTGTTCCGAGTATCAAAGGCTTCAGCGAAGAGGATGCCAACTGGATCAGCGGGGGGTCCGTCAGCTACGTGCATGTGCCCTACATGATTCGCATCAGCCGGCGACGGCAACCGGCCGAACCGGAGCCCGACCCCATCATCCCCCTGCCGCAAGCCCCGGCGGATACCGGTTGCCGGGGGCCGCTGAGTTGCGCCAGGGAAGGGCTGCTCTGGGCCGGGGACCGTTCCCTCTCCGGGCTCAACCGCCTCATGGGAGTTGTGCTGGGGGGCAGATCCCTGCCGGAACCCCCCATCACTGCGGATCCGCCGGTCACCCAGTGGCAGTTTCCGCCGAGGACGCCAACCGCAGCCTTGCCCGAGGATGGGCCAAACCCCACGCCCCAGCCCTGGGAATCAGCCTGGATGCCCGACGATATGACCCAGCCCATTCTGGTCCCTCAGGATGCCGGCGAGGATTTCTGGGAGCAGACGTTTCCCCCCCTGCCCCCGTCTCTACCCGCCCTGGATCCGGCCCAGGAGGTTGTGGAACCCCGCTTGCCGCCGTTGCCCACCCTTCAACCGACTCCCCCCGCTCCAGTAGCTCATCAGGGACTGCCGGAATTTCCCGTGATCCACGCCACACAACAGTCTTCCCGCCTGGAAGAGCCTGTTCCCCCACAACCGGAAGGACGGGCTCTTGCTTCCGAACCCCAACTGCCGCCACCCCCTGCGCTGGATCCGGGTCTGGATTCGATGCCGGTCCTGCCCCGGCTTGATCCGGCGCCTCCGCCATAGAGGAGAACTACACTGCCCCGGTCTCACCGGGCATCTTCAGCCAGAATCAGGGGAAGCCGCTGGGGGTAGAGCAAAAGCTCGGCCGTTGGGTCAATGGCCACCAGGCAACGCTGGTGGAGCCTTAAGGCATTGCCCAGGGGTTGACGAAGCTTGAGAGTCAGGTTGCCCAGTTGAATGCGGTACAGCCACACCTGACCCAGGAACTCCCGGCCACCCACATTGCCCGGCCCCTGGTCGTCAGGCTTCAGCGTCAACTGCTCCGGCCCCGCCAACACCTGCAACGGCCCGTCGGCAGCAACGACAGTGGCGCTTGATCGGCAGCGCAGCCTTCCCAGAGGGGTACACACGGTCTGCTCGTCCACCGATTGGGCCGGCAACAGGTTGGCTTGCAGCACGAAGCTGGCCACAAATCCCGTGGTGGGGGTCTCCACCAGTTGCCGCGGCTCGGCACACTGCTCCAGATGCCCCCCGTTGAGCACGGCGACGCGATCACAGATGGCCAGGGCTTCTTCGGGATCATGGGTCACCATCAAACCGGCGGCGCCACAGCGGGCCAGCACACCGGGGAGTTCACTGCGCAGATGCAGCCGCACTTGCACGTCCAGATTGCTGAAGGGTTCGTCCAGGAGCACCAGAGAGGGGGCGGGCGCCAGGGCCCGGGCCAGGGCCAGGCGCTGCCGCTGGCCACCGGACAGTTCATGGGGATAGCGTTTCTCAAGCCCCGCCAGGCCCACCAACTCCAACAGCCAGCGTACCCGGCTGCAATCCTGACCCGGCCTCATGCCAAAGCAGGCGTTGTCCCAAACGGAGAGATGGGGAAACAGGGCATCGTCTTGAAACACCATGCCGATGTTGCGCCGCTCCGGTGGCCGCAGCAACGTGGGGCTGGACACCTCCTGTCCATCCAGCAGCACCCGTCCCCGGGCGGGACGGTCAAATCCGACAATGAGGCGCAGCAGGCTGGTTTTACCGCAGCCGGACGGGCCAAGGAGGCCCACCAGTTCCCGCTCCCGGAGTTGCAAGTCGATCTCCTGCAGGATCCATGGGGCCCCGTTGCCTCCGAACCTGTGCCACAGCCCTTCCACCTGCAACCTCTGCCGGCTTGGCTGGACCACCCTTGTAACCCCGGATAAGGAGGATTTAGCCTAAGGTTCCCATCATTTTGCCGTCAACCCATGGATCCCAGCCGCCAGTTGTATGACGCCGTCAGCCAGGATCGGCAACTCACCGCTTCCCTCTACCGTCAGGCGCTGAACGACCCCGGCGGCGCCGTGAGGCGCCTGGTGGCCCTGGCCGCCGAGCGGGGACTCTCCGTCTCGCCGGAGGAGGTGCGCTGCTTCGTGGCCAACCTGGAGGATCCCGGTAGCCGCCGCTGGCTGGACAAGGCCCGTGGAGGACTTTGACGCTTGTGATCCTTGGGGCTCAGGCAATCAGGTGGGGCCATGGGGCCCGGGCCCATCCAGGGTCGGATCCACTGCGCCTCCCACTGTGCTCCTCAACGGGGCGAGGCGGGCTGCCCGAGCGTCGGGGCGGTGGCGGTTTTGCGCGTCTCCGCCGCCAGCCCAGCTAAAAAACAACCAGTAACTCACCAGGGCCAGACCCACGGCCACAACGATGGCGGAGATCTGCTCCAGTCGTTCAAGCACGTCATCTACCGCTCGGATCCACCTTGAAGATTAGGGCATTGCACCTGGATGGCGTACGGCCGTTTGAATGGCCACCCAGGTTTTCTTCAGCAAGGTTTTCTCAAGCAAGGCGCACCGGCTTCAGTATGACGTGATGCAATCATTCGCAATAGAAATCTAGGCAACAAGACTTATTTTTCTTGTGGAGAAAGCAAGATCTCCGTAGGTTGGATGCATCACCAACTCCCCTGCCGAACGGGGGCTTCAACCATGCAACACACAGAACAACACGTGGAGCGTTGGGATGCCATCGAGCAGTATTTCGTTTGCATTTCCGAGTGCTCCCTCCATGACGGTGAATGTGTGACCCACTGCGTCGAGGTGCTCAAAACCGGGCAAGCCGACTCCGGCTGAATATTTCTAGGCCAGGAGCCATGAAGGCAGGCGTGGGAGCCTCTCGCTGCTGCGGAGGCTCCCACGCCGCCTTCGGGAGGAGAAGGATCCTCGCCCTCTCGGTGTGAGCAGCCGTTCAGAAGGGGAGAGAGAAGCGAAGCGTGAGGGAATGGTCTACGGGAGTATCTGTGGTGGTGTTTTCTTCCCGCTCCCCTTCCAGGGCAATTTCCCAGGGTTGTGTCTGCCCCTGCTCAAGGTAGGGAGTGAGGGACCAGAGGATGCCGTAGCTTCTGCTATCCGGGGAAAGCGCCACTGCCACGCCAGGCGTCAGGGTGAGGCGGTCGTTGGCGGCGGGGAAGCCGTAGGCCACCTCCGCCGTGAACTGCTGCCCGTTGCTGCCGGGTGCGTCCAACCCCTGGATGACGGTGGGACTCAGCAGGGCATCCATGCCGGA
>JAPOTR010000033.1 GCA_026709085.1 Cyanobacteria bacterium MAG CAR3_bin_5 | reverse complement strand
CCCTTCCCGTCGCCCCCATGAGCGGATGTTCACCTCTCGACACAGTCATTGCCTCACCGGGTTCACGCTGCCCACAGGCGCGGCCCCCCTCCCCCGCAGCCTCGCCACCACAGGCAACTCCCCTGCGGGGGAGGGGGGGGTACAGTAGTATCTTTATTCTATCAAGGTCATCAGGGGCAACGAGGCGAAGCAGAGGATCAGGGCCATTGTCACCCATCCCCGGCCCGTTTGCAACCTTCTCCGGGGTGAGGGGCAGCGGACAGGGGAGCCTCTTATCCGGAATCGGGGTTTGTTACGGTCCCGTCTGGACGGGTGCAGGCTGTGATGCCTTGGGCCGCCGGCATGGCGCAGACCCCTTGTGCAACCGATCAAGCACGGGGCAGCACCCCCTGCTCAAGCCGGCGCCCACCTAGCCAGAGCAAACCGTCCTCCCTCCTCTCCTGAGGGTGACGTGGGGCCTCTCGCTGCTGCGGGGGCTCTCCCCACTTGATGGATCTATGGGTCTTGAGACTAGGCCAGGGCCAGGGTGCTGTGCCCCAGCGCCACGGCGCTGACCAACATGCCCAGCACCAGGAACGGTTGGGCGCTGGCCTGGTATTGCACATCAAAGCGCAATGGATCCCGCAGCAGCCAGATGTCTTGAAACACCATCTGGGGAATGACCAGCAGCACCAGGACGGCGCCCGCCAAATGCTGGCCCTGGGCCATGAGCACCACGGCAATCAGAAGCTGAAACCCGTCCATCAAGGCGGCAGACACCCAACTGGCCGCCTGGGGACCCAGCAGCACGGGGAGGGACTGAAGTCCCAACTGACGATCTCCCGCGATGCTCTTGAAATCGTTCACCACGGCAATCCCCAGCCCCGCCAGGCTGTAGACCAGGGTCAAGCCGATGATGGGCCAGCCGAGGTGGCCGAACAGGGCCTGACCGGCCCACCAGGGCAAGGCGATGTAGCTGGCGCCCAGGGCGTAGTTGCCCAGCCAGCCATTCTGCTTGAGCTTGATGGGGGGGGCCGAATAGAGGATGCTCACCAGGGATCCCCCCAGGGCCAGGAAGAAGAGGGTGGGGGTGGTGTGCTCTGCCCACTGGTCCAGGCCCCAGGCCAGGGCCAGGCCGCCAACCAGCAGAACGATGACCTGCACCCTGACCTGAACCGGGGAAATGGCCCCGGAGGGGATGGGACGGTAGGGCTCGTTGATGGCGTCGATGTCCCGGTCGTAAAAATCATTGATGGTCTGGGTGAAGCCCGCCAGCAGGGGGCCACTGAGCACCATGCACAGCAGAACCGCCGCCAGGTTGTCCCATCGCCACTGGAAGTGGCCGGAGGCGGCGGCGCCGCAGAGCACGCCCCAGATCAGGGGAATCCAGGTGATGGGCTTCATCAACTGGAGCCGGATGACCCAGATGTTGCGGCCGCGGGATGCTTCCTTCATGCCCAGCAACTGCCGGGCGTCCGTGGTTTCTCCCATCAGACCGGGGCGATTTCGTCGTCAAAGAACCAGCAGGAACTACCGTCGGGGAAGGTGACCACCACGCCAACGCCACTGCCGTCCGTCATCTGAAAGCCCGTGACTTCACCGATGTTGTTGGCTTGCAATTTGTTCAACAGGTCCTGGGGAATGCGTTCACGCACACGGGTGACCTTGACGGTTGTGCCGAGGTCGATGGCCGCCTGAGACATGGAGTTGCGGATCACGGGGGTGCATTAGCCACCTTAAATGCCTATTCTCCCCACATGGCTGATCCTGAGGCGCCGATTCCACGATGGTTGCCAAACGCATTGTTCCCTGTCTGGACGTGGCGGCAGGACGGGTGGTCAAGGGGGTCAACTTTGTCGGCCTCCGGGATGCGGGGGATCCGGTGGCGCTGGCCAGCCGCTACGACCGGGCCGGGGCCGATGAACTGGTCTTCCTGGACATTACCGCCAGCCATGAGGACCGCCGCACCCTGGTGGAACTGGTGCAGCGCACGGCCGAGACGGTCTATGTGCCGTTCACGGTGGGGGGCGGCATCCGTGACCTGAAGGGCATTACGGAATTGTTGAGGGCCGGGGCCGATAAGGTGAGCCTCAACTCCGCGGCCGTGGCCAACCCGGACCTGGTGGTCCGGGGCGCGGAGCGTTTTGGTTGCCAGTGCATTGTGGCGGCCATCGATGCCCGTCAACGGCAGCCGCCCGCCCCGCCGGGGTGGGATGTCTATATCAAAGGGGGGCGGGAGAATACGGGTCTGGATGCCGTGGCCTGGGCCCGGAAGGTGGTGGCTCTGGGGGCCGGTGAGATTCTGCTCACCTCCATGGACGGGGACGGCACCCGCCAGGGCTATGACCTGGCCCTGACCCGCACGGTGGCGGAGGCGGTGTCGGTTCCGGTGATTGCCTCCGGCGGCGCCGGCGCCATGGAGCACATCGCAGCCGCTCTGACGGAGGGGAAAGCCGCTGCTGCCCTGCTGGCTTCCCTGCTCCATGACGGAGACCTGAGTGTTCCCCAGATCAAGACCCACCTGCTGGAGCACGGCGTTGTGGTGCGTCCCCCGGACCACTGAGATCATGCCCCAGCCCTTTGCCCAGCCAGAGCCGGCCGCCATGTTCCGGTTGTTTGACCGGACAGCGCCCACCTACGACCTGCTCAACGACGTGCTCAGCCTGGGTCTCCATCGCCTCTGGAAACGCCAGGCTGTGGCCCGGCTCCAGCCCCGGCCGGGGGCGCGGATTGTGGATCTTTGCTGTGGCACCGGCGATCTGGCCCTGCTGCTGGCGGAACGGGTGCGGCCCCATGGGCGTGTAATCGGGGTGGACGGGTCGGCGGCATCCCTGGAGCAGGCCCGTCAGCGGGCCGCGGAACGACCGTGGCTCCCACTGGAGTTCATCCATGGGGACGTGCTGACCCTGCCCCTGGCTCCTGGGGCCGCCGATGGGGTGATGATGGCCTACGGGTTGCGGAATCTCGCCAGCGTCGCGGCAGGCCTGGAGGTGATGCGTCACCTGTTGAAGCCCCATGGCCGCGGGGTGGTGCTGGACTTCAACCGCCCCCCCCATCCCTTATGGGCCCAAGCCCAACGCCGCTATCTCCAGCAGGTGGTGGCGCCCGTGGCCAGGGTGCTGGATCTGGAAGGGGAATACGCCTACCTGGAGCGCAGCATCGCCGCCTTCGCCACAGGGACCCAGCAGGAAACACTGGCGCGCCAGGCGGGGTTTACCGTGGCCCGCCACCATCCCGTTGCCGGTGGACTCATGGGCCTGCTGGAGCTCAGCCTGATACGGAACGGTCCTGAACCGGCTCCCCCTGGATGGCCTCCAGGAGCAAATCCAGTTGATCCCCCAGTACGGCGGGATCCGGATCAAAGTCCCCTGGGCATTCCCACCGCTCGTTGATCAGGCAGAGGCGCTCCACCAGGCCGGCCGGCCCCAGTTTGTCATTGGTTCGCACCAGTTCGTCCAGGAGCATGGACAGCGGCGCGGCGGGCAGCCCCAGGGCCTGCCCCAGATCCCCAGGCGTGCGTTCCACCTGACGAAGCCAGTGCTTCAGAAAAGCCCGGAGTTGCTTCCGGTCGGCATCATCCAAGAGTCTTGAGGGCGCACCCCGGGAATCTACGGTAGACTTGCGTCTCCTGTTGTTCTCCATGGTTCAGGTTGTAACCAGTGCAGTGGCGGCCTACATCCATGACCTCAGCTTCATGGTCTGTTTCGGCTCCCTCGTGATGGAGCGCCAACTGATTCAGCCCAACCCTGACCGTCCCCGGGCCACCAGGATGGTCATCACCGACATCATCTACGGCCTGGCGGCGCTGCTGCTGTTGGGCAGCGGCATCCTGCGGGTGCTTCATTTCGGGCAAGGGGCCGATTTCTACACCCGGAACCCCCTCTTCTGGACCAAGATAGGGGTGTTCCTGGCGGTGGGGGCCTTGTCCCTCTATCCCACCGTCACCTACATTCTATGGGTGATTCCCTTGCGCAAGGGGGAGTTGCCCCGGGTGAGTGAGGCGTTGTCCACGCGCCTGGCCTGGATCATCAACGTGGAGTTGGTGGGCTTTGCCTCCATTCCCCTCCTGGCGGCCCTGATGGCCCGCGGCGTGGGGCTTTCTCCCGCGTAGACAACTAAGCTCAAAGGAGTAGCGGGGCTCGGACCTCCAGCAAACCCATGCTCTGAGGATGCCCCATAGAAGCCCCCTCTCCACTGCTTGAAGGCCGGAACAGTCGCCCTGCTCTGGGCAACAGCGCCCCTGGCGGCTCTGATCATCTTCTCCCCCGCGGTTTACCCGCAGCAGCACAGTAGCGTATCCTTCTCCCGCTCAGGCGATAGCCTCAGGGAGGATGGGGGAACCCACAACGTGACGGTGAGCCTGAATCCTGCCCCTACCTCCCTGGCCTACACGGTGAGCGGCGCCGCCATCGCCGGGCCATATACAACGTTGTCCGGTTCAGTGGCGGTGGCGGCAGGAGTGAGCAATGTCGCCATCCCTGTGACCATCATCGCTGTTGGGGTTGGAGAGCGTGAGCGGCAGGGGGGGGGTGGACGCCCTACTCCAACCCGTCGTCCTGGAGGGTATGGCTGGCCCCGGCAGCACTGGCCACCACTTCGAGGCCAACCTGGCCTATGGCTTCCCCGCCGCCAACGACCGGCTCACCCTGACGCCGGGGCTGGCGCTGGCCCTCGGCCCCGGATAGCAGGACCTACGGCCTGCTCTGGGCGGTGGCGCCCTACTCGGAGCAGGGGCAGACGGCGCTGTGGGCAGTCGCCCTGGAGGTTGAACGGCAGGAATACTCCTCCACTGCCACCGCAGAGCATTCCCTCAGGCTCTCCTTCTCCACACTCTTCTGAGGGGCAGAGGCAGGGGGGCTCCCCCTACCGCCCCGCCACCCCTTATCCACAACTGGGTTAGAGTGAAGTTGTGGATAACTCTTGCAGTGAACGGTTTGACGTGATCGTTGTGGGCGGTGGCCACGCCGGCTGTGAAGCCGCCCTGGCTGCCGCCCGGCTGGGTTGTTCCACCGCCCTGTGTACCCTCAATCTGGATCGCATCGCCTGGCAGCCCTGTAATCCTGCCGTGGGTGGCCCGGCCAAGAGCCAGTTGGTGCATGAGGTGGATGCCTTGGGGGGCGCCATTGGCCGCCTGGCGGATGCCCACACCATTCAAAAGCGCCTGCTGAACGCTAGCCGCGGCCCGGCGGTGTGGGCGCTGCGGGCTCAAACCGACAAACGGCGCTACGCCCTCGGCATGCAACGTCTTCTGCAGGAGCAGCCCAACCTGTCCCTGCGGGAAGCCATGGTGACCGACCTGCTCACCAGCGGTAGCCGCAGCGAAGGCACCTTGCGAATCCACGGGGTGGAAACCTATTTCGGGAGTCGCTATGGTGCCGAGGCGGTGGTGCTCACCACCGGCACGTTTCTGGGGGGACGCATCTGGATCGGCAGCCGTTCTCAAAGCGCCGGCCGGGCCGGGGAGGCGGCGGCCACCGGCCTGACGGAGGCCCTACGGCGGCTGGGATTGGAGATGGATCGCCTCAAAACCGGCACCCCCGCCCGGGTGGAGCGCACCAGCGTGGCCCTGGAGGACCTGGAGGAGCAACCCAGTGACGCGGCGGATCGCTACTTCAGCTTTGATCCCGAGGCCTGGATCAGTGGCCCCCGGATCAGTTGCCACATCACCCGCACCACCGCCGCCACCCACCAACTGATCCGCGACAATCTCCACCTCACCCCCATCTACGGCGGCTTTCTGGATGCCAAGGGTCCCCGCTACTGCCCCTCCATCGAGGACAAGATTGTCCGTTTTGCCGAGAAGGAGTCCCACCAGATTTTCCTGGAGCCGGAGGGTCTGGACAGCCCCGAACTGTATATCCAGGGTTTCAGCACAGGGTTGCCCGAGGCCCTGCAACTGCAGTTGCTGCGCACCCTGCCGGGGTTGGCGCACTGCGTCATGCTGCGGCCCGCCTATGCGGTGGAGTACGACTATGTTCCCGCCACCCAGTGCTGGCCCAGTCTGGCGGTGAAAGGGATCCATGGCCTGTACACAGCGGGCCAGTTGAACGGCACCACCGGGTATGAGGAGGCGGCGGCCCAGGGCCTGCTGGCCGGTCTCAATGCAGGGCGGCAAGTGGGGGGGCAGGCTCCCCATGTGTTGTCCAGGGACAGCAGCTACATGGGCACCATGATTGACGACCTGGTGAGCAAGGATCTGCGGGAGCCCTATCGGGTCCTCACCAGTCGCAGTGAATATCGGCTGCTGCTGCGGGGCGATAACGCTGATCGACGGCTCACACCCATGGGCCGGGAGTTGGGTCTGGTGGATGATCGCCGCTGGCGCACGTTCCAGGCCAAGCAAAAGGCCATCCAGGCCCAGCAAGTCCTGTTGGAGACCACCCGCCTCAAGGCCGGTGACCCGGCGGGTGTGGTCCTGGCCAGGGCCAGCGGCGGCGCCATCAAGGGCTCCATCACCCTGGCGGAACTCCTGCGCCGCCCAGGAATCCACAGTGAACACCTGCGCCGCCATGGTCTCATTCCGGACCACGTCCCTGTCTCCGTCCGGGAAGGAGCGGAAATCGACATCAAGTACAGGGGATATCTGGAGCGTCAACGCCAGCAAATCGCCCTGGTGCAAAAGCAACACAGCCGCCCCCTGGCGCCAACCACCCCCTACCAGTCCATTACCACCCTCTCCAAAGAGGCCCGGGAGCGCCTCAGCCATGTGCAACCCCTCACCCTGGGGCAGGCCAGCCGCATTCCCGGGGTGAGCCCAGCCGATGTGAACGCCCTGCTCCTCTGGCTGGAACTGGAGCAACAACGGCGCAACCAATCTCAGGTTCTCCCTTCCTCTCCGTCATTCCCGCTTTCGCGGGAATGACGGGCCGGGAACACAGGATTGGGACGCAGACAGATCTTTTACGATGAGAGGGCATCCCATGGGAAAGGCAGGAAGCCTCAATACAAGGCCACAGCAAGGTTTCCTTCCCCTCTTCATCCCTACTCCCATCAGTCTTTGCAAACTCACAAGCCAAGCCCAGGAGGCCTCTTAATCCAGAACTGGGATTGGGCTGGATCAGGGCGATGTATGATGGCGCCATTCGGTGCCTTTGGCCCTGCGTTCACTCACCCCTCTTTCGCGGTCCCCACGCTCCAGAACAAATCCTTCTCACCTTCTGACGACGTGACCATGCTTTCTGAAGCCTCGTCCTACGTTTCCCAAAACCCCAAAGCCACTGGAAAAGATACCAATACCCAAACGCAAGAAACCCCACCAAATATGCCCCAAAATAGCCAAGAGACTCCAGGCTGAAGCCGTTCTCCAGCGTGCCAAGAAACCCCACTACATCGACAATAAAGCACTGAGTCTGTCCTTCTGCCACTGACAGATTTAGAATATATATTTCAAAAGCGCAATGGAATAACAGAAATACGCCGATGCCAAACATTATAATAGAGCCGAGGGAACTAATGTCCATAATCTTCGTTATTTTACTCCTGGTAGAGTTTTTGAGCATCTCTATCAAAATCTCTCGGATAGCATTCATTAGGGTTGATACATGAACTGATACAATAGCTGATACAATGAACGTCAGCAGACTGCGCCAGAAGTTGAGAGGTGTCCAGGTCTGCCAATCTACTCCTGGGCCGTCTGAGAAGAACCAATAGAGCAACAGCAAAGCAAGAAGGACTGCAGTAACACGGGGAATTACTCTCAAGAATACTTCCTCCATGCTATAGCCAACAGCCTGACTGATAGACCGCACATTCGCCCAGAATGATTTTGGCTTCATCGATGTAGGTCCAATTGGTTCTCCGCCTTATCATGCAAGGCAAACCAGGAAGGCATTGAGCAGTTCGAGCCCACATGCTTGGCAATGTCCACCTCACTTCTGCTCTGAGCGCGAGTATCCTGGGGTAGAATTGTCAGCCTGTAGTATTCTTGTACCATTCAATCATCAAGAGGGCGCCATGCAGCTACCTTTGAGCCTCAGCGAGCCGATCCCCACGGTTGAAGAGAACACGACCGATGGCGTCGTGCCGTTCAATTCGCAACTCCTGAAGTGGGTTGGGAACAAGCAGCGCTTTGCCTGTGCCATCATCTCGTTCTTTCCTCGCCGATTCGGGATGTACCATGAGCCGTTTCTCGGCTCCGGCGCCGTGCTCGGGGTGCTGGCGCCCAGACGCGCCGAGGCGTCCGACAGCTTCAAACCGCTCATCGACATCTGGTGGATGCTCCAAAGCAATCCTGAAGTGGTCAAGGACTGGTACCGTAGTCGCTGGCTGGAGTCTCAAGAGGGTGACAAGGTGGAGAAATATGAGCAGATTAAAGCGCGTTACAACCAGAAGGCAAACGCTGCGGACTTTCTGTTCCTGGCGCGGGCAGCCTACGGTGGTGTCGTCCGCTTTCGCAAAGCAGACGGCTACATGTCAACCCCGTGCGGGGTCCACCAACCAATCCATCACAGATCCTTCAGCCGCCGGGTGGATGCCTGGTCGGCAAGGATCCGTGGAACTCGATTCCATCATCGAGACTATGAAGAGTCCCTGGACCGTGCAAGGGAGGGAGATGTTGTCTACTGTGACCCTCCCTACAACCACAGCCAGGCGATACTTTATGGGGCTCAAGGGTTTTCGCCCGAGGAGATGTTCCGCAAAATCGAGGTGGCAAAACGGCGCGGAGCGTTTGTGGCTCTGAGCCTTGATGCTTCCAAGAAGTCTGGATGCACCAACTGCAACTATGATCTACCATCCGGACTCTTTGCCCGTGAAGTAGCTGTGAACTGTGGTCGCTCGATGCTCAAGCGTTTCCAGATGGGTGGGCAAACACTGGAGCAGGAAGTTGTCACTGATCGTCTCCTGCTCACGCACTAACGGAAGAGAACAGGAGAGCAAGTAGCCTGATTCAGTCGTTCTGCTGTGCGGTCTCGGTGTTACCGGCTATCCCTTTTCAAGGTCCTGAGGGCCTCCCTGATGAGGTAGTTAATAACAGAGACGGAGGGTGTTGACAAGTGTGGAACGGCAGGGGACGGCATAACTCCACTGCAGCCACGCCAGAGAGGACCAGCAGGTTAGGATTGGTGATACCTTGCCGATGGGGCGGGCTAGGTAAAGGAAGCCTTGCCCTTGACCCACCGTCGCGTTCACCCACCGGCCAAGTTTGGACAGGGCTCCAGCAACCACCAATTGAGCAAGTACCTTCCGGCTTAATGCCCAACTGGCCACAACGCCAGACCTGCTGCCATAGATCTCCGTAATGCGGCGGAACATTTGCATGCTGCTGAGAAACACCAGCAGAACATCTGCCAATGGCCAATGATAAAATGAACTGAAAAGCCTCTGGCTACCGGGCAATCCCGATGACCTCGCTACCTGGTGGATGCTCCGTCCAACCACCCACTCGGCCAGAGGGCTTTGGGGTGGAGACATTGCGTTGAAGGGCGCCGAAGAGAAAAGTGACCCTGGCGGCTTGACCAAGAAGCAACCCCCATTTGCTGATGCCATAGCAGGAGCGCATGCAAGGGGGCAGCCGCCACTCTCCTTCACCCGACAAGCCGGGTAAGGCTTTCCAGGGATACGGACCCCATCCTTACATCTCTATACGCTCCTGTCACACAAAGATGGTCTCATGGCCAACGAGTTTCAAAGCCTCTTACCTCGGCAACAAGGTTATCCCAGTCATTGGGAGGATGTCCCCGTCTTAACATGCCCTGAAAGACGCGATAGGCATCGGATCTTGCGCCATAGGCCCGCTTGGTGGTCTCGTCATTGACCCAGGCCAGGACGATCACTCTGCTGTCCTGGTGGAAGCGGAAGAACAGCCTGTACTGTTGGAAAAACTTGGCGCGTCGCCAGTGTCTGTGCTCTGGACCGAGCGTTAAACCTTGCCGAAAGTCGGCATGGCCGGGATCCCTTGGGATCACCTCTCGTATGAGCTTGTTGATGGCTGCCAAGCGCTTGCTGGCGCTTTTCTTGCGATAGCCATCGGGATCCCCTTGCGTGCGAGATCTTGCCCGAAGGCGCTCCACCTCTCTGATCAACTCATCCTGCTGGTCAAGAAACAGGGGATGGGCGTACATGCTCCACCCATTGATCATCAGGGGGTGGCCACAGGCTTGCGCAGTCTTTGTCTTCTTCACCATCGGTCTCAAGTGGAGCGTTCAGGTCCACATCAATAGCCCCCACCAGGTCGTCCAGGTGAGCCGCCAGATCCGTGGTCATGGGCTGTAGCAGCTCGGGATGTGCAGAGATGTGGTCATCCAGCAACTGAAGGAAGGGGGTCAGTGCCGGCTCCTCCCCCCGCTGCACGGGCTGAACCTGTTCGGGAGCATCCTGAAACACTTGCCTTGACCCAGCTAAGGGCGCCTCAAGCTCGGACGGGGAAGCGTTGATTTCTCGTGGCGCTCTTAAACCTTGCCAAGCATTGGAGCGTTTCTTGCGCAAGCGACCATAATTGTTACGTGCGCGAGGCTGTGCTCCTCCTTTGCTGGGGACATGGCGGACGCCTTTCCCAGCTCGTCGGTTTGCCATCACACAGGCCCAGGTGAGCCCTGAGCCTAGCAAGCAGGCATGGGAGAGGCGGCGGCGATTGACCAGGACGCAACAATGAGGCATGAGGTTGGGATCAATCCGTGGTCAGTGTGTTGCTGGACTGGCAGGGGTGGGGGAGTCGGTGGGAGACCACCCCCTTGACGCGGCGCTTGCCGTTGCTGGCGGGGCTGTTGCTGCTGAGTCTCTTCACCGCCCTGCCCTTCCTGAGCCGTTTGGGCATGGCGCTTCTCCTGCTGGGGAGCGGGTTGCTCTGGCTCTCCTGGAGCCTGCTGGAGCCCCCCGCGCCCCTGGGATCCATGGGTCGGCTGCTGCTGGTGTTTCTGGCTGTTGCCGTGGTGGCCACAGGGTTCTCGCCGGTGCCCCGGGAGGCGCTGCGGGGTCTGCTCAAGCTGATCCTCTACCTGGGGGTCTGGGGGCTGGCCGCCCGCCTGCTGACACGGAACCGGAACTGGTGGAATCCCGTTCTGGCGGGGCTGCTGCTGGGGGGATTGGCGGAAGCGGTGCTGGCCCTGCGGCAGTTGCAGGGGGGCGCCATTGCCCTGGCCACGTGGTCGGATGAAGCCTCCATCCTCCTGGGCGCCGAGCGGCTCTACGGCAGCCTGGGCAACCCCAACCTGCTGGGGGGCTATCTGGTTCCCGTCATTCCCCTGGCCATGGGCGCCGCGCTCCATTGGCGCAGTTGGCCCAGCCGCCTGTTCGCCGCGGTGACCGGAGGGCTGGCGGCGCTGGCGCTGGCGCTCACCTACAGTCGTGGCGCCTGGCTTGGCCTGGGGGCAGGCCTGGCCTGCTTCGTCCTGCTGTGGGGCTGGTTTGCCCTGCCCAGGCTTCGTGGGCGGCGGCAGGCGGTCTTCTGGGTTCTGCTGGTGGCGGCGCTGATGGGGGTGGTGACCCTGTCAGGGTTGCTGGAGCCACTGCAGGTGCGGCTCCTCAGTGCTCTGGCGGGCCGGGGCGATAGCTCCATCAATTTCCGCATCAACGTCTGGATGGCGGCCTGGCGAATGGCGCAGGATTACGCCTTGACAGGCATCGGCCCCGGGCAGGATGCCTTCAACCGCATCTATCCCCTGTATCAACAACCCCTGTTCAATGCGTTGAGCGCCTATTCCATGCCCCTTGAACTGGCTGTGGAGCTTGGCGTTGCCGGGTTGCTGGCGGGGATTGCGATCTTTTGCCATGCCCTTCAGATGGGCTTGCGCCAGCTCAAGGCGGCTGTGGCCACAAAGGAGGCGGGAGGCTGGCTCCAAATCAGTGTCATGGCCGCTGTGGTGGGTCTCGGCACCCATGGGCTGGTGGACACCATCTTCCTGCGCCCGGAAGTGCAATTAACCTGGTGGCTCTGCATTGCCTTTCTGGCCACTTCACAACAGCCGCCCCGTCCCCCGGTAAACCACCCATGAGACGCGGCGAGCCCGGAAATCTACCATAATTGTTTCATCTTCCTTGAGCATTATTATCTTCAGGGATGAAACTGGGTTGCTGCTCATCTGTGTCTATGGAGTAGATTTTGCTGGAGATATCGAAGGCGCCGTTGGTGCGAAGGTTAATCATTGGGCCATCGCAGATGCGGTTGAGAAGGTCAGCTTGACGCGGCTCAAGCGCAACCAGACGACCAAGGATGTTGAGCACGTTCATCAGTTCCGTTGTGTATTCGGAAAGCCAGCCATGGGGCTGAATGCTGGCCAGTAGCGACGGTAGACGACGGTCGCCAAGACGGGGGCGGGAGCGATCAAGACGACGGTAACTGAACCACTGGACGAGCACCCGCTTACCGGAAATTTCGTACTCCCACACCGAAGACGGCACGTTGTCAATGAACCCGTCCCCAATTCTCAGACGACAGGCCGTCTCATCATAGGTCATGCAGTCGGGGAAGCGATCCGATTGAGTGGGAATGGCGCCAGTCCTGGGGATGATTGGGCGCTTACCTTCCGGCATTCGTGGTGCAGCCTTGGGACGTCCTGCGTTGCGGTCCACAAAGCGTTCACCGAAACAATGGAGCCAGATAATCTCCTGCCCAACCTGAACAGCCTCGGCAAACAGGGACGCATTTCCAGTAAGAGGGAAACGCAGTCCCGGCTGGACAAGGTTGGCTTGGAAACGTTCCGTGTATCCAGGATGGGCGGCGGCGGCGGCGAAATAAGCCATCATATCGGGTGTGCTGATAGAGACTCCCAAAGCCTCAGACACCTGTTGGAGTAGACTTGCCTTAAGATTTGGCGTCTGACCGTCACGGTCAGACCAGAGAGGGAATACTCGACCTCCAAAAGATCCCTTGTAATGACTGAGATCAGGTATGACGGCACAAAACGTAACTGCTGGTCCTGCTGTTGGCCGGTTTGATTGTAATGCCGTCATGTAAATCTGATGATTCGAGTGGATGCACCAAAGTTTCGGATTGGGTTGGTTGATGAGCCGCCCGTCAGGGATAATCCATTGTCGATCAAAGGACCGGTAGCCATATCGAACAGGTGGAATGACCTCTCTTGTATCTAAGGCAACAGGACCAGGGCGAAACTCATGACCGTGGAGTCCCTTTGATAAACGCTTGTTAATGTGTTTATCTCCTGGGCTGCCGTTTCGAAGATGTGGGCGAAATAGATTCTCTTTCTTTTCAAGATCTGTTTCTGCTTGCAGTGTCTTCCATCTCTGTTCAAGGGATGCACGATCAGGAGAAATCACCCAGATGCGTCCAGGCATAACACCAGAGCCGTTGTAGTTAAACAGGTTCTCAAGCGCGGCAAAGTCAGCCCACGCCCCATCGGACTTGGGGAAGAACGGAGCGCGGGGGGCAGCAGGACATTCCTGCCACCCATCATCGTCCAGGGCAATCATGCCAAGGGCGGCGAACTTCTTATCACGATGTCCCTGGGGCAGGGCGCGATACCGCACCCGTGCCAGTTTGTTTCTGGAACTCCCATCAGTGCTCCGCAGCGCCATAACAATACAGACAGGTTGCTGCACGCCTTGGAAGACACGGGTTGCCACTTCCGGCTGATGCCCCTCTGGCGAGCAGTCGATGACCCAAATCTCGTCTGCGCCTTGGCGCAACTCGGCGCGCATCTTCTGGAAGCCTGGACCATTCAGAAACCCTGCAACGGTGATGAAGGAAACAATGCCTTTCCGGTCTGGTCCATGGCTTTTGACCGATGAGGGACTGCCATCTCCAAAGACTTTCCATGTGGCCCACCTCCAGAAATAGATATAGAGGTTACGCAGATGCTTGATATGGTGACTAAGATTCCAATCTGTAGGTGGGATCCATTCGCTGAGCGGTGCTGCGGTTTTACTGTTTTTTGTGCCACCTTCAATCCAACCTCCCCGTCCTCGTGCCTTCTCCTTGTACGGTGGATTGCCAATGACAACGGTAATCCTTTCCTGCCGCTTGATTTCATTGGCACGAATGCGAGACTCGCCAAGGGGCCTAAGAATCTGGGGAATGTACTCGTCGTCGTCATAAGGATTGCCAAGGATATCCGTTATAAAAAGCTGCATATTGGGTGTGGCGTTGGGACTACCCAGAAGCGATTGTAACTCCGCGAGAATGCGCAACTGGGCCACGGCAAACGGGCCAAATTGAATCTCGAATCCAATGAGGCGGGAGACGGCGGCTTCAATCACGCCAGGAACAGCCCCTGCCCCTTGATCGGCTGCCGTTGTCTCGGCGATCCGTCTGAAAACAGCGAGCAAATAGGCGCCGGTTCCGATGGCCGGATCGGCAACGGTGACGTCCGGGGAGGCAAGCCCTTCTGGCAGGCCAAATCTCGTGTCGGATTGTAGCGCCTCATCCACCAGCCGCACCATGGCGCGAACCACCTGGACAGGGGTGTAGTAGGAGCCCGTTTTCTTCCGCAGGTCGTTATCATAGATGCTCAGGAAGTCCTCATAGAAGTATAACCAGGCTTCCTGGTCGCCCTTACTGATGGCAGGCCAGTGAACAGTATCCAGCACCCGTGTCAATGTAGCGAGGGATGTTTTCAGGGTGGGCTTCTCATTGTCAGCATCATCTGTGAGAAGACGAAGTGCTGTACCAATCAGTGTGTTGGTCTTACGCAGTGTGTAGGCTACTCGGTCAAGACCGTCCGCCAGGGAAATATCCTGTGCCCGCGCCATCAGAAGGCCAAAGGTCACCGCCTGGGCATAGCCATCCGCAAAGGCTTTGTCCGTTGCGCCTGGAAACAACAGTCTGCGCGAATCCGTGGCCAGATTGGTGAGGGAGGTTGACCCTTGTTCCAACTGTTCTGTCACTTCCTCGCGGAGCAGGCGGCAGAGGCGGGCCGTAGTCTCGGCAAGTTCTTTGGCTGACCGGGGCGGTTGTGGTTCCCATTGAAAGAAATCGATAAACAAGGACAGAAGCTTTTCATCAGGAGCAGCCAACCTGTTGCCAGCAGTCTCGATGTCCCCCGTCAACTGTACAACCGTCCCCTGTCGTTCACCATTGCGCCAGAGGCTGAACCCGTTGCCGTCGGTATAGATCAGGTTGGGAAGAGTCCGCAGCTTGGCCCATTGATCCTTGTCGTGTTGCTCACGAAACTTTCTTGGGTCCGCTCCTTTTCCCGGCGCCTTGACTTCGATAAAACCAATCAAAACATTGTTGTGGGTGACAGCGTAATCCGGGCGGGTTTTGAGACCAGCAAGGGATGTTTCCCCAACCATGACGACGCTATCCGGTCTCAGTCCCGTCAGTTCCGCGAGACTGGCCATGAGCGCCTCCAGCGGCGCCCGCAGTTGATCCTCGGGCGCACCACTGGCGCCGGGATTGCTGAGCTTCAACTTCGCGTCACGCCCGAAAATGGAAACGGCCTTCTGAAGTGTCATGGGCAGACAAAGCCCCATGTTCTTATCAAAATCAAGTCCTGATCTCCGGTGGATTGGCCTGACCCTAACACCCATGGAGACTGCCGCCTTGACCACGGGCAGCGGGAGGCCCGGGCCGATTCGCTGGCCGGAATGCCGCTGATCCTTCCGGAACGCCTCGTGGGAGATGTTGAGCGCACTGGCTCCGGGGTGCTAGGGTTGCAGCAGTTTCCCTTCACTGCGGGATTATCCCCCTTGAGTACAGGCACGCTCTATGACAAGGTCTGGGCGCTGCATCGGGTGGCGGAGTTGCCGGGTGGTCAGACCCAGTTGTTCATCGGTCTGCACCTCATCCACGAGGTGACCAGTCCCCAGGCGTTCGCCATGCTGAAGGAGCGGGGTCTCAGCATCCGGCATCCTGAGCGCACCGTGGCCACGGTGGATCATATTGTCCCCACCACGGACCGGGGCCGTCCCCTGGCGGATCCCCTGGCGGAAGCCATGCTCGGCGCCCTGGAGAAGAATTGCGCCCACTACGGCCTGCGGCTCTACGGCTTTGACAGCGGCCAACAGGGCATTGTCCACGTGATTGCTCCGGAATTGGGGTTGAGTCAGCCGGGCATGACCATTGCCTGCGGCGATTCCCACACCTCCACCCATGGGGCGTTTGGCGCCATTGCCTTCGGCATCGGCACCACCCAGGTTCGTGACGTGCTGGCCAGCCAGAGCCTGGCTATGGACAAGCTGAAGGTGCGCAGGATTTCCATTCACGGCGCCCTCGCCCCCGGCGTCTTTGCCAAGGACGCGGCCTTGCACGTCATCCGCCGTCTCGGGGTGAAATCCGGCGTTGGCCATGCCTATGAATTCGCCGGGAGTTGCGTTGCGGCCATGGCCATGGAGGAGCGCATGACCCTGTGCAACATGGCCATTGAAGCGGGAGCCCGCTGTGGCTACGTCAATCCCGATCAGGTGTGTTTTGACTATCTCCACAATCGGCCCTGTGCCCCTCGGGGGGCGGCGTGGCAGCAGGCCGTCACCTGGTGGCGCAGCCTCACCAGTGACGGGGATGCCGTCTATGACGACGAGGTGACCATGGATGCCGGGGAGATTGCCCCCACCGTCACGTGGGGCATTACGCCAGGGCAGGCCATGGCTGTGGACGAGGTGGTTCCCACACCGGATCAACTGCCTGCCGGGGAGCGGCCTCTTGCCCAGGAAGCCTATCGCTACATGGATCTGCAGCCAGGCCAGCCCATCGCGGGAACACCGGTGGACGTGTGTTTCATCGGCAGTTGCACCAACGGCCGCCTCAGTGATCTACGGGATGCCGCCCTGGTGGCCAGGGGGCGCCATGTGGCCGATGGCATGAAAGCGTTTGTGGTGCCCGGCTCTCAACAGGTGGCCCGGGCTGCGGAGGCGGAGGGCCTGGATGCCGTCTTTGCCCAGGCGGGATTTGAGTGGCGCCGGCCGGGCTGCTCCATGTGCCTTGCCATGAACCCGGACCGGCTGCAGGGGCGTCAGCTCAGCGCCAGTTCCAGCAACCGGAACTTCAAAGGGCGTCAAGGGTCGGCCTCCGGCCGCACCTTGCTGATGAGTCCCGCCATGGTGGCTGCTGCTGCGGTCAGCGGTGTGGTCACGGATGTGCGCACCATGCTGGGCGCCACAACGGCGCCTGTGGAACCATGACGCCGGCGCCGGTCACCATGGCGGAGGGCCGGGCGATCCCCCTCCAGGGCCATGACATCGACACGGATCGCATCATTCCAGCCCGGTTCCTGAAAAGCATCAGCTTTACCGGGCTGGGCAACCACGTCTTTGCCGATGACCGGGCTGCAGCGGGGGGATGCCATCCCTTTGATCGCCCCGAGCATCAGGGGGCCAGGATTCTGGTGGTCAACCGCAATTTCGGCTGCGGCTCCAGCCGCGAACATGCCCCCCAATCCCTGCGCCGCTGGGGCATTGCCGCTGTGATTGGCGAGAGCTTTGCCGAAATTTTCGCCAGCAATTGCCTGGCCTTGGGTATGCCCTGTCTGCGGGGAGAGACGGAGGCAGTGGAAGACATTCAGCAACTGGTGCAGGAGCAGCCCGGTGTTCATTTCCGCCTCACCCTTGCTGCGCCCGGCCTCCATGGGCTGGATCGCCATTGGCCCCTGATGATCGAGAGCGGCCCGCAGACCATGCTCCTGAGTGGTTGTTGGGATGCCACGGGCCTGCTGCTCAGCCATGGGGATGAATTGCGGCGGACAGCCTCACGGCTTCCCTATCTCAACAACTTTGCGCCATCCGGTTGATCACCCATCATCCTGTGGCCAGGATGATGGGATGCAGGGGAAAAGGGGGTTCCTGTACCACGCCAGTCAAAGCCGTTGATGCGAATCTGTAGACCACCCAGCTTGCGCTCCGGGCTATAAAACAGCTCCAAATTGTAGGCACGTCGCTGCCATCTCAGTTTGAAGATAGAGTCAATTATTTTGCCATAGTTTTCTGATCGTCCATCTATATTGTAGGATATACTTGTTGATAGAAGTAGTGGGCCGGTCAAATGCTGCGTCCACGATACATAAAGCGAACCCAAGTCTACAGCTCGATCAAAGGCGAATCTGCTGCGCTGTTCAACAATGGAGACACTGCTGCCAATGGAGAGTCTTGTATAGTCAAAAGAGGGGCGACTGAAATGGCCCACAGTCACATCGGACAAGAGGCCAAATCTGTAATATCTCTGGCTGCTATGATCACCATAATTTGACGACTGGGCAATCAGAAATGTGGTGAGTGAAGCCTCAGGGCGAATCGGTCGCGGAACATGGCGCAGCGCTTCCCTGGAATCCTCCAGAATCTCACCTTGCCAGATGGGCAAGGTGGAGGTGAGACGCCCATATCCCGATGCGCGCCACGTCTTGCCCGATAGATCTTCCGTATCAAAGACTGTGGCGTTGATGTTTTGCAGGCTCAATCTCCAGAGCAGGCGATTGCGCAGGGAACCCCATGGTGGAAGCTGGACATCCTTCTCCAGGAACCCACCAAAAGCCGTGTAGACATCCTGCTCACCCAGGGAGCCGTTCCAGACACTGAAGTTATAGGCGGCGTTGAGGGTGGCCCTGGTTTCACCGAGGAGAGGCAGGGTCAACGGGTGAAGGAGATGAGCCTCCGCCCGTGTCTGGCTGGCGAGATGATGGGGGGAGAGGGTGGAGAGGTCAGCGTGCAACTGGAGTGTGCCCTGTGATCCGACTGAGCGGCTGTAGAGAACATCCACGCCGAAAAGATCGCCCACGGAGATGTTCTTTTCAATAGGATCAGCCTCGGTAGAACCATATGGCGGGGGATAGGCATTGGTCGTACCGCCCACAGCGCGGCTCACCATCAACTGGGGCCTGACGGTCAACTCACCGCCAAGGAGAGAAGATACCAGGGTGTTCTCCACATAAAGGCCATCGCGCCTGTTCTCATCGGTGAGAAGAGCCCAGGACGGGCGGTCACTGCTGAGGGAAATACGGCGCGGCAGGGGCACGGTCAGCCTGCCGTCCAGCAGGGCGCGGTTCGTGGCGCTGGTGAGAATCAGTGTCCCGTCCGGCTGTTCCCGGACCTGGCTGTCCCGGCCTTCGAGGATTACCTGGGCCGGCGTCAATGGATCGTTGGTCAGCGCAATCAGAGGACTGGTCCATGCTTCCGGCGTGAGCAAGAGGGACTTGGCCTGGAAACGCCAGCGGCTGATCCTGCTCCGCTCCTGATTCAACTGCGGACTCCAATCCACGCTCGTGAAGGCAGGAGGAATCACCGGGTCATGAACATCTACTTTCCCCACTTCCTCTTCCTCCGTCTCGCCGGATCGGGATCCCCTGCCAAAACCCAGGCTGTATTCCAGTTGCAGCCCCGTGTCGGAGGTGATTTCCCGGACCGGTTGATCTTCCAACAGGCTGGACCAGGGAGCATCCGGGGCAGCGGTTTCCGCTTCGGAGACGGGCTGGACCGGTGAATTGCTGAGGATGAGATCCGTGGCGTGGTGGTCAAAATTGATCACCCCATACACATCCTGCAGCTCCCCTTCACGGCTCTCCAGGTTGTACCGCAGGGAACCGGCCTGGAGGTACTGGAATCCCCGCCGGAACCGCACGGCGCCGCTGGCCGTGAGCAGCCCGGCGCCCCGTTCATAGGTGACCCGCTCCGCCGCCAGATCCCCACCGGCAAGCTGCAACAGCACATTGCCCTCCGCCACCAGACGGTCCTGTTGGAGGTCGGCGTATTGGCGGTCCGCACGGATGGTGAGGTTCAAGTCGTTCCATGGGGTGGAATCGGCCCTGGCGCCGTCACCACCATGGTTCCCAGGGCTTGGCGTCAGATCTTCCGTGCCCCACGCAGGGCTGTGACCCAATCCCCCCGCGCCTGCGAGCACAAGGAGACAGGCCACCCGAAAACAATCAACCAACACCCTCAACCCTTAAGCCTGCCGGTGAAGGGAATGCTATGGGCTCTTGTGGAGGAGTTGTCCGGGATCACTCCTCCAGATCCTTGCGGCTCGGGGTGCGGCTGGGATCACTGGCCAGGAAGCCGAACACGAACAGACCAATGAAAAAGAAAACAACCGCGTAGACGGTGATCTTGAGAGCAAGCATGGTGGTGGTGCGACAGAAGCCGAAGCGCACAGGAACCCATGGGATTGAATCCGTGCGCCTGTTGCATCCTATGGTCCCCGGGCAGCACGGACACCCTGGTCCATAGTCTTTTGCAAAGCCTGGCGGCGCCCCGATCATGATCCAGGCCACGGCACGGACGCCAGACCCGGAAGGTTTCCCCTGGAAGTTGGACTTGCAACACCAATGGCGTCTGGATACCGGGGCGCCGGCACTGGCCCATGGGCACCGCCTGGCGCTCCGGCAGGACTGGCAAGCCCGGGGTGACCTGGTGTGGCCCCGGGGTGGCTGCCCACTCCGCCTGCGCCTTGTCCTGACCACGCCGTTGTCCTGGCAAGGCCTGCCCCATGGGACATTCATTCCCCGGCTGGTGTTGCTCTGGTGGGCGGAAACCGCGGTACTCAAGGTGGATGGAACACCCCGGCGCCACGGTGACCTGTTTGCCAACACCTGCCGTCTCCCCCTGCCGGCCCGCTGGCTGGCGGGTGTGCCCCTGCTGCTGGAACTGGAACTCCACAGCCCTTGCCATGAGGAGGGTTCCCTGTGTCACAGCAGCGTGGCGCTGGAGCCCCGCTGTCGCCAGGAGGACCCGCTCCGTCTGCTGAGGAGCACGGAAGAGGCCCTTACCGCTCCGGGCAATGGAGGGGCGGGGCAAACCCGCTCCGGGAACGGTCACGTCACGTTGTTGAGCCATGCCCACCTGGATCTGGCCTGGCTCTGGCCCGTTGCGGAAACCTGGCGGGCGGCGGTGGACACCTTCACCAGCGTGCTGAACCTGATGGAGGAACACTCTGGCCTGTGCTTCGGCCACTCCACACCGGCGCTGTATGCCTGGCTGCAACAGCATCGCCCCGCTCTTTGGCGCCGCATCCGCGCCCTGGCCGAGACCGGTCGCTGGGAGCCCTTGTGTGGCCCCTGGGTGGAAATGGATTGTGCGCTGATCAGCACGGTTTCCCTGTTGCGCCAACTGGAGACGGGGCAGCGCTGGAGTCGGCGCCACTTCCCCCGATGGCGCCATGACCTGGCCTGGCTGCCGGATAGTTTCGGGTTTGCTGCAGGTCTCCCCCAGACCCTGGCGCGTCAGGGCATCGGCTGGTTTTTGACCACCAAGCTCGCCTGGAATGCCCGGAACCCCTTCCCTCACCGCCTGTTCCGCTGGCGTGACTCCAGTGGGGCCGAAGTGCTGGCGCTGCTGCCGGGGCCTCTCGGCGCCACCGGGGACCCTCTGGCGATCCGGCAGGCCCATGGGGAATGGCGGGCCCGGACCGGCGTCAACAGCAGCCTCTGGCTGCCCGGCGTGGGGAACCACGGGGGCGGTCCCAACCGGGACTTGATGGATCAGGTGCAGCTTTGGTGGGGGCATCCCCAACTGCCCCGGTATCGCCATGGCACGCTGCGCAGTTGGTTGGAGGATCTCAAGCCCCTGGCTCCCACACTGCCGGTGTGGGCCGATGAGCTTTACCTGGAACTGCACCGGGGCTGCGCCACCACCCACCCCGACCAGAAGCGCCACAACCGCACCGCCGAGCGGCTGTTGCTGGAGGCTGAGCGGGCGTTGTGGCTGGCCCAGACGCTGGGCCATGGCCGGTGGGCCATGGCGGGGGAAGAGGGGAACCGCCCGCTCCACCAGCTTGGGCGCTGCTGGCAGACACTCCTGTTCCATCAGTTCCACGACATCCTGCCGGGCACCGCCACCGGCGAGGTGTTTGCCCAGTTGGACGCTCCCTGGCGGCGCCTCAGGCGCCAGGCCTGCCGTATCCGTAACCAGGTGCTCCACCAGCTTCTGGGAACCGGGCCTCGGAATGGACATCCATCGGCGCCGGCGGATCACTGGGTGGCGCTCCAACTGCAACCGGCCGGCCCCTGGCCCCGGGTGGTGCGCCTTCCCCGATCCCGACAGCACCGGGTCCTGCCCACCATGGCGGGCCTGGGTTGCTGGCGGCTGCAAGGGGAAGCCGCCGCCGTGACGCCTCTCCACCCAGTGGCCGTCCATCGGGCCGCAACCCCTGACCACTGGCAACTGGGCAACGGCCTCTGCACCGCATGGTGTGGTCCTGAAGGCGTCCTGCAACTCTTTTCCCCCCGTGGGCGGCAGGCGCTGGGAAAACCTCTGGAGTTCGGCCGCTGGCGGGATCGGGGTGAGTACTGGGATGCCTGGGATCTGGCGCCTGACCACCGCCACCATCCCCTTGGGGGCATGAAGCTGGGCCGGCCCGAAATGTTGGAGCACAACTCCGCCATGGCGCGATTGCGGTGGCGGGGCGCCTTCGGGCAGAGCCGGATCAGCATGATGGCATGCCTTGCTGCGGGCAGTCCCTACCTGGAGCTCCGCTTGAGCATCCACTGGCGCCAGACCCATGAACTGCTGAGCCTGGATGCGGACCTGGCTCAACCCGTCCAGCGCTGGGCGGCGGATACAGGGGGCGGGGTGATTGAACGCCCGGCGCGACCGCAGACAGCACGGGAACAAAGCCGCTGGCACTGTGCGGTCGTCAGTTGGATGGCCCTGTTGCAGCAGCAGGGCGGTTTGGCGGTGCTCCTGGACGGCCCCCAGGGGATCCACGTCCAAGACCACCATCTGAGCGTGGCCCTGCTGCGTGGGGCCACATGGCCTGACCCAGGGGCGGACCGGGGCTGGTGGCGCCACCGGATCGGACTCATGCCCCTGGACGGAGGCTGGTGCGAGAACCGGGTTCCGGCGGCGGCGGACCACCTGCGCTGGCCCCTCTGGCTGCGCCCCCTGCTCCTTCCGCAGCGCCCCGAACCAGCACAACAACTGTGGTTCCCCTGGCCGGAGAGCACCCAGCGGCTGCTGGAGTTGCGGCCAACGGAAGAGGATCAGCCGTCCCGACTCACCCTGCAACAGTTGGCGCCGTGGCGGGGCCGTCTTGCCTGGCTGAAGTCCTTCACTCCCACAGAACCCAGGCCGCTCCGGCCGTGGGAGATCCGCAGCGTACCCCTGTCCCACAGGTGGGACGGGCTTTAGTCCTCAGTCCTCGTGGTCGTCGAAGGGATCAGTCAGCCCCTGGGCCGGTGGACCAAAGGCGGTGTAGAGGCCAAAGCCGGTGAGGCCCACCAGCACAGCCAGAACCACCAGACCAAGGCCGAGTCCTGGGGAAAGGGTCGAAACCTGGCTCATTCCATCACAGGCTGCAAAGGATGCCGCGGCCAACCGCGGCTGAGGGTTTAGGCTAGTCACCCGAATCCCTGTGCTGGAGCTCGCCACCCATGCCTCAACGGACCCGTCTGGGAGATTTGCTGCGCCCCCTCAACTCCGAATACGGAAAAGTGGTCCCTGGTTGGGGCGCCACCACGGTGATGGGAATCTTCATGCTCCTGTTTTTCGTGTTTCTGCTGGTCATTCTGCAGATTTACAACCAGTCCCTCCTCCTCAACGACATCAGCGTGGACTGGACCGGTCTGGGTTGACAACCACACCGGAGCAACGGTTACCGGCCGCCTTGGGGAATGACGCTCCATAGCCTCGGTAGGCAGCAACAACGGGTTCCCCATTCCCTAGGCTTTGTCTGCTGTTCCCCCTCAGGAATGGGATCCATGAGTGTGTTTGGTGTCGGTCTGCCGGAAATGGCTGTCATTGCCGTGGTTGGTCTGTTGGTCTTTGGTCCCAGGAAGCTGCCGGAGTTGGGGCGCACCCTCGGCAAAACCCTCAAGGCTTTTCAATCGGCGTCCCGGGAGTTCAGCAACGCTGTCATGGCGGAGGCCAATGCCCCGGAGGCGCCTGGGGCCACAACGGAGCAGCAAGTTGCTTCTACCGCCGTGGTCTCGCCGGCCGAGTCAGGGAGCACATCCAGACAGCACGGTTCTGAAGACAAGGCTGAAGACGAGACCTGAGCGGGGCGGCCCCGCCATGTCCGGGACAGGAGACGCCACGCCATGGATCTGCGCCTGATTGCCGGCCTGGGCAATCCCGGCCCCCGCTATGCCGGGACACGGCACAATGCGGGCTTCATGGTCCTTGAGGCCCTGGCCAGCGGTCAGTCCCAGGTTGTCTTCCGCAATCAGACCAGACTCAAGGCCCGGTTGGCCGAGATGGGCCAAGGGGAGCAGCGGCTGCGCCTCCTCATGCCCCAGACCTACATGAACGCCTGCGGCGTCTCAATCCGCGCCGCCCTGGATTGGTTCCGCCTGGGACCTGAGCATCTCCTGGTGGTTGTGGACGATATGGACCTTCCCCTGGGCCGCTTACGGCTTCGTGGCGAGGGCAGCGCCGGGGGGCATAAGGGACTGCGGAGCACCATCGCCCATCTCAACACCCAGGGCTTTGCCCGGCTGCGGGTGGGGATTGGCGCCCCCGGTCGGGATCCGGCGGCCCGCAAGGCGGCCACTGTCGGGCACGTGCTGGGGCGTTTCAGTGGGGAGGAAGATCCCCTGCTGCGTCAGGTGCTCAACGAGGTGGTGGTGGGAATCCACATTCTCCAACGGCAGGGATTGGGTGCAGCCATGAACGCCCTCAATGGACTCCGGATCCAGAGCAACCCCGATCCTGGCAGCATCACCCACTGAAATGGCGCAACTTCCCACCACCACAGCACGCCTCCAGGTTCTCAACCAGGATCTTCATTCGGGCCTTTGCAAGGGCCAGGTCTGGGCGGGAGAGTTTGCCTGGGTCTTCCATTGGCGCTTCCGACAAGGGAAGCTGCGGGTCGAGCCCTCCTTGGGTCGGGCGTTGATCGAGGATGCATTGCTCCGCTTTCTTCTGCGCTGCGACCACCAGTTGGACGTGGGTGGAGAGTACAACTTTCTGGTCCGGGCTACGGTCTGACGGCTGTGCTGAAGGAGCCTGGCATCACCCGCAGGGCATGTCCCAGGCCCCGCTCAAGGATCACCAGAGCCGCCAGGTCGTCCACCGGTCTGGGGGGCTGCCGCAATCCCTCCGGCAACAGGCGCCGCCAGCCCCGGGGTGGATGCAGCCGCCAATAGCGCCCACGGGCTTCCAGGCTGCTGTGGGACTCGGGCACCAGTTGGAGGGCCTGGGGGGGGCACCAGGTGAGCAGGGCCAACCGCCATTGGGTGGACATGGCGCCATCCCCCAGGTACAGCGCTTCCGGCTGGCGCTCCAACCACCAGTCCTGGAGATATTGCCAGCACTCATGGGGTGTGCAGGTCAAGCAGAGGTCAAGCTGTTGCTGGTTGGCATCACTGCACGCCAAGCCGCATTTGCTGGTGCCGGGGTCCAGGCCAATGGCACAGCCGCCTTCAGTCATGATCAGGGTCCGAGGCATCCCCCAGGGGGGAATTGAGCCAACGGATGCCCAGATGCAGGGGATCCCCTGTCTCGCCGTCCTCCGTGCTGAAGACCTCCA
Source organism: Cyanobacteria bacterium MAG CAR3_bin_5 (assembly GCA_026709085.1). Classification (GTDB taxonomy): domain Bacteria; phylum Cyanobacteriota; class Cyanobacteriia; order PCC-6307; family Cyanobiaceae; genus Synechococcus_B. Next base: position 80,084 of record JAPOTR010000033.1, on the reverse strand, counting down.
GGGTGACCCGGGGCGTTGTGCGACCCGCCAGATCCAGGGCCAGCGCAGTCAGGGCTTCATTATCAAGTACTACCTCTCTATTCAGAGATCCCAACCGATTGGCCTGGTTGCGGGCCGAGGCCAGGAGCAGGCTGAGCCGCTGACTCACGGTTTCCAGGGTACGCTCGTCCTCTTCAACAACAGTGGACGCCAGAACCTGGCCAGCCACCAGAATCCTGCGGTTGAGGCTTATGTCCACAAAGGCCACCAGGGATCTCTCCCCCATGAGGACGTTGTTTGCGCTGCGGATGATGACGACCCAGGCTTCCCCGGTCCGCAGATTTGTGGTGATCTTCTCCACCTCGCTGTTGGGGACGTAAAGGATCTGCCGGCTTGGCGTCTGGCCGGGCAGCAGTCGCTCATAGGCCAGCCGATTGGCCTGATTCAGCAGGCTGGTAACGGCATCGTCGCCGTCGCTGAAGGGGGGCAGCATCACCTTGGCCATGGCCAGGATCTCACCGCGAGCAACGGCCAGGTCACCGCGCCGCAACGCCGTGATGCTGCGCCTGAGATTGCGTAACGTATCCACCTGGCTGTTGATTTGTTCCTGAAGGCCGTCGAGTTCTTGATCCCGTCGGCGCACTTCCTCCTTCAGGACCGCTTTCTCATTCCGCAGTTGCTGACTCTGGCCATCCAGCATATGGACGGCTTGCTCCAACTCCTGGGTCTGGGCCCGCAACACGCCTGCCTGCTCCCTCAGCTCCTGTACCTGAGCCTCAGCCTGGTTGCGGCTGCGCTTTGCATTCACGAGGGCCTCGTGAATGGTCACCAGTTCGTCCTGGACGGACTCCAAGCTCATCCTGGTCCTGTCAAGATCGTCCCGGCTGGTCTGCAGACTCTGCTCAATGCGAACCAGCTCAAACAATCCCCGCCGCCAGCGGTCGTTGATGGCGATCAGCAGGGCAAAGCTCAGCGCTGCAATCAGGCTGCCGGTGACGGCTGTAATCACCATGGCAGTGCGCCTGGGGCGCATCCTGAGCAACGACAAACGAGCCTTGCCGATGCGGCTGCCCAGCCGGTCCCCCATGACCGCAAGCACGCCGCCCAGCAGCAGCAGCGCAAGAATGAGCAGCCAGCCAGACAGGGGTTTTTCTCCAGAAGGTGCTCACCACTCCACTATGGGCTTAGCTGAACCGACGTGCGAGGGCCACAGGGTCGAAGATGGTGATTTTTTTCCGGTCGATTCTGAGCATCCCCTCGTTGCGCAAGTCCCCCAGCAGGCGGGTGATGGTCACCCGGGTGGAGCCAATGGCCTCGGCAATGGCCTGGTGGGAGAGCCGTAGATCGATGGTGATGCCCTGTTCCGCCGGAACGCCAAAATCGCGGCAAAGCACCAGCAAAAAGCTCACCAGCCGGGAGGACATATCCCGGTGGGTGAGGGTTTCAATCATGGTCTCCGTCTGCAGGACCCGGGAGGACAGGCCCTGCAGCATCATCAAGCCCACCCGGGCATCCCCCTCGATGGCTTGGCGCACGGAGGTGGCCGGTGCGGAAATCATTTCCACACGGGTAAAGGCAACAGCGTGGTAGAAGCGGTCCGAGCGATGACCGGTCAACAGAGACAGGACCCCGAACAGGCTGTTCTCCCGCAGCAGCGCCACGGTGATCTCCTCCCCGCTTTCATAGACGCGGGAGAGACGCACCGCACCGCACCGCAACAGATAAACCCGCTCTGCGGGATCGCCAGGGAGGAAAATGGTCTTCCCCCGCTCGACCAGATCCAGGGAACTGCCCGAGAGGCAGCGGATAATTGTGGTGAGGGTTCCCCCGGAAATGGCATCCGTCACGTTCCCAGGCGAACGGCTGGGGGATGCGGTCTGAGAAAAGCTCATGGCCAGAGTGAGGACAGAGGCACGGGGCCCACGGACCCATGCTTGCCCATGCTTAGAGCCGTCACCACTCGTGCAATAAGATATGAGACATGACCCTAGAAATGTCCCCAGCGGTCCATTTGTAGCCAGGGACACCAAATCTCCCCTTTCTCTCCTCCGCTCCACCCCACCACCCGTTGGCGACGTCATCCCTTCCGAAGCAAGATAGTACATATGAACTACACCATCCCTGGTGTCTCAAACGCTCCTTGACAACCAAGTGACGCTACATTCAGAGCTCAGGCTTGCTTCTGCCCATTGGCGGAACCTTCCCCTTTGTCACCCCTTTGTCAGGCCTTACCTGCATGGTCAACACGCCCTTGGGCAACAATGCTCCTGCTACGGGATACCACCCCCTCAATAGCAGTCTCCGTCTGGATTGGCCGGTGCGCAACCACGGAACTCCCCACGGCTTTGCCCAGGCTGACGGCCTCTTTCAGGTGACGGTTGCCCCCTTCCGGGGCTCCTGTAACGACGTGTTGAGCCAAGCGATCCGGCTGGCAGGCCAAGGGAGTCGGGTCATGATTGCTCAGTTCCTCAGCGGTGGCATCAACCAAGGCCCTGAACAGGCAACAAGGCTCTGCGGCAGCCTGGAATGGATCCGTCCAGCCATTGACTGCTGTCTGGTGGATCCCGCCGCCATCACCCCACAGCATCACCAAGCCGTCAACGCTGTCTGGGCAGCATCCCGCCAGCAGCTTTCTTCCGGTGGGCTGGATTTGATGGTGCTGGATGAGCTGGGTCTGGCCCTGGAGTTTGGCCTCCTGGAGGAGGGGCACGTGCTCAAGGCCTTGCGACAGCGGCCCGCTTCCCTGGATTTGACGCTGATCGGCTCGGCCATGTCCGACGCTATTCTGGACATGGCCAACCAGGTGACGCGGCTCCGCTGCCGTCATTCCTCTGGCGGGTCCCTCAACTGACCGGATCCTCCAGCCATGTCCCACGGATATGAGGTGATCCGGTTAGGGCTGGCTCCAGGCCACGGCAACGGGGCCGCCGTTGATGTCTGCGATCCGTTTTCCATCCCCCTCCCCATGCTGAAGAACGACTCCTGGATCCGGGATCAGGCCCGCCTCGGCATGATCAACCCCTTCCAATCCCGTCTGGTGCGCCAGTTGGAGAATGGGAGCCGGCAACAGTCCGTGCTCAGCTTTGGCTGCTCCTCCTTCGGGTATGACCTGCGTCTTTCCCCACAAGAGTTCCTGGTGTTCCGCCATGTGCCGGGTACGGTGATGAACCCCAAGCGGTTCAACCCGGCCAATCTGGAGCCCACCCAACTCCACCACGACGAGGACGGTGATTATTTCATCCTGCCGGCCCATTCCTACGGCCTGGGAGTTGCTTTGGAAAACCTCAAGGTGCCGGATCACATCACCGTGATCTGTCTCGGCAAGAGTACGTATGCACGCATGGGAATTATCCTGAACGCCACCCCTGCCGAAGCCAGTTGGGAAGGCCACCTGACGCTGGAGTTCAGCAACAGTTCCGGAGCGGACTGCCGCATCTACGCTGGCGAGGGGATCTGCCAGTTGTTGTTTCTGGAAGGGGAGCCATGTGAAACCAGCTATGCGGCCAGAAACGGTAAATATCATAACCAGCCGGAACGGGTGACCATGGCCCGCATGTGACCTCTTTGTGGGATGGGGGGGGGGGCGGAGGAAGAAACGCTCCTGAACGGTGGCCCGGTGTGCTTGCAACTCCATAGGCAGTGGGTTGCGGATTGTGGGGCTGTGTTGTAGGCTTGGGCAGCATGGCCTTGACCCACAGTGATGGACTGGATCGACACCGAAGCTTATCGTGTACCGACCAACGGCCGGTTCGATTTGTCAACCCAGGACCCGGAAGCCAAGGACAACGGGCTAAGCAAGTTGCAGGCTGAACAGTGGAACCGTGAAGGGGTCAAGCATCTGGCGGAGCTACAGAACGTCCTGTACGCCGATGGCCGCCATGGCTTGCTGATCTTGTTTCAAGCTACGGATGCAGCCGGGAAAGACAGCACCATTAAACGTGTCATGAGTGGGGTGAATCCCCAGGGGGTTAAGGTGTATAGTTTCAAACAACCTTCTCCGGATGAGTTGAGTCACAACTGGTTATGGCGCTACTCCTCTCGTGTTCCTGCACGTGGTTTCATTGGTATTTTCAACCGTTCCTATTATGAAGAGGTGTTGGTGGTGAAGGTGCGTAACCTTGTTGGCCAACAACGTCTTCCTCCGAATCTCCTAGGGGACGATTTATGGAAATGGCGTTATGAAGATATCAACGCCTTTGAACGGCACCTGACGAATAATGGCATTCGAGTTGTAAAATTCTTCCTGAATATTTCCAAAAAAGAGCAACGGAGGCGATTTCTGAGAAGATTGAATCAGCCATCCAGGAACTGGAAGTTTTCCTCGTCAGATCTGAGGGAACGTGATTCTTGGAATGACTATCAAAAGGCATTTGAGAAGATGCTGTGTAAAACGTCAACTGCCTATGCACCATGGTACTGTATCCCCATGGATCGGAAAAGATTTGGTCGTTTGGTGGTGATGAAAGTCATCATAGAAACTCTGGAGGCAATGAACTTATCTTACCCCACCCTGACAACTCAGCAGCGGGCCGCCATTGACGCGGCCCACCAATCCATGAATCCTTGAACCACAGTTCAAGTCAATTTTCCTGGGGCCAGGTCCACTGGCTGATGGCTTCCGCGTCGGTGCCGTGGGTGTAGGCATAGGAGCGGTGGCGTAACATTTCCTCTTTCATATGCTCCTTGAGATGGGCGGCCCGATAGCCAAGACTGGGCACACGGTTGATCACGTCAATCACCAGATTAAAGCGATCCACTTGATTATTCATGGCCAGTTCCAAGGGTGTGTTGATGTTGCCTTGTTCCTTGTAGCCGCGTACATGGAGATTATGGTGATTGGTGCGGCGATAGGTGAGACGATGGATCAACCAGGGATAACCATGGAAATTGAAGACCACCGGACGGTCTGTGGTGAAGAGGCTATCAAAATCCGCGTCACTGAGACCATGGGGATGCTCTTCGGAGAGACAGAAAAGCTTCACCACGTTCACGTAACGGATTTTCAGGTGGGGAAGGTGTTGGCGAAGAATGGCAATGGCGGCCAGGCATTCCTTGGTGGGAATATCGCCAGCGGAGGCCAACACCACGTCAGGAGCGGCAAGGCTGCCCTCCCGTTGATCCGTGCAGGCCCATTCCCATAAACCGGCCCCCTTGGCCACATGACGACGGGCCTCCTCGATGGTCAAATACTGGAGGTGTTGCTGCTTGTCGGACACGATGATATTGGCCACGTCGGTTTCCGCAAAGGCCAGCTCGGCCACCGCCAGCAGGCAATTGGCATCAGCGGGAAGATACACCCTCACCACTTCCCCGTTCTTGTTGCCGGCAACGTCGATCATGCCGGGGTCCTGGTGGGTGAAGCCGTTGTGATCCTGCCGCCATACCGTGGAAGAGATCAGACAGTTCCATGAGCCGATGGCGGCCCGCCAGGGCACATGGAATTTGCACACCTCCAGCCACTTGGCATGTTGATTGAACATGGAGGAAATAATATGGGCAAAGGCTTCATAGGTGTGGAACAGGCCATAACGACCTGTCAGCAAATATCCCTCCATCATGCCCACCAACGTGTGCTCGGAGAGCATCTCAATCACCCGACCATCCGGGGAGATCTCGGAGCCGCCCTCGTCTTCGGGCAACATATCAGCCATCCAGCACTTCTTGCTGACCGCATACACCGCCTGGAGTCGATTGGAGGCGGTTTCATCCGGTCCGAAGAGGCGGTAGTTCCGGGGATTGCTCTTCATGACAGCGCCAATCCACTCCCCCAGGGGAGCCGTGTTTGCCGCCTGGATGATCCCAGGACGCTCCACATCCACCGCAAAGGGCTCCAACGGCGGCAACCGCAGCGTCTGACGCAGCAGGCCGCCATTGGCCCGGGGATTGGACCCCATCCGCTTTGATCCTGACGGAGCATGGCTGCGCACCATCTCCACCGGCGTTCCCTGGGCGTTAAACAATTCCCCAGGGCGATAACTTTGCAGCCACTGCTCCAGGGCCGCCAGTTGGCCCGGGTCGGTTTTCACCTGAGCCAGGGGCACCTGGTGGGAACGCCAGAAGCCCTCCAGACGGCGGCCATCCATCTCCTTGGGGCCTGTCCATCCCTTGGGGGAGCGCAACACAATCATGGGCCAGCGGGGACGGAACGGTTTCCCCGCGTCCCGGGCTTGCCGCTGCAAGCTGCGGATCTCCAACACCGCCGTTTCCATCACCCGGGCCATGGTCCGATGCATGGACACCGGATCGGAACCCTCCACCAGATGGGGGGTCCAGCCATAGCCCCGCAGCAGGCTGCAAAGCTCTTCCGTGTTGATGCGACTGAGGATGGTGGGGTTGGCGATTTTGTAGCCGTTCAGATGCAGAACCGGCAGCACGGCCCCGTCACGGACGGGGTTGAGAAACTTGTTGATGTGCCAGGAGGCGGCCAGGGGGCCGGTCTCCGCTTCCCCGTCTCCCACACAGGCAATGGTGATCAACTCCGGGGCGTCAAACACACTGCCGCAGGCATGGGAGAGCACATAGCCCAGTTCGCCGCCTTCATGGATGGACCCCGGTGTTTCCGGGGTGCAGTGGCTGCCGATATGTCCAGGGAAAGAAAACTGCTTGAAAAACCGCCCCAGTCCCTCCAGATCCCGGGAAATATGGGGAAACACTTCGCTATAGCTCCCATCCAGATAGCAGGGACCCAACACCCCCGGCGCCCCATGGCCGGGGCCGGACATGTACAGACAATCCAGGTCGTATTTGCGAATCAGCCGGTTGGCATGGGTCCAGATGAAGGCTTGGCCCGGGCTGGAGCCCCAATGGCCCAGGAGGCGGTTCTTGACGTGCTCGGGCCGGAGGGCCTCCCGCAGCAAGGGGTTGCCCCGCAGATAAATCATGCCCACGGCCAGATAGTTGGCAGCCCGCCAGTAGGCATCCAGTTGACTCAACTCGTCCTCACTGAGAGCATGGGGCTGAAGCAACGCCGCGTCTGTCACCGTGGAAACCATGGGGAACCGGGAGAGGTTGCAGTTATCCTGGAGTGTGCCTACGGTGTTGGCAACACCGCCACCCCGGTTGGTTGGGTTTTCCTGTGATTCGGCGGTCGGGTCATGGGGCGGCTGGGGGCCGATTCTTCAGCAGCCCGGCCACCTCCCGGGCAATGGCCCCTTCCTCGTCGGCCTGCACCACCCACACTTCCACCGGCCCGCCGCCACTCAGCCGCCAACAGTTGCCGCCGGGCCGGAGAGGCGGGCGGGCGGGACGCACCCCCAGCCAGTGCAGATGGGCCAACAGGTCCTGTTGCAGGGCCTGGTCATGCTCGCCGATGCCGCCGCTGAGGGCCACCACGTCCACCCCCTGCAACACCGCCACCGCACTGCCCACTGCCCGGATCAGCGCCGTGAAAAACACCTCCAGCGCCAGCCGGGCCTGAGCATGACCCTGGGCCGCTGCCTGGCGCACCTGGCGCATATCCCCCGAGATGCCGCTCAGGCCCGCCAGACCGCTCTGGTGCTGCAGCACCTGCTCCAGACTGTCCGGATCCCAGCCGTGGCGAAGCTGGTGCAGCAGGATGGCGGGATCCACGCTGCCACAGCGGGAGCCCATGACCAACCCTTCCAGGGGGGGGGGGTGAAGCCCATGGAGGTGTCCTGACACCGCAGGCCGCGGACGGCGCTGGCGGAGCAGCCCCCACCCAGATGCAGGCTCACCAGCCGCAGGGCCGGGTTGCCGGTGGCGGCAGCCATGATGCGGGCCACGTGGCTGTGGTTGATGCCGTGGAAGCCGTAGCGGCGAATGCCCTGGCGGCGCCATGCCATAGGCAGGCCGTAGGTGCTGGCCGCTTCGGGGATGGCGTGGTGGAAGGCTGTGTCAAATACTCCTGCCTGGGGAATGTCCGGGCAGAGCTTGAGCAGGAGTTCAACGGTGTCCAGGGCGGGCTGGTTGTGGAGGGGGGCCAGGGGAACGAGGGCCTGCAGGGCCGTCAGTTGGCCTTGGCCGATCCACTGGCTCCGCTGGAACCGTTCGCCGCCGTGGACGATGCGGTGGCCAACGGCAGTGACGGGGAAGCGTGCCGCCAGGGTGGACAGCATTGGGGCCAGCCAATCGGCCAGGGCGTCCCGGCGGCCATGGTGAAGGCTGAGGGTGTCCTGTTGCCAGGGATCCTCCCCCCAGCGCCAGCGGAGAAGACCGGCCTGGGAGCCCCAGTCAACCTGGGCCTGCCAGAGGCAGGGCAACCGCTCCTGGCCCGTCAACTCCAGCAAGGCCAGCTTATGGCTGGTGCTGCCGGCATTCACCACAAGGCTGGTGGGCATGATCAACAGAGAACACGGTGGGGCCTTGGGTCTGTCTAAAAGCAGACAGAGGCAATGTACCAAGTCATGAGGAGCCGGAGCATCCCGGACGCTCTATGGCGGATTTGCCTTTTCTTGTCCAGCCCGCATGGGTTGTCTGACCACGGTCCAACGTCAAACTGTGTCAGGGATCCAGTTGGGGGGAATCCAAGCCATGCTGGCCTGCTCTGGATTGTTGAAGAACATCGGTTGGGATTAGGATTGATTGGGATGCCGGTGGTCATCAGGATATGGCATCAAGGGGTTTCCTTGGATTATGCATCTTGTAAATATAAATAGATGTTACACAGGGATTGACTCCTAAGTAACATAGCTGCATTATGATGCATTACAAATTTCCTCCTTAATGGAAATCTTAGACAATGCTTCTCAAAGCAGCGAGACACATGTTCAGGACTTCATTTCTGGAGCGAAGGTCCGAATTACTCCCGAAGAAGTTCATGCGGTCCAGGTATTTGCCAAAATCTTGGTCAACGACTATGGCTATCCGAAAGAACACCTGCAGACTCGGCCTCAATGGCGGGTAAAAGTCCGGTCTTCAGATACCAAGAGGGGATATCCAATTGATATTAGTGTCTTTGATAATGCAAAGCACACGGATGATAATCTGTCAATTATTGTCGAATGTAAGAGACCCAATCGCCGTGACGGACGTACACAACTAGAAGATTATCTGCGGTTTTCAAGAGCGCGTATTGGCGTTTGGTTCAATGGAAAAGAAAAGCTTTTCCTTAAGAAGACTGAAAAAAATGGCAGGATCCTGTTTGAAGATATCCCGAATATCCCAAAGTTTGGTGAGCGCCTTGAAGATGTAGGACTTTACTGTCGCCGCGATCTTATCCCGGCACAAAACCTGAAGAGTATTTTCAAGACTATGCGCAACTATCTGGTCGCAAATGCAGTCGGTATTACACGTGATGAAGTTTTTGCATCGCAAATTATCAATCTGATTTTCTGCAAGATCTATGACGAGCGTTTCACCAAGCCTAATGATATGGTATCGTTTCGCGCCGGGATTGATGAGCCAGATGAAGCTATCCGCAAGCGGATAAAAGATATCTTTGCTCATGTGAAGCGTCAATATGCTGATGTTATCGAATCAGGTGAGGAAATCCTGCTTGATGACGCAAGTCTATCCTACGCAGTCGGTGAGATCCACCTATTTTGCTTGATTGAAAGCGAGCGCGATGCGATTGCTGAGGCATTTGAGGTCTTCATCGGCCCATCGCTGAAAGGTAGCCAAGGACAGTTCTTCACGCCACGCCACGTAGTTCATCTTTTGATCAATATGATCAATTTGAATTCCAATGACCGAATGATTGACCCGGCCTGCGGTTCGGGCGGATTTCTAGTGGAAGCATTGCGTGAGATGTGGAAGCAAATGGATGTTCGTGGAGAAGAGCTAAACTGGCCAGTTTATGAGATTTTCTCGGAGAAGCAGAAAGTCGCCATCAGCAACATCCGGGGAATCGACAAGGACTACTTTCTTGTCAAGGTTGCTAAAGCCTACATGGCCATTATCGGGGATGGGCGCGGCGGCATCTTCTGTGAGAACAGTCTGGATGATCCCAGCTCATGGCGACACCCGGCAACCGATGAAGTGAGACTGGGTACCTTTGATGTCGTTCTGACCAATCCGCCATTTGGCAAGAAGCTCAAGATTGACGACCAAAGTATCCTAAAGAAGTATAAGCTTGCACACAAGTGGACGAAGGACAGTGAGAGTAGCTACAAACAGTCAGCAAAGGTCTGTGATGGCCAATCTCCGCAGATTCTGTTTATTGAGCGCTGCCTTGCCTTACTCAAGCCCGGTGGTCGTCTGGGGATTATAGTTCCCGAATCAATGTTCTGCAATCCTTCGCACCGGCACATCATTCAGTACGTCAAGTCAGTTGCTCGCATTAAGGCGGTGGTGTCATTCCCGGAAGAGCTATTCCAGCCATTCACACATGCGAAGGTGTGTGGTGTACTGATCGAGAAGACGCCAACTAATGAACAAGATCCCCATGACATCTTCATGGCAGTTGCCAAGTGGTGTGGGCATGATTCACGAGGACTTCCCGTTCCGTATGATGACATCCCGCGCATCATCAAAAAATACGATGAGTATATTGTGACTGGGAAGATCGATTACAATCATTTTGGTTTTGCACTTAGCAAAACAGATATCGTGGAAGATATCTACTTGCCGAAATACTATAATCCAGAAATCAGGCAAAAGCTAGAAACATTGAAAGACACACACTATATAGTTCGTTTTGGCGATATGATTGAAGAAAAAATCTTAGAGATTTCAACTGGTCATGAAGTCGGGAAGCTCGCTTACGGCACGGGATCAATCCCATTTATTCGGTCATCTGATATAGCTAATTGGGAAATTAAACTTGATCCAAAACATGGTCTAAGTGTTGAAATTTACGAGAAATATAAAGAGCGGCAAAATGTACAGACAGACGATATCCTGATGGTGCGTGATGGTACCTATCTAGTCGGAACTTGTGCAATTATATCAAGTGTTGATACACGAATTGTCTATCAGAGTCATATCTATAAAATTAGAATTAACAAGAAAGATGTCATCAGTCCAGGTTTGTTGCTAGCTATTTTATCAAGTCCAATTGTTCGAGAACAGATTTATGCAAAGAGATTTACGCAAGATATTATTGACACATTAGGTGGACGTATTCATGAATTAATACTTCCTATCCCAAAAGATGAGGTAAAGAGGCAAAAGATCACATGCGCTGTGAACGAGGCTCTATCGCTCAAACAAAAGGCACGTGCATTAGCTCGCAATGCTGCACTAGCAGTTGCTCCGGATAATGATGCAGACAATCCTGAGTTCCTTACGCTGATCGGTTAAACTCATTCAATGACATTACACTGGCCTGCCGGTACATCCTCGTTCTGGATGTCTCCAGGGCCTCACTGAGTTTTCCCCGTCAGCAGCAGGCCCATGTCAAGACGGTGCGGGCGAAGCTGGCGCCGCAGGATGGCGGGATCCACGCTGCCACAGCGGGAGCCCATGACCAACCCTTCCAGGGGGGGGGGGTGAAGCCCATGGAGGTGTCCTGACACCGCAGGCCGCGGACGGCGCTGGCGGAGCAGCCCCCACCCAGATGCAGGCTCACCAGCCGCAGGGCCGGGTTGCCGGTGGCGGCAGCCATGATGATGGTGAAGGCTGAGGGTGTGTTGCCAGGGATCTTCCCCCCAGCGCCAGCGGAGAAGACCGGCCTGGGAACCCCAGTCAACCTGGGCTTGCCAGAGGTAGGGCAACCGCCCCTGGCCCGTCAACTCCAGCAAGGCCAGCTTATGGCTGGTGCTGCCGGCATTCACCACAAGGCTGGTGGGCACGATCAACGGAGAACACGGTGGGGCCTTGGGTCTGTCTGAAAGCAGACAGGGGCAATGTAACCCCAGTTCTGGATAAGAGGCTCCTCTGGGCTTGTCTTGTTGTTGAGGCTTTCCAGCCTTCCTCCTCAACCATGAAAGATCAGTTCCATCCCGTCATTCCCGCGAAAGCGGAAATCTATGATCAGCACAAACACTCCACCCCTTATCCCCAGGATTCCCAAGTGGCCAGCGCCCTTCCACCAGAACATCTCATCCTCTTGATAGTGGGCTAAGCAATGGACCCCGCTTTTGCGGGGATGACGAAGAAGTGTCCATATATTTCCCATATGATGTGAAGTAATTCTATTTTTTCTCATCATAAATTTTAGACACAATAGTGACAATTTATCTATCTTTTCATCTAAGAGAGATTGTTACTAAGAAACCACTGGAGAAGCGTGGTTCACGTCAGGCATAGGAAAGAGTTGAATTATACAGCCAATGGAGCTCTTATAGGATCAAAAGACCATATTTTGTTTTGCCCTCCAATGACCTTCATGATCCTTGATAATACCATAGAAGCAGGGTGTTCCCATACCCCTCCTACGCCCATCTGCCATTGCCAATAACCTCTTCCTCGCCAGGAAGAGCTTGGTTAAAGCCGCCAAGACATCACCTTGCAGGGTTTCTCGGCCATGCCTCGCAGCCTGGTCTTCTGGAAACCAACCTGCTGCTTGCTCACCCGGAATGGATGTTCCACCTTGGCCCTGCCAGGGCCTTGCACGCTCCATCAAGGGAGCACTCGCCCTTCCAACGTCTCAGGCGACGGCGGCGCCCCGCTCTCATGGCGTGCGATACTCCACCCATCCCGCCATCTCCTCGCCCTTCTGCAAGCCCTGATCCCGGCATCCCCAACCTCTCTCGCCATGCAATACTCTGCGGCCACCGTCATATCCTGGATGTTGGCGTCAGTGACGGCCACTGCATGGCGCAAGCCCGAGTCTTTCTCTACCCCAATCTGGCCTTCATACCAAAGAAACACTGGCGCCCTTCCGGGTGGAGGACGTCTCCGGACCCCGCGCTGAGAAAATACCAGTTCTGCATCAGGCGGATACGGAGCATCCCTCGGCAGATAGGGCGGCCTGCCCCTTGGGGTCCCACTCGGGGTTGGAAAGGCTCCAGCAGCCTCAGCAAGACAGAGAAAGAGAAGGGCGCCCCTGCCACCTCCCAAAAACCTTCTCCAGGGGTTCCTTAATAATTTTGCGGACTTTGCAGCTTCCCTGAACCGTAAGCTCGATGACCTGTTGATTGTACGTATGGAGGGGAACAAAGAGCTATTGAAAAGAGTGGTGGAAGACGATGACTTTCGCTCCGCTGTCCATGAACACCTGACCCAGGCGATTGGCTTCTCTCACCGCCGGGCAGCCATCAGGGTGGTGACAGCGGTCACGGCGTCGATAGCGATCATCATGGGCGGCCTTCCCCTCTCATGGTTCTTCCTTCGGTGGCTTCAGGGGCATGACGGCGTAGGTGCGGTGGAATTTTTCGGTGAGGGTGAGCCAGTAGGAGCGGCCGTCCTGTTCCCGGCGGCGTGTAATGAAACCCTGGGCCAGCAGTTCCTTGATGTGCTCATAGGCTCCCGAACCCCGCAGGTCCACCAGTGCGGCCTGGCGGATGGGTTGCTTGAGGGCAATGGCAGCCAGGGTGCGCAGGGTGGCGGCGCCCAGATTGAGGGGGACCAGGATATGAACCAACTCCGCCAGGTCTGCCCGCAGTTGCAGGCTGTACCCATCGTCATCCTGGCGAATTTCCAGGGCGGTCTCGCGGTGGGCGTAGTCCGCCATCAGGATCATCAAAGCGGTGGAAGCCTCCTCGCAGGAGCAGCCGGCCAGTCGGGCCAACTCCTTGAGCGTCACGGCACGGCCCTTGAGATAGAGAATGGCTTCCAGTCGGGCAGGGAGGGACAACCCTGCCGCCGCAACTCCCTCTGCGGCGCCCTCTGTCTCAGGCGAGGAAGAGTTGATAGGCCTGGTTACCGGTTTCATCCCAATAGCGATAGCCCAAGGTTTCCAGGAAAGCCTGCCATTCCTGTCGCTCTGTTTCAGGCACCTGTACGGCCACCACAATACGCCCGTAGTCCGCCCCCTGGTTGCGGTAATGAAACATGCTCAGATTCCAGGTGGGTCGCATACGGGAGACAAAGTGCATCAGGGCCCCAGGCCGCTCGGGAAACTGAAAGCGGTAGAGCAGCTCGCCGCTGGCTGCCGGACAGCGGCCTCCCACCATGTGGCGGATGTGGACTTTCGAGAGTTCGTCGTCGCTGAGGTTCACGGCGGCAAAGCCCCCCTCCTGCAGCTTCCGTACCAGCGCTTCGGTGTCACTGCGACCGTGTACCTCCACGCCAATAAAGATATGGGCCTGCTGGGGATCCGCCATGCGATAGCTGAACTCCGTCAGGTTGTGGTTGCCCAACATGGAGCAGAACCGCAGCAGGCTGCCGGGGCGCTCCGGGATGGTGACCGCCAGCAGGGCTTCCCGCTCCGCCCCCAGTTCCGCCCGCTCCGCCACAAAGCGCAACCGGTCAAAGTTCATGTTGGCGCCACAGGCCACGGCCACCAGTTGCTGATCCCGCCGGCCCCGGCGCACCACGTCCTGCTTCAGACCGGCAACGGCCAGGGCGCCGGACGGCTCCAGCACGGAGCGGGTGTCTTCAAAGACGTCCTTGATGGCTGCACAGATGGCGTCCGTATCCACCAGCACCATGTGGTCCACATACTGGCGGCACAGACGAAAGGTTTCCTTCCCCACCTGCCGCACCGCCACACCGTCCGCAAAGATGCCCACCTGCTCCAGACACACTCGCCGGCCAGCCGCCAGGGAGCGGGTCATGCTGTCGGAATCGACGGGCTCCACGCCGATGATCTCCACCTGGGGCCACAGGGCTTTGACATAGGCGGCAATGCCGCTGATTAATCCCCCGCCCCCCACGGCCACGTAGATGGCCGCCGGCGGCTCCGGCAGTTGGCGCAGGATTTCCATGCCGATGGTGCCCTGGCCGGCAATCACCTCCGGGTCGTCAAAGGCGTGAATAAAGCAGAGCCCCTGCTCTTTCACCAGCTTCCGGGCATGGCTGCAGGCATCGTCAAAGGATTTGCCGTGGAGCACCACCTCGGCCCCCAGGCGGGTCACGTTGCGCACCTTAACGGCGGGGGTGACGCCAGGCATCACGATCACGGCGCGGCAACCACGGCGCTGGGCCGCCAGGGCCACACCCTGGGCGTGGTTGCCGGCGCTGGCGGTCACCACGCCCCGTTCGAGTTCTTCTGCCGACAGCAGCCGGATGCGGTTGTAGGCGCCCCGCAACTTGAAGGAAAATACCGACTGCAAATCCTCCCGCTTGAACCACACCTGGTTGCCCAGGGCGCGGCTCAGGTTTCTGGCCACCTCCAGGGGGCTTTCAATGGCCACGTCGTACACCCGGGCCCGCAGAATCCGTTCCAGGTAGCTGTGGCTTCGTGCTGGGGGTTCGGTGGA
The DNA here is from genome assembly GCA_026709085.1 of Cyanobacteria bacterium MAG CAR3_bin_5. GTDB lineage: Bacteria > Cyanobacteriota > Cyanobacteriia > PCC-6307 > Cyanobiaceae > Synechococcus_B. Next base: position 64,902 of record JAPOTR010000033.1, on the reverse strand, counting down.
GTCCATCGGTGGGGGTGAGGGCGTGAGGGCTGCTCCTGATTGCTACCCACGTTACCGCTACGGGCTTGACCCACATGGGCGCCCGCAACAGGTCTCAGGCCAGCACCTCGATCCGGGAGAGAAAGAACAGGATCCAGACGGCGAACAGAATCAGGGCCATGGGGAAGCGGTAAGTATTTCTACACACCATACGAAACGTCACACGGTTTTGGCAAGCCCCTGGCCGTTTTTCTCTCACACGCTTAAAAATCGGTTGATCACCGCCTGGGACAGGTCCGCCGTGGGACCGCTGGCCACGATTCCACCCTTCTGCATGGCGTAGTAGGTGTGGGCCTGGCGGACAAAGTGGAGGTGCTGCTCCACCAGCAGCACACTGACGCCGGTCCGGTCCATGATGCGGCGCACCGCCTTTTCAATATCGGCCACCACGTTGGGTTGAATGCCTTCGGTGGGTTCGTCGAGGAGCAGCAGTCGTGGCCTGCCCTGGAGGGCGCGGGCCATAGCCAACTGCTGTTGCTGGCCGCCACTCAGGTCCCCACCCCGCCGCTCCAGCATGGTGGCCAACACCGGGAACAGGTCGAACACCTGGGGATCCGGACGATCATGGCGGGCCAGGCCACCGGGGCGGGCCTCCAGCCCCAGTCGCAGGTTGTCGCGCACCGTCAGCCGGGGAATGATCTCCCGTCCCTGGGGCACGTAGCCAATCCCCGCCCTGGCCCGCCGGTGGGGAGGCAGGGCCAGCAGGTCCCGCCCCGCAAGCCGGATCCGGCCCCGCCGGGGACGGATCAACCCCATGACGGTTTTGAGCAGGGTGGTTTTGCCCACACCGTTGCGGCCAATGAGGCACACCATCTGCCCCCCCTGCATCTGCAGATCCACGTCCCGCAGGATGCGGCTTTCCCCATAGCAGGTGGTGAGGTGCTGAATCTGCAGCAGGGGCTCCGTCATGGCTGCTCCTCCTGGCCGGCGCCGAGGTAGACCTCCACCACCCGGGGATCCGTCTGCACCTGATCCATGGACCCTTCACAGAGCACCTGGCCCTGGTGGAGCACGGTCACCCGGGTTTGCAGGCGGCGGATGAACTCCATGTCGTGCTCGATCACCAGCACCGTATGGTCCCCCGCCAGGGACCTGAGCAGATCGGCCGTGCGTTCGGTTTCCGCATCGCTGAGGCCGGCAACGGGCTCGTCCACCAGCAGCAACCGGGGCGCCTGCGCCACCACATCCCAACCCGTATGCACCTAAGGGCGAATGTGCCAGAACGCCGGGGGAACCGTGCTTGACAAGTCAACGCTGATGAGCTTTACTGGCATTGCACCCAACCCTCTAGGGCTTATCAGACTAAACAGCAGTAATGACTGAATCACGCAGCAGTAGCTACAAGTCAATTGACGCGCTACAGAAAACTCTTGCAGGTCAGGTCTTCCACTATGCAGCAAACCCCAAGAAGGCTGCAGGTAGGGCTTTGGGCACACTCGTTGAGATTATTACCTACTATACCCTTCGTACATGGGGCTTATCAGACCACATTGTCATTGAGCGTAAAGTGCCGGAGTTTGGAAACTCAAAGATTGTCCACAACGTAGAATTCTCTCTTCACCCAGTGCTTGCAAAGCATCGCGCAGAAATTACACCTTTGTCGCTTCCAATTACACCGAGGAAGCTGCGCCACAGTTGGCCCTGTCCTAAGGACTGTTTACTCAAGTCTAGTTCGATCCTTGACAAGGACTTGGTGAAGAGAAACGCCACTGTACTGGCGGAGATAGACAGTGGCCCTGTCGTTGCAAACATTGAAGTCCTGGACAAAAGTGCCTGTACAATCTTCATCTGTGAACTGACCGCGTCACCCTTCGCAATAGTAGAGTGCAAACGAGTGGGTGTGGAAGAAGGGATGCGGAAAGGGCCGCAGACAATCGAGAAGGCAAAGCAAGGTTCATATGTCGCCCGTTCAGTGTCATCCTTGCAGAAAGTGCGGCTGAGAAGTGGCCAGTTTCAAGGTATCCTCGAACAAAATGACGGTCAATTTCGCTCTGGTCCGTATCATGAACTGCAAAGGGAGATAATTAATGCCGCATCGAGAGATAACTTTACGGAGTTCATGCTCACCATAGGCATCGTGAGCAACCATGGAAATTGGTTCACATCAGACAATCAGAACAAAGAGCTTCGCGTTCTGGCACAGTCTTATGATTGGCTGCTTTTTCTCACTGACAATGGCCTTACTAAGTTTATAGTTGACCTCCTTCTGCAACCTGCGGATGAACTGAAGTCGGCAAGTGCTGCTTTTCACCAGAGTTATCCAGGTCAGAGAGGAAATAACAGATTTACTAAAATCCGCATTGATACCAAAGCCGACCGAGTGCTACGCGCCTATTTCACGAAGTATGAATCCAGAATTGAAACGTGGTTCAATGTCATAGCGCCGGACGGTGGTACGCTTACCTCTCTGAGAGCCGATCTAGGAAGTCTTGCAAAATGACAGCGGGTCGAAGCAACGTGGAGGTAGTCAGCCAGCATTGGGGCACACCTCCAAAGTACGTGAACCTCATTCGGGATTTTTTCGGGGGGACAATCGGCCTCGACCCATGTTCAAACCAGTATTCCATCGTCAACGCTACAGTTGAATACCGCTTGCCGCATTCTGACGGTTTGGTGGATCCATGGAATGCATCTACGATTTTCGTGAACCCGCCTTACGGGCGAGACAGGGAGCGGGGAACAGGCATTAGAGACTGGCTGAGAAGGTGCAGAGAAGCGCACTTCCAACACAATTCCGAGGTTCTCGCCCTTGTACCGGTAGCGACGAATACACGGCATTGGAAGAATTTCGTGTTTGGCGCAGCAGACGGCGTTGCCTTCCTTTACGATACGCGCCTCCGCTTTTTAGAAAACGGAAAGGATACGGGCAAAGGTGCCCCAATGTCCTGTGCTATGGTGTATTGGGGGCAGAGATATGATCGCTTCGAGGAAATGTTTCTACCTTTCGGTGCGGTAGTGAACCTTAAGCATTTGCACAGTAAGCTGATTGGGAGAGGTACTCAATGCCTTGCTTTATCCTTCTAGGGAAGGACTAGAAGATCTCAGGATTAGTCTTTTCAGAAATCTCTCCAAGGATAAAACTCAACAATGATTCCCAAGCATGAGTATGGAGAGAAGAAGTTCATTGTGTCTAGAAGTCGACTGGGAGATACCACACTGCTAAGGTAGAGAAACAGGTCTCTCCAAAGCGATGGGCTTCGGGACTATCACTTTGGATCAATTGACGAAGGCTGCCCTGCGCCTACGACCAGTTGCCCGTTCCAGGTAGCTGTGGCTTCGTGCTGGGGGTTCGGTGGAGTCCATCGGTGGGGGTGAGGGCGTGAGGGCTGCTCCTGATTGCTACCCACGTTACCGCTACGGGCTTGACCCACATGGGCGCCCGCAACAGGTCTCAGGCCAGCACCTCGATCCGGGAGAGAAAGAACAGGATCCAGACGGCGAACAGAATCAGGGCCATGGGGAAGCGGTAAGTATTTCTACACACCATACGAAACGTCACACGGTTTTGGCAAGCCCCTGGCCGTTTTTCTCTCACACGCTTAAAAATCGGTTGATCACCGCCTGGGACAGGTCCGCCGTGGGACCGCTGGCCACGATTCCACCCTTCTGCATGGCGTAGTAGGTGTGGGCCTGGCGGACAAAGTGGAGGTGCTGCTCCACCAGCAGCACACTGACGCCGGTCCGGTCCATGATGCGGCGCACCGCCTTTTCAATATCGGCCACCACGTTGGGTTGAATGCCTTCGGTGGGTTCGTCGAGGAGCAGCAGTCGTGGCCTGCCCTGGAGGGCGCGGGCCATAGCCAACTGCTGTTGCTGGCCGCCACTCAGGTCCCCACCCCGCCGCTCCAGCATGGTGGCCAACACCGGGAACAGGTCGAACACCTGGGGATCCGGACGATCATGGCGGGCCAGGCCACCGGGGCGGGCCTCCAGCCCCAGTCGCAGGTTGTCGCGCACCGTCAGCCGGGGAATGATCTCCCGTCCCTGGGGCACGTAGCCAATCCCCGCCCTGGCCCGCCGGTGGGGAGGCAGGGCCAGCAGGTCCCGCCCCGCAAGCCGGATCCGGCCCCGCCGGGGACGGATCAACCCCATGACGGTTTTGAGCAGGGTGGTTTTGCCCACACCGTTGCGGCCAATGAGGCACACCATCTGCCCCCCCTGCATCTGCAGATCCACGTCCCGCAGGATGCGGCTTTCCCCATAGCAGGTGGTGAGGTGCTGAATCTGCAGCAGGGGCTCCGTCATGGCTGCTCCTCCTGGCCGGCGCCGAGGTAGACCTCCACCACCCGGGGATCCGTCTGCACCTGATCCATGGACCCTTCACAGAGCACCTGGCCCTGGTGGAGCACGGTCACCCGGGTTTGCAGGCGGCGGATGAACTCCATGTCGTGCTCGATCACCAGCACCGTATGGTCCCCCGCCAGGGACCTGAGCAGATCGGCCGTGCGTTCGGTTTCCGCATCGCTGAGGCCGGCAACGGGCTCGTCCACCAGCAGCAACCGGGGCGCCTGCACCACCAGCATGCCGATTTCCAACCATTGTTTCTGCCCGTGGGAGAGGGAGCCGGCCCGATGGTGGGCGCGGGGAGCCAGGTTGATGACCTCCAGGAGATGGTGGATGCGCTGCCGTTGGGCGCCGGTGAGATGGCGCCGCAGGAGTCCCATGGGGGTTTTGGGCGTACTGACGGCCAGGGCCAGATTCTCCTGCACGCTCAGTTGTTCAAACACCCTGGGGCTTTGAAACTTGCGACCCACCCCCAGGCGGGCAATCTGGTGTTCGTTGCGCCCCAGCAGGGAGCGCCCCCGGAAGTACACGTCCCCCGCCTGGGGACGCACCTTGCCGGTGATCACGTCCAGGAAGGTGGTCTTCCCGGCGCCGTTGGGACCAATCACCGCCCGCAACTCCCCGGCGGCAAGCTGCAGGTTCAGGTTTTTCAAGGCCAGGAAGCCGTCAAAGCTGACGCTGACGCCAGCCAGTTCCAGGAGCGGTGATCCGGGGCCGGGGGTGGGCATGGGTCAGTCCTCCCCCTCCGGTCCGGTCTCCAGTTCCAGGGCGGGGTAGGTGCTGAGCCGGGTCCTCCAGCCCAGGCGGGCCAGCAGGCGGCGGGGACCACCCTCCTGGAACCACCCCACCACCCCACCCTGCAAGGTGGTCACCACCAGAAGGAACAGCCCACCCTGGATGAACAGCCAGGTCTGGGGCCAGGCCTCACTCACCAGGCTCTTGGCCATATTGATGACCAGGGCCCCCGCCATGGCCCCCCAGAGGGTGCCGCGCCCCCCCACCGCCACCCAGATGACCATCTCGATGGAGAAGGGGGCCGCCATGAACTGGGGGGAGACAATCCCGGACTGGACGGTATAGAGGGCGCCGGATATGCCCGCCAGACCACCGGCCAGGGCAAACACCATGGTCTTGAACGGAGTGGGGTTGTAGCCAAGACAGCGCAGCCGCGCTTCATCGTCCCGGATGGCCAGCAGGGCATGGCCGAAGCGCCCCCCCACCACCAGCCGACGGCACAGCAGCCAGGTGAGGAGCGCCAGCAGGGCCGTCAGCCAGAACAGGTTGCGCTGCATGGCGTCGGAGCCCACCATCATCCCCAGCAACCGGGTCAGGTCCGTCTTGAGGCCGTTGGTGCCGTTGATGAGCTTCTGCTGGCCATTGAAGAAGTTGAAAAACACCAGCAGGGCGGCCTGGGTGAGGATGGAGAAATACACCCCCTTGATGCGGTTGCGGAACACCAGGAAGCCCAGAAGGCCCGCCACCAACGCCGGCGCCAGCCAAATGGCCACCAGGGTGAACCATGGGGAGTGGAAGGGTTCCCAGAACCAGGGCAACTGTTGCACCCCGTACAGCCCGAAAAACTCCGGCAGCCCACCGGCGGCCCGGCTGCAACTGTGGCAGTTGAGCTGCAGATGCATGGCGGCGCCGTAGCCCCCCAGGGCAAAGAAGATGCCCTGGCCCAGGCTCAGCAGCCCCGTGTAGCCCCAGATCAGGTCAATGCCCAGGGCCACGATGGCCAGAGAGAGATAGCGACCCAGCAGGTTGAGCCGGAAGGGGGAGACCAGGCTGGGCAGGGCCAGCACCAGCGCCAGGCCCATGCCCCACAGCAGAACTTGTGACCAACGGGGCGGCCAACGGGAGCGGGTATCGGCCATGGCTCACACCTCCGCCATGCGACCCCGCTGGGGGAACAAGCCCGCCGGACGCACCTGCAACACCAGCACAATCAGGGCAAAGACGAGCACCCGGGCCATGCTGGTGGTGGCGAAAAACTCCACACCCTGCTGGAGCCGGGCCGGCATTTGGGGCCACACCTCCAGGAGACGGCCGGCGCCGATCACGTCGGTGAGCACGCCAATGCCGGCCGAGGCCACCACGGCGCCCCAAAGGTTGCCCACACCTCCCAGCACCACCACCATGAAACAGCCGACGATGTAGTCCCCCCCCACGTTGGGGCCCACCGATCCCAGCAGGGACACCGCCACCCCGGCCACCCCGGCCAGGCCGGAACCAACACCGAAGGTGAGGGCGTCCACGGTCTGGGTGGGAATGCCCAGGCAGTCGCTCATGGTCCGGTTCTGGGTCACGGCGCGGATCCGGAGACCCCAGAGACTGCGGTTGAGGAACCAGTAGACCGCCACCACCGCCAGGATGGTGAGACCGATAATCACCAGCCGGGGGATGGGAAGGGTCCAATCCCCCAGATCCAGGCCGCCCCGTAACCAGCGGGGCGCCGTCACGTCCACGTTGCGGGCGCTGGCCCGGGCCAGCTTGGGCATGGCGCCGCGAATCCAGCCGGCAGCGGCCACCCCCACTGCCGCCGCCACAACCCAACTGCCCAGCCGCAGCAGCCATGGCCGTTGTCGAAGACCCCATAGCCGGTTCCCCACCAGCGGTCCCGCCAGAGCCACCATGGCCGCCAGCCAGAGACCTGTTGACCAGGCCAGGGGGACGGTGCGCACAAACTGCTGCAGGATCAGACTCACCCCCCACGTGGCCAGCAGGGTTTCCAGGGGTCTGCCATAGAGACGGCGAATCACGCTCCTCTCCAGCAGCAGCCCCACCAGGCCGCTCACCAGAAACGCCACCACCACAGCAACAAAGATATAACCTCCGAACAGGGGCTCCAGCAGGGGCAGCTTGAAAAAACTCTGAACCACGTAGGTGGTGTAGGCCCCCAACATCATCAATTCCCCATGGGCGAGATTAATTACGCCCATGAGGCCAAACACAATTGCCAACCCCAGGGCGGCAATCAGCAACACGGAGCCAATGGCGGCCCCGTTGAAGAGACTTTCAAGCAATAAGGTCACAGATCAAGGCTGATTGTTCTTCCCAGGTGGTTGTTCCGGATTGTGTTGGCGGGGGGCTTGCGCCTGCCCGTCAGAGAAGATACTTCTCACCTTTGTCGGGATCACTCCAGTCACATGCATAGCCCTTGGAGCTGGGCTCGAACTGGTTCCAGGCCTGGGGCGCAATGGGGCCGTCGCTGGTGGTGAGAATTTCAAACTGCCCGTCAGGGGTTACCTGGCCGATGCGTACGGTCTGGGAAATGTGATGGTTGGGCATCACTTCGATGGGGCCTTGGGGTGCGTCGAAGGTGACGCCAATGAGGGCCTCACGCACCAGATTGTCGTCAAAACTGTTGGCTTTCTCGACACCGGCCTTCCACAGATAGACCATGTTGTAGGCCGACTCCATGGGATCGTTGGTCACCCGGTCTTCCCCGTACTTGGCCTTGAAGGCTTCCGTGAACTTCTGGGAGGCGGGGGTATCGATGGCCTGGAAGAAGTTCCAGGCGGCAAAGTGATCCGCCAGGTATTCGGGGCCAATGGTATCAATCTCTACTTCGGCAATGGAGAAACTCATCACGTAATAGTCGTTCTCGGGTGTGAGCCCTGCCGACTGCATCTGCTTGAAGAACGCCACGTTCTGATCCCCGTTCAAGGTGTTGATAATGGCGCCGCCGTCAGGTAGAGCGTTCTTGATCTTGGCAATAATGGGGGCTACCTCCGTGTTGCCCAGGGGTAGATAATCCTCGCCCACCACCTCGCCGCCGAGGCTTTCCAACTGGGCTTTGGTGATGGTGTTGGAGGTGCGGGGGAAGACGTAATCCGAGCCCACCAGGAAGAAGGGCTTGCCCGCCACCGGAGACTCCTTGAACATGAACTCCACCGCCGGCTCCGCCTGCTGGTTGGGGGTGGCGCCGGTGTAGAAGATGTTCCTGGAGCACTCCTGACCCTCGTACTGGATGGGGTAATAGAGGAAGGCGTCCTTGGATTCAAAGACGGGCAGCATGGCCTTGCGGCTGGCTGAAGTCCAGCCCCCAAACACCACCGGCACCTGGTCCTGGTCAATGAGCTTCTTGGCCTTCTCCGCAAAGGTGGGCCAGTCGGAAGCGCCGTCCTCTTCGATCCAGGTGATTTCGTGGCTCTTGCCGTCCACGGTCACGCCACCGGCGGCATTGATTTCCTCAATGGCCATCTTCTCCACCTCGGACAGGGTGGACTCGGAAATGGCCATGGTTCCACTCAAGGAATGGAGAATGCCCACAGCGACGGTGTCGTCAAACTCCATGCCGGCGGAATCCGTTGGCGCTGACCGGGGTCCGCCACAGGATGCCAGGAACAGGGAAGCAGCCAGGGCGGAAGCACCAAAGCTTCGGCGAGAAAAAGAGGTGAGACCCATGGGATAGGGCACGGACAAGCCGCTGTTGCAACCCTCCGATTTTCAACCCTTCCCCGGTCAGGTTTGGTAGCCAAAGCAACGGGACGCCAAAATTGTGCCCACCCGAACAGTTCCCACCCATGGGCAGGAGCGCTCAGACATGGGAGCGGGTCACTTGAGGGGGCAACTGGCGCAGCAGAAAGTCCTCCACCTCTTCCACCCCTTGGGCGGTGCGCAGGTTGGTGAAACACCACGGCCGCTCACCCCTCATGCGCCGGGTGTCCGCCTCCATCACCGCCAGGCTGGCGCCCACGTGGGGAGCCAGGTCGATTTTGTTGATCACCAGGAGGTGGGAGCGGGTGATGCCGGGGCCGCCCTTGCGGGGAATCTTGTCCCCGGCCGCCACGTCAATCACGTAAATGCACAGATCCGCCAACTCCGGGCTGAAGCTGGCCGCCAGGTTGTCCCCACCGCTCTCCACCAGCACCAGATCCAGGCCGGGCTCGGAGCGTTCCAACTCCTCCACGGCCACCAGGTTGATGGAGCAATCTTCCCGGATGGCGGTATGGGGGCAGCCGCCGGTTTCCACCCCCCGGATGCGCTCAGGGGGCAAGGCGCCGGAACGCAGCAGGAATTCCGCGTCCTCCCGGGTGTAGATGTCGTTGGTGACCACGGCCATCTGCAACCGCTGCCGGAGCCGCTTGCAGAGCAGGTCCACCAGGGCGGTCTTGCCGGAACCCACCGGCCCGGCCACGCCAACACGCAAAGGGCTCAACTGCGAAATAAACGGCTATACAACCCATCATGCCCCAACTGGGCCATGGTGGGACCCAGGGTTTCCGGCCACAACGCCCGGGGGTCCAGATCGGGGGCCGCTGCCGCCAGTGCGGCAATGGGTTCCTGTAACCGCAGTTGCAACTGCTGGCCCTGGGGAGCCGCCAGGGGCGCCAGCCGCACCGCCGCACTGATGAGATTGGCGGACCAACTGAAGAGGAAGGCCTCCAGCAGCGGCGTCACCGGCAATTGAAACCGCTCTCCCGCCAGGCTCCAGGCTAAGGCCAGCCCCGCCCCATGGGGCCAGTCCGCCAGGGGGCAGCCGTGGTCCGCCGTCAGTTGACGCAGCAATGCCAGCATGGAGCGCCCCATCTGCCGCTGCTGTTGGCGCATGGCCCCACAACTGCGCTGGGCCAGCAGCCAGTCGTCATGCCGTTGGGCCGCCGCCCAATCCCCTTGCCGCAACGCCAGCAGACAGCGGTGGATGACGGCCGCGTCCACCCTGACGGCCCCACTGCCCAACTCGGCCGTCAGCCAGCATTCCAGATCGGCCACGTCCTGCAACCGCCCCTGCTGCACCACGGTCTCCAGGCCTTCCGAGTAGGTGTAGCCCCCCACCGGCAGGGTGGGGCTGGCCAACTGCCACAACAACTGCCGTGGAGACGGGCAACGGCAGGGGGGAGACGGTGGCCAGCCAGGGCTGCTCATGGCCCCGATGCCCCGGCCCCATGGCGGTGACGGGAGGCGGCGCCATAGGCCCCCGGCTCCGGGTGAAACTCTTGCCGGAGGGGAGCCACCGTCAAGCCCCGATCCCTGAGCATCCTCTCCAGAACCCCATCCGCTGGAATGAGCAACCGTCGGGGCTGGATCTCCATGGGCAGGTGGCGGTTGCCCAGGTGATAGGCCGCCTGCAACAACGCCAGGGGTGTGGACGCCTCCACCGCCAGCAGGTGTTCCGGCGCCGCCGCCACCTCCACCACCACCCGGCCCTGTTCACAACTCAGCCGTTCCCCCGGCTGCAGGGGACCCGTACGGGGCAGGTGCAACACCACCTCCAGCCCCTGATCCGTGGTGCGTCGTCCCCGCACCCTGCTGCGGGCTTCGGCAGAGAGGGAGATGGTGTGCAACGAGGCCACGGGGTGAGCCGGGGCGCCACGGTAGCGGAGAACAGGGGGGGCAGGCAGCACCAGGCCGACCGGACGATGGACCCCATCTTGCACCGAGGAGGGCCTGTTCCAGGAGCATGGGGCGATTCGGCGAGTTGAACCGTTGCGCCACATGAAGCGTTTGTCAGCCGGGAGCCTCCAGGGGAAGCAGCAGGAAGCCGAGGTTCCCGGCACGGCTCCGCCCAGCGCCACCACTTACGGCACCGTGCGGCCTGGCTTCGTCCATGGGCAGGAGCCCCATATCATGCTTAAATCCATCGCCAATAACAGGGAGATTGGCGTCATCTGGGAGAAGTTCCAGAAAACCCCGGAGCCCCAGCGCTCAAAGTTGAATGCTGCCACCAGGTCGGCCGCAGCCATCAATCAGTTCAGCACCCGCTGCCGATCCTGGGTGTTCCAGATGAAGCCTTCCCCCAGGATGGGCAGCACCACCAAGCCCTGCCCCGCCGTGTTTTTGCCCTTTCCCCGGCCTGTGACCACCAGCCTCAACCCTTGAAAATAGAATGCTTGACCGCTTGGGCATGGAGACGATGCAAGCTGGTGATCCCTGCCAGGCCGGCCAGCCTTCAGAAGTGACGCCCTCAACCTCCTTTCATACGCAGCCGATTCTGAATTCGCCTTACGAGATTCCCCGCCAGCATTGGGAGTTGGATAAGGAGGGCCAGCCTACAGGAAGGATCTGCCAGAGCCGGCGTCACTTTACGTTCATCACGCCGATCCCGAAGCCGAAGAAGCGGGAAGCGTCACAGCGGGAGTTCATCTTTCACGAGAAGGCGCCAGCGCTGGAGACGGAGGATCAGAACTACAACCTGGAGCGACTGATCGGCAGTCTCCGTGCCCGGGTCAACTCATGGCGGGCCATTACGGATCCCGCCCAGTGGCGCGTCACCGGAGAGACTGCTCGTCTACTCCGGCACTGGCGCCGACAGATGCCCTCACACAGCGGGTTTCACCCCTTCTTCTGCCAAGTGGAAGCGGTGGAGACAGTCATCTGGCTCACCGAAGTGGCGCCAAAGATGGGCAAGACAGGCCGTTCTTTTCTTGACCACTTGGCTGCCGCCAACCAGCAGGCAAATTCCGGTCTTTCCCGTTTGGCGTTGAAACTGGCCACCGGCGCCGGCAAGACCACGGTCATGGCCATGATCATTGCCTGGCAGACCGTCAATGCGGTGCGTCACCCCGGCAGTCAGCGATTCAGCCGCGGATTCCTGGTGGTGACGCCCGGCATCACCATCCGGGACCGCCTACGGGTGCTCCAGCCCAACGATCCCGACAGCTATTACCAAAGCCGCGATCTGGCGCCGCCGGATATGGTCCGTGACCTGGACCGGGCCAAAATCGTTATCACCAACTACCACGCCTTCCTGCCCCGGGAGACGTTGACCGTCTCCAAAGGAGGCCGTGCGCTCCTCCAGGGGAGAGGACCACAGGTAACGACCCATGAAAGCGACGGACAGATGCTGCAGCGGGTGATGCCGGAGTTGATGAGTATGAAAAACATCCTGGTGCTCAATGACGAAGCACACCACTGCTACCGGGAAAAACCTGCCGAGGAAAACGAGGAGGACCCATTGAAAGGCGAAGAGAAGAAAGAGGCGGACAAGAACCAGGAAGCTGCCCGGGTCTGGGTCTCGGGCTTGGAAACCGTTCAGGAGAACCTGGGCGTTGGGCGCGTGATCGATCTTTCCGCCACCCCGTTTTTCCTGAGGGGATCCGGTTATGCGGAAGGGACCCTCTTCCCCTGGACGGTGAGCGATTTCTCCCTGATGGACGCCATCGAATGCGGCATCGTAAAACTGCCCCGTGTTCCAGTGGCGGACAACATCCCCAGTGGGGAGATGCCCAGATTCCGCAATCTTTGGGACCACATTGGCAAAAAGATGCCGAAAAAAGGCCGGGGAAGGGCGCTGCACTGGATCCTCTGAGCATCCCGGCGGAATTGCAAACCGCCCTGACCGCCCTCTACGACCATTACAGCCGCACCTTCCACCAATGGCAGGCTGCGGGTATTTCGGTCCCACCCTGCTTCATCGTGGTGTGCAACAACACCTCCACCTCCAAGCTGATCTACGACTACATCTCAGGCTTCCAGCGCCAAACCCAAGGGGACCCCGCCACAACGCAGCCGGGGGCGCTGCCACTGTTCCGGAACTTTGACGAGCATGGCCGGCCGCTGGCCCGTCCCCGCACCCTGCTCATTGACAGCGAACAGTTGGAGTCCGGTCAGGCGCTTGATCCGGGCTTCCGCACTGCGGCTGCCGACGAGGTTGAACGGTTTCGGAAAGACATCATCAGACGAACCGGGAACCGCCGCCAGGCTGAGGCTCTGTCCGATGCGGACCTGTTGCGGGAGGTGATGAACACCGTGGGCAAGGACGGGCGCCTGGGTGGCGGGACCCGCTGCGTGGTGTCGGTCTCCATGCTGACGGAGGGCTGGGACGCCAACACCGTCACCCACGTGCTTGGGGTACGTGCCTTCGGCGCCCAACTTCTCTGTGAGCAGGTGGTGGGCAGGGCGCTGCGCCGGCAGTCCTACGACTTGAACGATCAAGGCCTCTTTGACGTGGAGTACGCCGATGTCCTGGGTATCCCCTTCGACTTCACGGCCCGCCCCGTGGTGGCCCCGCCCCAGCCGCCGCGGGAGGTGCTCCAGGTCCGGGCCGTGACGCCGGAGCGGGATGGGTGCGAGATCCGCTTCCCCCGGGTGCAGGGGTATCGGGTGGAGTTGCCCAGGGAACAGCTATCAGCCACGTTCAACCCTGACTCCACCATGGAGATCACCCCTGATCTGGTGGGTCCCACGGTCACCCGCAACGAGGGCATCTTTGGCGAAGGAACGGATCTGAGACCTGAAGATCCCGACAACATGCGCCACGCCACCATTGCCTACAAGCTCACCAAGCGGCTGCTGGAAACCAGGTGGCGTGATCCCAACGGGACCCCCAAATGGCATCTGTTCGGACAACTCAAGCGAATCACGGGCCAATGGCTCAAGAACCATCTGGTGTGCAAGGGGGGCGCTCATCCGGCCCAGGTGTTGATGGAAAGCCTGGCGGACACCGCCTGCGGGCGCATCACAGGGGCAATCATGGCGGCCCCCGCTTGCCAGGACAAACCCGTCCAGGCGTTGCTTGACCCCTACAACCCCACGGGCTCCACCATGCATGTTCGTTTCACCACGGCGAAGAGAACCTGCTGGCGCACGGATCCCCGACGGTGCCACGTCAACCGGGTGGTCTATGACAGCGAATGGGAATCGGAGTTCTGCCGTGTGGCCGAGGCCCACCCCCGGGTGCGGGCCTACGTGAAAAACCACGGCCTTGGCTTTGAAATCCCCTATCGCTTTCGGGGGGAGCGCCGCATGTACTGGCCGGACTTCATCCTGCTGGTGGAGGACGGACATGGGGAAGAGGATCTCCTGCATTTGGTGGCGGAGGTCAAGGGCTACCGCCAGGAAGACGCCAAGGAGAAGAAAAACACCATGACCACTTACTGGCTACCAGCCGTCAACCAGCTTGCGGACTACGGGCGCTGGGACTTTGCCGAGTTCCGCGATGCATACGAGATGGAGGGGGAGTTTGACAAGCTCATGGGGGGATAGTCGCTCTGCGGTTTCCGCTGCTGGACGGGCTGGATTGCTGAGTTCCCTTGCCACATGGGGCATAGGCTGATGCGGAAGGTTCATGCAACCTGAATGAGCATCAAGCTTTACACAACGGGTGACCTGGATCAGTTCAGGCTGGCGCCAAAACGGATCCTCAACCCTGGAGCGCGTTGGTTGGCCAAACCCCAGGTCAGGCCCGTCCATAGGCAGAGAAACTTCAAGGTGACTGGGGAAGGTGACAAGACATTAAAATTCCAGATTTACCAACGGCAGAACCTGAGCGATGAGCAAGAATTTCTCATGTGGCATCCTCTATCTACTATCTGCCCCACCATGGGGAACCCTTAACGCTTGTGCGCTACAATGGCCCCAGCCATGAACAGGCGACATTTCCTACCGCCCGCACATTCACTGCGCCTCGGAGAGGGCCATTCTGGCAGGCAAGAAGCCCGAGTCCGACGCGGCGCCAACGGATCGGTTTCAATTTTTGGAAGGCGCGCTTGCCTGTCTGGTGGAAGACTTTAACGTCTGTGGATTGAACTCCAAAGACAGCCAACCCCAATTGAGGCTGCAGGTCTGATGGCCCTTGACACAGAAGCACTACGACAGCTCTTGTGCCAACGCCTCTGTGAGGAGGTGCGCGTCCAGGAGCGTCCTGACGGCGCCTTGATGCTGCGCACCAATTTCCAATTTCCCGACGGGGACCGCTACCCGATCCATCTCTGCCAATCTCCTGCAGGTGGGCTTCGGCTGTCCGACCGTGGTCACACGCTCATGCACATCAGCTACGAACACGACCTGGATGGCTTCCTGGAAGGAACGCGGGGCATGGCCCTTGAGCGCATCATCAACGAAGCAGGTCTGTGCTGGGACGGGGACGGCGGAGCGCTCTGCCTGGACACAGCGCCAGAGCGACTGCCGGAGGCCCTGTTCACCTTTGGCCAGGCACTCACCAGGGTGTACGACCTGACCCTGCTGTCCCGAAGCAACGTCAGATCCACGTTTGATGAAGACCTGGACAACCTGCTGCTCACCATGGTCGACGAGGAGAAAATTGAGCGCAACCACCAGCCGGATGTGCCCAACGGCGAACGTTACCCGGTGGATTACCGTATCAAGGGTAAGAGTGACACCCCCCTCTTCCTCTATGGCGTACCCAATCGGGACAAGGCGCGCTTGACCACCATCATGTTGTCCCATTTCCATCGGCACGAGTTGCGTTTCGGGTCTATCCTTGTCTTCGCAAACCAGTCCGAGTTGCCCAGAACAGACCTGGCAAGGCTCTCTGACGTGGGTGGTGAGATGGTTTCGTCGCTGGCCTCCCAGGACGATTTGAGGCACAAGATTCTGGAGCGGGTGTAGCAATGGCCTGCAGGTGGGGTGCCGACGAATGCAGATGGCCACAGCCAAAACCCTGCCGATGCTTTATGATTCGGGCGCTGGCCAGCGGACCTGGAGGAGATTCTGAACTGTGTTGAACCTGGCATCTCTTGACAACCTGCCCCTGATTCTGATTTGTGTTGTTCCCGGCTTCATTATGATGTCGATTCGGTCACAGTTTCTGACGGGGCGGAGCCGATCAGATTCAAGAACATTTCTTATTTATGTGACCATTTCACTTCTCTACAATAGCTTTGTCTTTCCTTTCATTGATTATATTCAATTGCAATCTGAATTCGACTTCGTTAAGATGCTGATCTGGCTCGCACTGTCTATTTTCGTTCCTGCGTTACTTGGTCTTCTATTCGGGCTAAGTGCTCAGAAAAACTGGTTCTACAACGTGTTGCGCAGGTGCGGTCTCAATATCGTCCATCCTGTTGAAACTGCATGGGATTACACACTTGGAACCAACATGGTTGGACAGTACATCATTGTTACACTCAAGGATGGCACCTATTTTGGAGGATTTTGTGGTGAGAAATCTTTCATATCCTCTGAACCCAGTGAGCGAGATATTTATATTGAAAGGATTTATGACATTGGCAACAACACGTGGCACTTGCGAAATCAAACAAGTGTAATTGTTGCCAGTGGGCAAGTCAGCAGGATAGAATTGGTTGCCCAACCCACTACCAAGGGAGAAGACCGCAATGAGTGAGCACGACCAGCCGACTGCCTCGCCACGCCCAACCACTCGGCAAACAGGGTGGTTGCAGGAGAAGCTGGGATACCGGACCTACCCCCTGACCAAGGGGTATCGACCCCGGCCCCGGAAAGATGGTTCTTCGTCCGAGCCACCTGGAGACCCGCCAAAGCAAGGTCCGGTTGGAAGGAAGCGACCGCGCTGAGTCGCGGATACTTGAGGGACCTCTCTCTGGCCCATGCAACTGCAAGCCTGGCACAGAGCGGCGGCCATAGGAGGGCTGGACGAGCCCAGAAATAATGATGCGCGTGGCAATTGCGCAAAGGAGCAGGTGTTCTCGTTTCCGCCTGCCAGGTCAGCAGGATAGAATCCAAGCTCATTCTCAAGGGAGAAGACTGCAATGAGCGAGCGTGACCAGTCGGCTGACTCACCACGTCCAACACCCCTGCAGAGCCCAACAACCCTGCCAATAGGGGAGAGGATAGAGCTGCAGGGGTATCAGCCCAAGCCTCTGAACGAGGGGCTGCTGGAGCCGTGGTTGCTGGTCGTCGACGCAGGGTATCAGCCCAAGCCCCTGACCGAGGGGTATCGGCCCCGGTCCCGGAAGGATGGTTCTTCGTCCAAGCCACCTGGAGACCCGCCAAAGCAAGGTCCGGTTGGAAGGAAGTAACCCTGCCTTCCGGCGGCGTATGGACCTGACTGGCGCCCTTCCCCTCAGACAGAGGAGACGTGGTTGCCGCCGTGGTGATAGGGTGATAGAGTATGGTTCTACCCCACCCACTGCCCCAGCCTGCCCAGCACCCTCCCCTGCAAAACCCTCATGAACAGAGCGACAGTCTTGAATCGACTCCAGGCGCACAAGGCCGCCCTGGCCCAGCGCTTTGGCGTTGTTGATCTGGCCCTGTTCGGCTCCTTTGCCCGGGACCAGGCCACGGACGCCAGCGACGTGGACATCCTGGTGCAGTTTGACGGCCCGGCAGACTGGAGACGCCACTTTGGCGCCCAGGCATACCTGGAGCATCTGCTGGATCGACCAGTGGATATGGCGACCAGAACCGAGATCCGGGAAGAGATCCGTCCTTACGTGGAGAGGGATATTGTCCATGTCTGACGCCGCTCAGGGCGCACGGGAATGGCGTCTTTACATCAAGGACATGATTCAATTCAGCGAGGATGTGCTGTCTTACACGGATGGGTTGGATTACAGTGCTTTTATCGCGGACGGACTCACTTATGATGCAACCTTGCGCAAACTTCAGTTAATTGGCCAAGCGGCAACCAATATCCCCAGTGAAGTACAGGATGCGCATCCGTTGATTCCGTGGCATGCAATTGTGGGGACACGCAACCGCTTGGCACACAGCTACATCCACATCAACGACGAGGTGATCTGGTCCATCATTCAGAACGCTGTTCCCGATCTGCTGCTGTCGCTGCGAGATCTGCTGAGCACAACGCCGGATCAGGTGGGATAGATGACAGCCAAACGGAGAACGTCTCGAACCATCGAAACCCTGCGCCATGACGGTGCATCCCGCCCCAACATCCCCACCGCTGAGCACGAGCCGGTGATGGCGGCGGATGACCGCACACCCATTGAGGTGGCCTACGCACGCCGCAACCGGGACCTGGATCCCCAGCTTGTGTGGCGGGGCAAAGACCAGCAGAACTGGTCGGACCTGGTGGTGCAGGCGCCGCCCCTGTTCATCCAGGAGAAGATTCATCCCAAGGTGCTGATCAACGATCTGCTGCGCCACAGCAAGATGACGGAAACGGAGCGGATGGCGCGCCAATCGGGCAACCAGACTGATTTGTTCGCGGACTTCAACGGGCTGCCGGATGGGGCCGACCGCACCGAGTTCTACCGGCACGAGGCCAACTGGAGCAACCGCATGATCCTGGGGGACAGCCTGCAAGTGATGGCGTCCCTGGCGGAACGGGAAGGGCTGCGGGGCCGGGTGCAGTGCATCTATCTTGACCCGCCCTACGGCATCAAGTTCAACTCCAATTTTCAGTGGTCCACCACCAGCCGGGACGTGAAAGACGGCAAAGCCGAACACATTACCCGGGAACCGGAGCAAGTGAAAGCCTTTCGGGATACATGGCGGGACGGAATTCATTCCTATTTGACCTATCTGCGGGATCGGCTGACGGTGGCGCGGGATTTGTTGACGGAGAGCGGATCGATCTTCGTGCAGATTGGAGATGAGAACGTGCATCGGGTGCGGGCAGTGATGGATGAGGTGTTTGGGGAAAGGAATTTTGTACGAGAAATAATTTTTACCAAGACAACAGGTCTGGGGCAAGCATTACTCAATGGTATCAATGATTATGTCATTTGGTATGCCAAGGAATTTGAAGTTGTGAAATACCGATCACCTTTCTTGGAGAAGGTGGCTGGCACTGCGGGTGCCAGCAGATATACTCATAGTACTAATAACGATAATAGGTTATATGCTACAACAGATTTAAGATCTCAAAGTGGCAGTGAAAGTATTAGTTTTGCGTTCCGATATCTTGGACGATTATTTACACCTGGTCGGCTTTTTTGGAAAACCACCCAGCAGGGAATGGAACGGGTCGTTGCTGCTGGAAGGATAATTATTGAAGGAAATACTCTCCGATTCAAGAGATACTTAGATGATTTTCCTGTCATTTCAACGAATAATGTTTGGACAGATGTGGGAGGAATACAAAGTAGAAGCGATCCGAAGGTATACGTTGTGCAGACAACCAATAAGGTTGTTGAGCGCTGCATCCTGATGACCACTGACCCCGGCGACCTTGTCCTTGATCCCACCTGCGGATCGGGCACCACTGCCTATGTTGCCGAGCAGTGGGGCCGCCGCTGGATCACCATCGATACGTCCCGGGTTGCCCTTGCTCTGGCCCGCGCCCGCATCATGGGCGCCCGCTATCCCTACTATTTGTTGGCCGATAGCCCTGAAGGTCAACAGCGGGAAGCTGGGATTGCCGGCACGACTCCGTCAAATGCCCCCACCCACGGCAACGTCCGGCTTGGCTTTGTCTATGAGCGGGTACCCCATATCACGCTTAAATCCATCGCCAATAACAGGGAAATTGACGTCATCTGGGAGAAGTTCCAGCAAACGCTGGAGCCGCTGCGCTCAAGGTTGAATGCCGCCCTTGGCACATCCTGGGAGGAGTGGGAAATCCCCCGGGATGGGAAAGAGGCTTGGCCCGAGGAGGTTAGCAGAATTCACGCGGACTGGTGGAAACACCGCATCGCCCGCCAAAAAGAAATCGATGCCTCCATCGCCGCCAAAGCCGACCATGAATATCTTTACGATAAGCCCTATCAAGACAACAAGAAGGTCAGGGTAGCAGGTCCGTTCACCGTGGAGAGTATTTCCCCTCATCGCATTCTGGGCGTTGATGAAAACGACGACCTGATTGACACCGTGGCAAAGGCCCGGGGGGAAGCGCAGGATTTTGCCGGCATCATCCTGGAGCATCTCAAAACTGCCGGCGTACAGCAGGTCCACAAGGAAGATCGCATTGTGTTTTCTTCCCTCACCCCCTGGCCGGGTGAGTTGATCTGTGCCCAAGGATATTATGGGGAAGGTGGTGACGAGGCTGGCACCGAAAAGCGGGCAGCCGTCTTCATCGGTTCCGAATTTGGCACGGTTCCCCGGGCGGATCTGGCGGCCGCGGCCCGGGAAGCCGCCGAGGCCGATTTTGACGTGTTGATTGCCTGCGCCTTCAACTATGAAGCCCACGCCGCGGATTTCAACAAGCTGGGCCGCATCCCCATTCTCAAGGCCCGCATGAACGCCGATCTGCACATGGCAGGCAATCTCAAAAACACCGGCAAGGGCAATCTCTTCGTCATCTTCGGCGAGCCGGATATTGACATCCTGCCGGTGGCCGGGGCCAACGGCGCAGCCCAACAGTTCCAGGTCAGGATCAATGGCGTGGACGTATTCCACCCCAACACCGGCGAGATCCGCAGCCATGACGCCGACGGCATCGCCTGCTGGTTCGTTGACACAGACTACAACGAGGAGAGTTTCTTTGTCCGCCATGCCTACTTCCTCGGTGCAGGAGACCCCTACAAGGCCCTCAAGACCACCCTCAAAGCGGAAATCCACCAGGAGGCCTGGGCCACCCTCAACAGCGACACCTCCCGCCCCTTTCAGCGCCCCGCCTCGGGCCGCATCGCCGTCAAGGTCATCAATCACCTGGGGGACGAGGTGATGAAGGTGTTTCGGGTGTGAGCAAGGAGCACAGAGGAGGAATTCCCATGGAATTTGCAAAGCCTGAGAAAGTTGAAGTGGAAAGGCTTCGGCTGGACCGCTGGAATCCGCGGCTCGTTGGCGAGGGGGAAAATATCTCTGAGGAGGAGATGATTGCCCGTCTGTATCTCTCTGCCGATCTGGGCGAATTACTTCAGTCGATCTCCGCTAACGGTTATATGGATATTGAGCCGTTGATTGTCATGCCTGACCCACAGTCACGTGATGACAAGCTGATTGTCCTCGAAGGCAATCGGCGGCTGGCGGCGTTGCGCCTGCTGCGGGAGCCGGACCTGGTCAGTAAAATTAAAAAATCTGAAGGTCTTTCCATTCCGGTCCCGACTATCGGTGAGCAGCAGCGAACCACTCTTGATACGGTGTCAGTCTGCCATGTCGATAGTCGTGAAGCGGCCCGGTCTTTCATTGGCTTTAAGCATATCAACGGTCCAGCAAAATGGGATGCCTATGCCAAGGCACAATTTGCCGCAGAATGGTACAAGTCAGGACGTGACCAAGGTGTTAATCTTGAATTTATTGCTAATGCTATTGGTGATAAGCACAACACGATCAAGCGAATGGTATCTGCAGTTTATGTTTTAGAGCAGGCAAGCAAGGAGAAGTTGTTTGATATTGAAGACCGATATTCAAGAAGATTTAGCTTTTCCCATCTCTATACAGCACTCGCTCGATCCCAGTACATGGATTACCTGGGTCTTGAAGATGGATGGGCGCGGCACGATCCTCATGAAGATCAAGTTCCAAAAGGAAAATTGGGAGAATTGAAGAATATGCTTATGTGGATTTATGGATCGAGAGAGGATGACAGAAAGCCAGTGATTCAATCACAGAATCCTGACATTAGACGCCTTGGCGAAGTGCTTGCCCATGCAGAGAGCCGGCATGTGCTTGAGACGAAACACGATCTTGATGCTGCCTATGCCAGCACCGAGTCTGTGGATACACGGTTTATTGAGGCGCTCATCAAAGCCCGGGACAACATTTGCGATGCCGCTGGTTTACTCAGGGCTTATGATGGGCAGGATCAGTCGTTGCTTGACATTGCAGAGGACATAAAGGAAGTAGGGGAGACTGTACATGACCGTATGCGTAAGAAGTGGCGCTCTGTCAGGGAGAATGGTGAAAAATGACAAATTCTCTACATTTTCCTATTGACGAGTTGATAGGAAAATCTAAAAACTTTGATTGTGCGGCTGATTTTCTGGAACTCACTGCATTTTTTTCTGAAACCCCCACGTCGCTTGTGTCAGCCCTAGCCAATCAAGTGGGGATTAGTGCCGCAGATGATCGTGCTGATCTGGACGAGGAGATGCAAAGCGGTGACGGTGAGGAGGATCTTGTTTCAGGAGCTGTTATGCGCATCGAGAACCGTTACAAGACGTTAAGTGCATCCGCGTATCCATTCAGCCTTGATGAGCGAGGCGAAATCCTGACCTGCGAGTTTGATCGAGACTCTTTCGGTCACGCAGCGTACATTCTGAGTCTCGTGCTGTCAAACCTCAAGGCGATACCGTCGTCGATCCTCAGCAAATCCTGCTTGCATCCCCGTGAGCCAGAGGAAGTCAGGCAGCTTCGAGAGTTCTTCCAGTACTTCGCAACAGCCGCCCTGGCAGCCGAAATTCATGGCCCTGCATGGTCGTTTGGGTTCCCACGACCGGATAAGTCAGGATTTATCAAAAAGCTGACGCAGATTTGGGAAAGGCTGGGAGATGGACAGGTATCCCCGCAGGCCGGGGCGCCACCCAAGCCAAAGGATGATCAGATTGACGTCTTTGCAGCGCGCCTGCATCCGGACGGTCTGCCAGGTTTCCTGTTGGCGGCAGCTCAGGTCGCGACCGGCAAAGACGCGGATCAGAAGTCACTGAAAGGGCATCTTGGTGCATTTAAGAGCCGGTGGTTCTCGCCGCAACCGGTGACAGCGTTTCTGCCGTACATGATCGTGCCGTTTGCCAAGACCGACAATCAATTTCTTGACACTGTTCGCGGCATGGGAAACGTGCTCCACCGCCTGCGCGTGCCGCGGCGGGTTGCGGAAGCGGTTGCCCTCATGCAAGCTGGTAAGACGATTGAGATTGAGGGCTACGATCAACTGGCAGAGGCCGCCGCGTGGATCACAGACTACCAGGACCGCGGGAGGACGCCGACATGAGACACCGATTCCACGCCATTTGCCCATACTTCGCCATGTTCCCAGAGGCGTTCGTTAAGGGGTACCTGTCTGTCAGTCCCCATCGGGGAGTTGTGTTTAATCCCTTCTGCGGACGGAGAACGACTGTGTTCCAGGCACTCCTGGACGGACGGGAGGCCATCGGCTGTGATGTGAACCCAGTCGCAGCTTACATTTCAGGTGCAAAGGCGATCCACCGAATCAGAAGCAAGTTGGAACACGACTCATGGAGTTGCGAGATAGCTTTAGCAACGATGAAGAAAAGCAGTGGGAAGGAGAATATGCTGAATTCTTTCAACTCTGTTTCCATCACAAAACACTGCTACAAGTTCTCTATCTGAGGTCGGTTCTGAACTGGCGGCGCAGCAAAATTGATCGCTTTATTGCTGCGTTGTGCCTTGGCGCACTGCATGGAGAATCTCATCACTCACCCAGTTACTTCAGTAACCGTATGCCCCGTACCATCAACACCAAGAGTTATTCCGTCGGATAGTGGCAACGCAATGGATACAAGCCACCACAGCGCGATGTCTTCCGGATTCTGGAACGGATAACCCCCTACCGCTTCCAGACACCACCCCCGGAGCGAGTTGGTCAGGTCAAGAAGGTGGATGTATGCAAGGCTGGCCAGGTTTTCCGGAAACTCAAAGGCCGGGTGAGTGATGTCATTACTTCTCCTCCCTACCTGAACACCACGAACTATCGCGAAGATCAATGGTTACATCTTTGGTTTCTTGGTGACGATCATCCTTTGGCCTCCTGCAACGGCGGAGATGATCGGTATCACAGTGAAGATATGTACTGGACCTTTTTGCAATCTGCCTGGGCCGGCATTGCTCCCCTGTTGTCACAACAGGTGCAGCTTATCATACGGATTGGCAGCCGACAGCAGAATAAGGATGCCCTGCGTGACGGGCTCATGCAGTCGCTGACGCAGGGGTTAAACCGACCCGTCAATCCCGTTCACGAAGGGCTCAGCTCAAAAATTGTCAATACTCAGGCCAATGCGTTGCGGGGATCAAAGGTATCGCAACTCACGGAGCATGATTTCCTGTTTACAGCAGAGGAAGATATAGAGAAAAGCGGAAACAGCCCCCACTGCCCACCCCCCTCAATACTCAATTCCCGCCTGGGCCTTCACCCCTTGCTCCCGGAAGGGATGGCGCACCATGGTCATCTCCGTCACCAGGTCGGCGGCGGCGATCAGTTCGGGGGGGGCGTCCCGGCCCGTGAGGGCCACGTGGGTGAGGGGCGGGCGCTGCTCCAGACCAGCCAGGACGGTCTCCAGGGAGATGTAGCCCAGTTTCAAGGCCACGTTGATCTCGTCCAGGAGCACCAGCTTGACGGCGGCATCGGACAAGTAGACACAGGCCTGTTGCCAGGCGCGGTTCACCATCTCCCGGTCCCGTTCCCGATCCTGGGTGTTCCAGGTGAACCCTTCCCCCAGGGCGTGCCACCGCAACTGCTCCCCGAACACCGCCAGGGCCCTGGCTTCTCCCGGTATCCAGGCTCCCTTGATGAACTGCACCACCGCCACCCGCTCCCCATGGCCCAGGGTGCGCAGCACCAAGCCCAGCCCCGCCGTGGTTTTGCCCTTGCCCCGCCCTGTGAACACCAGCCGCAATCCCTTCTCAAGCTGCCGGGCCTGCACCCGTTGTTGCTGCACCTGCTGGCGTCGTTCCATGCGACGGCGGTAGGCGGCGGCATCTCGCTCCGGGGCCGTGGCGCCACCGGCGCCCAGATCCGCCGCCGCGGCATCCAAGGGGCGCTCCTGCTCTTGCGGGTTTTGAGGGGATGGGGTCATGGCACAGGGGAGGGGGAGGGTTTCCGGGCGCCCACCAACTGGAGGGAGCCCATGGCCAGGGTCTCAACGGCAACGGAGCCATAGCCCACCATGGTCAAGTCCGCCGCCAGGTTGGAGGTGAGAAAATCCACGGCGGCGTCCGTCTCGAACAAGCGGACAAACCATTGCTGGGGCCAGCCCAGCAGGCCATGGGTGGGATGCAGATCCAGGGCCACAAACCAGCCGCCGGGCTGAAGCAGCCCCAATGCCGCCTTCAGCAGCGCCAGCCGTGCAGGGCGATGGAACTCATGGAGCGCCAGGCTGATCTGCACCCCTGCAAACTGCCCCGGCGCCAACGGCGGCTGCTCCGCCAACCCCTGCACCGTTATCAATCCCGGACATGCGCGCGCCGCCCGGTCCAGGGCCTCACGGGAACAGTCCAACCCCGTGACCCGGAAACCACGGGCCAGTAGAGGCCCACTGGCGGCCCCGCCGCCACAGCAGAGATCCAGCACCGCCGCCTGGGCCGGCAGCCGTGGCGCCAACCGTTGGGCGCAGAGTTGGCGCAACCGCTGAGGACCACCCACCGGCAGGGCGCTGATGGCGGTCACCAGGTGGTAGAACCAGGGATGGCCATAGGCGAAGGTGCGGAGGGGGCGACGGCTCATGGGCTGCCGGCAACGTGGCGCTGCGCCAGGGCGGTGTTCACGGCCTGTTGTTGATCACGGTGGGTCATCCAATGGTGATAGGTGCGGGTATGGATAGCCACGGAATGGCCCATCATGCGGGCGGCCACGGTGTCGGGGAGGCCCAGATGAATGGTGCGCACGGCCCAGGCGTGGCGCAGGTCATAGGGACTGAAACCCACCTTGTAGCGGCGGAACTGCTCCATCACCCGCCGCCCCACCCGTTGCAGGGTGACCTGCGCCAGATTCGTGGTGACGGGTGGCCGCCGCACGTCCGCCAGGGCAAAGTGCCTGACCCATTCCGGCAGGAAGGGCCAGACCTGGCGCTCGCCGGTTTTGCTGGCGGCCAGAACTCGCACCACGGGGGCGCCATCCCCATGGAGGGCTGAGCAGTCACAGAAAAACACCTCGTGGTTGCGCAGACCATAGGTGGCCATCACACCCAACACCCAGCGCCAGGCCGGATTGGGGATCCTGTGCCATGCCGCCATGATCTGCCGGTCGGTGGGGAGTTGGCGATGGCCGGCCCGGTGCAAGCCGTATCCCCCTGCCCGCGCCGACCAATCCTCAGGTAGGGGGATGCCCTCTTGACGGGCCAGGGCCGCCAACACCGTGCCGCACTGCTGGCGGCTGCGGCTGGCCAGTTGGTAGCT
The DNA here is from genome assembly GCA_026709085.1 of Cyanobacteria bacterium MAG CAR3_bin_5. GTDB lineage: Bacteria > Cyanobacteriota > Cyanobacteriia > PCC-6307 > Cyanobiaceae > Synechococcus_B. The sequence goes on along the minus strand of JAPOTR010000033.1, from coordinate 39,003 downwards.
CTCCAGGGTCTGCGCCAGCAACGCCCGACCCAGGGGCTGCTGGCGCTGCTCCTGCACCATCGCCAGCCGCCGCAGATAGGGCCAGTAGGCGGTGGTCCAGGTGCTGCGCTGCCCCGCCGGATTCCGGCTGCGCACAGGGTCGGCCTCGAAAGCCTCCCGGAAGCGCTGCAAGGCGTGGGTACACCCGTCAGCGCTGCCCCCCGCTTCCTGACCGTGGGGCCGACGAGGGTGACTGGAAAACCACCGGCTCCAGCAGAAGCGGCCACCGGCAAGATCCCCGCAAACCTGGTGCAACCGCTGCACAGCGGTCTCCAGACCCGTCCCGTCAGCCTTGAGGCCCAGGCTGAGGCGCTGTACCTGAAAACCTGCCCCGTCCCGCCTTGGCAACCGGCCCCGCAATCCCAGCCGCTGCCCGCGTCGTTCAATGCGCAAGGGCAACCCGCCTGTGCGGAAGCCCTCGTTGAGGATTCGCAGACGCAGGTCAAAGGGGGACGCCATCTCCCGGTTATGGGTCCTGAGGCCGGACCCCGCAACAGATTCGTTTGCCTTGATACGCTCCATGAACTACCTCTGCACACCGCGTGGACATTCAGTTGAGCCGGACCCGTCCTGTGCGACGGGCCTACGGCATTGATGAAATCGCTCTTGCCCCTGGCGGCAGCACCGTGGATCCTTCTCTGGTGCAGAGCCGTTGGACCCTGGGGGGCATTGAGCGTCCCATGCCCCTCATTGCCAGCGCCATGGATAGTGTTGTCGATGTGTCCATGGCGGTGCAACTCTCCCGGTTGGGCGCTTTGGGTGTCTTGAATCTGGAGGGTCTGCAAGCCCGGTACGAGGATCCCGGCAGCGCTCTTGAGCAGATCGCCGCGGTGGAGGGCGATGGATTTGTGGCCTTGATGCAGGAACTGTATAGCAAACCGATCCGGGAAGAACTCGTTGTGGAGCGGGTGCGGCAGATCAAGGCGGCAGGGGGCATCGCCGCGGTGAGCGCCACCCCGGCGGGGGCCATGGCCTTTGGTCATGCCGTGGCCATGGCGGGAGCGGATTTGTTCTTTGTGCAGGCAACGGTGGTCTCCACCCGTCACCAGAGCCCCCCTGGCCAGAACAAGCTGGACCTCAAGGCGTTTTGTCGGGAGATGCCCGTGCCGGTGGTGCTGGGCAACTGCGTCACCTACGGGGTATGCATGGAGCTGATCCAGGCCGGCGCCGCGGGGGTGATGGTGGGCATTGGTCCTGGCGCGGCCTGCACCTCCCGGGGCGTGCTGGGGGTGGGGGTTCCCCAGGCCACAGCCATTGCCGACTGCGCCGCTGCCCGGGACGACGTGGAATGCAATGGCGGCCCCTACGTGCCCGTCATTGCCGATGGGGGCATCGTCACCGGTGGGGACATCTGCAAATGCATTGCCTGTGGAGCCGACGGGGTGATGATCGGCTCCCCCATTGCCCGTGCGGCGGAAGCGCCGGGGGGCGGGTTCCATTGGGGCATGGCCACCCCGTCACCGGTGCTGCCCCGGGGCACCCGCATCCGGGTGGGCGCCACGGGCAGCCTGGAACAGATTCTCCATGGTCCTGCCCGGTTGGACGACGGCACCCACAACCTGATGGGGGCCCTGCACACCTCCATGGGCACCCTGGGGGCACGCACCATCAAGGAGATGCACCAGGTGGAAATTGTGGTGGCCCCGTCCCTGCTGAGCGAGGGGAAGGTGTACCAGAAAGCCCAACAGCTTGGCATGGGCCGCTGAAGGGGCCGGTTTTCTGCTACACTTGGCGTCCCAGAAAACCCAGTGACATGTCGAACGCCGCCCCGGTGACCGATGCCTCCTTTGAGGCGGACGTGCTCAAAAGCGATGTTCCCGTGCTGGTGGATTTCTGGGCCCCCTGGTGTGGGCCATGCCGCATGGTGGCCCCCATCATCGACGAGATCGCCGTTGAGCTGGACGGCAAGATCAAGGTGGTCAAGCTCAATACGGACGAGAATCCCAACGTGGCCAGTCAGTTCGGGATTCGCAGCATCCCCACCCTGATGGTGTTCAAGGATGGGCAGCGGGTGGATACGGTGGTGGGGGCTGTCCCCAAGACCACGCTGGCCAACACCATTGACAAGCACCTCAACTGATTCCCGCGGCGCCCTGACGGACGGTCCGTCCCCATTGCGTCAGCGGATCCTGGCGTTGGCGGACCAGTTGGCGGACCACGGCCCCGTAGAGTCGGTGGAGGGGGTGTTGGGTCACTTGGTGGCCATCAGCCGCATCACCCAGGAGCAGAGTGACTGGGCGCTTCTCCACGGCGCCCTGGCGGACGTAAGGGATGGGTTAAGGGTCTTCTGCCCCCACCGTTATCGCCGCAAGGTGGGGGTGGTGGGATCCGCCAGGGCGCCGGAAGACAGTGCCGTGTATCAGCAGGCTGTGGACCTGTCCCGGCAGTTGGCGGCATCGGGCTTCGAGGTGATTACCGGGGCCGGGGACGGGGTGATGGAAGCAGCCAACCGGGGCGCTGGACGAGACAACAGCTACGGCCTCAACATTCACCTGCCCTTCGAGTTTGCGCCCAATCCCTACATCGATCCGGGGAACAAGCTTGTGTTCTTTCGTTACTTCTTCACCCGCAAGCACTTCCTGGTGCGGGAAAGCGATGCCCTGGTGGCCATGCCGGGAGGCGTGGGCACGCTGGACGAGCTGTTCGAGGTCCTCACCCTGATTCAGACCGCCAAGACCGTTCCCATTCCCGTGGTGTTGCTGGCCCCTGCCGGTGATGACTACTGGCAACGCTGGAAGCGCTATATGGTCAAGTCCGTGGAGGAGCGGGGCATGGTGTCCCCCGCCGATGCGCAGATCTACGACCGGGTGGATTCCGTGCAGGAGGCCGTGGGGGTCATTCGCCGCTTCTACCGGGTCTTCCGTTGCTGCCGCTTCCTGGATGGGGAGCGCTTGCAGTTGCTTCTCCATGGGGCGCCCACCGCCAGGCATGTGAAGGTCATGAACCACAGGTTCTCCGATCTGCTCCAGGGGGGAACCATTGAACCCTTCACCCACAGGGGCGAGCAAGGGGTGGTCCCGGGACTGGAATTTCAATTTGATCACCGCTGCATGGGCCGCCTCTATGAACTGATTCGCCACATCAACCACCTGCCCCTGTCGGGGGACCCGCGCCTGGAGCATCCCGAACAGCGCCAATGACCACCATCACGCCTCCCCCCCTGCTGGGCATCATCGACTACGGCATGGGGAACCTTCACTCCGTCACCAAATCCCTGCAACGGCTGGGGGGGCGCTGCCGGCGCCTCTGCAGCGGAGCCGATGTGCGCCGCTGGCAGGACTCCGGCGGCAGTGCGCTGGTGTTGCCCGGTGTAGGCGCCTTTGATCCCGCCATGGCCCAACTGGCGGAGCGGGACCTGATTCAGCCCATTGGCCAGTGGGTCCACCGGGACCGTCCCCTGCTGGGCATCTGCCTGGGGTTGCAGTTGTTGTTCAGCGGCAGCGCCGAGGGCCGCTTAGCGGGGCTGAACTTGGTGCCGGGCAGAGTGGAGCCCCTCAAGCCCACGGCTGATGAACCTGTTCCCCACATGGGCTGGCAACCGCTCGTCTCTGCCGACATCTCCCCCTTGTTCCCTTCACAGGAGGAGCAATGGGTGTATTTCGTGCATTCCTACGGCGCCGTGCCCGAGGATGCCAACCTGGTGGCGGCCCACGTGATGGTGGCCCGGCAGCCGGTCACTGCGGCCATTGCCCATGGCGCGCTGGTGGCCACCCAGTTTCACCCGGAGAAGTCCGGCCCCTGTGGTCAGCGGATCCTGGCCCGCTGGCTGAAACATTTACCTGGTTGAGAGTGGCCATGCCCCGGGCTGGCCATGGAGATCTGCGTCTCAGTGACGGGCGGCGTCTACGGAGTCCACCAGGCGCCGTCACCCGCCCCACAGCGGCGCGGGTGCGGCAGGCGGTATTTAATCTCCTGCAGGGGCAGGTGGCCGGGACCCGCTGGCTGGACCTGTTCAGCGGCAGTGGCGTCATGGCCTGTGAAGCCCTTCTCCATGGCGCTGCCCACGTCACGGCCGTAGAGCGCCATGGCCGGGCCGCCGCTGTGACCCGCCACAATCTGGAGCTGGTCTGCCATCCACCCCAGACGTTCACTCTTCACCGCCGGGAGGTGCTGGCCTGGCTCCACGCCTGGAAGCATTCGGTCGAGCCACAACAGCCCTTCACCTTGATCTACGCCGATCCCCCCTATGACGGGGGTCTCCATGAACCCATGGCCACCGCCATGGCCGCTGCGGGCGTGCTGTCGCCAACAGGCCTGTTGCTGTTGGAATGCACAAGTCGCCACCCTCCTGCAACCCTGCCCGGCTGGCGACTGGGCAGCCGACACCGTTATGGAGGCGCCACAGTGCTGGTGCTCCGACAAGCCCTGGGCAACGCCTAGCCCCCGAAGGTCCCCCCCTGGCGGCGGTACTGGTTGTAGGCGCTCACGAAGAGGCCGAGGATGGTGATGGGCACTAGGCCCAGAACAATGCCGCAGAGCAGGGGTTCAACCATGGGAGGTGGTGAGATGGAAAGAGTATAGGCAAGCTGTCGCCAAGTGGCGCGCCGGTAATCTTGGGTCCGGCTCTGCCATTGCCAGGTCCAGACCCTGGTGGCCCGGTGGTGTACTCTTCTCCCCCCAGCCTGCTTCAGGATGAGTGTACTGGAAGAGGTCAGGCCGGGCACAAGGGTTCTCGGGCTTGCTGCTGGTGGATCCGTTGACGTGGTGGCGGTGGAATGGATCGGCAGCCAGGCGGTCAACGTGGTGTATCGGCCTTCCGTCGGTCCCGTTGCCGAGACCACCCTCTACCGTGACGATGAGCACCGCATTGCCGTCGAGAGTCGTGGACGCCGGTGGTCGTTCGATGGAGACGGGGCGTTGCTGCGTCTGGTGACGGAGGCCAACCGCATCAAGCTGGCCTACTTCTTTGATCCCTATCTGGCAATTCATACCAGTCTTGTGGAGCCCCTGCCCCATCAAATCTCCGCGGTTTACGACGAAATGCTACCGCGTCAGCCGTTGCGGTTTCTCTTGGCGGACGACCCCGGCGCCGGGAAAACGATCATGGCCGGGCTGTTGATCAAGGAATTGATGGCCCGCAGCGACCTGGAGCGTTGCCTGGTGGTGGCGCCCGGCAGCCTGGTGGAGCAGTGGCAGGACGAGCTTGGGGAGAAGTTCAAGCTGGAATTTGACATCCTGACAGGTGACATGGTTGAGGGTTCCCGTTCCGGTAATCCCTTCAACGATAAAAATTACCTGATCGCCCGCCTGGATGTTCTTGCACGCAACAGCAATCTTCAAGAAAAGCTGAAATCATCAATTGAATGGGATTTGATGATCGTTGACGAGGCCCATCGCATGTCTGCTACTTACTCTGGAGGAGAAGTCAAGACCACAAAACGCTATCAACTTGGCCAGATGGCGAGTCGGGTTTGTCGGCATTTTCTGCTAATGACGGCAACGCCACACAACGGCAAGGAAAAGGACTTTCAGCTTTTCATGGCGCTGCTGGATGGAGACCGCTTTGAGGGATCCTTTCGGGAGGGTGTCCGTGTTGCTGATGTGGGAGACATGATGCGGAGATTGACCAAGGAAGAGCTTCGGCAATTTGATGGCCGTCCGCTCTTTCCTGAGCGACGCGCCTATACGGTGAAGTATGAACTCTCTCCTCAAGAAACAGAACTTTATCGGGTGGTCACGGAATATGTGCGCAACGAGATGAATCGCGTACAGCGCTTTGCCAGAGGAGATAAGCGTAATAACGTAAGCTTTGCTCTGCAAATCCTGCAGCGACGCCTTGCTTCAAGTCCCGCTGCAATTTACCATTCCCTCAAACGGCGCCGCGAACGGCTGGAGAGCGAGCTCTCCCAATCACAGCTTTGTGTACGTGACGACTCTCTTGCGCTCAACCGTGCATTGGTCAGCCCAGAGGACCTGGGCAACATTGAGGAATACAGTCAAGACGAAGTTGGTGATCTTGAGGAGAGAATTTCCACTGGCGTAACTGCAGCGGAAACCCTGGAGCAACTCGACATTGAAGTGGAGACGTTGCGCGGCCTTGAGAAGAAGGCTCTTGATGTCTTGCGGTCCGGAACAGATGCCAAGTGGCAACAACTCAACCGCATTCTTGACGACCGCACCATGACTGATCCAGCAGACGGCTATTGCCGCAAGCTGATCATCTTCACGGAAGCCAGGGACACGCTGGAGTATCTACAAGGGAAAGTGGAAGCTCGGCTGGGACGACCTGATGCCGTTGCAGTCATCCATGGCGGTGTGTCTCGCGAGGCCCGGCGCAAGGTTGTGGAGCGGTTCATGCAGGATCGTGATCTGCTGGTTCTCGTTGCCAACGACGCTGCTGGCGAAGGGGTGAACCTCCAACGCGGCCACCTGATGGTCAACTACGATTTACCCTGGAATCCCAATAAAATTGAGCAGCGCTTCGGACGTATTCACCGGATTGGTCAAGTTGAAGTCTGTCATCTTTGGAATCTGGTGGCAAAAGACACCCGGGAAGGCCAGGTCTATGCTCGTCTGCTGGAAAAACTTGAGGCTGCCCGGAAAGACTTGGGGGGACGTGTCTACGACGTGCTCGGCGAACTGTTTGAAGAGCGTGCATTGAAGGATCTTTTGTTTGAGGCCATCCAGTACGGAGAACAGGAGGACGTCAAGGCCCGCCTCTTCCAGGCCGTGGACGGGGCCGTGGATCAACACCACCTTCTCAACCTGCTCGAAAAACGGCAACTCACCCGTGACACGATGCCCCCAGCCCATGTCCAGGCTCTCCGTCTGGACATGGAGCGAGCAGAGGCTCAGCGCCTGCAACCCCATCACGTCCAGAGCTTTTTTGTGGAGGCGTTCCAGAGCCTTGGCGGCCGGATCAAGGGCCGGGAAGAAGGCCGCTGGGAAATCACCCACGTGCCCCTGCGCCTGCGCCAGCAGGATCGACAGATGGGTTCCGGGGCGCCGCTGCAAAAGAAATATGAGCGCATCTGCTTTGAGAAGAGCAAGATCAACCGGCAGCCCGTCGCCGCCTTTATCCACCCGGGCCATCCCCTGCTAGATGCGGTCATCAGCATGGTGCGGGAGCAAAACGATCACCTGATGCAGCAAGGTGCGGTGCTGATTGACGACACGGATGACGGCAACACCGTCTCCGCCCTCTTCCTGCTGGAGCACAGCGTTCAGGACGGCCGTCCCACCAACTCCGGCAAGCCCAACGTTATCTCTCAAAGGCTCCAGTTCAGCGCCGTTGACCCGTCAGGCCGGGTGACCAACGCGGGGATTGCGCCGCACCTCAATCTGCGACCTGCGGCGCCCCATGAAATCGAGGCTGTGGAAGACCGCCTCAACGAGGATTGGCTCTGTTCCGATCTGGAGAAAACAGTGATGCAGTTCGCCACGGTCAGGTTGGCACAGTCCCACGTGGCAGAGGTGCGGAACCGGCGCGGGCCGGAAATCGACAAGGTGGAGCAGGAGGTGAAGGCCCGCCTCAGCAGCGAAATCAATCATTGGGATTCCCGCGCCTTTGCCCTCAAGGAGCAGGAGAAGGCCGGCAAGAAGACGGGGCTCAACTGGCGCAATGCAGAACGGCGGGCGGAGGACCTGGCCGAACGTCTCAGGCGGCGCCTCCATCTGATCGCCCAGGAACGCATCATCTCGCCCCAGCCGCCACGGATTCGCGGCGGCATGGTTGTTGTGCCCGGCGGTCTCCTGCGGGAGTGTATTCCTGCAGAGAAGGTGCAAGGCTTGGGGGCCAATCTGTCCGGGGATCCAACAGCCCGCCGCGTGATCGAAGGCAAAGCAATGGAAGCCGTCATGGCCGCCGAGCGGGCATTGGGTAACCAGCCGAAGGATATATCCGCCCAGAAAGTCGGCTACGACATTTACTCCGATGATCCCGATGCCAATCACGCGCGCTTCATTGAAGTGAAAGGCCGAGTCGAAGGGGCCGATACAGTGATGATCACCCGCCAGGAGGTTATCACCTCGCTCCATGAACCCCAGAAATTCATCCTGGCCATTGTCCAGGTGAGAAGCGGCGTCCCCCACAGTCCGCGCTACGTCTATGGCGCGCTTGACACACGAGAGCCGCCGTTTGAGCAGAGCGCCATTCAATTCAGCCTCAAACGCCTGCTGGAACGAGCGGAGGAACCCCATTGATTCAAGGGCGCTACGGAACAACTGAAGCCGGGATTAAATCAATGTGGTGAATTCCAGGTCCAATAAAACCCACACCTCCAGCAACCCAGTCCCATGGCCTGCACTGCCAAGAAGGCTCGTCCTCTTGATCCGCTCAAGGCTACTGCTGGGTGAGGGGATATGAGTTGGGTGCGATTTGGAAAGAGGCCAGGGCTTCAAGGCTTGGCCGCCGGTGAAAGCTGGAGCGCCTGGATCAGCAAGGCCTTGAGTTCCCTCACCTCTTCCTTCACCTCGTCAATGCGCCTGTTGACCCGTTCCTCACTGGCCCTCATCTCCTCCCTGACCTCGTCAATGCGCTTGTTAAGCCTGTCCTCACCAGCCCTCATCTCTTCCTTCAGTTCAGTTCTGAGATTGCGGAAAGCGCTGATGAGCAGCCCCAGGCCGCCAACAGCGCCAGCCACCAGGGCGCCGGGCTGCAACCACTGGGTCAGGAGTTCCGGGGGGAGGGAGGGCATCAATAAACGGCGTTCTCTCTCATCATAGGGAGCCCGGAGGCGCTGTGCGGGGCGGCCCGCCAACGAAGAGGCCAGGGCTTCAAGGCTTGGCCGCCGGTGAAAGCTGGAGCGCCTGGATCAGCAAGGCCTTGAGTTCCCTCACCTCCTCCTTCACCTCGTCAATGCGCCTGTTGACCCGTTCCTCACTGGCCCTCACCTCTTCCTTCATCTCGGTCCTGACCTCGTCAATGCGCTTGTTGACCCGTTCCTCACCAGCCCTCATCTCCACCTTCATTTCCCTCATCTCCTGCTTGAGTTCCCTCATCTCTTCCTTCAGTTCAGTTCTGAGATTGCGGAAAGCGCTGATGAGCAGCCCCAGGCCGCCAACAGCGCCAGCCACCAGGGCGCCGGGCTGCAACCACCGGGTCAGGAGTTCCGGGGGGAGGGAGGGCATCAATGAATGGCGTTCTCTCCCATCATAGGGAGATTGGAAGTGCTGTGCAGGGAAGGCGGCTCACCGATGGGGTACTCTGTTGAGGCCCATGGCCCATGGTCGTCACCTGCTGGTGGTGATCCGGCAACCTGCCCCCGGTGACGCCGGATGAATGCCCATGCCCCTCACCAAGGTGAAAAGCCGAAGCAGATGCGCCAACACGGCAACGGTCGCCCACCAAGAGAGCGCCAACTTGCTTCATGAGCCGGAGACGCTCAGCCTGGACGAAGTCCAGTTGGGCAATAGGCATATGCCACCCCGCTCCATTGGCGGTGTGCTGGATGGCCGGGAGGTGTTCCTGGGCCAGAGTGCTGTTCAGTTCGGCAACAAGAGCCTGCTGGGGCGGGTGGAGGTGTTGGGGTGAGCAGAGATAGTTTGAATGAAAGCCTTTACGACTGGCCTGATCTTGGCTGGGATGAACAACAAGGTCACGATCCAAGGCCAAGCTTGTTGCTTGGGAACGGATTCAGCCAAAATATTTGGCCTGGATTCAAATATGACTCACTTTTCAGCAAGGCTTCACAGAACAGTCCTTTCAAATTATTAACTGATACAGATCAAGCGCTCTTTACAATTTTTGGAACTGAAAATTTCGAGATGATATTGAATGTCCTTGCGGCAAGCAAAGCTGTTTCTGTGGCTTTAAATCAAGACGATAACTGTGAATTACTACAGGATCATGAAAATAGAATTCGAAAAGCACTAATACAAGCTGTACACAGTGTGCATATTTTTCCTGCGTCTAAATTTCCAGAAGAAAATCGCACAGGAATCGCCAACGAACTAGCAAAATATATGTCAATTTATTATACAAATTATGATCTTTTGATCTATTGGTGTATGATAATGCATATCAAAGAATGTCATGAAAATCATTTCTTTGACTTTTTCTGGGACAATCCTTTTAACAGCAACAATGTCGGAATCATCAATAAGGAAAACAGATCCGGAGTGTACTTTCTTCATGGCAGCTTGCACTTATACAGGAATATACTTGGTCGAACATACAAACAGGTGAGCATGGGTACAGGTCTTTTAGAATCATTTGGAGACAACCACGATACAGGTGCGGTTCCTCTTTTCATCTCGGAAGGTACACATAGATATAAGCTTCAATCGATTTACCAATCTGACTATTTATCGTTTGTTTTTTCTTGTTTTGAGAAGGACTCTAATCCTCTGGTTATTCTAGGACATAGTCTTGGAGGTAGTGATAAGCACATTGCTAATGCCATCAATGGTCACGAGCATAGGGATGTTGCAATATCAGTTCGTAAGAATGGGAACATTCCCAAAAAGAAAGCTGCAATCCGCCACGCCTTACCAAATGTTGAGAACTTATACTTCTTCGATGCCGCTACACATCCCCTTTTGCATGAAAGCCTGCGTATTGAGGAGGCTCCCCAATGACCCCCACCCCCAAGAAAAAACTCATCGAGGTGGCCCTTCCCCTTGAGGCCATCAACAAAGCCTCCGTGCGGGAAAAATCCATCCGCCATGGGCATCCTTCCACCTTGCACCTGTGGTGGGCGCGGCGGCCGCTGGCCACGTGCCGGGCGGTGTTGTTTGGGCAGTTGGTGGATGATCCCTCCAGCCACCCGGACAAGTTCCCGAACGATGAGGCAATAGAAGCGGAACGCAAGCGGCTTTTCGGGATCATTGAAGAGTTGGTGAAGTGGGAGAACTCCACCAACGAAGCCGTGCTGAAGCGGGCGCGGGCCGAGATTCGTAAAAGCTGTGGGGGGAAACTGCCGCCGGTGTACGACCCGTTTTCAGGGGGTGGATCCATCCCCTTGGAAGCCCAGCGGCTGGGGCTGCCGGCCTACGGATCGGACTTGAATCCGGTGGCGGTGATGATCGGCAAGGCCATGATTGAAATCCCGCCCAAGTTCAAGGACCGGAAGCCGGTGCATCCGGGTGTGCAGGAGCGCATGGATTACCAGAATGCCCAAGGGCTGGCGGAGGACGTGAAATACTACGGCCAGTGGATGCGGGAGAAGGCCTTCAAGCGCATTGGCCACCTCTATCCCCAGGTGGACCTGCCCAAGCAGCATGGCGGCGGCAAGGCCACCGTGATCGCCTGGATCTGGGCGCGAACGGTACCCAGCCCGGATCCGGCGTTTTCCGATGTGCAGACGCCGATTGCCTCCACCTTCCTGCTCTGCTCAAAGAAAGACAAAGAGGCCTGGATTGAGCCGATTGTGGATCGACAAGCCAAGACAATCTCCTATCGCATTCGCTATGGGGGGACAAAGGAGGAGATTGCAAAGGCCAAAGAAGGGACCAAGGCAGGCCGTGGGGCCAACTTCCGTTGCCTGTTCTCCGGCGCTGCAATCATCCCGGAACATGTAAGGAAAGCTGGCGCCACTGGTGAGTTATCCCAGGTGTTAATGGCAATTGTTGCTGAGGGTGAGCGGAAACGGATCTATGTTGCCCCGACAGAAGAACACGAGCAACGTGCCCTCTCGGCAAAGCCGGAGTGGAAGCCAGAAACTGCCCTGCCTGATGATGGCCGCTCTTTCACAACTCCCAACTACGGCATGACCACCTTCGGTGATCTCTTCACCGACCGGCAATTGGTGGCGTTGAATACCTTCAGTGATCTGGTGCATGAAGCGCGGGAGCAGATTGAGGCCGATGGGCTGGCTGCCGGCTGTTCACCTGACCCCACACCGCTACGGGACGGCGGCGCTGGCGCCAAAGCCTATGCCGAGGCGGTGAGCGTGTATTTGGGGTTTTGTATTGATAAGTTGGCGGATCTTGCCAATTCCCTCTGTCGTTGGGAGCCTGCCGCTCAATGTCCAAGAAATCTGTTCAACCGCCAGGCTATTCCCATGGTTTGGGACTTGGCTGAAGGTAATGTCCTGTCAACATCATCTGGAAGCTTCTCGATTGTTTTGGAAGGTGTCTTCAAGGCATTTGATAAGAATACCTTTGATTATCCAAATGCACCTGCATTGGTTATTCAGAATGACGCTGCAAATTTTTCTGCCCCTGAAGATGGAGTAGTAATTTCATCTGATCCTCCATATTATGATAACATTGGATATGCTGATCTTTCAGATTTCTTCTATGCCTGGATGAAACGATCACTTTTCCCCGTCTATCCTTCACTCTTTTCCACATTGGCAGTTCCCAAAGCAGAGGAATTGGTAGCGACTCCATATCGACATGGCGGCAAGGATGAGGCCGAAGCGTTTTTCATGCGCGGCATGGGCGATGCGATCTCGACCATGGTCCAGCACTCTTTGGCCGATTTTCCAACTACAATCTATTATGCTTTTAAGCAACGTGAAATAGAAACTGAGGGCATCAGTTCGACGGGATGGTCAACATTCCTATCAGCTATCATTGAAGCAGGCTATGCCATCGTTGGCACCTGGCCGATGCGTACCGAATGTGCCAGTAGAATGAGAGGAATCGGCTCCAACGCCCTTGCCAACTCCGTTGTTCTCGTTTGCCGCAAGCGGCAAGATACCGCAGCCACCATCACCCGCGCCGAATTCATCCGCGCTTTGCAACGGGAGTTGCCGTCCGCCATCAAAAATCTTCAGGCCGCCAACATCGCCCCCACGGATCTGCCCCAATCCGCCATCGGCCCCGGCATAGCGGTGTTTTCCCGCTACAAGGCGGTGCTGGAGGCCAACGATAACCCCATGACCGTCAAGACGGCGCTGCAACTCATCAATGCCCAGCTTGACGAGTTTCTCAACGAGCTGCAAGGGGAGTTCGATCCGGAAACCCGCTTTGCCGTCACCTGGTTTGAACAGCACGGCAACAACTCAGGGGAGTACGGCGCCGCCGATAACCTGGCCCGGGCCCGGGGCATCTCGGTGGAGAGCGTCCGGTCGGCCGGCATTGTGGCCAGCGCCGCCGGCCGTGTGCGCATTCTGCAGCGCAGCGAACTGGAACCGGAGTGGGACCTGGCTACGGATCATCAACTGACCGTCTGGGAATGCTGCCAGCAGCTTATCCACGTTCTGAGCAACGACGGCGAAGCGGCGGCGGCGCGGCTGCTCAGGGCCATGGGCAGCGACAAGGCAGAGATGGTCAAGGATCTTGCCTACTGCTGCTATGATGTCTGCACAAACAAGCGCCAGGACGCCAGGGAGGCCATGGCCTACAACAGCCTGATTGCCGTGTGGGCCGAATTGACCCGTCAGGCTGCCGCCAGCCGCGATCCCGACGGTACCCGGCAGATGGCCATGGATACCATGGGTCTTTGAGAACAAGAGCGTTGCCCCCATGGCCAAGAGCGCCCGCCAGACCGTGTTTGAAGGCCAGGAGTTGCTTCCCGCAGCTTTGGCCCCCTTTGTGGAGAAGCGGCTTGACAGCGCCGGCGCCTTGCCAGGGATCTGGCAGCGGCAGGCGGTGGAGGGGTGGAGGGGTTTGTACCCCGATGCCACCGGCAAGCTGACGTGGGATCAGGCCGGTTTGTTGAAGGTGATGATAGACTTCTGGGAAGCGGGCTTTGCGGTGGTGTTGGGGCAAACGGAACGGGCGCTGGTCTCCGAACTGCTGCAAGTGCGCAACAAGCTGGCCCATGAGGAGGTCTTCAGCTACGACGATGCCGAGCGGGCGCTGGACTCCATGCGCCGCCTCATGGACGCCATCGGCGCCGGCCCGGTGGCAGACGAACTGACCAGGATGCGGGATACCATCCTGAGGGTCAAGTACCGGGAACTGGAGCGCAACGAGGAGCGCCGCAAATCGCCACAGGTGAGCGTCGCCACGGAGACGGCCAAGGGACTGTTGCCCTGGCGTCAGGTGGTGGAGCCCCACCGGGACGTGGCCAGCGGCGACTTCCGGCAGGCCGAATTTGCCGCCGACCTGTCCAAGGTTCACAAGGGCAGCGCCCCGACCGAGTACGGCGATCCCCGGGAATTTTTCAGCCGCACCTATCTGACGGACGGCTTGAGCGCCCTGCTGATTGGCGCTGCCCAGCGTTTGTCCGGCCGTGGGGGCGATCCCGTGGTGGAATTGCAGACCAATTTCGGGGGCGGCAAGACCCATTCCATGCTGGCCCTCTATCACATGGCGGGGGATGTGGCCGTGAAGGATTTGCCGGGGCTGGATCAACTGCTGGTTGCCCAGGGGCTGGACGTTCCCGAAAAGGTGAATCGGGCCGTTCTGGTGGGCACGGCCCGGGGACCGATGGACGTGAAGAAGCTGGCGGGTGGTCAGGAGATCCGCACCACCTGGGGCGCCCTCGCCTGGGATCTGGGGAAACAGAAGGCCTACGACCTGGTGGCTGACCATGACGCCAGGGGCATTGCCCCAGGCTCTAACCTGCTGGAGGCCCTCTTCAAGGCCCATGCCCCCTGTTTGATCCTGATTGACGAGTGGGTGGCCTACCTGCGGCAGATCTACAAGATGGACGGCCTCCCCTCCGGCTCCTTTGACGCCAATCTATCGTTTGTGCAGGCCCTCACCGAGGCGGTGAAGGCTTCGCCCCAAACCCTGCTGGTGGCCTCCTTGCCGGCGTCCCGGATTGAGGTGGGCGGCGAAGGGGGGCAGGAGGCGCTGGCCCGCCTCAAACAGACCTTCAGCCGGGTGGAGAGCGCATGGCGCCCCGCTTCCCAGGAAGAGAGCTACGAAATCGTGCGGCGGCGGTTGTTCAAGGAGATCCCCGGTGATCAGTACAAGCACCGCAACAACACCCTGAAGCAGTTTGCCAAGCTGTATCAGGAAAGCCGGAACAGTTTCCCGCCGGGCTGTGCAGAGGAAGACTATCGGCGCAAGCTGGACAAGGCCTATCCCATCCACCCGGATCTGTTTGACCATCTCTACACGGCTTGGGGTTCCCTGGAGCAGTTCCAGCGCACCCGGGGCGTGCTGCGTCTGATGGCCCAGGTGGTCCATGCCCTCTGGATGTCCGATGATCGTTCCCTGATGGTGATGCCGGGGAGCGTTCCCGTCTGTTCGCGTCGCGTGGAGCCGGAATTGCTCAATTATCTGCCCAAGGCCTGGCGGAACATCATTGCCGCAGACGTGGATGGGCAAAACTCCACCCCCTACGCCGTTGACCAATCCGCCCCCAACCTGAATCGCTGCTCGGCGGCGCGGCGGGTGGCCCGGGCCGTTTTTGTGGCCACAGCAGCCACGGAAGGCCAGGAGAACCTGGGCATTGACGACAAAAGAATCTATCTGGGGGTGGTTCAGCCTGGAGAAAAAATCCCCGTCTTTGGCGATGCCCTGCGACGCCTGGCTGACCGGGCCAAGTTCATGCACAGCGATTTGGGGCGTTGGTGGTATTCCAGGGCGTCAAATCTCAACCGTATGGCCATTGATCGGGCCGGTCAGTTGGAAGGATCCCTTATCTTGAAGATTGACAAGATGCTCTCTGAAGTCATCAGGGGAACGGATCGCGGTCAGTTCACCGCTGTTCAAGTGGCGCCCGGCAGTTCGGCGGATGTCCTGGACGAGGCGGGTGGCGTGAGGGCGGTTGTCCTCGGCGTTGCCCACGCCCACACCAACCGCAATGATTCTTCCAAGGCCATGATGGAAAGCAGGGATATTCTTCTCCAGCGGGGCAACGCACCCCGTGTCTATCGTAATACCCTCGTTTTTCTTGCGGCTGATTCCAGACAGATGGATACCTTGCAAGACGCCATGGGCATGTATCTTGCCTGGAGCGGCATCGTCCATGATGCTGAGCGCCTGGACCTGAGAACAAGTGACATTGCCCTCGCTACAGCCAAAACAGACAAAGCCCGGGAGACCGTTAAAACCCGCCTCAAGGAAACCTGGTGTCACTTGATCACTCCCTATCAGGAGTCTCCCCAGTCTGATGTGCAGTTTGTGTCCTCCCGCATTCCCTCTCAAGACGGTGTCCTCAGCCGCGCCAGCAAGAAACTTGTGGGGGACGAAACCCTGCTCCCTGAAATCGGTCCGGTGACTCTGAATCGTGAGCTGGAGAAAACCATCTGGGGCGACAGGCTGCACCTGTCCCTGAAGGATCTCTGGGAATACCTGAACCGATACACCTATCTCCCCCGCTTGAAGAATCGGGAAACCCTTGTCAAAGCCGTCAAGGCGGCTGTCAGCGGCAAGGCCGGTCCGTTTGCCTACGCCGAACGGTGGAATGCTGACACCGGATCCTATGCCGGTCTCGTGATGGAAAACGCTCCCCATGCCCCTGTCGTTCTGGACAGTGAATCCCTGATTGTGCGCCCGGAAGTTGCTCGCAGCCAACCGAGCACCCCCGCCGCCGGGCTGGAACCGCCAACGACGGCAGACCCGGGGGCAAAGGAGACGGCCGCTGCCGGTGGTGGCCGGCCACGGCAGGGCGTCTTGGCGTCACCTGCAACCCGCGGCGAACCGGGAGGAGGATCCAAGGCAGCGCCAGAGCCGCGGCTGACCCGGTTTCAGGGAACCGTGATGCTCTCGTCAGACCGGCCGGCCAGGGATATGAGCCGGATCGTGGAAGCCGTCGTCCAGCAGTTGACAATGCTTCCGGGCGCGGACGTTTCGTTGAAGCTTGAGATCGATGCAGAGGTGGCCGCAGGTCTGGACCAGGCCAAGGTGCGCACACTCATGGAAAATGCCGCAACGCTTGGTTTTATTGATAAGCTGATCGAGTAGATCGCAGCTACGGAACCCTTTGAGGAACGCCTGAACAGGACTCAACGGATTCCATGGCCTGGGCCAGACCTTGGCGTTGCTGGAGAAAAGAGGCATTGAACCGTAGATTGTCCAGATCCTGACGATTAAAGTTTGTCGCCAGGGTGTGGCTGATGCGGCCGGGGTTGGGGGCCAGAACATGGACCTGTTGAGCCAACAGCAGCGCTTCCTCCAGGTCATGGGTAATCAAGATGGCGGTGAGGCGCGTGCGCTCCCAAAGGCGATAAAGAAAGTTCTGCATCGCGGCGCGGATGTGAAGATCCAGAGCGCCAAAGGGTTCATCCAACAGCAGCACCTTGGGACCCGCCGCCAGGGCGCGGGCAATGGCCACCCGTTGCTGCATTCCACCGGAGCATTCCCTCGGCAGCAGCTTACGCCGATCCGCCAAGCCCACCACGTCAAGGAAATAGGCCGTGCGCTCTCGCATCTCCCGCCGTGAGAAGCGGCCTTGCAACTCCATCCCGAAAGCCACGTTCTGCGCCAGGTTCAGCCAGGGATAGAGACTGTAGTTTTGAAACACCAGACCACGATCAGGACCCGGACCGGTCACGGCCCGTCCATCCATGGAGATAACCCCACGGCTGGGGCGCTCCAGCCCGGCAAGACAGCGAAGCAGGGTGGACTTCCCGGACCCGGAGCGTCCAACAATGGCAGTGAACTCCCCTGAATGAACTCTGAGATTGATGTCGTGAAGGACAAGCCGAGCGTGCCGCCCTTCACCGAAGGTTTTGGATAAGGATTGAACGTTAAAGTCCATGGGAATTCTCCTCCTGTTTAAACGGCCCAGCGGCAGGTGAGTCGCAACAACCCCTGGAAAGCCAGGTCAATGGCAAAGCCCATCAGACCCAGCACCAGCAGGTCTGCAAAGATCTGATCCGTGCGGAAAAAACGCTGGGCAAGCTGAATCCGTTTGCCCAGGCCCACCTCTGCCGCCAGCAACTCCGCCACCACCAACAGGTTCCAGGAGGTGGCCATATTGATGCGCAGGGTGTCGATAATACTGGGCAGGGTGTAACGGGTAATCACCTGGGCCACCACTTGGCGCCGGGATCCTCCCAAGGTGAGCGTGGTTTCAATGAGTTCCCGAGGAACAAACTTTACTGAATCCATCACCATCAGCATATTGAAAAACACTGTTCCAATTGCGATCAATGCAATTTTTGGCGCCTCGTCAATGCCTAGATAAATGATTAGAAGAGGCGTAAAAGCCGCGGCTGGCATATAGCGCAAGAAACCGGAGAGAGGTTCCAGAAGTGCTCGAATGGTGGCAAAGGAACCCATCAGGATTCCCAAAGGCGTCCCCACCACGGCCGCCAGCAGAAAACCCAGCATCACGCGCCGAATACTGGCGGAGGCATCCGCCATCAGGATGCCGCTGCGGGCCATGGACCAGAGGGAGTCGATGACCTGTCCAGGGGAAGGCAGGAAAGCCGGATCCACCACCTGGGCATGGCTCACCACCTGCCAGATCAACAGCGGCAACAACAGCGATACGGCATGGAGCCCCAACCGCCAGACGGAGGAACGGAGAGCCTCGGAAAGGAACCAGCGCTGAATTGGATGGGCGATCATTGGACAGATGCCTTGATGAAGCGATCATCAAACAGATTGCTCATGTCCGGCTTTTCCGGAATAAAGCCGGTTTCCACCATGAAGTCCGCCATGATTTCAGCCGCATAGGGCATGGATTTCATCGTGTCGCCTTCACTGAAGGCCTCAAGATTGTCCTCAATGCTGAAGAGTGTGGTGCCGTCCTTGTATTGTTGATACTCCTCTGGAGGAATACCGGCACGATTGGCCATTATGGCTTCCGCCTCTTCGGGATTGCTGTCCATGAAGTCCCGTATATCCCACCAGGTGTCAACAATGGCCTGAACCGTCTCGGGGTGTTGAGCAATCAAGTCGGCATTGCAGACCAACAGATCAGGAATGGCGCCAGGAAAGCTGGAGGAATCCACCAGCACATGGGCGCCGTCCCGTTTCCTGGCCGTGCCGGTGAAGGGGGGAAAGGCGCCCACGGCATCCGCCTTGCCCGCGACAAACGCGGCCGCCGCCTGGTCCGTGGGGAGACCCTTGATCACCAGGTCGTCCCGGGTCATTCCGTTGTCCTGGAGGGCCAGACTGAGGAGAAAGTCATCCACAACCCCTTCTTCAATGACAACGGTTTTGCCCTTGAGGTCCTGGATTGACCGGATGGAGGCATCAACAATAATCTGATCGTTGCCGGTGGAATTGTCGTTGACCAGCACCACCACTTGGCCGCCGTTGGCGCCAGGGAGAAAGGAGATGGTGTCGTTGAGTGTCTGGGTATTGCAGTCGATCCGACCGGCGGCCATGGTTTCCATGGATTCCACGTAGCCGTCAAACCACTTCATCTGCACGGCCACACCGTTCTTGGCAAACATCTCCTTCTCTGCGGCAATGGCCCAGGGCCACCAACCGGCCCAACTGCTGTAGCCAATGACGATGGGGTCGCTCCGGCCTGAAGCCGCTGAGGTTGTGGCGGCTGGTGGTCTGGCGCCACAGGCCGCCGCCAGCAGCGGGACCACGACAAGGGCCACCAACCTGGGAAGTAGCCTGGGAAATACGGTGCCGGCAGACTGGAGATGGGTGAAGGTCATGGCAAGTCGGAGGTCGGTGAAGCGGGCGAGGACGTATCAGGTGGCCGTCGGTGACGGTGGCTTCAGGCCACTGGCGCGCCGTGGCGGATGTCGCTGGCGGCCGTTGGCCCGAAGTCGTTGCGCCAGCCAGGCCAACCAGTCCCCCAGTCCGGCGCCGGTGAGGGCCGATACCGGGAATACGCCGCAGTGGGGATTGATCTGGCGAACGTGACGGCCAATGCGCCCCAGATCGGCGGGCACATGGGGGAGTAGATCAACCTTGGTGATCAGAACACAGTCCGCCTCACGGAACATCACCGGATACTTGAGCGGTTTGTCGTCTCCTTCCGTGACGCTTAGCAGGGCCAGCTTGCAGTGTTCGCCAACGGCAAACTCCGCCGGGCACACCAGATTGCCCACGTTTTCCACCCAGAGCAGGTCCAGAGAGGCCGGATCGCATTGCTGCCGGAGAAGCTGCAGGCCCGTGGAGACCATGGCGGCGTCCAGATGGCAGGCCCGACCCGTGGTGATGGGCACCACGGGCACCCCCAGACCCGCCAGCCGCTGGGCATCCAGTTGGGTGGTCATGTCCCCTTCCAGCACCGCCATGGCATGGGCGCCATGGAGGGCGCGGAGGGTGTGCTCCAGCAGGATCGTCTTGCCGGCGCCGGGGCTGCTCATCACGTTGATGCAGAACAGACCCCAGGCGTCAAAGTGCGAGCGGTTGTGCCGGGCCTGCTGATCGTTGACCGCCAGCAGGTTGATGTTCATGGTGTCGCTGACGGACATATGCATGGCGATGGAGCGGGAGAGGACGGAGTTGGCGGGCCACAGGGATTTGCCGGGGCTGGTGGACCACAGATTCGGGATCGGCTGTAGTCGATGCGCTGGATCTTCAACTCACGGCCGGAGAGGATGGTCTCCAGGGGGTGACCACAACAGGGGGAGGCATAGCCGCAGGCCGGATCCGGTCGATAGCTGTTGCCGCACGCCAGACACTCCCCCACGAGGGGAACCGATACAATGCTGAGCCGGGCGCCAGCCAGCCAGGTGTCCTGGACGGCTGCCGCAAAGCTGAGCCGCAACTGACTGGGCTCCACACAGGTGAACTCCCCCACCAGCAGGTGGACCTGCTCCACACAAGGCTGAATGGAGTGCTGGTCCCGCCAGTCCTCCAGGGCTTGCAGCAGGCAACGGGTCATATCGACTTCATGCATGGCTCACCTCCAGGCCTGCCCCACGTCCATGGCGCAGGTCTCCTGGATCCAGGGCGGTCGGCCCTGCCGTGGCAGTTGGCCGGAGAGCACTAGGTGGGCCATGGTGTCGCACACCACCCGGGTGGCCATCAGTGCGGTAATGCCGCTGACGTCGTAGGGGGGCGACACCTCCACCACCTCCAGACCACAGACGGTCACGTTGCGCACAATGAGTTCCAGCAGCTTCAGGGCTTCCCTCGGCAGCAGGCCCCCCGGTTCGGGCCAGCCGGTGCCCGGCACAAAGCCCGCATCAATGCAGTCAATATCAAAGGAAACGTAGACACAATCCGTCCCGTCACTGGCCCGTTCCACAGCGAATCGTGCTGCGGCCTCCAGGCCCATCTCGGTGATGTCCGTCACCGTCAGCACGTTGGTGCTGCGCTCACGGCAGACCTTCACACCCGGTCGCGGCACCTGCCAGCCGCCAATGCCCAGTTGCACCAGGTTGCGGGCTGGAGCATGGACCATGTTGGTGGCATGGAACCAGGGGCAGGTGTGCATCCGCTCATCCAGGTCGGTTTCCTGGGTGTCCACATGGCGGTCAAAGTGGATGATGCCCACTTTGTGGCGCCCCAGATGGCGGCAGATCCCCCGCAGCGTGGGAAACCCGATGGAATGGTCTCCCCCGAGAACAATGGGGAAAGCCCCGGAAGCAAACACATGGGCCATCCCCTTCGAGATTTG
This sequence comes from Cyanobacteria bacterium MAG CAR3_bin_5, assembly GCA_026709085.1. Classification (GTDB taxonomy): domain Bacteria; phylum Cyanobacteriota; class Cyanobacteriia; order PCC-6307; family Cyanobiaceae; genus Synechococcus_B. Next base: position 17,693 of record JAPOTR010000033.1, on the reverse strand, counting down.
ATCGAAGGACTTTTCATTGCTGCCGGGGATGGTGAAAATATCCCCCACGTCGCAAAGGGTGATCTGCTCCCGCAGGTCTACGCCCATCTCGTAGTTGTAAGGCGTGTAGAGGGCGGACATCTGGCGGATGCCCTGGGGGCCGAAGCGCGTTCCCGGGCGATAGGTGGCGCCGCTGTCATGGGGAACCCCCAGCACGGCAACGTCATGGCGTCCCACCTGATGCACGTCCTCCAGGTAGGGGGCCTTCAAGAAGGTGTTGATCCCTGCGAAATGGGGCAGCTCCCCCCGGGAGAAGGTGGAAATGGTGCGATCCCTGATGCTGTGGGCGGCATCCAGGCCGAAGGCGTGGCCCCGCTCCACTTCCCGCTGCCAGCCCGCCTGGGGAAGCCGTTGCTCTTTGGCCAGGGCCTCAAGGCCGGTCCATCCCCGCGTGTGCGGGGAACAGTGGTCGTCAGAGGCTGAAGCCATGCCGATGGGGATGACGGTGCAGGCGGTCTCCCGGGCTTTTGTCCCTCCGTGTTCCTGGGTTACCCCAGTGGATTTCTCTTGGACCAGACACCCCCTGGGAAAACCGGAGGTCGGAACCCTAGAAATCGCTTCCGTGCCCCAAGTGTTTCCACTCCTTGACCCATGGGGCTGTGCGATCAGCTACGAAACGATCAAGACGCTCCCGGGCTCAACAGTTGGCCAGTTCCCGCTTCTGGACATCTACGGCTGGCGGATCGGAGCGTTGCCGAGTCCGGGGATTGGTTCGCCACTGTTGGGCCAAGTGATGAACCACCTGGAGAGTGAGGAGAATCAGGGCGCCCATCACGGAGAGCAGGAGCACCACCACGTCCTCGCTGATGGACACGGTCGCCGTCCGATCCTCAGGGACTGGCGTTGGGGTGTGGTCTGCCGGCGGTGGCAGGGCCGGTTCCTCCGGTTCCGGTTGGGGCGCAGGGGGAGGAGAGGGGGACTCGGTGGCGCTGGGAGCCTCGGCAATCGACAGGTCGGCCGGCTCCGGGACGAGATCAGTCGGGACAACCGGCAGGGGCTCGGCGATGGGCGCACATCGGCTGACGGAGAGGATGGTATGCCCGGCCCGGAGCAGTCGCCGATGGGTCGTCTGGAGACGATTCAGGGGAACCATGAAGCGACGCTGGCCGACACACCGCCCAGGGGGGCGCCCAGACTCCTGAACAGTGATGGTGAACAGGGTTGTGGACTCAGGGCCAGCCGCGAGCAAGGCATTCATGGGAACTGCTGGAAGTCTGGGTTCCCCAGAGGCTAGGGGGTATTGCCTGACAACTCATTGCGGTTCTGCGCCATTGCCATAATCAAGGCCATGATCCGCCCTTGCGACCTTGCAGGATATCAGGATATTCCGTCGTACCCAACCAAGTACCCCCAAGGGGATTCGAACCCCTGCCGCCTCCGTGAAAGGGAGGTGTCCTAGGCCTCTAGACGATGGGGGCTAGAGCTTTTGGCAAGGCCTATCATAGACTTGAGAGGGGAAAGGGTCAACCTTTTCCCCTGCTTCCGGGGTGGGCTAGCGGCCGGGTAGTTTCTGGTTGCGCCAGACCGGAACCGTGAAATGGAAGCAGGATCCCTCGCTAGGCTCCGACACCACCCAGATCTTGCCGCCATGGACGTCCACGACCCGGCGACAGACAGAAAGACCCACGCCAAATCCCGCTGTTTTCCACGAGGTCTGTGACAGGCGCACCTGATCCTGGAAGATGCGTTCCTGCTCATCCACCGGGATGCCGGGGCCGTTGTCACAGATGCTGACTTGCACCCATTGACTGGTGCGATGCATCAGCCTCAGCTTCACATGGCCCCCGTCCGGGGCGAACTTGAAGGCGTTTTCCAGCAGATTGAGCAGCACCTGGCGCATGCGGCGCGAGTCGGCAAACACGTCGGGGAGGTCTGTGGGAATGTCTGTCTGCACAGCCAGATTGCGGCCGGCCCACATTTTTTCCAGTTCCAGCAGCACGTCGGCACAGATCTGGGAGAGACTGAGGCGTTGGGGATTGAAGAGGGCCTCCCAGCGGGTGCTCCCCACCTCCAGCAGTTCGCCGGATAGCTGCTCCATGTCGTGAATACGGCGCCCGATAATATCCAGAAACTCCCCGTTGTCGATCTGACCTCGTTTGAAGCTTTGCAGGGCCAGGCTGGTGGTGGTCATGGGGGTGCGCAGGTCGTGGGCCACCATGCGCAGTTGACGCTCTTGAAACTGCAAGCGGGCAATCAGGGCTTCATTCTCCTGGCGCAGCACCAGAAGCTGATCCTCCAGTTCCAGAACCCTGGGGCTATCGCGATCATTCTCCCCGGACGACGGAATGACCGGCATGGCCAAGCTGTTGAGCCGTTCAATCTGGCCCCAGCGGGGCAACCAGGACCGCACCTGGCTCAGCATGGTGCTACCTGTGAACACCTGCCGCGGCGTGGGGAAAAGCTTAACCAGCGCCGGCGTGGCCACCAGCTTGTGCAACTCCAGCAATTCCGGGTTTTGTCCGGGATCAACGAGTTGGAGGCGGATGTCCAGATCCCGGTGGCCGCCCCGCAGGAAAGTGGTCAACTGACGCAGATCCCGGGTGGCCAGGTGACGGGGACTGGCCACGAGCAGGAGGGATACACGGACGCTGGCCTGCTGGTTGGTTGCAGTGGGACCACCCACCGGTTGATGCTGCAGAGGTGAAATCAATGTAATTGATTCTTGAAGAAAATACGAAGAAGCCATCCCTGACTGTTGCGATCCGATGACACTGGGCAGTGGGGTGGGGAAACTTCTGATCAGCGCAAGCTTTTCCCCTTGGCTCAGGGGCGCGGTTCCCGCTAAACAGGACCAAGAGGTTGGCTGTGCCGGCCTGATCCGCTGTTGAGTTGTTCCTGTGTCTTATCCCAATGAGTTGATTACCCGCGTACCGCTCACCAAGGGCCAAGGGCCTTTTGGCAATGGGGTTGACCAGGTTGTCCGCCGCTGGTTCAATCGCAACGTCGGCCTCTGGCGCAGCCACCGGCGGTTTGATTTCTGCGATGGCAGCACTGTGGCCATGGACACCATGCTGCGGATCGAGTCCTTCGAGGATCCCTTGAAGGGGGATGCCTGCTACCGCTTCCGCTGGTGGCCTGCCCAGGTGGATACGCCGTTTGGCCGCAATTCCTCTTATCCCACCACGGGAGCCATAGAAGCCTATCTCATTGGTCATCAGCTTTACCGTAGCCGTGGCTATTTCTGCGGCTCCCCCATCCGTTCCCGCATCCGCCAAGTGGATGAGCAGGAGGTGGTGTTCGAGTCCCACTACATGGAATGGGACATCCTGGAACACATCCGCCTAGTGGATGACGCCCGCTACCGGGCTCGGTCCATCTACTCATGGCAAAACAGCACTCTGGCTCTTGTGGAGGTCCACCACGAGGAGCGGGAAGACCTGTCTGCTGAAGAAGCAGCACAGGCCGCACTCAACTGAACCGGAGAGAGTTGAAGGGAGTCGCGGCCTGCCGCCAGCACGTCTCCAAGGCGATCAGGCCCCAAGGTGGGTCCATTCTGCGCCGGATGTTCTTCAACTAGGCTTCGTTGATTTGCCGGGCAGTTTCCCAGAGACCGACCATGACCCTCATTCGCTGCAGGCGAATGGTGGATAGAATCGGCTTTTCCATTCTGCCGAAACAGAGGGTGGAGTCAAAGGCGCGTCGCAGGTCTTCTTTGCACAAAGCTTCCTGCTCCTTGACCAGGGTAGCTTGGCTGGCGTTGCTCTCCGTGTCCATGGATGCCTCTGAAAGCCGGAAAATGACTGGACGATTCTAGGCGAACAGCCTGGACAGGGTCAAGCGAAGTCGGGCTGGACGTGAACAAACGGCACATCCGGCCTCATCCTCTATCTGCCATCCGCACCCAGCAGGACGGGATGGCGCCGGAGGGGGAGGGGTGGCGCCTCCAGCAGCCCGCTGGCCACCAGCAACCAGCCATGGGCGCAGAAGCGCAGCACCGCCACCACGGCCAGACCGACACAAAGGGGACAGTGAGCGAGACCCATGAGGAAAATTGTGCTGCCCCTCAGCTTGCCAGAGGAGAGCATCTTTGATGCCGAGCCGCTGGTCAAATCAGGAACAATTCTCCATGGAGACCATGCCCCGGGCGACCCGATGGCACGGGGATACGGGCTTGAGTCAGTCCACCTTGCCGCCAGCGGCCTGAACCCGGGCCCGGGCAAGGCTGGCGTTTCGCTGGGCCTGAAGTTTTTCCGGGGTGTTGATTTCCTCGGCAACACGGGCCAACTCCTCCCGGGCAGCGGCAAAGGCCTGCTCGGCCTTGGCGCGATCAATGTCGGCCCCCAATTCAGCCCCGTTCACCAGCACGGTGACTTCATCATCAATCACCTCGGCAAAGCCTCCCATCAGGGCAATGGAACTCCAGGCGTACCCCTCCCGTAGCCGCAGTACGCCCACGTCCAGGGCGGTGAGCAGGGAAACATGGCCCTTGAGCACCCCCATCTGGCCGGTGGTGCTGGGCAGGATGACCTCATCGGCCGTCCCGTCAAAAATTCTGGCGTCTGGGGCAAGCACCCGAACGGTGAGGCTCATGGCAATACACGGCAGCAGGAAAACAGGGGAGGGGGCCAGCCTGTGGACCCAGGCTGGCCCCCAATGAGGTTGGGCGGGGTTCAGGCCTTGGTTTCAGCCTTGATTTTCTCCGCCTTGGCTTTGACCTGGGCAATGCTTCCCACCAGATAGAACGCTGCTTCCGGCAGATCATCCAACTGGCCCGAGAGGATTTCCCGGAAGCCCTTGATGGTGTCTTCCAGCTTGACGTACTCCCCGGGCTGGCCCGTGAAAACCTCGGCCACAAAGAAGGGCTGGGAGAGGAACTTCTCGATCTTGCGGGCCCGGTCCACGGTTTTGCGATCCTCCTCCGAGAGTTCGTCAAGGCCGAGAATGGCGATAATGTCCTGTAGTTCCTTGTAGCGCTGCAGGGTGGACTGCACAGCCCGGGCGGTGGTGTAGTGCTCGTCACCCACAACCGAGGGCTGGAGCATGGTGCTGGTGGAGTCCAGGGGATCCACGGCGGGGTAGATGCCCTTGGAGGCCAGGGCGCGGGAGAGCACCGTGGTGGCGTCCAGGTGGGCAAAGGTGGTGGCGGGCGCCGGATCCGTCAGGTCGTCCGCTGGCACGTAGACCGCCTGGATGGAGGTGATGGAGCCTTCCAGGGTGGAGGTGATGCGCTCCTGCAACTCGCCCACGTCGGTGCCCAGGGTGGGTTGGTAACCCACGGCGGACGGCATCCGCCCCAGGAGGGCGGAGACTTCGGAGCCTGCCTGCACAAAGCGGAAGATGTTGTCAATGAACAGCAGCACGTCCTGCTTGTTCACGTCACGGAAGTGCTCCGCCATGGTCAACGCGGAGAGGCCCACCCGCATCCTGGCGCCGGGGGGTTCGTTCATCTGCCCGTAGCAGAGGGCCACCTTGGATTGACTCAGGTCATCGGCATTGATGACGCCGGATTCCTTGAATTCCTCGTAGAGATCGTTCCCTTCCCGGGTGCGCTCACCCACGCCCCCGAACACGGACACGCCCCCGTGTTCCTTGGCAATGTTGTTGATCAACTCCTGAATGAGCACGGTTTTGCCCACTCCGGCGCCACCGAAGAGGCCCACCTTGCCCCCCTGGCGGTAAGGGGCCAGCAGGTCAATCACCTTGATGCCCGTTTCAAAGACGCGGGGTTTGGTTTCCAGATCGGTGAGAAGGGGAGCAGTGCGATGGATGGGGGCGGTCTGGCTCCGATCCACGGGGCCACGCTCATCCACGGGCGCCCCCAGGACGTTGAAGATGCGCCCCAGGGTGCATTCCCCTACAGGAACGGAGATGGGGTTGCCGGTGGCGGTGACCTCCATGCCCCGCACCAAGCCGTCGGTGCTGCTCATGGCCACGGCCCGCACGGTGCGGTCCCCCAGAAGCTGCTGCACCTCGCAGGTCACGGCCATACCCTGGCCCGCCGGGTTGGTGGCTTCGATGGTCAGGGCATCGTAAATGCTGGGCAAATCGCCGGAGGCAAACTCCACGTCAATGACAGGTCCAATGACCTGGCGGATCTTTCCCTGGGTTGTTGGCGCAGTGGCGGTGGCGGTCATAAAGGGGGGACTCGCGGGTGGAGGGAGAGTGCATGAGCACCTTACCACCGCATTGACGGGCTGTGGGCGGACGGTGGGGGAGTTCGGTCAACCGCACCGGCGAACCGTTGTTGGGCCAGCCCTGCACCCCTAGTTTAGCGCTCAAGCGTCGAGAGTGCCAACTCTGGCGCCAACCCGTGGCCTGCCCGACGAGGGCTGGCCCATCCAAGGCCAACCCAATCCAGGAACCACCTTGGTTTTCAGATGCTGAACCCCCCCTTTGTCCCATGGCAGCAGTGAATCTCAGCGTTTCCACCGTCAAGCCCCTCGGTGACCGCGTCTTCGTCAAGGTCTCCGAGTCCGAAGAGAAAACCTCCGGCGGCATCCTCCTTCCCGATACCGCCAAGGAGAAGCCCCAAGTGGGCGAGGTGGCCCAGGTGGGCCCCGGCAAGCGCAACGATGATGGCACCCGGCAGACCCCGGAAATAAGCGTTGGCGACCGTGTGCTCTACAGCAAGTACGCCGGCACGGACATCAAGCTGGGGACCGATGAGTACGTTCTGCTCAGCGAGAAAGACATTCTCGCCATTGTGAACTGATCTCCCCATCTCCTTAACTTCAACTTCCTTCCAATTTCCCTGAAACAACACGTCCCATGGCCAAGCGCATCATCTACAGCGAAAGCGCCCGCCGCGCTCTGGAAAAAGGTATCGACACCCTCAATGAAGCCGTTGCCGTGACCCTGGGTCCCAAGGGTCGCAACGTGGTGCTGGAGAAGAAATTCGGCGCTCCCCAGATCATCAACGACGGCATCACCATTGCCAAGGAGATCGAACTGGAAGATCACATTGAAAACACCGGTGTGGCCCTGATCCGCCAGGCAGCCTCCAAAACCAACGACGCCGCCGGCGACGGCACCACCACCGCCACCGTGCTGGCCCACGCCATGGTGAAGGCCGGTCTGCGCAACGTGGCCGCTGGCGCCAACGCCATTTCCCTGAAGCGGGGCATCGACAAGGCCGCCGATTTCCTGGTGAGCGAGATCGAGAAGCACGCTGTCCCGGTGACGGACAACAACGCCATTGCCCAGGTGGGCGCCATTGCCGCCGGCAACGATGCCGACGTGGGTCAGAAAATTGCCGACGCCATGGACAAGGTGGGCAAGGAGGGCGTCATCTCCCTGGAGGAAGGCAAGTCCATGAGCACCGAACTGGAGGTGACCGAGGGCATGCGCTTCGACAAGGGCTACATCTCCCCCTACTTCGCCACCGATAACGAGCGCATGGAGGCGGTGCTGGAGGAGCCCTACATCCTGCTTACGGACAAGAAGATCACCCTGGTGCAGGATCTGGTGCCCGTGCTGGAGCAAATCGCCCGCACCGGCAAGCCCCTGCTGATCATTGCCGAGGATATCGAGAAAGAGGCCCTGGCCACTCTGGTGGTGAACCGTCTTCGTGGCGTGCTGAACGTGGCGGCCGTCAAGGCGCCCGGCTTTGGCGACCGGCGCAAGGCCATGCTGGAGGACATGGCGGTGCTCACCGGTGGTCAGATGATCACCGAGGACGCCGGCCTCAAGCTGGACAACGCCAAGGTGGACATGATGGGCACCGCCCGGCGAGTGACCATCACCAAGGACACCACCACCATCGTGGCCGACGGCCATGAGGCCCAGGTGAAGGAGCGCTGCGAGCAGATCCGCCGCCAGATCGACGAGACGGATTCCTCCTACGACAAGGAGAAGCTGCAAGAGCGGCTGGCCAAGCTAGCTGGCGGTGTGGCCGTGGTAAAGGTGGGCGCCGCCACGGAGACCGAGATGAAGGACAAGAAGCTGCGCCTTGAGGACGCCATCAACGCCACCAAGGCGGCGGTGGAAGAGGGCATCGTTCCCGGTGGCGGCACCACCCTGGTGCATCTGATGCCCCAACTCCAGGCCTGGGCTGCGGACAATCTTTCTGGTGAAGAGAAAACCGGCGCCATGATCATGGCTTCCGCCTTGACCGCTCCCCTGTGCCGCATTGCCGATAATGCCGGTATCAACGGCGCCGTGGTGGCGGAGAACGTGAAGGGTCGTCCCTTCAACGAGGGCTACAACGCCGCCAAGGATTCCTACGAGGATCTGCTGGCCGCCGGCATCGTGGACCCGGCGAAGGTGACCCGCTCCGCCCTGCAGAACGCCGCTTCCATCGCCGGGATGGTGCTCACCACCGAGTGCATCGTGGCGGACCTGCCCGAGAAGAAGGAAGCCGCCCCTGCCGCTCCCGGTGGTGGTGGCATGGGTGGGGACTTCGATTACTGATTCCCCCAGTGGTTCAGTTCCAGGTGACAGCCTGGACTCTCTCACATGTGGCGCCTCCTGCGGGGGGCGCTTTTTAATTGGCGACGGTTTGGGCGGAACCGCAGCGCCGGGCGCCGGGCATCTCGGCATCAAAGATCCGGTTGGCATCCGCTTGGGAGGGGGCCTCGACAATCCGGTCGTAGTACTGGGACCTGCCGATGCGGTAGCGAATCTTCCATCTCCTCATGGGCATGGTTGCATGAAGCACACCCACAGATGATGACATGGGAGAGGGTGGTCAGGTGGGGGAAAGGCAACTTTATCTTGTCCTGGTGTCTGACAGAACTGGGTTTCTCAAAGTAATGTTCGGGAAGCAATGTTCGTCATGGTGAACCGCAATGAAGCATTGGCCTGGCAGTGCTCCTCTTGCTTTAACCCTCGCTTTTCCCCTCATCCTGCTGGCTGCCTGTGGTGGCGGTGGCAGTGGCGGTACTGTTGGTACGGATTCCACCCCAGACACCAGCAACTCCGTCACAACCCATACGGTCGGCAACTCACCCACAGCACAGATCACCCAGCAGAGCCGGCAATCCGCCATACAGGACCCCGCCCATATCGAGGCCATGCGGGCCGCCATTAACAAGGGCCCCACACCCGGACCGGGTTCACCGACGGGATTTACCATATCGAGAAATACATCGAGAAGGACCCCTAACCTGCCGCAGGAGGTGACGGTAATCCGGTTTGAGTCGCAAAATAGCAACGCTCGTTGGCGGAATACGAGGCAATCGGTCCCGATTCCAAGTGGGAGCGGAGCATACTATTACGGCTTGAAGCTGATTGATGATAATAGTAAAAATCAAAGGATAAATATCTGGACGGATATTGACAGACCAACCGGCAAGTCCTTCACTGAAGTCTACTCGCTGGATACAGATATCAACGGGGACGGGACCAATGATGCACTATACATTAATGCCGATAACGTGGATCGCATGACCAACTTTTCTCGCGATCCCGACGACAATCGCGAGGACGATGACTCTGTCGGCGCCGTGGACCGGGGCGTTCTCGGCCAGGACAAGATGTTCAACGAAGGTCATGAAATCGGCTCACGATTCGACGGTGCCTATGGCGTCCTGACTTGTGTCTCTTCATCCTGTACGATCAATATACATGAGGACACGACCTTGACGGAAATGACTGGCTGGGCTTTTGTGCCCAAGATCGAGAACGGCAGGGGAGGCGGGTTGGTCCAGCCGCAGGTTCTGGTGCAGGACACCGACTATCGCTATTTCGGTTACTGGCTGCACGGCCCGGACCCTGTCAATGGCGGTGGATACGATATCTACACCTTCGCCGGTGGCTCGGAACCCTATACCGGGGATACCCGGTCCCTCACCGGTCGAGCAACCTATAGGGGTCCTGCCACTGGCCTATACGTGAAGGACGTGGACGGCGGCAATTCGTCCACCGGAGAATTCACGGCGAGGGTAATACTGCATGCCGATTTCGGAAGCAAGCAGACCATCAGCGGCCATATGAGCCATTTCCAGGATGGTGGCAAGGATCTCGGCTGGAGTCTTCAGATGCATAGGGCACAGATCAATGCGTCGGCGTTTTCCGGCACGACCCGCGGTACGACCTATGCCGGACCGGCTCCTCGGGGGCCGGGATCCGTCTATACCGGCAGCGCGAACAATATCGGCAGCTACGATGGGGCTTTCTACGGCGAAACAGATGACAACAACTACCCGTACGGAGTCACCGGCACCTTCACCGGCACGTTCGACGATGGCGCAGCTATCGGCGCCTTTGGCGCAAGGCAGAACCTCGTCCATCCCGATCACCAGTAAGAACCGTCAACGACGAAACGGAGCCTGCCGCTCGGCCTGACTACCGAGCGGAAAGTCCGTGCCATGCTGGCGGATCAAGCACAACTCTGGATGCTGCCCAGGCGGAGTCGTAATCGGCCCGTTCAGTACAGCAGGAATCTCTACAAATGCGCCATACGGTTGAGAATCTGTTCGCCAAGCTCAGGGACTGGCGCCCCATTGCAACACGCTATGATCGCTGCTGTCCACTTATCTTCCACTCTCTTGTCTTCCGGCAGCCACCTTCATCTTCTGGTTCGCGTCCTGAGCTTGGCGCAATTCAAGGTCGCTTGTATGCTTGCCTGTCTTGTCCTGCTCCTCGCTGCCCCAGTGGATGCCCAGGAGGTCCAGTCGCATCTGTCCGTTGATCCTCATGTCAACTATGGGGGAACTTTAATCCAGGAAGGTCGTTTTACCGAGGCCCTGTCTATCCTGCGTCCACTCGCTTCTTCGGATCATCCGGATCAAGTGGATGCTCTGTTTCTGGTGGGTCTGGCGGCACTGGGAGCAGCCCAGATCCCTGGGACGCCAGAGTTGCAACGCAAGGGATATCTGGGTGAGGCAATTGCCTCGTTCCACAAGATCCTGGTGGATCGGCCCGAACTGGTGCGGGTGCGGCTTGAACTTGCACGGGCGTTCTACGTCAAGGGGGATGACGGGTTATCGCAGAAGCATTTCAAGCGGGTGCTGGCGGGGAATCCCCATCCGGCGGTGGCTGGCAACATCAGGAGGTTTCTTGCAGTCATCAGAGAGCGGCGCCGTTGGAACGGCTATTTCGGCGCGGCTATGGTTCCCGATAGCAATATCAACGCGTCCTCTGATACCAGGACAATTAATATCTGGGGTCTGCCTTTTGAAGTGGACGCAGGGTCACAATCCGGGTGGGGAGTTGCTTTGTGGGGGGGGGTGAATATGAGCATCCACTGAGCGAAAATGTCCGCCTTCGCGCAGGTGGTCATCTCTCACTGAGAGAATACGAGGGTCAGGATTTTGACCAGACTTTCCTTTCCGCCCATGCAGGGCCGCGCTGGTTTCTCGGCAATGGAACGGAGGTTAGTCTGCTGAGCAGCGCCCGCCGCCAGTGGCTGGGCGGCGATGGGCAATGGCGCGCGTCGGGGCTCCGTATTGAGGCGAGCCATCGCTTGAGAAGCTCCCTTCTGGTGCGCACAGAGGTATCCTACCATCAGCGGAGTCATGACGAGGACGTTCACCTGGACGGCCCACGCACCAACGTCTCGCTGCGTACTCTCTGGCAAGCAACGCCCACGGTGCGCCTGGAAGCCAGCGTGGGGATAACCCAGGAACGGACGGAACAGGAACGCCACCGGAATACTGGCCAGTCGTTGGGTCTGGATGTGTCTGCGGATCTGCCGCGGGGCTTCACCATGGGCGTCAATGGAGAATCCCTCTGGACAGAGTATGAGGGGGACTGGTATCCATTCACGTCTCCAGGACAGTCCCGCAGAGACCAGACCGGGATTCTCGGTATCTCCGTGTTTAATCGTGGCTTTACCGTGCAAGGCTTCAGTCCCAAGCTGGTGCTCACCAGGGAGATTCGCGGATCCAACGCCCAGTTACACGATTACCGTCGGACACGTATGGAGCTGCAGTTCATCAGGCAGTTATGAAGAAGCTGTACACACAATCAGGTATCGTGTCAAGACATGGGGCGATCAGCAGGTTCCTGTGGGGTGCCGTTCTTCTCGCCTCCGCCCTGGCCTTCATGGCCCCAGAGACAGTCTTTGCAGGTCTGAAATTCTGCAACCGCACCAATGGCGCATCTACCCTTAATTTGGCTCTCGCATATTATAACTTTGGCACATCATACATAAGATCCAGTAAGGATGGTTCCCCTGACTTGACCATTATCGTGCAGCCCAGATGGACTATCAGAAGTCACTGGGAGATCCCACAGCATGAATGCTTTGCAGTAATCGACTATGACCTGGACCAGACACATTATTACTACTATGCTTATTCTCAAGACGATTTATACAACTATTCAGGAGATTATCAAGTGTGCGGGCGAAGATATGGCCATTTCCATATCGAATACAAAATCGATAACAATAAACTTGTGCAGATTCTTGATCTCAAACCCTGGGGCATTGAAACTGCATCTGTAGATGCTGAAACAAATTTAGAGAACGCTTGTACTGACTTGGGATACGAACTCCTTCCCTTTAACCAAGTGAATGTTGGAGATGCTAAAGATTACACAGTGAACTTCACGGATTGACCGCCGAGGCGGGAATGACGGGAAGATGCACTATGGGCTGCCGAGCACAGCCTCAGGGGGGATCCACATGGCGTCCCCGAAGGAATAGAAGCGATACCCATGGGCCAGGGCCTCCTGGTACAGCGTCAGCAGCCGTTTGCGGCCAATGAGAGCGCTCACCAGCAGCAAGAGGCTGGAGCGGGGCAGGTGGAAGTTGGTCAACAGACCATCCATCACCCGGAAGCGGAAGCCGGGGCGGATGCACAGGTCCACGGCGCCGCGATAGGGCTGGAGTTGGCCTCCATGGAGAGCGGCAACCCCCTCCAGCGCCCGGCAACTGGTGGTGCCCACCGCCAGAACCCTCCCCCCCCGGGCCCGGGTCCGCTGCACAGCCCCCACCGTGGCGGGGCTGATCTCCACTCGTTCGCTGTGGAGTTGCACCCGGCTGAGGTCTTCCGTCCGCAGAGGCTGGAAGGTGCCTAGGCCCACATGGAGGGTGATGGCGGCACTGTCCACACCGGCTGCCGCCAACTGCCGCCGCAACTCCCTGCTCAAATGCAGACCCGCCGTGGGGGCCGCCACGGCGCCGGGGCGGCAAGCATAGGTGGTCTGGTAGCGCTGCTCGTCCTGGCAGCCGGCCTGAATGTAGGGCGGCAAGGGAAGCTCTCCATAGATGTTCAGGAATTCCTCCATGGCCTCCGGTTCCGGGTTGGCAAAGCGCAGGAGACGGGGGCCACCGCCACCGTGCCGATCCAGAACCTCCACCGCCGCGGACGGCTGTCCTGGGGGAGCCTGGATCTGCAGCCACTCTCCGGGGCGAACCCGCTGACCGGGTTTCACCAAGCCCAGCCACGTGTTGCCGTGGTGGGGCTCCAGCACCAGGAGTTCTACCAGGCCGCCACTGGCCCGGCGGGCCTTCAGGCGGGCCTTCAGAACACGGGTATCGTTCAGGATCAGCAGGTCGCCGGGCCGCAGCAGGGCAGGCCACTGGGCCATGGCGGCATCCCGCCAGCCGGCGCCGGGTTCCACGCAGAGCAGTCGCGCACTGTGGCGCGGCTCCGCCGGCGTCTGGGCGATAGCCTCCTCCGGAAGGGTGTAGTCGTAGCTGGACAGGTAGTTGTCCTGGTTCATCCTCCTGCGGGCCCAGTGGTCCAATCCTGCCGGGAAGCCTTAGCCTGATGCATTGGCCGCCCACCATGCCGCCCACTGCCCAACAGCTCATCCTGCAGGTGACGGCCATGATCCCCAGGGGGACTGTCACCACCTATGGCCGTGTGGCGGAACTGGCGGGCTACTTTGGCGCCGCCCGACAGGTGGGTTGGGTGTTGCGCCGTCAGGATCCCGCCGACACAACCATCCCCTGGCACCGGGTGGTCAATGCCACTGGCGCCATCTCCATGAGCACCGGTCGCAACGGCTCCGACTGGATCCAGCGGGAGTTGCTGCTGGAGGAGGGCGTTCCGGTGGACCGGTCCGGTCGTTTGCCCCTGCGGGCCTACCTGTGGACGCCTGACCCTCTCCAAGTCCTCCAGGATCTGACGGGTGACTAGGCTCGGATCCTCCCCGGGGGTGTCCCTTCCCCGTTGGGTGGCCTGGAAGGTCCTCCAGAGTGTGGCGGCCGGCGCCTTTGCCGATGTGGCCTTGGCGCGGGAGTTCCGGCGGCACGGCCACCAGCTTGGCACGGCTGACCGGGCCCTGGTCATGGAATTGACCTATGGCAGCATTCGCCAGCGGCGCCTGCTGGATCGCTGGCTGGACCATTGCGGCGCCAGGCCCGCTCAGCAGCAACCGCCGACGCTGCGCTGGTTGCTCCATCTGGGGTTGTATCAACTTCTCTTTGCCCACAACATCCCCGAGGCGGTGGCCGTCAGCAGCAGTGTTGAACTGGCCAGGGCCCACGGACTGGGACGTCTGACCACCGTGGTCAACGGTCTCTTGCGGGCTGTTGTGCGTTGCCGCCAGCGGCAGGAGGAGCCGCCCCTGCCTCAACCGCCCACCGCCAGTTTTGCAGCCCGGCATTCCCTGCCGGACTGGCTGGCGGCCCTGTTGCTGCAATGGCTGCCGGAGAAGGAAGCCGGGGCGTTTGCGACCCTGATCAACCGGCCGCCCCACCTGGATCTGCGGGTCAATCGGCTACGGGCCACGGTGGCCCAGGTGCAGGCTGCCTGGGGAGCGGTGGACCAGCCTCTGCTGCCCATTGCCATGGCGCCGCAAGGTCTACAGCTTCCCCGGGGGGTGGGGGCCATGGCCCGACAGCCTGGCTACAGTACAGGGCATTGGTCCGTGCAGGATCGGGCCGCCCAACTGGTGGCGCCCCTGCTTCAGCCCCAACCCGGCCATACGGTGGTGGACATGTGTGCAGCCCCCGGCGGCAAGACAACCCATGTGGCCGAGTTGATGAAGGACCGGGGCCGGATCATTGCCGTTGATCGCTCTGCAGCGCGGCTTCGGCGCCTGCAAGGCAACGCCCGGCGCCTGGGCTTGCAATCCATCCGGACCCGGTGTGCCGATGCCCGCACCCTGCCCCGTCTCCATGGCTGTGCCGACCGTGTTCTCCTGGATGCCCCCTGTTCAGGTCTGGGCACGTTGGCCCGCCATGCCTGCGCCCGCTGGCGCCTGAACCCGGCGGCCATTGAGGAGTTGCAGGCGCTGCAGCGGCAACTCCTCAACGAGGCGGTTCAACTGGTTCGCCCCGGCGGACGGCTCGTCTATGCCACCTGCACGGTTCACCCCGGGGAGAACCAGGCCCAAATTGACGCCTTGCTCAACCGGCATCCCCATTGGCGCCAATGCCCGTTGCCGGAGCCGTTGCAGCGGCTTTGTGGCCACAGCACCCAACTCCAACTCTGGCCCCAGCGCCATGGCTGTGACGGATTTTTTGCCGTAGCCCTTGAGCCGGTGACCGCCATTCGGATGTGAGGCTCGGCTTTGCCGTTCAGCCTTGAAACGGTGGGATGTCCCCCAGGTCGAATTCGTTGGTCTCCGGATCAAGGGGCCGTAACGGCGGCGGCTGTGGAGAGGGTGGGGATGGGGGCCGGGCCACCGGGGGCTGCCGTTGGGCGCCGGTCTCGCCGCCGTTGTCCCCATAGGGACTCGCCGGGGTTGTCTGTGGTTGGGGCGCCCCAGAAGCGGGGAAGGTGAAGGGTGTTGACTCCTGGTGACCCTGGGGCAGAATTTTCAGATTTTGCGCCTCCTGGCGCCTCATGGTTTGCCCCATGGACTCCGGCAGAGGCGGGAAGTCCTGCTGGGGAAGTGTGGCCACAATGGGCAGCATGAACTGTTTCCAGGTCCAGGCGGCTTCTCCGCTCACCTGTTTGGTATCCCGCTCATCGTCGTAGCCATACCAGACGCCTGTTGTCAACTGGGGAATCGAACCAATGAACCAAAGATCACGGTTCCTTTGGGATGTGCCCGTCTTGCCCGCCACAGGACGTTGGTCCGGAAGCTGGGCAGCAACGCCTGTGCCGGATTTCACCACCCCCTGAAGCATCCACACCATGGTGTCGGCCACCTGGGCGTTCAGAACCCGTCGACCGGATCGTCCGTCCCGCTCGCTGTTCCATAGCTCCTCCCCATCCGGCCCGGCAATGGTCAGAAAAGGGGTGGGGGCAAGATAGACGCCCCGATTGTTCACGGCGGCATAGGCTGTGGTCATGTCCATGAGCGTCTGCTCATAGGCGCCCAGCGCCAGGGGCCAGTAGCGTCCCAACTCCCCTTGCAATCCCAGGGCCTGAGCGGTTTCAATGACCGGATCAGCGCCGATGCGGGCCATGGCCTGTACGGCGACGGTGTTGACCGAGCGGCTGAGTGCGGTCCTCATGGTGATGGGACCAAAATATTTGTTGCCAAAGTTTCTGGGGCAGTACTCGCCAAAGCATGTGGGCTGATCAATGAACACCGTGCTGGGGTTCAGTCCCTCCCGCAGAGCAGCGGTGTACACAAATAACTTGAAGGTGGAGCCAGGGGAGCGCAGCGCCTGGGTGGCGCGGTTGAACTGACTGCCATAAAAGCTTTGCCCACCCACCATGACCCGCACCTGGCTGGTGGTGGGATCCATGGCCACCATGGCTCCTTGAATCTCCTCGCCTGGGCGATGGTCTTTCATCACCTGCTGGGCATGGCGTTGCCAATCCAGATTGAGGGTGGTGCGAATGGTAAGACCACCCCGCTCAATCTGATCCAGGCTGAGGATCCTGGGCAGTTTCCGCTCGATCCATTCCGTGAAGTAGGGCGCTGCACTGGCAAAGTACTTGGGTTCTGCCGGCGCCAGGTTGAGGGGCGTGGCATTGGCCTGGCGCTCTTCCTCTCTGGTGATAAATCCCGCTTCCCGCATGTTCTGGAGGACGGAACGCCGTTGTCGCTGCGCCAGATCGGGATTGACGAGAGGGGAATAGACGGAGGGCGCCGGGGGAAGACCGGCAATGAGGGCCACCTCCGGCAGGGTTAGTTGTTCGGGGCGCTTGGAGAAATACACCCAGGCCGCATCCGCGGCCCCA
Organism: Cyanobacteria bacterium MAG CAR3_bin_5; assembly: GCA_026709085.1. Taxonomy (GTDB): domain Bacteria; phylum Cyanobacteriota; class Cyanobacteriia; order PCC-6307; family Cyanobiaceae; genus Synechococcus_B. The sequence continues at coordinate 738 of JAPOTR010000033.1, read as the reverse complement.
TAGGCATTGGACCCCAGGTAGACGTTATTGACGTATTGCTCAAGAATTCTCTCCTTGCTGAGATGGCGTTCCAGCTTGAGGGCCAGGAGCGCTTCTTTCACCTTGCGAACCAGGGTTTGCTCCTGGCTCAGGAACACCATCCGGGCCAACTGCTGGGTGATGGTGCTGGCCCCTTCCCGAATCCCCCGTTGTTGCACGTTGCTGACCAACGCCCGGGCCACCCCCCAGCCGTCAATGCCCCCATGCTCGTAAAATCGGCGATCCTCCGCGGCAACAAAAGCCTGCTTGAGTTGTTCAGGCACTTGCCCGGCGGGGATTTTGTCCCGGGTGATGGGTCCTTGCTGCTGAATGATCTTCTCATTCAGATCCAGCAAGGTGATGGTTTGGGGGCGATGAAAACTGCCCAGTTCTTGCACATCTGGCAACTGGGGATCTACAATGTCGATTGCTGCCCCCAGACCCACCGCCCCAAGAACTCCCAGGGCCAAGCCTACGGTTGTGGTTCGGCCCAGTTTATGCTGCTGGGAAAGTCTGGGGTGCGCCACGGAAGAGGGGGAGGGCAGCGGAGCAATTGGGAGAGCCAAGGGGGCATCCTAAGCTCAGGACTCGTCACCAGAAGATGAATGTGGCCAGAGGACGGCAGAGAGAAAAACATGGGCAATAGTGGTCATGGCGGGTAGCAATGGGGCATGAGGCTGCTGCCTGTAGCGCAGCGGTCGGTGAGGCGGACGAAGGCAA